>CAZEQH010000001.1:0-83774 GCA_964514375.1 uncultured Candidatus Saccharibacteria bacterium
GAGAATTTGGCGACCAATTTCAATAAAAAAAGAGAGTTTAACTCTCTTTATTTTTTTCCCAGAAACCGGACTTTATCTCTCCGAATATCTTTTTTGCGTAAATAACCTTGTCTTCTCCCGCATAAATTTCCTTAGCCCTTATATAGTCTTTTGATTTAATATTACCGTCCGTGATAACAGATTTCGCTATAATCCAGCTTCCGGCTCGTATGCCCTTTTTAGCTGAAATCTTCCCCGTTGCGGTAATAGACCCTTTTCTGCTTTTTATAGTTCCTTCCAACTGTATTGACTTCCCAGAATGTATGGACTTTTTAGCCGTAATGTCTCGCATCCCGTTTATTTCCTCCTGGGCTGCTATCATGCCGTATACCTTTGCGTTCCGTTTGAAGAATATAATACTCTTTGATATGACGTTACCTTTAACTATTAGGTTCCTCTCAGCTATAATTGATGCCGCTTCAATATCGCCCCCCACAACACAATCATTTTCAAAAACTATCCTTTTGTCGGGGAAAATCAAAGGGCCTTTTACTTTTTTCTTTTCAATTATCTCATCCTTCATTTATATGCAGCTTTTGAATGTTCTGCATATAATTAAACCCTTAATTCTTTTTTGTGTCAAATATTAGCTTGACAATTTTATCAAAGCCCGCATAGAATTAAAATAGTAGAACATTTAAATAATAAAAAAAGGTGATATAATTGGGTGTCGAAACCTTATTAAATCTGGAACCTCCATTTGAAGAAATAAAGGAAAAAAGAAAACCGCGCACAGAGCAGGTAGAAAGAAAATCATTCGGCCCAGACGGCCTTGCCATGAGGCTAACGAAATGCCTCGACATACATCGCATAGAATTGGAAAACCTGAAAAGCTTTTACTTGGCGAAGCAAAAATTAGACCACATCAAAGAAAAATTAAGTGACATCAGAGGTACTTCCCTAATGGATACAAGGGATTTAGAAAAAGAGCTGCATTTAGCAGAAAGAAAAATTAAGTTTTATAAGAAAACAGCCGAGCGCCACAAGAGAGCAATCAATAAAGAGGGAGAATTTTTCCTGGAGAAACCATTATTTATATAAAAGGCAATGAAAATTGCCTTTCTTTTTTTAATAAAAAAACGCTCCATTGGTTTTAAGCGTTTTTATTTTACCCTTATCTTCTGCACTTCATGCAGTATTTAGCCTCGGGATTAATCTTCAGCCTTTCCCCGGAAATTTTCCCACCGCATTTTTCGCATATTCCGTAATTCCCCTTCTTAATCTTCTTTAAAGCAGAATTAATATTCCTTAATCTTTTTTCCAGAGTATGCTCCAGGGAAAGAAGAGTGCTATATTCCTCTACCTCATCTTCCTCTCCTTCCAGGTCAGAACTGCTTCCGCCCTCTGTATTGAAGGCGGGAAAGCGGGTATCCCAGTCTCCCTCTACGTTTTTATCTTTCTCGGCGAATTCTCCCAGTCCTTTTTCCAATTTTTCTTTTTCTTCTAGAAGCTTTTTTTCCAGCTCTGTGATTGTTTTTTTATCCATAAAGTTATTGCAATAAGTTTTGTTTTAGGTTGATTATTTTAGATACTTCTTCCTGGAGTTTGATATCGGAAATTTTTCCACTGTTGGCTGCTGCGAAGAAAGCATCCATGCCCTGGGCAACGGGGAAGCGCCATCCCGAAAAAATCATTACATCTACCCCGGCTGTTATGGGTTTGGTTACTATGTCCTGCAGGGAAAATTTTTCCAGAAGAGAATTTTGGGCCAGGTCGTCTGAAAGGATTAGGGCAGAAGCGCCTAAATTACTTTTGAGATACGATATTCCCAGCGGGGAAAACGTAAGGGGGGCAGAGTCGTCGATGTCGGGATAGACGGCGTTGGCTATCATAATGAACTCAGGCTCGGCCTGTACGGCCCTTTGGAACTGGGAAATCTCAGGCAGATTAAGCGAAAGCAGAGAGCCTTCGGGATTGGAGGATTCTCCCACATACCCCGGAAAGTGCTTTACGGCTGTTAGGATACCGGCGGCTTTCTGCCCGTCTATCAGATATTTTGCCAGGTCACCGGTCAGGCCAGGCTGTTTTTGGAAAGTCCTGTTATAATAAAAATCCCCTTCCTTCATGTTATCCAAAAGAGGCGCCAGGTTAAGATTGACTCCGAGCTGCTTCAGTTCTGTTCCCCTGTCCAGACCCACGCCGTATGCCTCATCTGTATAATTTATTTCAGACTGGGGAGTTTTTTCTTTAAGAAAGCCGATTCGGGAGATTTCTCCGCCTTCCTGGTCCACTGCGACAAACAAGGGAAGGCCTGTTTCCCTGATGGAAATATCCTGGATGCCTTGAATAAGGCCGGTGAGCTGTTCTGAATTTTCGATGTTTTTGGATAATAGAAGAACTCCTCCGGGCCTATAGGCTGTCAGGAAATTTTCCAGCTGGGGAGTCACGGTGGTGCCGTCGAAACCAACTATGAATAACTGGCCCAAATTATTGTAAAGCTCAGGAGACAGGGTTTCCTCCTGCACGGGTTTGAGCTTTACTATAGCCTGATTCATGCTCTTGAATGAAGAAGTGACAATCAGGTAACCCTTGTAGAGAGCGTAACATATGCCGGAATCATTCTTTCCTATGGTAAGATAGCGGAAAGGCACGTTCTGGAAAGAGTAATTTTTAAAGGAAGTGCCGATGACCGGAATCTGCTGGCCTAATCCGGAAACACCGTCCTGGATTAACCTGTTTTCCCAGGTTTTCAGCCCATTATTTAGATTGTCGCTGTCTTCCACTCTCGCTATGAGTACCTGTCTCATTCCTTCCGGCTGGGGATACAGGAGAAAAGTAAATCTGTCTATATCTATCTTATTCACCACTTCCGGAACGGTGCTTACCTGGAAAGCCTGGGCAATCTCCTCAAGGCTTACCAATCGCTTCTTTCCCGGATTTTCCAGAACAATCCTGGAAAACTCCTCTTGAGGTAAATCTTTCTTGGTAATTCTCTTTATTTCCTGAGGAATTTCACCGTTGTCAGCAATCTCCACCACGAAAGTCTTTTCTATTGGGACAAAAGAAATCGGTATTTCAATTTGGAATTCTTCCTCCTCTTTCTGTGTTTCCGGAGGGGTGTTTTCTTCTTGCTGTTCTGTCTCAGGGGTAGTTCTTCGGGAGAAAAGACTAGTTAAAGCGCCTGACCGGAAAAGATAGTAAGCGCCTCCTATCAGGCCGATAAAGATTAAAACAAAAAACAGGCGCACTATTACTTTTTTGAAAATGCCGCCTCTTCGTTTAGGATTTTTTGGTATAAGAACAGCTTCGGCGGGAATTTCCTCTTCTACCACGGCTTCCTTCTCCGGTTCCTCTTTTTTTAGAAAAATTTTTATTGGTTGAGGAAGCTTTTTAGGAGGTTCTTTCTTTTTCTGCTCTTTTTCTTCGGCCAAAGAAACGATTCTTTCTTTCTCTTTCTGTGCTTCCGTCTCTCTGAGCTTATTAACGTCCTTCTGCATAGTCTTAATCTCTTCTCTCCTGAGAAATTTCAATTTTTCCTCCTCTTCCTCTCTTTCACTTTCGGCGCCCGGTATGATATTTTCCAAGTCTCTCCTTAGAGATTCAAGGCGCTCCGTCTTCTTATCTTTTTCTTGTTCTTCCTCTGCCATTGTACGGTTTTTTAGGCTCTTTATAGATTAAGGAAAGGTCAATCCTTCCCTGTTCGTCTATCCCTATTACCTTAACAGGCACTATGTCTCCCACCTTAACTACGTCTTCTACTTTTCTGACCCGGTAGGGGGCAAGCTTGGAAATATGTATCATGCCTTCCTGTCCGGGAATGAGTTCTGCGAAAGCGCCGAAGTCCAGAATCCTTTTTATTTTTCCCTGGAATACTTCTCCCACTTTTATTTCCCTGACGATATTCTTGATCCAGCTGGCAGCCTTTTTAGCGGCCTCTTCCTTTTCTGCCGTGATAAAGACCTGACCTGTTTCTTCTATATCTATGGAAACCCCACATTCATCAATAATTTCGTTAATCATTTTACCTCCGGGACCGATGACCTTACCGATTTTTTCCGAGTCGATGTTAAGCACCAGTATACGGGGAGCATAGGGAGAAAGCTCCGGTCTCGGCTTTTCCAAAACTTCCTTGATTTTATCTAATATTTGGAATCGGGCTTTTTTGCCTAATTCCAGGGCTTCTCGAAGTATCCTTTCCGGCACACCCTCAATCTTAATATCCATTTGAATGGCGGTTATTCCCTGTCTGGTGCCGGCTACCTTGAAATCCATCTTACCGTAGTGGTCTTCCGGTCCCTGGATATCCGTTAATAGTTTATAATCTTTGCCGTCTGTTACCAATCCAATAGCTATGCCTGCTACAGGTGCCTTTATGGGAACACCTGCATCCATCAGAGCTAAGGAAGAGCTGCAAATAGATGCCATACTGCTGGAGCCGTTAGAAGATAATATTTCAGACACTATTCTGATAGTGTAAGGAAAATTTTCGGAAGAGGGAATTACGGGCAGGACTGCCTTCTCTGCGAGCATGCCGTGCCCTATCTCTCTCCGTCCCGGTCCTCTGATAGGCCTGACTTCTCCTACAGAATAAGGAGGGAAGTTATAATGGTGCATGAAGCGTTTTTTCCCTACGATTTCCATACCTTCGAGAAGCTGGACATCTCCCGGGGCGCCTAACGTGAGGATGGAGAGCGACTTGGTCAACCCCCTGCAAAAGAGGCCTGAACCGTGCGTCCGGGGAAGCAGGCCGACATCACAGCTTAGCTTTCTTATTTCGTCTATCTTTCTGCCGTCGGGCCTTATCCCTTCTTCCATAACCTTCCTCTGCATTAATTTTTCAGTTTCTTCTTCTAAAATTTGCTGAGCATAATCTATTTCCTGGGGATAATTTTCTTTTACAAATTCTGCAATTTCTTCCCTCAGGGCCTGCATTTTTTCCTTCCCTTTCTTGAAAAAAGCATTCTCAAGTTTGTCCTTGAGCATCTTCCCAATTTTTTCCTTCAGTTCCGTATTTTTTGCGGCATCTGTGAGGGGAATTTTCTCTTTGGTGATATTTCCCGCAATTTCCTTTTCAAACCTAATCAAAGCCTCTAGATGGGATTTTGCAAATTCCCATGCCTCCTGGACAGCTTGTTCGCCTACCTCTTCGAAGCCTCCCTCTATCATGTTGAGCATAAGCTCTCCATTTCTTTCTATGGCGGAAAAGACAATATCAATATCGCTTTTTTCCTGCTCGTCGTACGTAGGATTAATGATGAATTTTCCATCTATCCTTCCCACCCTTACAGCTCCCAGAGGTCCTTTCCAGGGAATATCTGAGATTGATAATGCTATAGAGGAAGCCAGGAGTCCTACTACGTCAGGTTCGTTCTGATTGTCCCAGGAAAGTATAGTAACGACTATCTGGACCTCCCTTTTCAAGTTTTCCGGGAAAAGCGGCCTGATGGCTCTATCTATCAGCCTGGCGTTACAAATGGCCTCATCTGAAGGCCGCGCTTCTCTTTTGATATAGCGGGCCCCTCTTATCTTTCCGGCTGCGTAAAATTTTTCTTCGTAGTTTACGGTGAGAGGAAAGAAATTTTGACCTTCGATTTCCTGATCTGCCATAACGGCCGTAGCTAAAACCATAGTGTCGCCGTACTGAAGGAAAACAGAACCATTGCTTTGTTCTGCCAGATTTCCGACGGCCGTTTTCAACTCCCTTCCTCCTAAGTTTAATTCAAATTTCTTGTCCATTATGAGTATTGTTTTATTTTTTAATTATAAACCTATTGGGGTCTGCGCCCATGTCTATGAATTCGTCAGCGGCTTTTTTTAATTTAGATGAAGCTGACTTTCCGAAAGCGATAACCTCTACTCTCTTTCCTTGGTTCTTTAGATATTCAATAAGCTGGAGGAAGTCGCCGTCTCCTGAGGCCAGGACAATGGTGTCCACACCGGGAGATACCCTTATGGCATCTACTGCTATGCCTACATCCCAGTCTGCCTTTTTCATTCCTCCGTAGAATTCCTGCAGCTTTTTAACCCTTGTTTCAATCCCCAATTGCTTAAGCGCCTCAAAAAAGGGCTTTTCTTCGCCCGTTTTGGTTTTAACCACATAAGCCAGCGCCCTGATTAGTATCCTGTCGCTGACACCCAGCTTTAAAATTTCCCCGAAATTAGTCCTGCCTCCTCCGTAGAGGTTCTTTGCTGAATGGTAAAGATTCTGGACGTCAATCAGGATGGCCACTCTTTGTCCGGGGTGTTTTATTTTCATGCTATTTTTTGAGACCTACTTTTTTAATGAGCGACTGGTATCTTCTGCCGCTTTCTCCTTTTAGATAATTGAGGAGCTTTCTCCTTTTCATAACCATCTTCAACAGCCCTCTTTTAGAATGAAGGTCTTTAGGATTTTTTTTAAGATGGGCCAGAAGGCCTTCTATCTCTCCTGAGAGCAAAGCCACCTGGACCTCAGGAGAGCCGGTGTCCTTGGTGTGGACTTTATATTTCCCGATAATTTTTTCCTTTTCCTTTGGTTTTAACATATTTTTACAAAAATCTTTTTTAATTATATCATCTTCCTTTTAATGAAAAAAGAAAACGGAAGAGCTTTCCGATTAGTGTGTCCCCGGTAGGAATCGAACCCACATGTCCAGCTTAGAAGGCTGGTGTTCTATCCGTTGAACTACGGGGACCGGGGATTACGGATATAAGATACTTTAACTTAAAATCTTTAAAAAATCAAGCTGACGGAAAACTAAAGGTTGAAAAGGTCAGGATATCGCTTAAGCTCTGTTTGTCTTAAGTTTTTTCCCCTCACATCCCATATCTGCAGGATTCTCTGATAGGTATTATGTTCAAAAGCCGATTGACTGCCGCTGACTTCTTTTTCCGGACCTTGGCTGGCAGCGTGATAAAAGCCGTAGAATATTAACCCTCCCAACAATAGTGCCAGGACCAATAGAACCCAAAAAAACAAAAACGCCTTTTCACCCAGTACTATGGGTATTTTTTTAAAAAAGGCCTTGATTTTCTTGGGATTTATTTTGCCGATTTTAAACATAAACCGTTAATCGGAAAAAACTTTTAGTGAAAGATTAGTTTTCACGTCATTCAGAGAAATATTCTCAAAATCACCGGCTTTAAGGTCAGACTCTAATGCCTTTGTAACCCTTAGGCTCTGTACTTCCAGCAGATAAGGACTTGATTCCAGTTTCTCTAGAAATCTTAGAAAGCTGGAGAAAGGACTTATCGATCCTGTTCTAAATAACATGGATTTCCATTTATCATTTTTTTCCTGTTTGGCGGCAGAAGGAAATATTTCCAAAGGGATCTGAGAATCCCGGGAGCTGGTCTCTAAAAAAGATATAAAATCCGTTGGAGTTTTGGATTTCACAAATAAATCATTTGTTTTTTCCAGATTTTCATTTATATCCTTATAGTTGGCTTTGAATTCCTCTATATTGTTAATTTTGTTTTCCAGAGATGCCAGTTCCTGCTTTTGCATTAGTATTTCCTGAGAGCTTTGCTGAATATCTTGATAGGCAGGCATAATAAGCAAAACGATTATCGCTGTGCTTGCCGCAAGGAATATGGCTAAAAACAAATTAATTTGATTCTTAATGGCCATATTGTCAGTTGGAGATTACCTTAAAACTTACAGTAAAATCTATATCGTTCGGTTTGGCCCAGCTGGAAGGAGAGAATGCCACATTCGAAAAGCCATCTTCCTTTTCTAGCCTCGCATTAAATTCAAGCAAGCTTTCCCGGGAAGGGCAGTATCCGGATATTGAAACGCGACTTTCTTTCTCGCCTCTATTTTCTACCTTGTTGAAACTGAATTCCCCCAGGTAGGTCTGGGGAGGGAGCAATGCCCCAATTTTTTCCAAAACTCTGGTAACGCTGATTCCTTCCTGATAAAAGGCATCTAAATCGGAAAGCAGAGTATTGGATTCCCTGATTTTCTTTTCAATATCTTGATTAAGACTTATTATGCTTTTCCTTTCTTCTAAAATAATTTTTTGGGTTTCTATGGAAGCTAAAACATAGCTCTTTACCAGAAGCAAGCTTAAGAAAAAACAAATCAGGAAAGATAGGAAAAGAATACCCAATATCATCACCAGTCTGAGCCGGGTTTGTTCCAGCAAACTCTCTTTTTGTTGAGGGGGTAGGAGATTAATCATGATAAGGTTTTTCTTCAATAGTTCTTAAGGCCAAACCCAGGGCTGTTGTATACTCTACTGCGGCCTCGGCAGAGATAATGGGCTTTTGCCCCTGGGTAGGGATGTTAGTCTGAGGGTTGCCAATTTCTACTGGTAAATTTAATTCCTGAGACAAAACCTCAGGCAATCCTTTTAAGTTAGCTCCCCCTCCGCACAGTATGATTTTAGAAACACCTTTACTTCCTTCGGGGAGATGCTCATGGCTGGCATGGGTATGATAGTAGTCAAGATGCTTTTTTATTTGCTGGTTTAAATCCACCAATGCCGGCACCAAAGCTTCGAATATTTTACTCCTTTCTTTCTTAATGGCGGAATCCTCTTTTTTAATCTTCATTTTTATCTTTTCTTCCAATCCGTATTTTCTTTTTAATTTTTCGGCTTCTTCCAGGGGGATGCTTAAATTTTTGGAAATGATTTCGGTAAAATTTTCCGAAGAAACGCTTATCGATGAGGTAAACCTTAAGGAGTGTCCGGCGAAGATGATAAAGCTGGTTCGGGTAGCCCCAAAATCTATAATCAACACAGGTGAAGTGGTTTTGCCGCCCTCAATAAGAGCCCTGCTGATGGCCAGGGATTCTACTTCCAGTGCCAGAGGTTCCAGGCCGGCCTGCTTGAGACAGTTAAGATAAGGGTCTACCGTATCCTTGGGAACGGCTGCAACCAGGACATCTAAATGGTCTAAATGATTTTTGACGGGCTGGATAACCTGGAAATCCAGATACATACTTTCTATGGGCATAGGTATGTAATTTTCAGCTTCATATATTACAGCGGACCTCAAATCCTCTTCGGGAAGTCTAGGCATCTGTATTACTTCAAAGAAAGCTTTTTTCTCGGGCAGCGATGCCACTACGTAATTCGTTTTTAATCTTTCCCCATTTATATTGTTGAGAGAATCCTTGATATTTTTGGCTAATTCTTCTGGATTGACAATATCTCCTTGTTGGATGGCTCCGGGACTAACGCTTTTTTCTCCGAAAGAAACCAATCTTAAAGCTTTGCCCCGCTTCTTGATCTTGGCTATTTTTAAAGAAAGACCGGAAACGTCTAGCCCGAAGGCTTCTGGTTGGAGATTTAAGAAATCCAGCATATTAAGTATTATATCAAATAATAAATTATTTTATTAATCTATTTCCTCCCAATCTACCAACTCGAATTCCGTGGCGGTAGCAGGTACAAACATGGGAGGGTTATAGATAAGGTTTTGGTCAAAGTAGTTTTCCCTTTGGAGATACCCTGAAATGACATGACCGCCGGAAGTCCACCTGGTTCCTACTCTGCCGTTGCTGACTATAGAGCCAAATATTTCCAAGAGGTTTCTCATATTACTCTGATAATGATTTCTTCCAAAATGCCCCTTCTGAGCTACGAACACACCGTTCAGTTTCATGTCGTTGGGAGAATCGGGCGCTATCAAGACGTTGTTTTCTCCGATTACCGCCAGGCCGTCAGAGCCGTCTGTAGTAGTATAGATAATGTTACCTGGGAGAATAACATTTGTGTCCTCGTTGGGGTCAATGAGATTGGCAGAAGCTACAGTGATTTTACCTGCAACTTCTCCTTCTATCCAGAGATTATCTTCCACGAAGACCAAAGAACAGCTGGGATCTACGATAATAGGGTCGCCGAACTGATATTCGTCGCTGATGGTGAAATAATCATAGTGCCATCCTTCTTCCAGGCTGTAGGCGTAGGTTGAGCTTAAGCTTGTTATTATCCAAATCTCGAAGGTACCGTCATTCCTTAATTTAATGTGATAGCCGTCAGCCTCCGGGTCTATGTCGGTAGAAGGAGGCCAATAATATTGCTGGGGATTTCCGTCCGTAAGGTCTTTTATTTTAGCTAAGTCGATGGTAATCTTATCAAAATCAAAGGGTGTGACTGGAGAAGTGAAAAGGTCGGGCTGGGAGTTTAATGTGGTAGTAAAAACTCCGGGACATATACAGTTTGTTCCCTCTATTCTGCAGGGAGGATTGGCGTCTGTCGGACAAGTGCCGCACCCGAAGGAGGAAGTGCATACCCATTCCTGCTGGGCAGACGTGACAAGGGATTGATTTTCCCCATCCATTCTTACTCCTCCGTTGGAATGGTAAAGACCCCTGATTTCCCTGTCTGCTCCCGCCCAGACGCTATCATTAAGCAGGTAGGAGTATTTCGCTACGGAGGTTTTAGCATAAACCACCTGCACCTCTCTCTTCACCTGGGGATAGCCCTTTGTCCATCCAGAAGAGGTGATAGTAACAGCCCCTTCTCCACTGCAATTAATGTCAGAATTTATCTGAAGGGAGAAGCTTCCGATTTCGCTTCCTTCGGTATCCGTATAGAGTTTATCAAGCTCGCAGTCTCCGGTAATTTTATTGTTTAGACACCATCTATAATATTCCAACCCCGCTTCCGCTATGTCCAAAGACTTGTTCCAGGCCTCTTCATGAGCACTCTGCTTAAGCTGAAGCAGTATGAATCCGAAAATCCCCCCCAGAAGAATCAGGAAAATAGTGCCGAAGACCAAAACATAAGTTGTAATTATTCCTTTGCTCATTTTATTCTCCTTTTAAATTGCGCAACTGTACCGAGGACTTTAATTCAAATTCGTTGGGCGTACGGTTGGGGTTAACGTTGATTATAAGATAAAGTTCCATGGTCTTGGTGTTCCTCAGCCTTGAGGCTCGGTCGGAAATTTCCTGGCCGTTTTCATCAAAATATCTGAAAATAGGAGGACTGTTTCTTACGTATGAACTTATCGTGTAGACTTTTTCCTCGCTTAAGGGATATTGAATCGGGGGAGCGGTGGGTTCTATGACGCCCTTTTTAAATTCGTTACTTGATTCCGGGAGGTCTTCGGTCCAGGAAAAGATGAATTTTACCTTGATGGAATGGTTTGATTCTATCCAATCGCAGAAGGCGCCCACTTCGGAGCTGCCGTCAGCAGTCAGCTGGATATAGTCATCTGCGGCCTGAGTTGTAACGTCGAAAATGGCTACTCCCTGCCAGGCTTCGGCACAGTCTGAGCATCCGGAAACGCAAGCATCCCCGAGCTTGGTTCCATCGGCAAATATTTCAACGTATTCTGAGGCCAGACCGAGGTCGCCCTCCAAATATATCTTGACTTCCGCATGCTCCAGATCGCCCGACAAGAAGCTGGAAAAGACGGCGTCGCAGAATCCTCCGGTTCCGAAAGAAACGCACTCTTCTGTCTGTTCCCCCGCACTGACGGTACCAAGGGAGTACCTTACCCTTTCTGTGTCTCCGTCATTGTCGATATCGGAATAAAAAATGAATTCCTTATTGTCTGCCCTTTCAATAGGATAAGAGCCTTCGTCTCCAAATCTCGCTTCTCTTATTTCCTTGGTCATTGTTTTAATACCTTTCCTGGCTTCATCTATGGCCTGAGACTGCTGGAAGATATATCCGTAATTACGATAAGCCAGCACCAGCATGGCTGAGAGAGCTCCTGCAATCAGCGTAAAAACAAATGTGACAATTAAGGTCTCTATTATAGTGAATCCTTTGTTTTTTCTTTTAAGATGAAACGTCATAAAGTTTTAGAAATCATCATTCTATCTGTTCCATTCTTATTGTTTGGGCCTTATCTCCTGATATGTTAATATTTGTTGAGGTTGCCGTGTAGCCTACAGCCGTTATCTCTAAGTTGTATACGGCCGTTTCCAGGGGAATAAAATATGTCTGGCCCTTGGCGTCAGTATTTTGGGTCACATCATATCCCAGTCCGCTGTTATAAAGATGAGCGGAGGCTGCAAATACGGGCTCTAAGGTTTCGTCATTCCTTACAGTTAAAAGCAAAGAATTATTGGCTTCCAGATAAAGCGTTACGTTTTGGTTGGCTCCGTCCGGAGGCAAATCGATGGGCTGGGAAACGGGGTCGGTTCCTATTAAATCAAGACCTTCTGAAATGGGCACTGCGAAAGTATATAAATCCCATTCCATACCCATTAGGGCAATACTGCCGTCTCCTCCCGAGGTGCTGGTGGCGGAATATTTGTAAACTGGATTTTCATCCCCGTCGCTGCCTATGGTTTTATTTCCCTGAAGCACAAAAGATACGTTTGGAATGGGTGTGGCGGAGGTAGTTATCCAGGAAATCTGCCAGTCGTAAAGGGTAGGACTGGCTGCGGCGTCTCCCGTAGAAAGTTCTGCCCCCACTTTAAGCTGGGGATATGGGCTGGTATCAAGACTCGATAAATCTACCGGAGATAAATCGAATCCTACTTGATTGCCCGACAGATCCCCTTCGGGGATGAGCAGCCAATCGGTTCCGGAGGCATAATAAAAGTGATATTTCAGATCGGTGGACAATGGCTCTGCGTCTGTCCAGGAAAATTGGTTCCAACTACTAAGGTCGCCTGGGGCTGTGGAAATTGATAAGGCGTCTCCCGAAGGTGTGTATTCGTCATCATAAATTTTGAAAGCAAAATCATAATCTGCTAATATTTCTTCGCTTTTCTCAACATAGCGGAAGGCGTTTCCCTCTGCGTACCCCGGAGGTGAACTGGTGCTGGAAAGATACCCCCACAGTATAGGGCCCTGTCCTTCATTTGTTACAGAATCAGGCACAGAACGCAGCCTGAGGAAATATTGGGTGTTGGCAGATAAATTTATCGGAGAAGGCAGGGTAAAGTTCACCCACTCAAAATTAATGGGGAGGGTAGAACCTGTTATCAGAAAACTGGTACCCAGGACGGGGCCGGTAGTGCTTGAAGTTCTTATTTCTGCGTAGATATCACTCGGACTGCTCGTTGCCTTTTTAATAAATAATTGGAGCCCTGAAATCTGCTTGGCTTGACCTCCGGTTGTAAATGATTGGGCACAGTCGCCGCTGCTGCCCGGAAAGGAACAAATATTGGCATCTTCGTTCCCATTTAAGAAATAGACGCCCTCGTTTTTTACTAAGGATATTTCTCCTCCTCCGATAGCCGTGTTATTGGAGGAGGAAATCTTACCGGCATCCGTGAAGGAATCATAGAAGTAATCCTCACCCCAGGGAGAAGAAGTTTGTACGGAAAAAGAACTTGTTTCGTCTATCGAGAAAAAATATTCCGTTAGTTTATTTTCAAGTATCCAGGGATGTGATTTATTGGGGTCTGCTATTTCGCCGATGCCGTAGGTGCGTTCCGTGCTGAAACCGGGTTTAGAAACCACCACCTTATAAGACGTAGAGCTGTTCAGGGAGAAATAATGGCTTCCATTATCCGGCACGGCAGATTTGATAAGTTCATCTGTGGTAGGATTCCTGATTTCAATAAGAGGAGCGGGGACCATTAACCCATAAGCGTCGAATACCGAAACCGAAAGTATTCCTCCCTCGTCGGCGCATTCCTGGGACAAAGTTTCCGGAGTGAAGTTGGAAACTAAACTCAATTCTCCGCCGTATCCTCCGGCCCAGGACACAGTTACCTCTACTTTTTTGTAGTCGTTGGGGCAGTCATCTTCAGGGCTTACTAATCCATCTGTGTCGTCTACTATGTAATCTACCCTGGTGGTTATGGTGTAAGTGAGGTTGTTAATCACGGTAGTGGTAGAAGATTCCAATAAACCTTCAGGGAAGCCTCCAACTACTCCTACCGACTCATAGGGCAGGCTTCGCACTTTCTCCATATAGTCGTTGGCAACAGCAACTGCGGTAACCTTAGCCCGGCTTTGCCCTACAACCTTAGTCCCCAGACGGAATAATCCGAAAACCCCCAAAAAAATGATGGAGATGAGGGCTGTCCCTACTATCACATCCACCAAACTAAAACCCAGAGTATTGAATACGCCCCTCTTTTTTACAAACCCTTTTTTCAAATGCGTTTTTCCTCCGAACCGCATATTATTCTATAGACCCCAGCATTGTATACATAGGCTGAATCATGGAAACTGCAAAAAATCCTATAGCAGCTCCTATTATCAGCATTAAAACAGGCTCAATGACGGAGGTTAGATTCTTAGTTGTATCGCTCACCTCTTCTTCAAAAAAGTCAGCCAGTTTTGAAAGTATGGTTGAGGTTTCCCCGGTTTCTTCTCCTACGGTTATCATCTGGATTACGGTCGTAGGATAAACCCCTTTGTACTTTTCAATGACTTCAGATAATTTTTCCCCCCGCCTCACTTTTTCCGAAGCCACTATCATGGATTCTTTAAAGTGAAAGTTGCCCAGTACTCCGGCCGTAATCTCCAGTGCCCTGGGAAGAGAAGTTCCGGCGGAGATAAGGGAGCTCAAGGTCCGAAGCATAGAGGCAGAATTGGTGCTCCTGACGATGCCTGACATTACGGGGATTTTAAGGAAGAGCATGTCTAAATTTTTTTTGAAGTTTTCGTTCTTGACCGCCTGACTGAAAAACATGATGGTTAAAAATATTCCTATCAGGGCTAGATACCATCTATTAATCAGAAAATCAGCCAGGCCGATGACTATCTTGGTGGTGGCCGGCAGTTCAATACCCAGTTCTATAAAGGTAGCAGCCAGACGGGGAATAACTGTCACCAGCATAAGCGTTCCCACCCCGAGCATGGCTACCACTATGACAGAGGGATAGATAAGCGCCCCTATTACTTTTGACTTCAGTTCATGCTCTTTTTCCAATTGTAAACTGAGGCTTTCCAGCACTTTATCCAAAGTTCCTGATTCTTCCCCCACCTTTACCATGCTCTGGAAGAGCTCGGAAAAAATGCCGGGATAATCCCCTAAGGCCGAAGAAAGAGTCCTGCCTTTGGAAATTTCTTCCCTGATATTAAGCAGGGCTTTCCGGAATTTCTCACTTTTCGTCTGTTCGGCTAAAGAACCGATGGCCCTAGGCAACGGGAGGCCTGCTACCGTCATGACCCTGAGGTTTTTTACAAAGAACATTTTTTCTGCCAAAGGAACCTTACCGAAGGGAAGCGATATACCGGAAGTCTTTTTTTCATCCTCCTGTTTTGCCCTTATTAAAATAAATTTCTGCTGGCGCAGTTTCTGGGATAAGTCCTGAAGGTCGCTGGCTTCCATAGAACCCTTCTTTTCCTCGCCCTTCAAGGATTTGGCAGTATAAAGATAGGTAGGCATTAAAATGATTTATGATTATTCTGATATAACTCTCAATACTTCTTCTATGGAGGTTATACCCTGAGCGGCCTTAATAAAGCCGTCCTCTATCATGGTTTTCATGCCCTCTTTCTGGGCCTGTTTCTGAACTTGGTCAGAAGTAGCTTCCTTGATTATTAATTCCTTTATGCTTTCGGTAACCGGCATAACTTCAAATATGCCTAAGCGTCCTCTGTATCCGTCCTGACACTTTGGGGATTGTTTCGGTTTATAAAAGGTGATGGTTTTCCATGTAGCCTTGCGTTCTACAATCTTTTCATCTTTAAGAATCTCCAGTATCGTTTCCAGGTCGCAGAATTTTTCGATTTCCTTAATTTCAGCATCTTTGAGGCGGTATTCTTCTCTGTCCGGACATAATTTTCTTACCAACCTTTGGGCGATAAGACAATTTAATGTCGAGGAAAGAAGGAAGGGTTCGCATCCCATGTCTATCAATCTGGGGATTGCTCCGGCCGCAGTATTGGTATGGAGCGTAGAAAGGACCATGTGCCCGGTTAGAGCGGCATTGATGGCTAGGCTGGCGGTTTCTTTGTCTCTTATCTCTCCTACCATGATGATGTTGGGGTCCTGTCTTAACAGTGAACGGAGGCCGGTTGCGAAGGTAAAGCCTATCTTAGGGCTTACTTGGGTTTGGTTAATCCTGGGCATCCGATATTCTACGGGGTCTTCTACGGTCGAGATGTTAACCGTAGGGTCATTAAGTATCTCTATCATAGAATATAAGGAAGTAGTCTTTCCGGAACCCGTAGGTCCTGTGACTAAGACCATTCCTACCGGTTTTCTTAAATTGCTTTGAATAAGTTCCAAACTTTCTCCCCTAAAGCCCAGCTGTTCCAGACTTAAGGCTTTGGTGGTTTCCGGGAGAAGGCGCATGACTATCTTTTCGCCGTCAAAAACCGGCAGGATAGACACGCGGACGGAGAACTTATAATCTTCGGTCTCAATTTTAAAACGCCCATCCTGAGGCAGGCGGTGCTCGTCTAATCTTAAATCGGATAATACTTTTATTCTGGCCACGATACCGGAAGCCGTGATTTTTGGCAGGGTCATGGCATCACGCAGTACTCCATCTATCCTGTATCTTACCACGACCTCTTTTTCTGTCGGTTCAACATGAATATCCGAAGCTCTTTGTAGGATGGCGTGTTTCAGAAGAGTATCTACTATCCTTATAATAGGTAGCTCTTCGGCCATCTTTTCCAACTCTGCTTTCTCTGCTATTCCTCCGGTTTTTTCTTCCTCGTCTTTAATAGACTTTATTTCACCGGCTTCTTCCCTAATAATGTCTCCAAATTCGGCTTTAAGTGTTTTCTGGTATTGCCTTAAAGCATTCTTAATGGATTCGGGAGTGGTTAATCTGGGGAGTATTTTTAGGTTGGTTGTCTTGGCAATAAAACCTATAGTTCCTAGGTCTTCCGGGTCGAGCATGGCAACCTCCAATCTGTCTCCGGTTATGCGAAAGGCGACGATATTATGAGAACGAGCTATGGGTTCTGGAATAATCTTTAAAATCTTAGGAGGTATGTTCTCCTTTTCCAGATTAACAAAAGGAATGCCTAAGATATAAGCCTCCAGTTTAATGAGTTCTTCTTGTGTCAATAAGCCTTCTAAAACCAGAATGTCTCCTACTTTCTGGTTGCCTTTTTCAGCCTTTTTCTTCGCTTCCTCAAATTTTTCTTCACTAATCAACCCTGCGTCGAGCAAGAAGGCTTTTAATTGTTGGGACTCTATTCTCATAGATTGATAGGGACAGCAAAAATAGGAAAAACGCAGCTTGACGCTCTGACAATCTAATCCAAAAGACGGTTGTCTTTTTATCCTTTGACGATTTTCTTTATCTTCCTTACTACCTCTTCTAAAGTGTAGTTAGTTTTTACAAGGTAAGTGGTAGCTCCGAATTTAATCGCCTTGTCAATTTCATCTATAGATTCCACGTTGGTCAGGACTATAACAGGTATGGTTTTCGTTGATTCATTAGCCCTGATGCTTTTTAATACGTCGAGACCGTGCATCTTCGGGAGAATGAGGTCGAGTAAGACCAAATCCGGCTTTTTCGTCACGGCCAGGCCAAGACCAGTTTTTCCATCTAAAGCCGATATTACTTCGAACCCTTCTGATTCTAATGCGTCGCTGAAAGTCTTTTGCAGAGCGGATTCATCTTCAATAAAAAGTATTTTTTTCATAATTTTAATAATTTTATTAAGGTTTACCCTCTCGACTAGAATTAATAGGAAGCATAAACCAAAACGTCGACCCTATATTTTCTTCAGAAGTAAAGCCCATTTTACCTTTAAGTTTTTTGATGATGGCCTGAGAGATGTAGAGGCCTAGGCCGGAGCCTTCGGTTTGATATTCCCTGATGTTTTTGGCCCGGAAAAATTTTTGGAAGATATATTTTTCTTCTCCCTTGGGTATACCTGCACCATCGTCTTCTATTGAAAAATATACATTATTTCCTTTTCTTGAAAGGATTATTTCCACCTTACCCTTCTCTTTTTCATACCTGACGGCATTATCCAGCAGGTTGTCCACCACTATTCTTATATGGAGAGGGTCGGAAAAAATCTTTGGAAGATTTCTCTGAGTTTTTAAAATAATTTTTACGTTATAGGCTTGAGCAAAAGACTTATACTCGGAGACAATATCATTAACTAATCTTCTGAGGGAAAAGAATCTCTTTTTAATGGGCAGCTTGGCAGCTTCTATTCTGGATACGGTTAATAAATCAGAAATAGATTCCTGCATCCGGTAAATATTTTCCTTGAGAATTTTAAAATATTCCATTTCCTTTTCTTTGTCTTTCCTAATTTTTCCCGAGATCAAAAACTCTATTATCCAGCGAAGGTTAGCCAGAGGAGAACGCAGCTGATGGGTCGCGATACTAATAAACTCTGACTTCATTCTGTTGGCCTCTGCCAATCTTTCCACGCTTTGCATTATGATGTAAGAAAGCCCCAACAACGCTCCCCCTAGGGCAAGGACGAGAAGGGTAACCTCCAGAGGGTCGTTTAGATAACTTGTACCTATCAGGTAGGCGGTGATGGAAGAGGAGATAATAATAATCCCCATCACCAAAAAAAGGAATTGAGGGCATTCCCAGACAGAAAGATTGTATTTTCTGCACTGACCAAATATGCTTAATTGCTCAAGAATTCGTTTTGGTTCATCCATAAAATAAGTATAACACACTAAAAGATTAAGAAAAATATTGGAAAATCTTTTATTGACGCTCTACTCTAAAAGTAGTACAATAATTCCATTCCTAAGATAAAAACAGCCCTTAATGTCGCGGGGTATGGTGTAATGGTAGCACGAGTCCTTTGGGAGGATTTAGTCCCAGTTCAAATCTGGGTACCCCGACGGGATAGTAGCACCCAGAGTAAAAACCTTCGCCGGAGTGAAGCGTAGCGGGCTTGCCTCGCTAAAGTTCGCCGCCGCCGAAGGCTAAGGTCGTACGTCGCCAAAGGCTATGACGACGGCGCGCGAGCGAAGGCGGGTGTCGTATAAAGGCTATTACCCAGCCCTTCCAAGGCTGTGATGAGGGTTCGATTCCCTTCACCCGCTCAAAAATTGTAAATAATTTTTAAACGAGGATTGTTCGCCTCTATTCGAGAGTGAAGCGGTTCCAAAAGGCGCTTGCCTCAGAGACTAAAAAACACGGCTTTTAAAAAGCCGTGTTTTGGAATTAAAATGGAATGGTTTATTTTGCGTATTCTATAGCCCTGCTTTCCCTGATAACGGTCACCTTGATTTCTCCGGGATATCTCAACTCTTCTTGTATTCTACTGGCGATATCTTTGGCTAATTTTTTAGACTGGAGGTCGCCTAATTCCTCCGGCCTTACAAAGACCCTTATTTCCCTCCCCGCTTGAAGAGCCCATGCTTTCTTGACCCCCATAAAGGAGGTTGCGATATCCTCCAATTCGGATAACCTCTTCAAATAGTTTTCCAGGCTTTCCTTTCTGGCTCCCGGTCTAGCTCCTGATATTTGGTCTGCAACCTGTACTATTACAGCTTCAATACTTTTCACAGGATATTCTCCATGGTGGGATTTCATTGCTTCTATCACTTCTTTCTCTATGCCGAACTTCTCCAGAATCTTTATTCCGATGTCCACGTGGGAGCCTTCAATCTGGTGGTCTACCGATTTTCCTATATCGTGGAACAGTCCAGCTTTTTTGCAGACAGAAGCATTGGCTCCGATTTCCTGTGCCAGGAAAGAAGCCAGGTAAGCTACTTCAATGGAGTGGAGCAGCACATTTTGGCCGTAACTGGTCCGGAATTTTAATCTGCCCAGCAGTTTCAGTAATCTTTCGTTCAGTCCCAACATTCCCAGTTCATATGCCGCTGTCTCTCCGGCTTTTTTAATTTGGGCGTCTATCTCTTTTCTGGCTTCCTCAACTTTTTCTTCTATTCTGGCTGGCTGTATTCTTCCGTCCAATATAAGCTTTTCCAGAGCCATTTTGGCTATTTGCCTTCTGGCGGGGTCAAATCCTGAAATTACCACCGTTTCCGGGGTCTCGTCAATAATAATTTCCACACCCGTCAGCTTCTCCAGGCTGCGTATATTCCTTCCTTCCTTTCCGATAATTCTTCCTTTGATATCTTCGTTGGGGAGGGCTACCGTGGAGGTGGTAATCTCCTGAGCTTGGGAAACGGCATACTTTTGGATTGCAGTAGCTAATATTTCTTTAGCCTTCATTTCAAATCGCTCATAGCCTTCCTGTTCCATCTTGTTGATTTTTTCCAGGATGTCTATTTTATATTCTTTCTCTACTTTATCCAGAAGTTCCATCTTAGCCTCCTTGCTGCTGATACCTGAAACCTTCTCCAGCTTTTCTATGGCTTGCCTTCTCATGTTCTCCAAATCATTTTTGATTTCCTTTACTCTCTCTATTTTCTCCTGGAGTTTCTGTTGGTTCACCTCAAAATCAGATATCTTTTTGTCCAAGATACTTTCACGCTTAGATAAGAGTTGTTCTGCTTTGAAAAGTCTTCTTCTTCTAACCTCTTCTTCTTTTTTACCCCTCTCTATTATGAAAGAAGCCCTTTCCTTTGCCCGAGAGACTATGCCTTCAGTTTCTTTGGCGGCCTTTTCGATTCGCTTTTGAATCTTGGCCTCTATTGTCTTCCAGTCTCGTTTGGCAATTGATTGACGAACATAATATCCGAGGATTACTCCTATAGAAAGGCAGCACAAACCCCCGATTAACAGTATTAACGGATTCATAATTCAAAATGGGAAATTGGCTATTTAGAATAATGCTCTTTAAAATCATACTCTCTTTTTAAGAAATTAACTAAATAATTCCAAAATCCGCTGTTTAAACTCATTATTTTCATACCATAATTATATAATATTTTATCCAGAAGTCAAACGACTTCCTTGATAAACTTTATCTGAAAGTAAAAGCCCGAAATTTTCGGGCTTTTTACAGGCTTATAAATCTTCAGCTAATTATTGATTCACAATCTCTGCCTGACTTTTTTCTTGTATGCTTTCGTTTTTCTTCAAGTCTTCATATATGAGCAAAGAATAAATTATCGGAAAGGGAGCGACAATAAAGTCAAAGAGTGAGCCTATAAAGGGAATATGCATGGCTTTGGAAATGGAACTTGTAAGATAAACAATCACGGAAATCACCAGCATCATAAGGAACATTCTGACAAAAACCTCCCACCATTTTCCGCTTACCAATTTCTTGCTCCTGGACATAGCTTTTGTGCCCTTTAACCCTTCTATAACAAGGACATAAAAGGAAAAGTAAAACCATATACTGAATATTATGCCCGGGATTATGAAGAAAAGATACCCCGCGCTTATTATCAGGCCGGTAAGCATGGAAATCCAGGCCGCCGACATTATCTTACCTCTGACTTTGCCATAAGATTCCCTAATCCCCGGTTTCTCCTCGCTTTTCGCGATGGCGTATATGAGGGCTAAGTGAGACCAGACAGCAGTAATCCCGACAATAATTACGCCCAGGACAAACCACAAGAGCAGAAGACCCTTTAAAGGGCTGAAATCGAAAATAGCCGAGGATACTACGAAAGAGAGAAATCCCGCGGCCAGGGCAATAATTAAAAGAGGCAGGAATATCAGCATGGGAACTGCCGTAATTCCCAATAAGGTGCCAAGTCTGGCATTATAAATTTGCCATGTCTTCTCAAACAGCTTATTGATATTAGGTAAAGAAGGTTCTTTTTGGTTATTATTCATAGAGTTTTAAAGAGTCAAATTTAAGACTTTTGAAATATTGTACCATAATTTCTCTGGAGAAAAAACAAAAAAAGCGGCAGTCACCGCTTCTTTTGTTTTAATTAAAGTTAACCCGTTTAGTCAAAATCCATTTCCTCTTGCTCGTTTCTTTGGGCTGATCTCAAATCGGTAAGTACTGTGGGCAGAAGATATACGCCCACAGCTATCAGCATTACACCGATTGCGTCTCTTAAAAAGATTCCTACGGCTATGAGTACTAGGCAGACTATCAAGGCTGACTTTTCTAAGGAATTCTTACTACGCGACATATATTTATATCTTGCTTTATAATGCCTATCCTTTCTTTTGTCAAGAGTTGAGATGTTTTGTCTTTTCTCTGCGATTTTCTGCCTTTCTTACCTCTTCCTCATCCATACCGAAATAATGGGCAATTTCATGCCAGACGGTATTTTTAACGATTTCCCTTATTTGTTCTTCAGAGTGCGCCGCCCTTTCAATCGCTTTTTTGAAAATAGTGATTTTGTCGGGCAGGACCTGACCGTAGTGCCATCTCTTGGTTTTAGGAATGCCCTCGTAGAGTCCGAATACCGCCCAATTTTTTTTATCTTTCAGTTTTTCGGCTTGAAGTGCAGTTGGTTCCTCCTCTATTACAATATCCACATTATCTAGCCTCCTCAAGAATTTTTCCGGTATAGCCCTTATCCCTTCATTGACCAGCTGCTCGAATTTTTCAGAGTCCATGTGCAAATTAAAACACCTTAAGACTTGCCCTTTTTTCGGTAGTCCGGTGTTTATTTTCCCAAGTTGTTATAAAGCCGGATAGTGGCATAAACAAGTACCCAAACAGATAAAACTATCATTGCTGCCCCCAGCAAACTGAAACCTGAGCTGACATCATTTGATTCTATCGATGACAGGTTAAACCCGGGGGACATACTGGTCACATAAATATGAATAAGTTTCGGGAAAGCCGTCAGCACAACCAGATAGACAATGTAGCAGGCGAGAGCTACGACTGAGGAGGCGTTTGCTAATTTCGTTGGTTTAAGCATGGTTTAATATTATTTTCCCAGTTTGTTGTAAACCCAGGCGATTATCACCCCGCCTACAAAGCCGTCGGTAAATGCCCAGACAGCCCCTATAACGGCTCCAAGGAGAGAAGGAGTATAGCCAATATAAAGAGATGACAATACTTCTACGATTACCGTTCCCCACCCGAAGATAGAGGTCATGCCTATTGTAAGAACAAGAAATGCCCACGCTGAGCCGACTGCTAAGCCGAGAGACAAGATGTTTAAGTTTTCCATATGATTCAATATTATTAGATTTCGGCCTTTAAAGCTCTTACCATTTTAATAAAAATTTATGACAGTCTTCTTCGTTTCCTTGGCAGGGTTTTATACTGCACGAAGTTTCCTTTCCTACAATCATCTGGAGTACAGTGGAAAAATACCCTATAAGATACTGGAGATGAGACGGAATGGTCTTAAAATTTTCCAATCGGAGCAGTAATGTTTTTTTACTTTTATCCAGATTTTCCACTTTGAGGTTCCCTGCCGTATGATACCTCCTCCACATATTAGGGGCTTCATTTGCGGCCATATCCAGAGAAATCAAAAATCTCATGAATAACCTTTTGATGGGTCCTACCCTGGCGTCTATTTTTCCCATCTCTTGGAAGTCTTTATCGTTGAAAGAGAACAATCTCTGTGACAATAGCAGAGTGATAAAGGCTAGGCCCATTGGGTAGAAGTCCATCAGCTTGATGTCCTTGTAGTCTATAGGATAGCCGGCCTCTGTGATTGCCTTCTCCAATTTTTTCAAGCCTTCCATACCTTTCCTTTTTAATACAAGGTCGCTGATATTCTTGGGGCCGCTCCCCCTGACTTTTCCGCTGACGCTTATTAATTGTTTAAACTCTTCCTTGGTGATTGGCGGTTCCATAAAATATAATAACGGTTAATTTGATAAGTCAAAGGTATTATTTTATAAGATATTTTACCAATTCAGAACGAACTCATGATAATCGTCACCCTTATGGATGCATTTTCTTTCTTCGCAACTGACCGGTTTTTTGACAATCATCTGAACCAGAGTAGGCAGATACCCCTTAAAGGTCTCGCACACCAGGGGTGTAGTATGGAAATTTTTCAAGATAAGCTCCGCATATCCGTCTTTCTCATCTAACTTTTCAACGGACATTTCTCCTATAGTATAGTAGGTATGCCACATCCTGGGTACTACTTTTGCCATTCTGTTTAAGGAAAGAAAATATTTCATGAAAAGCCTCACTAAAATGGAATGTTTGATTTCAGCCCTGCCCATTTTCTGGAACATCAGGTTATCGTAGTTAAACATTCTTTGGATGAGTGTTAGGGTGACGGCTTCGACCCCTACAGGATAAAGTTCCATCCTCTTTATCTTGTCATACTCTATGGGATAGCCCAGATCTTTCATTGCTTTCTCTAAATTTTTTAGTCCTTCTTCTCCTTCCTGCTCCGTAAAAAAATCAACGTCGTTTTTTATGCCGTTGCCTCTTATCTCCCCCTTAAGATTTATTAATTGTTTAAACTTTTCCTTGGTGATTGGCGGTTCCATAAAATTTTTGTGATTGTGCATTATATTAAGCAGCTTAATTCAAGGCACTGTTATTTCTTTATTTTTCTTCCTCAAGCTGGAACTCTCTTTCGGCGTAAGTGCCCTTTTCCATATCTTCCAGACCTCTTTTCTCGCTTTTCAATCTTTTCTGGGCGTCCCCGGTTTTATATGCCTGTTCGATAATATCGTCATATCTGCCGGGATGGGACTCTTTTACTTTTTCTTCAGCTGAAACATAATCTAATTCTAATTTTATATCCTTGTCTTTTTCTTCCCGTAAGGCCTTCTCAAATAACGCTTTAATTCTGGGAATGTGGTAATCACTACTTATCAAGGCAACTTTTTCCCAACCCTTTTCCTCTTTTAATTCTAATGTTTCGGGATTCCTCATACTCTTATTATAGCCCTTATAGTCTTTATGGAGCAAACCTTTTTCTAATAAAAAGTGGTGCGAGACGCACCAGTGATTGGCTTAAAAATCAAGCGGTCTGCGATGCATTCTCGCCCTTTCATAAAAAGCTCCTAATTCTGTGACCTGCTTTGCAGAGATAAGTTCTTCCGCTATGAGTTCGTCGAACAGGTCCTTAAATTCTCTGATTTGCTCTTTATATTTTTCCGCATCCTTTTTGATTTTTTCAGCCTTTTTTTCTATTTTTTTCTTTAATTTTAAAAGTTCTCTAAGACTCATAAGCTCTTTTTAAGCCTTCTTATTCTCCCTGTCAAACAAAAAAGCGGACTGAGTGTCCGGGTTTTTGAATGAAAATACCAATAATAATCACTACCACTTCAGCAGGAAGTCATGATATTTATCCCCCTTGTAAACGCAGTTAATTTCCTCCCCCGTTACTTTTTTCCCCGTCACTATCTGTATGGCAGTGCAGTAGTATCCAATAAGAAAATGGCAGTAAATGCGCGGCGTATCAATGGGATAAACGGGATAATCCTTCATGCGGATAATGACATACCTCTGTTTTTCACTGTAATCCGGCACCGTAAGCTCCCCTACGGTAAGCATCATCTTGTACATTTTTGGGGCGGATTCAGCTGCCTTGTCGATGGAAATCAAATATTTTAACCAGAGCCGTAAGAGATTAGGAAGTTTGAAGCAGAATCTCCCCATTCCCTGAAATTTTTGTTCGTCATAATGAAATAGCTTTTTGATAATGGCGAAAGCGAGGAAACTCCACCACAGAGGATAAAAAGACATCGCGCTTATCTCATTATACTTTAGCGGACATCCGAGATTCTGCGATGCCTCTTCCAATTTTTTCAGCCCTTCTTTTTTGTGTTCCTGGAGAATGTATCTTCCATAGTTTTTCAACGCCAAACCTCTTACTTGTCCTTTTATCTTCTTTATCTTCTCCAGCTCATCTTTGGAAATTATTTCTTCCATATATTAATATTAGCAAAAAACCGCCCGGTAAAATAGGAAGTTATATACCCAGTAAGCATCCCGATAATCATTCCGGCCAGAATGTCTGATGGATAATGCACCCCTGCGATAATGCGGCTTATATTCATCAAAACAGCGGCGGTAAAAAAGCCGATACCCCACTTTTTATTGTAAAAATAAATAGCGGCTGCCATTGCAAAGAAAAAAGCAGAATGACCGGATGGAAATGACCATTCTTTGTCGGAATAAAACCACCCGTTTGATAAGAGCTTGTGGACCTGAAAGGCGAGAAAGGGGCGAGGACGATGGTAAAAGAAACGAATAATTTCTGTTATTCCGAGACGGGCGACAATGATTGATATTACGGTTGTCCAGAACATATAGAGCTTTTCTCTCTTTGAATACACTGAAAAACACAAGAACAGAAGAAAGGTGGCAACGACAAAATACTGTAAATAAGAAGCGAAGAATACTACTAAAATATCAAAAAGCCGGGATTTGCCGGAGAAGTTATTAAGAAGATAGAATAATTCTATATCCAACACCATACAGTTATACTAGAAGCGTTTTGAGATAAATTACCAGTCAATAATTTTTTCCTTGATACAGAAAGGTATAATCTGATTCTCTATGGACGGCGGGAGTTTTATCTTCTGTCTTTTATAGTTTTTTCCTACAAATCTGTATTCTTCCAATTCCGGGTCAATTAATTGAATTTTTCCTTTCAGGTTGACTAAATAAGCCGATAGCCTGACTATTGCCTCATCAAAAACTGCTTTGTCTTCAAAATCGCCCAGCCTTTTAACAATCTCGGCTTCGCAATTGAATTCTTCCTTGATCTCCCGTCTCAAACATTCCTCTTCCGTCTCTCCCTGTTCGATTCTGCCGCCCAGACTAGTCCACATGTCCTTACCTACTTTGCGGACCATTAAAAATTTATTGTCTTTGACGACAACCGCTATTATTTTGTGTATCTTTCTCATAGCTTTACGTAACAAAGTACAAGAATACTCGCAATTATTCTTCCTCTTTAATTTTTTGTTCTCTCTCCATGATAGTGTTATTTTGAAGGATTATTACATTATAATCTTTTAACAATATTTTAAACAACCCGCTAAAAACCACCTCTTCGGGTGGTTTTACGTGGTCTGTGCAACCAGGCGAGGCGGATTATCCTACCAGCTCAAGATAAACTCATGATATTCGTCACCCCTATGGATACATTTCGTTTCTCTGCAAACCGGATCCTTTCCGATAATCATTTCGAGAATAGCGGCTATATAACCTTTAAAAACGTAGCACAAAAAGGGATGAGTGCGAAAATTTTCAATCCTTACAATAGCGTATCTTTTCTTCTTATCGTATTCTGTAATTTTTAAATTGCCGAACTTATAGTGTGCTTCCCACATCCTTTGCGCGTTCCTTGCCGCCATATCGATGGAAACAAAGTATCTCATAAAAGCCCTTATGAGCATAGAAGAAATTTTGGCCTCAGTTCTTCCCATTTTTTCAAAATCCTTTTCTTTGTAATTAAAAATTTTACTGACGGCGATATCAAGAGCAACAAGTGCTCCTACAGGATAAAGAGCGGTTCTTTTAATATTTTTGTGATTGACTGTATAACCTGCTTCTGCCATCGCGTCCTCTATTTTTTTTAACTCCTTCTCTCCTTTCTGTTCCAGGATAAAGTCAAAATCAAGCATGATGCAATCGCCGGTAATCTCTCCTTCGATTTTTCTTAACTCCACTAGCTCTTCTTCTGTGAATGTTTTTTCCATACTACATAATTGCAATATTTAACTGAATTCTTTATGCCAACTGTGAAATATCTTCAGTTTATCTTTACCAAACTTACCAATATTCTTTTCGACCTCCTTAAAACTTAATTCTTGCCAGAGCAGACTTGGTGTTTTTGAATAGAAGAGGTCAGCATAGCTAATAATCCTGTCTTCTATTCTGTCTGCCATAATATCTTCTGGCGGAAAAGGCAGCCCTTTGTTAATAATCTCTTCTTTTGTGATACCTAAGCCAATATGATTTCTTGCTACTCTCGCATATTCAGATAGACCTTCTGTTTCTAAAATCTTTTGACCCTCTAATGTATGCAGTATATAGGGCCTATTTCCAGTGCAATGTATTTCTTCATCTTTCGTGTGTATTATTCCAATATCATGCAGCATGGATGCTTCTTCAATAAAACTAATCTGTTCTTCAGAAAGCCCCAGTTTCTTACCAATTTTAACTGCTTTTGTCGTAACTAAAATTGCATGGATAATATATAGAGGATAAACGGGTGAATCCGGCTTGATATATTTATGGATTATTTTGAAATAATCTACTTTTTTCATTACCCAATTATACCAAAAACCCGGGACTAAATCCCGGGTTGGCAGGGTGGTCTACGCGACCAGGTTCGAACTTGCCATTTAATAAAGACTAATTAACTAGATATGTTTTTAATGAGTATACCAGCATTAAAATTGGGATTAAAAGACCAATAATCAATAAAATCACTTCCTTAAGGTTGTTTTTAATACTTGCTTCTTTGCTTTTCATCATTGCTATTATGGCCAGTACTCCGAAAAGAAGTGATAAATAAGGAGAAAAACGCATACCCGCTGTAATTATTGAGTATATAAACCAGTGGAAAGGGGATTCAATATCTGGAGGAGTTTTCGGATAAAACATTACTCCTATAAGAAAGGATATTATAGGTATTACAACGGCGAAAACAAAACACGCAATAGCTAGTTTAGTAATCCTCTCTTTTTGTAATTTTTCTTCCATATTATCTAATTAGAAAAAACCAAAATAAAATAACCATCCAGATTGCCAACAAAAGAATGATAGCTAGCATAATCTTTTCCTTACTTAAATTCTTTTTAGCGCCTATGTCTTCTGTTTTCTCCTTGATTTTACATTTATTTATAAAAGCTACTATAACTAAGATGATGGCCAATATAGGAGAAACAAAAATTCCTGTTATAATCAAGAAGAATACAACCTGCTGGAGAAGAGATGGATTACGAGGGAGTTCTGGGAAGAACATTATTCCTATAAGAAACAACGCGATAGGCATTACAGCGAAATAAAGGGTCAATTCCATTAATTTGTTGTCACCTTTCTTTTTTTCTTTTTCTTCTTCCATATTATTTAATTATACTCTAAAAATCAAAATTTGAAAAAACTTTTATACAGCTTGATTCTCGCTACCGAGAGCATAGAGTCAAATTACTAAAAACCAAATACTAACTACTAAAACCCTCCGTTTATGAGGGTTTTCATGGGCTTGCCCTGAGCGAAGTCGAAGGGGTGGTCGACGGGAATCGAACCCGCACATCTCCTCGGCCACAACGAGGCGCTTTGCCAATTAAGCTACGACCACCATAATTTCAAATCCCAAATCCTAAACTCCAAGCTCCAAATAAATACCAATAACCAAATTTCTAATTAAGCAAGTCGAAAACTTTGTATTTGAATTCTGATGCTTCGAATTTATTTGGGATTTGGATATTGGGATTTAGAATTTCTCTCTAAGTGTGCCCCCACCAGGACTCGAACCTGGAACCAATTGCTTAAGAGGCAACTGCTCTGCCAATTGAGCTACGGGGGCCTGGCGATAATACCTTAATATCTTACTATGGAAAAGGGGAAATGTCCATGCCTCTTTATTCATTTTATCACAACCAAAAACCCGGGTCTCCTGCCAGCTGGCGGATCCCGGGCTTTGATGTGATAGATAATTATTTTTACTCCTTGGTTTTAATCACCTGGTCTATAATTCCGTATTCCTTGGCTTCTTCCGGAGACAGATAGAAGTCGCGGTCGGTATCTTTTTCTACTTTCTTTAAGTTCTGGCCGGTGTGTTTGGCAATTATGTGATTTACCTTGTCTTTAAGCCGGATGATGTGTTTTGCGGCAATTTCAATCTCTACGGCCTGTCCTCCCACCCCACTTACGGCTACCTGGTGCAGGAGAATCTGGGCATTGGGCAGGGCAAACCTTTTCCCCTTGGCTCCTGCAGCCAGCAGTACGGCAGCTCCCGAAGCAGCAGACCCTACACAAACGGTTGAGACCGGACAGTTTATATATTGAATGGTGTCATAGATGGCTAAGGCCGAGGTCAGCACTCCACCCGGTGAGTTAATGTATAACTGGATGTCTTTCTTGGGGTTCTGGGAAGCCAGGAAAAGCATCTGGGCAATAATGGAGTTTGCTATGGGGTCGACAATAGGCCCTCCCAGGAAAACAATCCTTTCTTTCAGGAGCCGGGAATAAATGTCATACACCCGCCATCCCTGCTGGGTTTTCTCCACGACGTTGGGAATGATGTTGTTGTTTTTAGGTTTCATAATAGTAGTGTAGTGATTTTTAATTATTTTTTGTCTGTTTTTTTAACCGTTTTTGCCTTTTCGTCTTTTTTTCCTCTTCCCCCTCTTTTCCTTCGTCTTTTTCTTCTTTTCCCTCTTCTTCCTTTACGTCCTCTGCAATCTTTTCACTTTTCTTATCTTCCTCTTCCTTCATGACCTCCGCACCCTCTGCACTTTTCGGCTCCTTTTCATCATCTTCCTCGTCTACATCAATCTTTCTTTCATCAGAAGGACTTCGAACATCTATTTTCCAGCCGGTGAGTTTGGCGGCCAGCCTGACGTTCTGTCCGTCTTTGCCGATAGCCAGCGACAGCTGGTCTTCCGGGACTATAGCTAAGGCCTTGTTTTTGGGAAGAATTTTTATTTCCACCACTTTTGCCGGACTCAGGGCGTTGGCAAGGTATTCCTTGGGATCGTCTGAGTATTCGACGATGTCTATTTTTTCCCCTCCCAGTTCGTTTATGATTACCTGCACCCTGGTTCCTCTTTGGCCTACAGCAGCTCCTATGGGGTCTATGCTTTCCTCTTTGGAAAAAACGGCTATTTTGGTTCTGGAGCCTGCTTCCCTGGCGATTGATTTTATTTCTACGGACCCCGAAGCTATTTCGGGCACCTCCAGCTCAAAAAGCCGTGAAACCAGCTTAGGATAGGCGCGGGAAAGAAAAATTTTAGGACCCTTAGGGGTTTCCTCCACCCTTAAGACGTACAGCTTCAAGCGCTGGCCCGGCCGATAGAATTCCCCGGGTACTTGTTCCTCTCTGGTAAGAACTCCCAAAGTTTTCCCAATGTTCAGTAAGATGTTCCTTCCTTCTATTCTTTGTACAACCCCGGATATTATTTGTTCTTCCTTTGATTTAAATTCTTCAAAGACCATTTTCTTTTCTGCCTCCCTGATGCGTTGCATAATCACCTGTTTGGCGGTTTGGGCTGCGATGCGTCCGTAATCCTGATGAGGTTCCAGGGGCAGAATAAGTTCCTCGCCCGGTTTTATCTCAGAGTTTATCTTTTCGGCGTCTTCTACCATAATATGCTTTTCCGGATGAAAACGGATTTTACCTTTTTCTTCGTCTCCCTCTTCCTGGTCGGCGGCTTTGGTTTCCTTCATTGCTTCCAACTCTTCCTCGGAATAAATCATGTCTTTGTCGACAACTAGCTTTATCTGCCAAAACTTAACCTCACCTGTCTCTGGTTCCAGTTCAGCCTTGATGACTTGTCCTTTTTCTCCATAGTCTTTTTTATATGCCGCAGCCAGCGCCTGTTCAATGGTTTCCACTACTATCTCTCTGGGAAGACCTTTCTCTTCCGCAATTTGGGCGATAGCTGAGGCAAAATTTTTAAAATTCATATATTTTTATTTAGATTAACAGCTGATATTATTTCAAAAAAATGTCCGATTTTAGGGCGGACTCTTTTATCCTATCAAAAATTATGATTTAGTCAAGCACCGGACTACCTTTTTGATTCTCGGCTCCTTATAGGGTTTGTCGTCGTCGAAGACCAACCTGTTTTTTATTATTTCGGTTTTAAAAATGTGTTTCTTGCTCTTGGCATTCCTCGCCATTAATTCGGTAAGAGGACTGAGTCTTTTTAGAAAGATGGGAGCCAGACAAAGGATGCCGAAGGTGCCCACCGGGCTGAATTTATTAAAGTGGGCAGACAGCACCAGGAAAAGAATCAAAAGCAGAATAGTGGCTTCGGCGGCATTCCAGGTTAGGGCCATCAGGACGGGCAGGATTAGAGAAAAACCTATTATTTTTGGAGAGAGAGCCAGGGCCGCTCCCACGAAAGTGCCTATTCCTCTGCCTCCGGCTAATTTCAGGAAGAAGGACCAGTTGTGCCCTACTACCGCAGCCGCTCCGGCCAGGGCCTGGAGGCTGGGAGGAAGATTGAACCTTTGGGCTATCCTGACGGCTGCATATCCTTTAGCCACGTCCAGTATGCCGGTTGCCACACCTTGCCACTTGCCTATGTTCTTAAATACATTAGAGCCGGAAGTTTTCCGCCACCCTATCTTCAGGATGTTCTGCTGGGTAGTAAGGCGGGTAATAATGTAGCCGAAGGGGATAGAACCCAACAGGTAGGAAAGTACAATTATTGAAAGATTGGTCCAATTCATAAAGTTAAAGCTTAAGGGGACTTTTGGGTTCTTCCCGGCGGATAAGACGTTTGATATTTTCCCTTAAGGCAAATGAGAGAATGAGAGCTCCCGTTATCCCGAAGGCAAGATATTGGGGAAAGAAAAAGTAGAGAAAGATTGAAAATAACCAGGGGAAAAGCAGATTGGCCAGGGCAGTGATTTTTGTGGCGGCGAAGAGGAGAAGCCATACTGCAAATGCCGGAATAAAAAATTTTATTCCGACTAATCCCAGGCAAGCTCCCAGAAAAGTAGAACCTCCCTTACCTCCCTTAAACTTGAAAAAAACAGGAAAGATATGTCCGATGGTCGGCACTAGAGCTACCGCCATTAATTGCCAATCATTTTCAAGCAGCGGGCGGAACAATAAGACAGGCAGAACTCCCTTTGAAAAATCAAGTACGGCCGCCAGACTGCCCCATTTCCATCCCGCTGCCCGCGCCACGTTGGTGGCGGTGGCGGACTTGCTCCCTATATTGGTAATGTCGATTCCTCGGTATTTGGCTACGATATGGCCGAAAGATACTGAACCGACAAGGTAAGAAAGTACGGATATTGATAAAAAAAGAATCATAATCTACAAGGGGATATTGCCGTGTTTCCTGGGGGGTCGGCTTTCCCTTTTGTTAAGCAGGGACTCCAGTATTTTTATCAAAACCATTCTTGTCTGGGCCGGATTTATTATCTTATCGATTTGGCCGAGCTCAGCCGCTTCATAGGGGTTGAGAAAGGATTTTTTTAACTCCTCTATTTTTTCTTTTTCCAATTTTCCGGGATTTTTGCTTCTTTCCAGCTCTTTTCTGTAGATAATCTTCACTGCCTGCTCGGGACCCATGACGGCAATTTGGGCCGAAGGCCAGGCCAGTACGGTGTCGTATCCTAATTTCCTGGAAGCCAGGGCGATATAGGCGCCGCCGAAAGCCTTTCGCAGTATAAGGCTTATTTTAGGAACAGATGCCTCCGAAAAAGCATAGAGCACCTTGGCTCCGTGCCTGATGATGCCTCTTGTTTCCTGGTCCACGCCCGGAAGGTATCCCGGCGTATCTACCAGGTTGATAAGTGGGATATTGAAGGCGTCGCAGAATCTTACAAAACGGGCTATCTTATCCGAGGAATCAATATCCAGGGTGCCGGCCATGGATTTAGTCTGGTTGGCTACTATGCCCGCTACCATTCCTCCCATTCTGGCTAAACCTACAATGGCGTTGGCGGCAAAATGGGGATGGATTTCGAAGAAAGAGTTTTTATCCGCTATTTCCGCGATCACTTCTTTCATATCATACCCCTTCTCGTCTTTTTCCGGAACCAGTTCCAGAAGCCGGTAGTTTTCCTCTTGTTCGAAAAGCTCTGCCAGCAGGCTTCTTTCTCTGGGAGGATTCTCAAGATTGTTCTGAGGAATGTACGAAAGCAGTTTTTTAACAGCTGAAAAGCAATCTTTTTCCGAATTGAATGAAAAGTGAGCGCATCCGCTTTTGGCGTTATGTACCTCAGCCCCTCCCAAACCCTCAGAAGAAACCTTTTCTCCGGTAACTTTTTCTATAACCTGGGGACCCGTAATGTACATCTGCGAGATTCCCCGCACCATGAATACGAAATCGGACAGGCCCGGGGCGTATGAGGCGCCTCCCGCAGAAGGCCCTGCTATTACGGATATTTGAGGAATAATACCGGAAGCCTTTATCATTTCCCGGAACAGGGAGGCGTAGCCGTCCAAACTGGATATTCCTTCCTGGATTCTGGCTCCACCAGAATCTATTATGCCGATAACGGGACTGCCCGTTTTTCTAGCTAATCTAATGACCTTGACTATCTTTTTTCCATGCATTTCTCCGAGCGACCCTCCTATCTTGGAAAAGTCCTGGCTGTATACGCAAACCTGACGGCCGTTAATTTTTCCAAAGCCCGTTATGACCGCATCCCCGGAAACCTTCTTTTCCTCAAGTCCTAATTTGGTAAACCTGGTTTCAACAAAAGGATCCAGCTCCTCAAAGGTTTCCAGGTCAAGAAGAAGCTCAATCCTTTCCCTGGCGGTAAGTTTCCCTTTCTGATGCTGCTTCTCGGCCAATTCGGGGTTGTTGAGTCCTTTTTCTTTCTTATTTAATTGTTTAATGTCTTCTTCAAAGCTCATATCTTCTTTATTTTCACCCTATGTTATTCGCTTATTATTTTCAACTGATGCTTAAGTTCTTTAACTATTTGATTGATAATATCCCTGTTATCCACCTTCCTCCCAATTTCTATTTTAAGTGAAGTGGCGGTATTTTCCAGTTCCGCGGGGAACTTGCCTATATTGGTATTAAGGCCGATACCCATAATGGAAAATTTTACCTCAGACCCTATGACGGCTTCCGTAAGGATGCCTGCCACCTTTTTCCGGTTAATGTAGACGTCATTGGGCAGCTTGATAAGAGGTTCTAAATCGAAGTTTTCCTTGATAACCTTGGCGACCACAAAAGCTGCCAGGATGGTAAGAGTCTGTATGTCTTCCACCGTGCTTTTCGGCAGGATTACGGAAAAATAAAGGCCGCCTTTCGGGGAAAACCAGAAATCTTTTTTTCTGCCGTGGCCCGCCGTCTGTTCTTCGGCCCAGACAACCAGCCAGGGTTTATGTTTTTTCCCCTTAGCTAAAATATTGGTGGAGGAAACTTTTTTATATTTCTCAATTTTCATAATTATTCCATTATAATTAATACGGTTCCTTCCTTCACGTTTTGTTCTTTTTCCACTTTAATCTTTTTTATCTTTCCTTTGGAATCTGAAACAATTTCATTTTCCATTTTCATGGCAGACAGGAGGATTACCTTCCTGTCCTTTTCTATAGATTCTCCTTCCGCCACGAAAATTTCAGAAACCGTACCGGAAATGGGAGCTCTTATTTCTTTTTCCCCAAAATTTTTTTTGGGCAGGGAAGTTCCGGCAAGGGAAAGACCTTGGCCCTTCTCACCACCTTTCTGCTTAAAGTTAAATTCTTCTCCTCCCACTTTTATTTTAACAGAGTCTGTCCCCTCGGGCTTTATTTCCACTACATATTCTTTATTCCTGATATTCAGTTTAAACTTTTTTTCCTTCATAATTATTATTTGCGGAACATCCGCAGGCGTTCTGCCATAATCCAGCTGGAAACCTTACCCTCGCCCTTGTTCAAAGGGCCGTTTCCGTTTTGTCCGATACTTTTGTAAATCTGGAATATTATATCGGCTAACTCCTTATTGCTTAATTCTTTTTTCTGGGGGGGCTTTTGAAAACAGGGCTGGCAGGAGAGTTTATCAAGAATTTTGCTTTTCTCAATAAAGTTAGTGGTGAAGTCACCTCGGAGAAAAGCGTCATTTTCTACCAGAAGGTTAAAAAAGGGAATGGTGGTGGGTACTCCTTCTATCACCATTTCTCCCAGAGCCCTCTTTAGTCGGGCTATGGCCTCTTCTCTGGTTTTCCCATGTGAGATTACTTTGGCCAGCAGAGAGTCAAAGTAAGGATAAATTTCCTGTTCCTCATGCAGGAAGGTATGCAGAAATATCCCCTGGCCTCCGGGAGGGATATACTTCTGGATTACGCCCGGGGTCGGCATGAAGTTTTTCTGGGTATCTTCAGCATTTATTCTAGCCTCCACGGCCCAGCCATTGAAGTTGATGTCACCCTGGGAAAAAGAGGTTTCCTGGCCCTGGGCTATTCGTATCTGCTGTTCCACAATATCCACTCCAGTGATGGCTTCGGTGACCGGGTGTTCCACCTGGAGTCTGGGATTGGCTTCCAGAAAATAGAAGTTCTTGTGTTCATCCATTAAGAATTCAATAGTTCCTGCTCCATTATATTTAAGTTTTGCGGAAAATTTGACCGCCAGGTTTCTTATATTGTTTCTTTCTTTTTCGTTGAGAAAAGGGGAAGGGGCTTCTTCAAATAGTTTCTGGAATCTTCTCTGAATGGTGCACTCCCTTTCTCCCAGATGAACAACTTTTTTCCGGTCTCCCAGCACCTGGACTTCGATGTGACGGGCATTAGGAAGGTGTTTTTCCAGGAAGAAGTCTGTTTCAGAAAAAGCAGTGGCAATCTGCCTCTGGATACCGTCCGAAATATTAAAGAGGTCTCCAAAATCAATTTTTCCGTCAATTACCCTTATCCCTATGCCTCCTCCTCCCTTTTGGGCCTTGAGTATAAAAGGAGGTTTTATCCGGTAAACCCATTTTACCAGGTCTCTTTTTGTCTTAATCGGTCCGTTACTTGCGGGAAGGGTGGGTATTCCGATTCTTCGGGCAATTCTTTTGGCTTCAACCTTATCTTCCAGCTTCCTTAAAGTATTGAAATGGGGACCTATAAAACGAACCCTGTGCTTTTCGCAGAGCCTGGCAAATCTCCAATTTTCCGACAAGAAACCGTAACCGGGATGGATGGCATCGGCCCTGGAAGCCTTGGCTATCCTTATGATTTTTTTTATATCAAGGTACCCGGCTGCTCCTTCCTTTTCCAGGAAATAGTATTCATCGGCCAACCTGGTTTCCAGAAAATTATGCTCCTGTCCCACTGTAGGGCAGAGAGCTACCGTCTTGATATTCATTTCCCGGCAGGTTCTTATGATCCGCAAGGCCACTTCTCCGCGGTTGGCTACAAGGATTTTTTTAATCTCCATAAATGTATGGTTTTTTTGAAAGGATTGATATTTCTCTCATTATAATGTCGGTAGTCTTTCTTAAAAGTTTGTAATATCGGCCGTTATCTTCACTTATTCCTTCCTCTTCTGAAAACCTTAAAGGTTTTCCTATGGATACTATCCTTTTGGCAGAATACGGCACCCTGCTGAGACCTATGGTCAAAACGGGGCAGCCGCTTCTCAGGGCTAATTCCGCCACGCCGGTTTTTCCTCTCAGCAATCCTCTCTTTCTGTTGGTATCTCCTTCCGGGAAGAGCACGACAATTTCCCCTTTTTCCAGACAGCTTATCATTTTTTCCATAATGGTTTTTCTGTCACCCGCCTTTCTGTTAATGATTATAGGCTCTGAAAAATAATAAAGAAGGCCTGATTGGACAGCAGTCATAATGGTATCCAGAGCGCCCACGAAACGCAAGCTTCTCAGCTTTTCTTTCAGTACGTTGCCGATAAACCAGTAATCTAAACTGTCTATGTGGTTGGAGGCCACAATGAAGCTTCCCTGCTGGGGTATATTCTCCCTACCCTCTATCCTGTCCGTAAAAAGGTTGGCGGCAGGCAGCGTGAGAAGCCTGCAGAACCAAACAAAAAGTGTTTTCATTTTTCTTCCATCTGAGACTTTAATAAGGCTATTTCCCTCATTACCTTGTCCGTTATCTTGATAAGAAAATCCCTTTTTTCTATATCGTTCAATTCTTCTTTCTTTCTTCCCTCCAGCTCTTTTTCAAAGTAGATGGGCTTTCCAATGTTTATTTTAATGATTCTTTTAATTTTCAGTTTTCCGCCCGGGGGCAGCAGTTTGAAGGTGCCGCTGATGGCGGCCGGAAGAATAGGGGTTCCTGTCTCAAAAAAAATTTTCGCTACTCCCCATTTTCCTCTCCCCAATTTTCCGGTCCTGGTCCTGGTGCCTTCGGGATAAATAATCAAACTGTCGCCTTTCTTTGCAAATTCTATCGCCTCTTCTATCACTTTTCTTTTCGAGCCTTCATCTTTTCTGTTGAGGCGAATAACGCCTGCTATAAAGTAGACAATGTATAATATCAGCTTGGCCAGGCCTTCGTAGTTATCGGTCTGTCCTATAAAATGGAATCTTCGGGGTACGCAGATATAGCCGTTGGCTATTTCGTCCAGATGGCTTTGGTGGTTGGTGGCCAGTATAAAATTCCTGTCAGGCAAATTACCCCATCCTTTTACCTGTCGGATAAATAATCTCTTGACTATGGGTGCTAAAAATATTTTACAGAACCAGGAAACAGCTCTGTTCATAGTTCTTCCGCCTTTTCCCGAATAATTCTCCGGGAATCTTCCATTATATCTTTTATTATTTCGGCGCAGGTTTTGATGTCTGAGATTCCGCCGGCACATAATCCGCAGAGCAGGGGTGCATGCTCTATGTTGCCGCTCTCTATCTTGGAGCTAGAGAATCTGTCAGCCCTTATCTCTTCCGGAAAGGCATTCTGCTCTTCCATTTTCTTGATTTTCTCGGTCAGTTTATTTTCGATGGCTCTTACCGGATATCCGGTAAACCTGGCTGCCACAATAATGTTTTCTTCCGTCGCTTCCAGGATGGCCTTCTTATAGTTATCATGGGCCAAACATTCTTTGCTGGCGAGGAACCTGGTGCCCAGCTGGACTCCATCTGCCCCCAGCATGAAAGCTGCGGCAGCTGTCCTGCCGTTGTATATCCCGCCTGCCGCAATAAGGGGTATATTGAGGTATTCGGCTGCCTGGGGGACAAGGACCATAGTTGTGACTTTACCAATATGGCCTCCTGATTCCAGCCCCTCAACTACCACTGCATCAGCCCCGTTATCCTCCATTTTTTTAGCTAACCGTGACAATCCTACTACCGGAATTGCTTTGATTCCGGCCTTTTTTAAATAGGGAAAAAGAGGCAGAGGGTTGCCTCCACCGGTAAATACGATGGGAACCTTCTCCTTTATGACCACCTCGGTAAGCTCCTGTATTTTAGGATTTCTCAACAGGAGATTGGCACCGAAAGGTTTGTCGGTAAGTTTTTTTGTCTTCTGAATTTCCTCTTCCAGCCAGGAAGCGGGCAGAAACCCTGCTCCTATTACTCCCAATCCGCCGGCATTGGAAACCGCTGAAACCAAGGCAGAATCAGATATTCCCGCCATACCTCCCTGAATAATGGGATACTTTATTTCGAGAAGCTCGGTCAGTTTATTTTTTTTGGGCATGTTGGTATGTATTAGTCGTTAACTATTAAAGGGTCTTTTTTTAGGATGCTGTTGGCCTCTTCAACAAGTTCTGTCAGCAGTTCCTTTACGGTAACTATCTTTTCTATTCTCCAGAAATTGGAACCTGCAAAGACCAGTCCGTTTTCTATGTCTCCCTTACGGGCGTTTTCCAGCGCTTCTAGAATACAGTAACTCTTATCGCATACTATGCCTATGCATCCCTGGCATTTTTTAGGGTCGGGCTTGGGGGCTTTGCCTGCCAGGATTTTATCGACGAGAGGACTGCGGATGGCTCTGCCCGGCAGGCCTACGGGCGAATGAATGATTACTCCGTCTTCTTTACTCGCTTTCAGGTAAGCTTCTTTGAAGTTTATGTGTGCGTCGCATTCCTTAGTGGCTACAAAACGGGTAGCCATCTGCACTCCTTTGGCTCCCGCCCTGAGCATCTCTACTATGTCTTTTCCGTCAAAGATGCCGCCGGCCGCTATTACCGGTATTCTGACCTCATTCACCACTTCCTTCACAATATCTATGGTCTTGCGGAAGGGATGTCCTTCTGGAAATCCGAGATGACCTCCGGCATCCTTTCCTTCTATCACTACAGCAGCAGCTCCCATATCCTCTCCCTTTTTGGCTACTTTAAGCGACGAGGCCATGGAGAATATGGGCACATTGAATTTTTCTCCGAGCTTGAAAATGTCGTTTCTAAATCCGGCGCCCTGGATTACCAGATTAATGCCTTCTTCCATGGCCGCCGTTACAAGTTCGGTGAAACGGCTGACGACGCCCATAATATTGATACCTATCATTCCTTCTGGGCCGGCGATTTCCCTGGCTTTTCTGATTTCTGCCTTCACTTCTTCAGGATATCTTATGCCGGAAACAGCTACTATCCCCACAGCTCCATTCTTGGCAACGTTTCCTGCCAGATTGTGCAGGGCCACCCTTACCGCCATGCCTCCCTGGATGATGGGGATTTTAGCAAAGACGCTTCCTATCTTTAAGGGAGGTAATTCTTTCTTGGCAATGGGCTTTCCCTGTTTCGCTTCCTCTTTTTTTTCTGCTAATTTGTCTTTATCCACCACGGCCACTACGAATCTTACTTCGCATTTCCTGTCTCCCTTGACCAGGACCTCCCCGACGAAGTTGGCTATCTTCTGACCATAAAACCCTAGGAGTTTTACCTTGTACTTTATTTTATCTCCCGGGAATACAGGCTTGAAAAATAAAGCGCTCCTAACCTGATAGGCCAGGAGATGTTTGTCCTTATGGCTTTTCCCCATTTTCTGCCTTAGGAGGACGGTAGCGGTCTGAGCCATTCCTTCCACCATCAATACGCCGGGCATAATGGGAAAGTCCACGAAATGTCCTTTAAAATAGAGGTCCTGCGGCGAAGTGTTTTTATAACCTATAATGGTATTTCCTTTAATACTCTCTATCTCTTCCACCCAGAGGAAAGGGTCATCATAGGGAATGATTTTCTTAATCTGTTCTTTATTAAACATCATATTGATAACCCTCCGTCGATTTTGATTATGGTTCCCGTGATAAATCCGGCTTTTTTCGAGGACAGGAAGGCCACCAGGTGGGCAACCTCCTCGGGTTTACCGAATCTGCCCAGAGCGGTTAGTTTTTTAACCTGTATTTTGAAATCTTCCGGAAGTCTTTCCGTTAATGAGGTTTCTATGAAACCGGGCGCCAGCGCATTAACGGTAACCTCAAACCTTCCTACTTCCTTTGCCAGAGCCTTAGTAAAACCTGCAATACCTGCTTTGGCGGCTGCGTAGTTAGTCTGGCCGAAGTTGCCCCGGAGCCCTACTAGGGAGGACATGTTAATTATCCTGCCTTTGCTCTCTATTATCATGGGCAGGGCGGCTTTGGTGCAATTGAAGACTCCTGTGAGATCAATATCTATTACGTTCTGCCATTCCTCCCGGCTCATCTTAGCTAGGGTTCTGTCTTTGCATATACCTGCGTTATTAACAAGAATATCCAATTTCCCGAACTCTTTTTTTACCGTTTGCATCATGACTTCTACTTCATCCAGGCTGGATACGTCGGCCGTAAAATAAGCAGCCTTCGTTCCCTTCCCTTCTAAATCACCTTTTAGATTTTTAAGACTCTCTTCCTGTGCCTTAATGTCATTTAAAGCGATTAAGGCGCCTTGGGAAGCAAGTTCCAGGGCAATAACCCTGCCTATTCCTTGAGAGGAGCCGGTAATAAGAACTACTTTTTCTTTAAGCATAGAATATTTAAATTAGTTTATTGGCGATTTCGGAAACCTTTATTTTTGATAAATAAATTAATCCTCCCAGAATGCTTTTCAGACAGTCTCCGAACAGAAAGGGATAAAGCCCCAAAGACAATACCTTGGGGGTCCCTACATACTCTGTTAACCATAAAAGACCCGGTATGTAAATGACCATGGAGCTCGCGGCCATGGCCGCAATTGCTGAGAGAAAATTCTTACTTTTTATTTTTTCTGTCAGATATCCTGCAGTAAAAGCGGCTGCCGGAAAGCCGAGAATATATCCGAAGGTCGGACTCAGAATGTAAGCCAGACCTCCTCCGTTTGAAAACCAGGGAAGACCCGACAGGCCTCCTGCCAGATAGATAAGCTGGGCTGCTGCGCCCTTCTTCTTTCCCAGTAAAGCTCCGCTTAATATAACGGCTAGGGTCTGGAGGGTAAAAGGGACGGGACCCAGCCCCGCTTTTATTCCCGCCGATATGCCCGTCAGAACGGAAAAAACGAAGACTAACGTAATATCCTTCAGTGCCTGCAAAAATTTCATCTTGGCAGGGGAAAAGGTAAAATCCTGCAGAGTTGACCTTGAGGGATTAGTAGAATTGTTCGATGTCATATTGGACTTCTTTTATCTCCCTTCCTGTTATGGGAATATCTTGAATTTTAATATTTTTGAGATACTCTGGCAAATCCTTCTGGAATGTGATTTCCGCAAAAACCCTTTCTAAATTGAAGGCGTTGAAGCTAGCCAATACAAGGCCTAAAGAGGCCGTGTAACCCGTTGATTTTCTAATGGATATTCCTTCGGCCACTGTAAGAAAAGAAGGCAGGATTTTCTGAAGACAGGAAACTATTTTTTGATATTCGTTGAGATATTTGGCGGAGAGAAACGAATCTTTTTTAATCAGCTTGAGGGTATTATCGAGAGCCCCTCTTACCTTTAATTTGCTGTCTAGTTTAAGAATAGGGAGATTAATCACGACATCGCTGCTGAATACTTCTTCTGATATTCCAAGAGAGATACCGTCAATCTCTTTCTCGAGAAAATTAGTTTGGGCGATATCTAGCGGGGATAGTCCGTTTTGCTGACATATTTCCAGTAGGCGGGATTTGGCGGCGGAGGCTTCTATTGGTATTTCTCCAAAGGCTTGGGCGGCCACCTTAATGTTATTTTTGGAAGCTCCCTGGTTCAGCAGATATTTAACGGCTGCGTTTAAAAATTGAGGGCTAGTATTTTCCCTGAAATATGGATGCTGGGCGGAAATTAGAGTAGGAAGCACTAAAATCTTTGAATCCCTATCCAGGTTTAACCCCCCGGGCCTTAAGAGCGAGACGGTCCGTTCTACCGCTTCCAGAATATCGTATTTTGCCCGCCATATAGATACCGTATCTTCACCCGGCAAGGATTTGATTTCAAAGTCGTCTCCTATGCCGTATTCCTTTATTGATTTGAATGTCCAGTGATTTTTATTTTCATCCTCCAACACCAAGACAAAATAGGGTACCTGCGGATGGAGAATGGTGGGTATGCTGACCTTGGAAACACCAATGACTTTAATCCTTTCGCCTTCGTTTATCCTTTCCAATTTCCGGAAGCAGTCGGGACATTTTCCGACAGGATACTGCCATGTTTTTTTACACTGCGGACATTGGTAAAACATATTTGTGTATTTTTAAAATGTTAGCAGAAATGATAGACTATATATTACATGAAAACACTTTATTTGCCAGCGGAGATTAGGGAGGAACTCAGGAAACCCTGGGGTATCTCCATCTTCGGCACTGAAAAAGAAATAAGGGAAAAATACAGCCAGATTATAAAGGAGAAAAAATACAGCCAGGTCATCACGGTAGGAGACAAGTGCTCTCTCAGCCTTACCTCTGATATTAAAATATTTGATGGGAAGATAAACCGGAAAGGCATAGAGAGCATCATTCCTTTTGAGTTGAAGGTTTTTAATCCTGCAGGCACTATCCAGGAAGAGGCGTGGCAGACTGTCGAGGAGGCTATTCGGGGAAAAAAGAACGTTTTTGTGAAAGGAGAGGAAGACCTTCTTGTAATTCCCGCGGTCTTGCTGGCGCAGAAGAATACGGTCGTGGTGTACGGATTGCGCGGCAGGGGAATATGTCTGGTGGAGGTTTCCCCTAAAATCAAACAGGATTTCCAAAACATAATAAGCAGATTCCAGGCTAGACGGTCCTCTGAAGAATGTGAACCGTAACACTGCCTCCAGTCCCTCCGATATTGTGGCAGAGTCCCGTTCTTGGAACGGGATTTATTTGTCTTTCTTTTTCACATCTGCCCCTTATCTGCTTTGTAATCTCGTAAATCTGGGCCAGCCCTGTGACCGATATGGGATGTCCCTTGGCTTTTAGGCCCCCGGAAGTATTAACAGGAAGCGCACCGTCCCGGTTGATTTTTCCGGAACGGATAAGCGCGGCCCCCTTACCTTCAGCGCATAATCCCAGGTCTTCATAAGAAAATAATTCCACAGACGTGAAGGCATCGTGAACCTCAGCTATTTCAATATTCTCAGGCTTCAGCCCGGCCTGTTGGAAGGCCTGATGGGCGGCCTTTCCCGTAGCCAGAAAGTGATGCAGGTCTTTCCGGCCGAAGGTAAGCATGTGGTCTGTGGCGAATCCCGAGCCGATAATCTTGACGTCTGTTTTATCACGGGTGAGAACCGCCGCCGCTCCTCCGTTTACCGACAGGGAACAATCCATAAGACGGAGTGGGGAAGCTACCACGGGAGAATTTTTAATTTTATCCAGAGATACGGGGCGCTGGTAAAAATAGGCCTTAGGATTAAGGGCCGCATTCTGGTGGTTCTTAAAGGCGACGAGGGCCAGATCATCCATAGAGGCCCCGTATTTTTGCATATACTGCTGCCATACCAAAGCATTCTGGACCGGAAATAAAAGCCCTTCCGTCTGTTCTATCATCCTTTCGGAAGCGGATAGTATCCAGTCAACGGTTACTTCACTTCTGTTGTCAACGAGCTTCTCCCCGCTTACTACCAGTACGTTGTTAAAACCTAAGCGGTTGGCCGTCCAGACAGCCACTCCTCCCCCTGCGCATACGGAAGGCAGCTCTATGATAGGGACATTGGTCTTGAATATATCGGATACCACTGATACCTTATGGGTTTGGTGTTCTCCTCCGGCTGCACTGGATACGGCCGAGATTACGATAGCATCCATGTCGGATATGCCCATGGAGGCATCCTCCAAGGCTTCCAAGGCAGCCTCAAAAGCCTGTTTCCACCAGGGTTTTTGGGAATAATCAAACTTTGTCATTCCTACTCCTTTGATATACATAGAAATAAAAAAATTAGTTTTCTGGAAGCCAGCTTACAGTGAGGCACCCTGAGCCGAAACCGGCTGTACTGGCGGCAGGATTGGCACCTATGAAAGACACTTCTGCTTCCATTCTGCTTTTTAATTCCTTCTTCATTAATTCCGCCTCCTCGAAATTGTCGCTGTGGCCTATCAATATCCTGATTTTTTTACCGTCCTTCCTCTTTTTTTTACTGACCCTGATGGTTTTTTTGACTAGGGCCTGACGGTAATCTTCTGCCAATACCACACCTCCCTTCCTATACTGTCCCTTTTTAATTTCAAATAGGGGGTTGAGTTTGATTATCTTGTCAACGTTACGCGCCCATCTCACATAGGAAGATTTCATCCCCTCCACTTTATCAAGCAGTTTTAGGTCCTTTGCGGCGATATAGGAACGGACTTGTGGAATGAGCTCTCTGAGCTTTTTTATTATATCTTCCAGTTCCCACTGTTCCTGTATTAATTCTATAGCGCGCAGCAATATCAGAGATTCTCCTCCGGCAGTATTCAGCGAATCTAATACGAAAACTCTTTTAGGGTTATCCAATCCTTTTTTTGCCTCCATGCCGTTTTTGAATGAATTGAAGATTTTGGAAGAACTGGTGATACACAGCACTTTTTCAAAGTTTTTCAGCTGTTCCTGAAAGATTTTGAAATAATCATCTGCGTTCGGCGGAGAGAAGGAGGGCATAGAAAAATCTTTTCCCTCTTCCCTTGAATGAAAGAGGACACTGTCTTCAAGAGGGGGCACGCTTCGAAAACTAATTTTTTGGATTTGATATCTTTCTTCTATCTTGGGTAGCAGGAGCGCTTGGTTGTCGACCATCAATCCTATGGATATCGTTCTCAAAGATTGCTCTCCCGCTATTTCATTGGACATGTCTTCCATCCTCAGGTCCCGGATTTGCCCCAAATTCCTCATCACTTGTTTTACCTCTTCAGGATAATCGGTGTGGATATGTATTTTTATCCTATTTTTTACCCTGACAATGTCAAGGCAGTTGCCTAACCCTTTCAGTTTTTCCGTGATTTCCTGCTGACTGAAAGGAGAATCCTCAATCAGGGAAACTATTTCATATCTGTTGGACAGCACCTGGATGAATCTCTTGATTTGTTCTGCGGAAGATTCTTCCTTTTCTTCTGCCGCCGTTTCCTTTTTCCCTTCCAGTGTCTCCAGATAACTTTCTAGTATAACGAGAAATCCCAGGCCTCCCGCATCTACCACATTGGCTTTTTTAAAGATTTCCATCTTTTCCCTGGTTTCCATAAGGGCCTTCCCGGCATTCTCTTTCGCTCTCCTGAATATTTTTATAAGGTCCTGTTCTTTTTTAGATTGCTCCCGGAAGGTTGCGGCCGCCTCATCAATTACGTCCAGTATGGTTCCATCTCTGGGATGCTGTATGCTTTCTCTCGCTCTGTCGGCTCCTTTTTCGAAACCTCTGGCTAATCTTTCGGCGTCCAAAGACTCCGGACTGGAGCTTGACGATATTCCCTCCAAGAATCCCGCTAAAAAGCCGGTATAAATTACACCGGCATTGCCTTGAGCCTGGCTCAGCGCTCCTTCCAGTATGGCATCGGCCAGGCTGGAGATATTTTCGAATTCTTTATTTTCGACAGCTTCTTTTATGCCGGACAGGGTCTTGGCGATATTATTGCCGGTATCCTGGTCCGGTACGGGAAAAACGTTTATTTTATTGATTTCTTCTTTTTCCTGTTCAATCTTGCTCCAAGAACTCAACATCATCTCCTTTAATTCTCTTTTTGTGAGATGTAGCATATAAGTCCTATCTATTAACAGAATTTCAATAATGCTGATGTGCTTCTATTGTCAGCATTGTTTCCGGAGGCGTTCAAATGACGGAGCGTTTGGTCAGTCGGCAGCATGCTTACTTGAACTTTTCCTCCAGTTCTTTCAGAATCCTGGCGGCCAAATCCTTTCCGCCCAGTCCGAAGGCTAATCCTACGGTTAAGGCGGTGGTAGCTACCATTCCTATGAAAATGGCTAAGATTAAAGGTTGGGTAATCCTTAATTGATAGAGGATGGCCAGTATGGCAAAAAACCAGATTATCCATCGTATAGAAGTGCCTAAAAATTTTGAGTAAATTATTTTTTCCTTTTCCAGTGTCCCCACTACCACCTTTTGGGAAAAGTCTGCCAGGAAGGCTGCCACTATGAAAATCAATGCCGCCGTAAAGATGTTGGGCAGATAGATTATTACCTGTCGGAGCAAGGAACTAAACTGGCTTAGACCGAGAAGGTCAGAGGCGCTCATTAAAAACAGCAGTATGATGAACCATTTTATTATTTCGCCAAAAAATTTGGCGCCGTCCAGTTCTATATCCAGCCTGGCGAAAGCAGAGTAGATTCCTATCCTTTTCAGGACTTGGTTGAGTCTGATTTTATATAGGAAGGCCTTCACCAGGTTTTCTATAAACTTGGCGGCGAAAATTCCCACAAGGAAAAGAAAGCTTGCTCCCAAAATAGAGGGAGAAATACCGGTCAAAGTATTTAATAATGAGTTAAATATTTCTTGGAACATATTGCCTTATTTTACCATTTTGCCTGATGGAGATTCAAGATGTAACCCAGCCTGTTTACTGCTATATGTAAGAAAAAGGTTAACAGCAGCAGGGTAATCCAAACGGTCATAGGAATGTTAACTATAGGAAAGAGGGTTAATATAAAAGACGAGCCGATGACGTAATTAGTCTGGTCGAAGGGAATGAATGGAGCTCCTGGTTTCAGATTTAACCTTCTCTTGACTAAGGCAAACAAAACATCTCCTGCCACAGCTCCTCCCGAAAGCAGGAGTCCGAGCGCCGGTATGTTAACCTGGCGGTAATTAAAGAGGCTTATATCTGCGAATGCTGGAAAGCGGAAAAGCCAGGACTGGAAGAAGATTACGATTAGCCCTGCAATAACGCCGCAGACAGCTCCCCGCCATGTTTTATGGGAACCCAGCAGAGGTTTTCCATCTACAAAAATTTTCCCAAAATCTATGGGTTTATCAAGAAAATTTAACAGACCCAGTTTCTTGGCAAGAGGAGGCGTCATATTGGTGAAATAGGCCGGGAGGAAAAAATAAAAGCTGGAAATCAGCAGCTTGAACATGATTAGCTTATTTGAGATTTGGTTTTATGTTAAGATTAATCTATGAAATGCGATTTTCACGTGCATACCTGTTATTCCTATGATAGCACTTCTCATCCTCATCAAGTAGTGCAGAGGGCATTGGAAAAAGGAATCGGATGTTTAGCCGTTACCGACCACGGAGAAATAAGGGGAGCTTCGGCCGCGAAAAAGTATGCATCCGATAAATCAGTTTTAATTATAACGGGTATTGAGGTCAAGAGTAAATCGGGCGATATTATAGGGTTGGATGTGAAAAAGATTATTCCCGACGGCTTGTCGGCATCCGAAACCATAGCCGCAATTAAAGAACAGGGAGGATTGGCCGTCGTTCCTCATCCCTTTTCCCGCATTTACGGCTTTAGAAGCGACATATCAGATTTTATCGGGCAAATAGACGCCCTGGAGGTCAGGAATGCCCTATTATCCAAACATGAAAACGAAAAAGCCTGGCAGTGCGCCAAAGAATACGGTCTCGCTTTTACAGCGGGTTCTGACGCCCATTCTCTGGAAGGTCTTGGACGGGTTTTTCTTGAAATCCCCGGCATCAACCTTAATGAAGAACAGATTCTGGAGGCGGTGAAATTGAAAAATGGAGTGCCTCGAGGGTCAGAAGCAAATTTTACGGAGAAGGCCGTGAGCTTCTGCCAGAGGACTTTTGCTAAAATAAGTCATTATGCTGGAGCAAAAAAGGCAAAAATTTAAATTTGCCGAAGAAAGGATTGGGAGCTTTTTTGCTAAATTCGGGTTGAACGCCAATAACTATACCGTAATTTCTATCTTTTTAATTTTACTTTCTTTTTATTTTCTAAGCAGGGCCGATTTTATTCCATCCCTAATCTTTTTTCTGGCGGCAGGTTTCATGGATTTGGTTGACGGGGCAGTAGCCCGGTTCAATAAAAAAGCTTCCAAGAGAGGAGCTTATCTGGACACCGTCTGCGACCGTTATGTTGAGGGGATAATCTTTTTAGGATTCCTTACCCTGCCCCTGCCTTACTATTTTTCTATTCCGGCCAAGGTATGGATATTTATTGCCTTTTTCGGCTCGCTTATGACAACCTATGCCAAGGCCGCAGCCAAGGAAAAAGGATTAGTTTCAGAGGAATTAAAGAAAGGCCTATTGGGCAGAGGAGAGAGGATGATTCTGATTGCTCTGGCCATGGTTCTCGGGGCTTTCAACATTTATTGGATCCTCTATCCTATTATCGCGCTGGCTGTTTTTTCCAATCTCACGGCTCTCCAGCGCATTTATCTATCCCTCGCTCCAAGATAAGGCCAGGGCATCGGGGCCCGCTATGGCGCCTACCACGTTGTTGACCAGATTAATAAAAATAATCTGGCTGTTTTTAATCTCCTGCTCAACCATACCTTTTAGGCGGTTAGCAGCTGCCAGGTTGTCTCCGTGGGTGATAACCACTCTTATACGCTGGCCCTCAGCTGCGGATTTTTTAGTCTTCTCCTGAATTGTTTTGGCCAGGGCAACGGCCGTGTCTTTGGCTCCGAACTTCACTCCCATAGGTTTTAAGGCTCCTTTCTGCATTCCGATTACCGGACGGATTCCCACGTTTCCCATTTTTCTTACCCATCCTGCTACTGTAGAAGACATGCGGCCGGAAAATTCTATCCATTTGGGGTCCTGGAACACTATAGTAAGGTGCGTCCTGTCCCGCCAGAATTTTTCCAGGTTTTCCGCAATCTGCCCGGCGTTTAATTCCCCTTGTTCCAGAAGCTCTTGGGCTTTCAAAACCATAAGGGCTTCGGCTCCGCTGGCGTTTAAGGAGTCTACCACGAAAACCTTCTCTCTCTTTTCGGCAGGCAGGAATTTTTTCGCCTGTATGGCGGAATTATAGGTTCCGGAAAGCTTGGAGACTATGGTGACGCATATTAATTCTTCAAATTTTTCAAATTGCTTATTATAAACGTCCAGAAAATTCTTGGGAGAGGGCTGGGACGTTTTACCGAAGGTTTTCATTCCTCTTTTTTCTACCTCTCTCATTTTTTGATAAACGTTTTCTCCGGGCAGGTCCTGGATTTCCGGCCAGTCTAATTTGACCGGCACTACCCCTATGTCGTATTTTTCTATTATTTCATGGGTTAAATCTGCGCCTTCGTCTGTCACTAATCCGATTTTTTCCATAGTATGAAAATCATTTTAAATTAATTTGAAAGCGACCTTTTCCTTAAATGGCCAGATGCCTGACCGCGGCTTTCTTTTTTTCAAAGTTGATGTTGACGGCTATAACACCTATCTCCCATTTTGAGTCCAGAGGTATTTTGTTCTTTGCCAGCCAGTATTCCGCGCTCCTGATTATCTTTTTCCTTTTGGCTGAATTTACTTTTTCTTCTGGACGTACCGGTCCATTCAGAGAAGACAGCGTCTTCACTTCCATAAAGGAGATAACATCATCCTTTTTGGCCACGATATCCAGTTCCCCTTTCTGGGGTCCCCGGGATGTGCGGAAGCAGAAATTGGTGTCCAGTATGCGGTAACCTTTCTTTTCAAGATAGGAACGGGCGATTTTTTCTCCCAGCTCCCCGACCTTCTTGGTTTTCATAAAATGGTTTCGAGCCATATTATAAAGATTTTGGTGGACCTGACGGGAATCGAACCCATGTCTCTGCAATGCGAATGCAGTGCTCTGCCCCTGAGCTACAGGCCCTCTATAATTTTCCGGAGTTCAGTCAGTGAAGTTGTCTTAGTCCCTCGGTAATCGGCCAATTTGTTTTTCCGGTCGATTAAAATTGTCTTTATGCCTAATTTTTCAGCAGGGGCGATGTCCCTTTCCGGGTCATCTCCTATCATTACTGCTTTGTCGGGATTTACTTGGAAACTTTTCAGCACCGTCAGGAAGACCTTGGGATCAGGCTTCAGGAAACCCGTTTCCACCGGAGTGAAAATTTCCCCAAAATTTTTCAGTTCAGAACTTTCAACCAGGAACTTTGCGCTGTCGGTAAGAATAGTTTTCTTGCCGGGCAGTTTCAGGATTTCTTTTACGTCATCGTATAATTTATAGGCAATGTTTTCCCGGAGAAAATCCGCCAGTCTTATCATGTTTTTCTTTCTTTGATTGTCGCTGAAATCTTTCAAAAGCTGACGGCTGAAGTCTTCCCAGTTTTTTGCAAAACACATTAGTTTGGAAAAGGCGTGAGAAAATTTTTCGGCATCGGTCTCCCTTTTTATGTTGATGCCGAAAATCCCCAGCTGGGAAAAGAATTTCCGGGGTTCATAGTCTTCAGCGAAAGCCAGGGTATTCCAGAAGTCAAAAATTATAAGCTCAGGCTTCATGTCTATTTTAAGTTCCTGTCCTGATTATGCTTTCGGGATGCTGGGAATCGAACCCAGGCCGCAGGCTCCCGATGCCTGTGTACTACCGTTATACTACATCCCGTATCAGGTGACCCAGTATTTCTTTTTGGTCATCTGGTCTCTTTTTATTTCAATTTTTTCGATGTATTTGCGGGCCGCAAAAGCAGCAGAGGAAAGTTCTTTAGCAGGCAGCCCACCCATTTCCTTAACCATTTTTCTAAGAAAACTCCTCTTATTGCTTTTCGGTTCTTTCAAAACTTCACTAAGCAGGATGTCCAGTATCTGGCCTACGGCAGGCCCCTCCTTTATGTCCATCATTTTCATTACCTCGTGGCCGTCGATTTTAAGCATCCTAGTTGAAATAGGATCTTGGGCAACCTTGTCTATCACATACTTCATATGTCTGAGCTTGTATGGTTCAGCCTTGGGAACCCCTGAGCCGATTCTATCGGCCATCCTGACTTGAAGAAGTTCTTCCATATTCTCTGATCCCACCTGCCTTACCAATCTTCTGACGGAACTTTTTCCGACTTCTTCCGGATTATAATAAAAAAGGTGATACCTTACCAGTTTTACTATCTTTTCTGCGTCCTTTTTAGGAAATTTCAACCGGTTTAAGATGCGGGCCGTTATCCTGGCTCCGACTATCTCGTGTCCGTAGAAGGTAGCCTCTTTTCCCTTGCCTCTTTTACTTTTGGGCTTTCCTATGTCGTGCAAGAGAGCAGCCAACCTTACATGCTGGTTAAAATCCCTTTTGGCAGCGTAATCCAGGGAGCGCACGGAATGCTCATAGCAGTCGTATATATGATGTTTGCTCTGCGATATCCCGCGGCTTTCTTCTAATTCCGGGATAATATAGCGGAGCAGGTTCAATTTTCTTAATAGCTCTATGCCCTCAGCGGCTCTTTCCGACATGACAATTTTTACCAATTCATCCCTTATCCTTTCTTTAGAGATGTCTTTCAGGAGCTGTGAATTATTTTTAATGGCCTGATAAGTTTTGTCCTCTATTTTCCAGCCGCGGCCGAGCTTGACCGCAAATCTGACAGCTCTCATCATCCTTAGGGCGTCTTCCGAAAATCTTTCTTCGGGAGTCCCGACTGCCTTGATTATCCTATTTTTGATATCTCTCTGTCCTCCGAATGGGTCGATAAGCTTTTTCTTTCTCTCACTAGGTTCTTCCCAGCCTATGGCTATGGCATTGACGGTGAAATCTCTCCTGGACAAATCCTCTTCTATGGTTTTAGCGAAGGTAACTTTATCGGGATGGCGCTTGTCGGCATACTGGGTTTCCAGCCGGTAAGTGGTAACATCGATCTCCCGCAGTCTGTCGTCCTGGCTGCCGGTTTGGACGGTCACCGTAAAAAACCTGTTTTTATAGTAGCTTTTGGTAAATATCTTTTGTATTTGCGAAGGCCGGGCGTTGGTGGCAATGTCCCAATCCTCAGGTTCTGCACGGCTTAAAAAATCTCTCACGCACCCGCCCACCACATATCCTTCAAATCCTGATTTCTTCAGTTTGCGGAGTACTGATTTTATTTCTTTGGGAAGCTCCATACAACTTGATTCTATATAAATTTATTGTTTTTTTCAATTTCTTTGATAAACTGGGAACAACAGTTTCAGATTCCTGGAATTGCTTAAATTCCGCCCCCGTAGCTTAATGGATAAAGTTCTGGTCTTCGGAACCAGCGATGAGGGTTCGACTCCTTCCGGGGGCACCCTTCGACTCGCTTCGCTCTCTCAGGGTAAACCCCTTTACTGAAACTACGGGGCGTAAGGATTGATAAAACAATTCTAAAAAGTTAAAATAAAATAATGATAAAACTGCCTAATATTTTAATATTTATCTTGCTGGTTTTTCTCATAGTTCCCTCGGGCGCGGGAGCCCTTTGCGAGGGGCCGATAGTACCCTGCGGGAGGGAGGGTACTCCGGAGTGCTCGGTTTGTCATCTTTTCGAGCTTTTTAATAATGTTCTTGAGTTTCTGCTGACCTGTCTGGTTCCCATTATTGGTGTTTTTATGCTGGTGTTAGGAGGCTTTTATTTTCTTTTTTCAGGTTCCAGTCCTGCCATGATGAATCAGGCCAGGTCTATTTTCACAGCCGCTTTGATAGGCATTATCATTATTTTTTCTTCCTGGGTGGTGCTGAATACCTTTCTGAGCACCATCGGGGTGGCAGAGTGGACCGGGCTGGATTCCGGCTGGTGGCAGATTAACTGCGTTTATAACTCTGGTGACGACGGAGACGGCGGCGATGGTGACGACGGAGACGGCGGAGACATTGACGATACCGGAACGCCCGGTGCCTGCTGCGGGGAATGTATGAGATGGAACGCTGCCGGTGACAGCTGCAACGTGCCCTTAAAAACTAATTGGGGTTACGCCGAATGCGCCTGCACGGGACCAAACAGGGCGTGCATTATGGGAGAGTGCGTCACCTGTGACGGGAAAATATTTTCAGACGGCTGCGGCGGTTGCACTAATCAGAAAGGCGCCGAAGATTCAGAGTTTGTTTGCTGGAGGGAGGCGGGCTCGGGGCAGTCCTGCAGTTCCTTCTGTTCAGCTTTCGGAGGCGACTGCGCTTCAGGTACCTGGGACGACAATACCAGTTGCGGTGTGTGCAGGGCTTTTCATCCGGCTACTCACAGCGCAAACTGCGATGGCTCCGGTAGCAGTGGTGCCCCGTATACAGATAAGGCGTCCAATATCTGGGGAGAGACGTGGTATAACTGCCGTTACAGAGAGTCCCAGCTTTGGGTTTCAAGCGGCGCTCTGTCCTGCGGTGCCGGGCCGGGAAGCGGTAACAGGCGTTTCTGTGTTTGTGCAGAATAGGTGCGACAAACAAAAGGTTGAAAAAACAATAAATTATTAAAAATATGCTTTTTATAGAAACTTCACCGGATCCCGCTCACTATAATCACCAGCAAGAGCACGCTGGAGAGGAAAGGAAGGGATCACAAAAGGATCAAGACTTTGAGGAAAACAAGGCTATCACCATATTGAGTTATCTCGGCATTCTCTGTCTGGTGCCTCTGCTGCTGAAGAAAGACAGCAGGTTCGCCAAATTTCACGCCAAACAGGGTCTAATCCTGACCATAGGCTGGTTTTTTGTGGGTTTCCCCTTTATCGGATGGATTCTTTGGGCCGTACTGACCATTTTTTCCTTATGGGGTATCGTTAACGTACTAAACGGAAAGTATGTCGCTTTGCCCGTCATAGGAGATCTGGCTGCGAAAATCAACATCTAACGGTCTTAATCGATTAAGTAGATTGCTGAAAGCTCCGCAAGGTGGCGGAGCTTTTAAAGAAAATTAATTTTCTGATAGAATGAAGAAAGAGAAAGAAAAAATTAGCGCCGAAAGTAACATCTGCATTTTTTAAAATTTCGCCAAGTTTAAAACATACATGAAAAAAGATTTCAACGAGAAATCCCGCCGCGAAGTTTCAAACGAAGAAATAGAAAAAATCTATTCAAAGAAGGAGAAAGAGATAGAAGGTAAGGAAGAAATGGAAAAAAGGGAGTTTTTTCAAGAGAAGGAAAAGATGATTTTAGAAAAGCTGGAAGAAGAGGGGGTCAAGATGAGAATTGATCCTGATTTGGAAGAAGAGGCTGCAGAGAGAGCGGAAGAGATTAAATCGTTAAATAAAAAGGGCAAGATCAGCCGCCTTCTCAATTTGGCAGAAGAAAAAGGTATTCCTTTTGCCGTAAAAGTTGCCCTCAGCATTAATGACCCTTATACGCTCGATATCTTCCATGATATTATGGCTCGGGACGAATTTTATAAGAGATTCAGCGGAAAGTAACCTATGGAATTATTATACGGGACAATCTTTACCTCGGCACTGGTGCTCGCGGCAGTTCTGGGTTTTTTATTCTTTAAAAAGAGGGAGAAAGAAAAAATTCTGGGAAGCTTTGACATGTCTCTTTTCCGGGTTACCATGCCGAAGTACCGGCTCAAGAAAGAAGAGGTCTCTGAGAAAGACGAAAAGGCCGTAATCGGCCAGATGGAACAAGTGCTGTCCAATTTCCTGCATCTTAAAAAACCTGGTTTGTTCAACAGCTTATTTTCTGGACTGCCGAGGATAGCTTTGGAAATTTCTTCTCAGATTGGAGGCACGGACATTTCTTTCTATACGGCCGTGCCGAGTTATCTGGAGTCTGCCTTGGAGAAGTATATTCAGGGAATTTACCCTCGTGCCTCAGTAGAAAAAGTCCCTCAAGATTATACTATATTTGAGCCCGCCGGCGTTACTGCGGGCGCTTATTTGAAATTAAAGGAAACCGCCCTTTTTCCTATTAATACCTACAGGAATCTTGAAAAGGACCCTTTGTCGTCTATCACCAATTCTTTAAGCAAGATTGCTCCTGACGAAGGAGCTGCTCTCCAGATAATAATCAAGCCGTCTGCAAAAAGTTTAAAGCATATCGGAGAAAAAGTTCTTAGTAGAATCAGAGAAGGAGGTAATGTTAGCAAGGCTATAGCAGAATCTTTCAGGTCACCCTTAGCTTCCGCACTAGCTGAGGTTTTTAAAATTTTTTCCAGTCTGGAAAAAAATAAGAAATATGATTCGGTAGCGGAAGACATAAGGAAAAAACAGCTCAATATAGACGAAAACGTAATTAAGGCTATTCAGGATAAAATTCAGAAGCCGGTTTTTGATGTCAACATAAGAGCCGTCAGTTCCGCCTCCACCGTAGAAAGGGCAAAGGAAATCCTTAATCATCTGGAGGGAGCTTTTTCCCAGTTTTCCCTTTTTGTTAACAATGGTTTTGTGTTTCGGGAGACCGAGGGAAGACATTTAAAGAGACTGATTTACGATTTCAGTTTTAGGAATTTTAACCCAGGTCAGGAAGCGATTTTAAACGTGGAGGAACTTACCAGTATTTATCACTTTCCCACGCATTTTTCCGAAATCCCCTACGTTAAAGGGCTTAGAAGCGGAGATGCGGCTCCTCCCTTCGATCTTCCGGAAAAGGGGTTGAATCTGATAGGCCGGGTCGTTTTCAGAGGAGAAGAAAAAAAAGTATGTTTTGCCGGCAGGGAAGACAGAAGGAGACATTTTTATATTATTGGGCAGACCGGAACGGGTAAAAGCGGCCTCTTAAGCGAAGCCATCAGGCAGGATATGGAAAAGGGAGAGGGAATAGCTGTTATTGACCCTCACGGTGATTTGGTGGAAAAAACATTGGCTAATGTTCCAGCAGAGAGGATCGAAGACGTGGTTCTTTTTGAACCCTTTGACGTTGAACGTCCGGTGGGATTAAACATGCTGGAATACAAGACTCCCGGACAAAAAGACTTTGCCGTTCAGGAAATGATTTCCATTTTTCATAAACTCTTCCCTCCTGAAATTATAGGTCCTATGTTTGAACATTATATGAGGAACGCCATGCTTACCATCATGTCTGATTCCGGCAGGCCGGGAACGCTGGTGGAAATACCGCGGATGTTTACAGACCAAAGTTTTATGGAACACAAACTCCAGAAGGTTACAGACCCCCTGGTCAGGAGCTTTTGGCTTAAGGAGTGGAAGCAGACAACGGGCGCTACTAAATCGGATATGCTGGGATATGTTGTTTCCAAGGTGGGACGCTTTATCGAGAATGAAATGATGAGGAACATCATAGGGCAATCTCATTCCGGCTTTGATTTGGGAAAAATAATGGACGAAGGTAAAATTTTTCTGGCCAATCTCTCCAAAGGCATGACAGGGGAAGTAAATGCATCTTTGCTGGGACTAATCCTGGTTTCTAAAATGCAGATGGCGTCCATGAGGAGGTCTCAGGTTCCGGAAAAAGACAGAAGGGATTTTTATCTTTATATAGATGAATTCCAGAACTTCACCACAGACAGCATCGCCACCATTCTCTCCGAAGCCAGAAAATACAGACTTAATCTTATCCTGGCGCACCAGTATATACCCCAGCTTACTGATGTTATAAGGGACGCTGTTTTAGGCAATGCGGGCACCATCGCTGCATTCCGGGTAGGGGCGGATGACGCAGAATTTCTTGAAAAACAGTTTGAGCCGGAGTTTTCCCGTTTTGACCTGGTCAACCTGGACAACTATAATTTGGTAATAAAAATGATGATAAAGGGCAAGATGTCAGAGCCCTTCAGAATGCAGACTTTTCCTCCGAAGGAAGGTAATACTCAGGCGGTAGGGAAAATAAGAGAGACCTCCAGGTTAAAGTATGGAAAAGCCAAGGAAGAAGTGGAGGCGGAGATCTTAGAGAATTCAAAATTGGGCCTTATCGAATCTTGATTTAATATTCTATAGCCAGCTATTTATTATATGCCGGAACAAACATTCTTCAAGGAACAGGCAGAGTCCTTTATGAAATTCAAGGGTAAGATAAGAGGCGTTGGATTAAAGAATTACGCAGATTATATTTTTAAGGAAGAGGGAGAGGAAAGTCTTAAAAGAGTGGAAGATGCAACTGCCCGGGTCGGTTATCCCATTAAGTACGGAATGCTTAAGAGTATGGAATTTTATCCCTTGGGCTATCAGGCCATTACTATCGAGGCTGTCAGGCAAACCTTAGGGTATACGAATGAAAAATTCTACGAATTAGGGAATTTTGAACCAAAGGTTTCTTTTATAATCAAACTTTTCCTCAAATATTTTGTATCCCTTGACAGGTTAGCCAAAGAAGCACCCAATATGTGGAGGAAGTACTACACTGTGGGGAATATTAAGGTAACGGAGCTGAATAAAGAACAAAATAATCTGGTTATCAGACTGGAAGATTTCCCCTGTCATCCTATACAGTGTCACGAAACACTTAGGGGTTATTTTGCCAGGATGGTACAGATGGTGGTAGCGGATGAGGTGATTTCCAAAGAAACCAAATGCGTATTCCGGGGCGATGACTATCATGAATATTTGATGGAGTGGTAATCCTAAGGTTATATTATAAAAAATAAAAACAGCCTTCTGCGGCTGTTTTTTTAAACAAAAGCGTCGCACAGCGTCTATATCTTTTCTTCCAGTCTTACCTTAACATTCATGATGCTTCCTTCCCTCAGCACTCTCAACAGCACTTCTTCTCCTATTTTGTGTTGCTGCAGTATGTCAGCCAAGGGATTGTCTTCATCTATCTTCTGGCTGTTGCATTCCAGTATGATGTCGTATTCTTTAAGCCCGGCTTCGTCTGCAGGGGAGCCCTTGATAATGGCTTTTTCTCCCAGATTTTCCCTTACTATCAAGGCGCCGTAATCTACGGGCAGCTTATTGGCCTGCGATATTTCCTTGTTGAGTACAAAATACCTTACCCCCAGAAAAGGCCTCTTGATTTTCCCGTGTTTCATGACTTCCTCCAGATTCTTCTTGGCGTAATTAATGGGTATGGCAAAGCCGATGTTTTCCGCTCCCATGACCATGGCGGTATTAATACCGATGGCCTCTCCCCTGATATTGACCAGCGGTCCTCCTGAGTTACCGGGATTAATAGCGGCATCCGTTTGTATCAGCCCGCGCAGGCTGGTGGCTTTAACGGGGAATCCTCCTCCGTAGGCCTTTATTTTCCTGCTTAACCCGGAAACAATGCCGGAGGAGAGCGTATCTTCAAACTCTCCCAACGGGTTTCCTATGGCCACTACGGTTTCGCCCAATTCTATCTGGGTGGAATCGCCCAAAGCAAGATGGGGGAAATTTTTGCCGGATATCTTCAAAACAGCAATGTCTATCAAGGGGTCTTTAGCCAAGATCTTGGCCGGATATTTCTTAGTTGGTTCTACGATTACCGTATAGTCTGCGGTCGGATCTTTAATGACGTGATTGCATGTGATGACGTAACCGTCAGACGTGGCGATAAATCCTGACCCTCCCCCTATTTTAGTCCTCTGCTTGCCCCCTTTTTTCTGTATCTGGGGTATGACAAACTGCTGTCCTTCGAAAGGAAATAAATAATATCCCTCCACTTTAGGAAGGTCTTTGGAAACAACGATGGTAATGACAGACGGGCAGACTTTTTTTGCTATTTCTACTATAGGAGACTTTGACTGCATACAATAAAATTGTAACATAAAAGATTATTGTCAACAATAAATAAATCTGCTATTATATTCTTGAACTTTAATGTCTGTTTTCTTTTTCGGAGAGAGGCAGTCCCCGTAGTTTAACGGATAAAACAGTGGCCTCCTAAGCCGCGGATGGAGGTTCGATTCCCCCCGGGGACACCAGGTTGCTCCGCAACCCAGCAATTCAGCAAAACTGAATGCGGGCCCATAGCTCAGCTGGCCAGAGCGTCGGTATGGCATACCGAAGGTCGTGGGTTCAAGTCCCACTGGGTCCACCACTTCGCTCCTTCACTTTGTTTTGGAGCTTCGCGGCGCAAGCACAGTGTGATTTACAGGTTGATGGTATCAGAGAAAATAAGAAGTGGTGTCCCGCGGAGCTATAGAATACAGCGAAGTGGGGCAATAGTCTCTTATGTATATATATTAAAGAGCCAAAGAGACAATAGTCACTATATTGGAGTAACCGGAGATTTAAAAAGAAGAATTCAGGAACATAATTCAGCCTCAGTAAAATCTTCTAGGTTAAAACGCCCTCACAGATTAATTTGGTATTGTGTTTTTAAAAATAAAGGAAAGGCATATAATTTTGAAAAATATCTGAAATCCAGCTCTGGTTACGCTTTTTCTAAAAAGAGATTTCTATAACTGTCTGCGCAGCAGACGAGCCGCGGTAGCTCAGTGGTGGAGCGTCTCTCTGAAAAAGAGAAGGTCGGTGGTTCAATTCCACTCCGCGGCACAGGACATTGTTATTCGCCTAAGGCTGGGGCTCGCGAAGCAGGTAGCGGGCTTGCCTCGCCGAAGCTAGCCGCCGCCTCTGCCGGCTGGCGGAGGCTAAGGCGAACGAAGGCGGGTGTAGTATAACGGCTAGTACATAACCTTGCCAAGGTTACGGCGAGGGTTCGACTCCCTTCACCCGCTCCATTGCAAGCTTAAATATTCAACTTTAGAAGGTGTATTTTGGAGTCCTGCATCCCGCCGAGTGCGGGGTTTTTGCGATATTGACATCATGCCCGGAATGGGATATGATTACGCAAACTTGGAAATTATTTATGTTACTCAAAAAATTAAAGAATAAAGGAAAGAACCAGCATTTTTCCTCAAAGTTTTGGTTTTTAGCCTCAAGCGCCATGCTCTCCATTTTCTTTACCGGACTCTTATTCCAGATTTATCCTTTGACTGCCCCCAAGCCGGAGGAAAACTTCCCTCTGGCAGACAAAGATGCCCTCCCTCTGGTAATATTCCAACACAATACCCTGTCTTCTTTTTCTAATCCCGTAAATCCTCCTCCCGAAGTGGAAAGGGAAATACCGGTTATCATTACGGCTTATTCCAGCACTCCTTCCCAAACGGATGACAGCCCATACATTACTGCCGCTGGAACCTTAGTGAGGGAAGGTATTGTGGCCAACAATTATCTGGCTTTTGGTACGGAAATCAGAATCCCGGAGATATATGGGGACAAGATTTTTGTAGTAGAAGACAGAATGAGCGATACCAAAGGTTATTACCATATTGATGTCTGGTTACCCGATTATTACCAGGCTCTTTCCTTCGGCGCCAAGAGGACCCATATCGAAGTACTCAAGAGATAAAGGAAAAATATTTGAATCAGAAAACGCCTCTTTAAAGAGGCGTTTTTCGCTTTTAATGCTGTGCCCGGGGAGGGACTTGCACCCTCACGGAGTAACTCCACTGGATTTTAAGTCCAGACCGTCTGCTGATTCCGGCACCCGGGCGTGATTCAGCTACGCTGAATAATTATTAGTAATCAGTCGTTGGTTATTAAGCTAATTACTAATTATTTTATAAGAGGCCTGGGTGGGAATCGCACCCACGTATAACAGTTTTGCAGACTGTTGCCTTGCTACTTGGCTACCAGGCCCAAGAAAGGTTTTCAAACTGGTCAATTTGGATATTATCCTATTGTTCTTTTTTCTTCAACCGGTCTAATATCGCTTCAACTCTGGCTGCCTGCTCTGCTTTTTTATCATAAACAAATTCTATTTTGGGTATCGGTCTCATTCTTAATCTGGCGTTCAGTTTTTGCTGCAGGTAGTAAATCTTCCTCTGCACCATCAATAAGGTTTGTTCCTTTTTTTCTTCCGGCAGAATACTCAGAAAAACTTTACATTCCCGCAAGTCAGGAGATGATATGACTTCGGTAATAGTTACCAGCACTCCGCTCTCAAGACTCAATTCTCTAAGCATTATCCTTGACAGTTCGTCCCTTATAAGACTATTAACCCTTAAGATTCTTATTGACATGACCTTAATCTTTAGAGTTCTCCTTTTTTCCTTTCCTTTTTGTATATTTTTAAAACGTCTCCCTTTTCTATTTTCTTGCTCCCTTCATATAATATACCCACTTCGTCTCCCTTGGAAGCCTGTTCAATACTTTTTTTATTCTTCTGCAGGTCAACCATCTTTCCCTTGTCTATTATTTCTTCTTCTCTGAGAACCTCGATCAGCGTCCCCTTGGTCACCTCGCCTTCGGTTATCCTGCCTCCCACTATCTGACGATTTTTTTTACTCCAGAAAGTCTTTAATACTTTGAGACTGCCTATGTCTGTTCTGACGTCTTCGAGTCCCAGGGTGCCTTTCATAACCTTTCTTACTTCCTCCACCAGGTCATATATTATTTCAAAATTCCTTACTTGCACCCTTACTTCTTCTCTCTGCAGCAGTTTTTTGGCGACGGGATTTATTTTTACCCGGAAACCCAGTACGAGGGCGTGTGAGCCCTGGGCTAGTTTAATATCGTTTTCATTGACATCGCCCACCTCGGATTTAAGTATCCTGATGACTATTTTTTCCTGGGGCAGACTCTTAAGTATTTCTTCCACAGCTTCCACGGAACCTGCTACGTCTGTTTTCAAAATAATATTCAACGCTTTTTGCCCAGGTTCCAGGCTTGTCTCAGAAATTTTTCCTTCCTCTGCCTGAGGATGTTCAGATAAACTCCGTGCCTCATCCAGGCTTGGAAAGGATTTGAATTTTTCACCGACCATAGGCACACTTTCCATGCCCAGACAAACGGCCGGGTCGCCCGGTAGGGCTTTTTCCATGATTTTTCCCTGAAAATCTTCCAGTATCTTTATTTTTCCCGTGGTGGAAGGAGTGGCTATAACGCTTCCTAATTGAAGCTGCCCTTCGGTTACTATGAGAGTGGCGGTAGGGCCTCTCTTGCTGTCCATGTATGATTCAATAATTACCCCTGAGGCAGGGTTCTCTGTATCAGCCTTCAGTTCCTGCATTTCAGACACCAGACCAATCAGGTCCAGAAGGTCTTCTACGCCTTCCCCGGTTTTAGCAGATATTTTTACTGAAGGCACTTTTCCGCCCAGGGATTCTACGGAAATACCTTCCTTTTGGAGTTCGCTTTCCGCCCGGCGGGAATCCGCCTCCGGCTTGTCGGTCTTGTTAAGTGCCACTATGCAGGGGATGTCGGCTTCTTTGATACGCAGTATTACTTCCTTGGTTTGGGTTTCTACTCCTTTAGCACTGTCTATTACCAAGACGGCAATGTCTGCTATTCTTGCTCCTCGTGATCTCATTTGGGAAAAAGCCTCGTGCCCCGGAGTGTCGATAAAGGTGATTTTTTTACCCTTTCGTTCCAACTGATATGTCCCTATATGCTGGGTAATCCCGCCTGTTTCCTTTTCGGCTATCCGGCTCTTTCTGATGTTGTCCAAAAGGGTTGTTTTACCGCTGTCTATATGGCCGAGCACTACTACCACGGGCGGTCTGGTTATTAAATTTTGTTTATTATTCTTCATTTTCTTTAACCAAGTTTTCAGGTTCCTCTTTTCTGCCTTCTTCTATGGCTTGCCTTTCTTCTTCGGAAAGAAGATATTTGGACTTCCCATTTTTAACTGGTTTGGCAAAAACTTTATTGTCTTGGCGGCCGTAGAGGCTGGTGATAACTACGCCGGTATCGTTTTCATCAAGAAAAGCTATAGAGAAGCTTTGGTCCCCGCCTGCTTCCTTAAAAGGATTGAATCTGACTATTCCTACTTTCTGCACGGATGCCTCAATCTTTTTTTCTAAAACTTTCAGCTGGTCCGATATCGTTGAAAACTCTTCCCTTAATTCCTGGAAACTTTTCAGGATTTCTTCTAAATTCTCGGGTTCTTTTTCCTTTTTAAAAAAATCAATCATATTTTTAGTTATAATATTTAAGCGAATGTGGCGGACTGCGGCGGAGGGGGTGAGATACTTCGACAGGCTCAGTATTATCCCCATCCCAGGTCCACTCAGGCTTGCCCCGTTTGCACTGAGCAAGCTAAGCGCGTCGAAGTGCGGAGGGGGTGAGATTTGAACTCACGGTCCCACTGAAAGCGGGACAATGGTTTTCGAAACCATCCCTTTTAACCGCTCAGGCACCCCTCCTCAATAAACATAATATTTTCAAATTACCATTTTTTCCCCGCAAAATCAATGTTATTTTTCAGCTCGTTAAATAATGATATAATCCAGAAATATGCGAAGAGAAAAAATAGCAGTTATAGGGGTTGGAGGAAGAACGGGTACCATGTTTGCTTTCGAACTCAGGAAGGCGGCGGACATTCTGGGCGTAGCAAGAAATCGGGAAGTAGCCATGGTCAAGGAAGGAAAGCTTTTTGTGGTCAGGGGAAAGGAAGAAGGGGGAAAATTTTCCGGGAAGGTCATCGAAGACAAATATTTTAAGAATAACGCTTTACCTGACTTTATCTTTCTGGCTACTAAAAATCCCGTTGGCCCTCCCATAAAATACTATTGCAGTCATTATCGGGGAGCAAAAAAACCCGCCCTGATAATATCCCAGAATGGAATCTCGGCCTCAGAGGAGGCTGAAAAAGCTGTACATGAAGTTTTCGGGAGTGAGGCGGAAAGCGTGAGGATAATCAGGGTAGCTCTTTTTAATCCCATAGATAAAACAGAAGAGGGCGGTTTAGTTAAGATGCTCTACTCTCTTCCCGTAAAAGGAGCTTTTGCCCAGGTTGCAGGACAGGCGGATGTCGGCGACATCGCCGAAATCTTTAAACGGGCCGGGCTCCATTTCAAAAAATTTTCTTCCGGGAAGGCTAAGGCCATGGAATTATCCAAATTATTCCTGAACCTGATAGGTATGGCTTCAGCTTCCAGGGGTATGTCTGTGACGGAAGGCTTTAAAAACAAAGAAGTATTCTGCGAAGAAGTCAAGGCTCTCAGGGAGTACGTTAAAGCAGTGAGGCTTTCCGGAAAACACTTTGTTAATTTTTCCCAATATCCTGTTCGGGCGATGGCCGATTTATTATATTTTTTTCCCCCGAGTCTTCTATCGGCAATAAGAAATTTATTGGCCAAAGCAGTCAGTAAAGGACGCGAGGGCAAACCCAAGGCTTTGGATGAAATAGAGTATTACAACGGGGCAGTGGTGGAATTGGGTAAGAAAACCGGGATTCCCACTCCTGCCAATAAAGAAATCTATCGGAGGGCAGTCCGGTTGAAGGAAAATGGAAGATAGTATGCCGTAAAGAAGTTTGTCTGAGGCAAGCTTCTTTTTCGGAAGAGATAATAGTGGGCGCGTCAGGACTTGAACCCGAAACCTTCTGAATGTAAGTCAGACGCTCTGACCAGTTGAGCTACGCGCCCGGATTTGCCTTCGGCAAATAGTTATTAGTTTCCAGCCGTTAGCTTTTAGTTTCTAATACTGATTATTATTAACTAATAACTCGTTGCGAAGCAACGCTGGTGCCCAGGGGGAGACTTGAACTCCCACGAGCTAGGCTCACTAGCACCTCAAGCTAGCCTGTCTGCCGGTTCCAGCACCTGGGCTGTTAGTTATTCGGGGACTTGGCGAGATTTTTCTTCAGTTATCTCTTCTGGTTTGTTTTCTGAAACAGGTTCCTGCGAAGCCTGGGACGGGACGGGCTGCTGCTCTGGAATTTGCATTTCTTCGCCTTTGCTGCCTTCATCATCAAACCTTGCTTCACGCTTCCTTTTCTTCCTTTTAAGCTTAGCCTTTTTACCGCTGACGTTCCTCAGGAAATAAAGTTTGGCTCTTCTGACCTTACTTCTTCTTATTATTTCTATCTTTTTTAGGGTTGGCAGGTGCAGAGGAAATATCCTTTCTACTCCGATGCCGTCCACTACCTTTCGGACTGTGATAGTGGCTCCTATTCCCTTGCCGTGCTTCCTGGCTATCACCGTGCCTTCAAAGGCCTGGGTTCTTTCTTTGTCTTTTTCCTTTATCTTTTGGTAAACCTTAACCCTGTCTCCGGGGCGGATGTCCGGGAGGTCTTTTTTAATAAATTTTTGGGTAACGTTATCTATTTTTTTCATAGCTTTAAGACTATTATTTTTGCTTCATCAACGGAGGGCAGCTCTTTCTCCTTTACTACCAGTTTTTCCATGGGCTTTACGGTTTTAAGGCCGAAAACCTTGAGGAACTTGCTAAGGGGGTCTAATTTTACCTTGACCCTGGGAAGGGCATAGTGCATGGGAATGCTAATCCTCGGCTCTATCTGTGACATTATCTTGGCGGCTTCTTTGGCTGAAATAGTGTAGTTGCCCCCTACTGGAATCATAAGGATATCAACTTCTCCTATTTTTTCAAGTTGCCCTTCGGTGAGTTCTTTCTGGCCCAGGTCTCCGAGATGACATATAGTTATGCCTTCACTTTCAATAAGATAGATGGTGTTTCTGCCTCTTTCCTGGCCCTTGGCGTCGTCGTGGAATGAAGGTATACCCTGTATGAAGATATTTTTGATTTCATATTCTCCGGGACCGTCAATAACAAACGGCTCTCCTGTGACGGCCGTGACATTGTTGTGGTCGTGATGGTCATGCGTCACCAATACTAAGTCTCCGCCGATTCTGGGGACAGGAAGCCCTACTGATTTGTCAAAAGGGTCAATCAGGATTTTTACCTTAGTTTTTTTATTGGGTTTGGTCCTTATCTCAAAAAAGGAATGACCGTGCCATAATATTTGCATAATTTCAAAAATCTGTTAATCTTACCCTTAAACTCTATCACAGTTCATGCTTTAATTCAACTGTTGAAAATTTTAAAATAGTATTGTAAAATGAACCACATCTAAACATGGAAAAAAATTATATGAAAAAACTGTTAGAAGAAAATGATATGCTTAGACCTCCAAAAGTGGGGGAAATAATTGAAGGTGCGGTAATAGGCAAGGGAAGGGCTGCGATTTTTTTGGATTTGGGGCCGATAGGCACGGGCAAAATTTACGGCAGAGAATTTTTCCAGGCTAAAGAAGAACTTAAAGGTTTGGACATAGGAGACAAAATATTCAGCAAGATAACGGGATTGGATACAGAAGACGGATTTATAGAGCTTTCCGTCAGTAAAGCCTCCAGGGAATTAACTTTCAGCCGTCTCAAAGAGAAGAAAGAAAAGGGAGAGATGATTACCATTAAGGTTTTGGGGGCTAACAAGGGCGGTCTGATGGCGGAAATATCAGGCATATCCGCCTTCCTTCCTGTTTCTCAGCTTTCTTCCGAACACTATCCTAAAGTGGAAGGAGGAGACAAGACAAAGATATTGAAGGAATTGCAGCAGTTCGTGTCTAAGGAAATGGAAGTCAAGGTATTGGACCTGTTTCCCAAAAAGGAGCAGATTATACTCTCCGAAAAAGCCAAGGACATTGACCGCATCAAGGGACTCCTTCAAAACTATAAAGTGGGAGACGTGGTAGAAGGGGAAATTACCGGCATCACGGATTTCGGGGCTTTTATCAAATTTCCTTTGGAGGGCGAAGAAGCAGAGCGTCTGGAGGGATTAATCCATATATCTGAATTGGATTGGAAAATAATAGAGGACCCCTCCGAAGTAGTCAGCGTGGGGGAACACGTAAAGGCTCAGGTAGTTGATATCTCCGACAACAAGGTGTCTTTATCACTCAAAGCAATGAAGAAAGACCCCTGGGAAAACATCAGGGATGACTATCAGAAGGGCCAGGTTATTACAGGCAAAGTAACAAAACTGAACCCCTTCGGAGCCTTTATACAGGTTAGTGATAAAATTCAGGCCCTCTGTCATGTTTCGGAATTTGAGAATGAAAAAATGGAAGAGGCACTAGAGATTGACAAAGAATATAAGTTTGAAATTCTTTCCATAGACGAACAGGAACACAAGATGAGTTTGAGAATGGTAAAAGATTAACAAATCGGCCAGGTTTAGTTTTATATACTCTTTGGGAATGAATACTCTTGTAAAAAATTTCATTTTTATTGTTCTGATATTCATCGTGATATCAGCTGTGTTCAGTTTGTTCTTCCAGCAGTCCACTCAGGTAAAGGAAATTTCCATTACCCAGCTGGCTGAGCAGATAAAACAGGGTCAGATTAAGACGATAACGGTGTCGGGCAATGAGCTGACAATTACCTATAATGACGGTTCTGAGGGAAAATCGGTTAAGGAAGATGGCACCGCTCTCTCCGCCACTTTAAAGAATTACGACGTTTCAGGACAGGAACTCAGCGCAGTTAACATAGAAGTTAAAGATACTGGCGGAGGAGTTTCAGCATGGCTGGGCCCGGTGCTGTTTTCCATACTGCCCCTGATATTGTTCGGCGTGTTTTTCTGGATGATTTTTAGACAGGCCAAGAGCGGAGCCATGCAGACATTCGATTTTACCAGAGCCAAAGCCCGCCTTTTCGGAGCAGAGGGCCACCCCAAGGAGAAAATCACTTTCCAGGATGTGGCTGGGCTGAAGGAAGCCAAGGAAGAACTGAAAGAGGTGGTGGACTTTTTAAAGAATCCCAGAAAATATACCAAGATGGGAGCCAGAATTCCCAGAGGTATTCTCCTGCTGGGACCGGCCGGCGTAGGAAAGACCCTTTTGGCCAGGGCAGTGGCCGGCGAAGCCAACGTCCCCTTTTTCCATACTTCAGGCTCCACATTTGTGGAACTATTCGTGGGTACGGGGGCAGCCAGGGTAAGGGACCTCTTTGAAGAAGCCAAGAAGAGAGCCCCTGCTTTGATTTTCATCGACGAACTGGATGCCGTGGGGCGTATGAGAGGGGCAGGAATCGGCGGAGGTCATGATGAAAGAGAACAAACGCTCAATCAGCTGCTGGTGGAAATGGACGGTTTTGAACGCGACACCAACGTCATCATTATCAGTGCTACCAACAGGGCAGATATCCTGGACCCGGCGCTTTTGCGCCCCGGGAGATTCGATCGCAGGGTAGTTTTGGACCTTCCCGACATTAACGACAGAGAGGAGGTTTTGAAAATCCACTGCATAGGCAAACCTTTAGCTGCGGACGTCAAGGCCAGGGAGATAGCTGAGAGGACTCCCGGTTTTTCCGGAGCGGATTTAGCTAATGTGGTGAATGAGGCAGCCATACTGGCCGCCAGGCGCAATAAACAGCAAATCTATCAGGAAGAGTTTCTGGAATCCATAGAGAAAGTGCTTTTGGGTCCTGAGAGAAAGAGCCACATCCTTTCCAAGAAGGAAAAGAAAATAGCCGCCTTCCATGAGGCGGGGCATGCTTTGATATCCAGTATACTGTCCGATGTGGAGCCGGTCAGAAAGATTTCCATAATTGCCAGGGGATTTGCTGCAGGCTATACCTTGAAGATGCCGAAGGAAGAGACCAAAATTAAGACAAAAAAAGAATTTTTGGCGAAGATGACCATTCTGCTCGGAGGCTACTGTGCAGAACGGCTTAGGTTTGGACAAATTACCACCGGCGCTTCCGACGACCTGAAAAAGGCTTCTGACCTGGCTAGAAAACTGGTGAAAAAATACGGGATGTCAAGATTAGGCCCCATTTCTTTTGGAGAGGAGGAAGAACTGGTTTTCCTAGGGAGAGAAATTTCAGAACAGCGGAACTATTCTGAGAAGGTGGCTACCATGATAGACGAGGAAGTAGCTAAGTTTATAAAAAATGCTGAGAGGGAAGCCCTTAAAATATTGAAAAAAAGGAAGGGTCTTCTTAAGAAAATAGCGGAAACCCTGGTTGAAAAAGAAACCATCGAGAGGGAAGAGTTTGAGGCATTGATAGGAAAAAACCAGACGGATAAGGGCAAGGAGAAAAAACCTTCCGGGAAAACAAGGAAAAGAGCTGTTCGGGTAAAAGTTAAAAGTATTTAGGGGCGTGTAGCTCAGCGGTTAGAGCACGTCTCTTATAAAGACGGGGTCCGTGGTTCGATCCCACGCACGCCCACCGGTTTCTGGAAGAAACCTGGTAATCAGTCGTTAGCTTTTAGTAATTAGATTATTGCCGGCGTTTCGCGATAACAAAAATCTAAAAACTCATTACTAATTACCAATAACTATTCAGCTCCGCTGAATGTGCGGGTTTTACCCGACGAAGCTCGCCGCCGCCGAAGGCTAAGGTCGTACGTCGCCAAAGGCTATGACGACGGTGCGCGGGCGAAGGCGGGCGATTAGCTCAGCTGGCTAGAGCGTCTGCTCGACACGCAGGAGGTCACAGGTTCAAGTCCTGTATCGCCCACAAGAAGATGGAAGAAGAGGTTAAAATCATTTATCAGGACGGCAGCCTTTTAGTAATAGACAAACCTCCCAAGGTTGCTGTTTTTTCAGAAGGAAACAGTCCGACCATAAGCTTAGTGCCTCTCCTCTTGAGGGTTTTCCCCCATCTTGAAGAAGTTGGAAAATCTCCGAGATATGGCATAATACATAGATTAGACAAAGAGACTTCAGGTATCTTGCTGGTTGCTAAAAACCAGTCGGCCCTGGAATTTTTCCAAAAACAGTTCCGGGAAAGGAAAGTTCTTAAGAAATATATTGCCCTGCTTTGGGGCAACCTCAAAGAAGAGCGGGGCGAAATTGAAACGCTTATAGGCCGTGCCCCGGGCAACCGCCTTAAGCAGAAGGCGTATTTACCCCTTGAGCCTTCCGTGGCCGGAAAGAGAGATGCCGTCACGCATTACCGCGTGTTGAAGCGCTTTTCCCAGAAGGTTAGGGGTAGGGATTATTATTACACATTGGTGGAGGCTTCGCCCAAGACGGGCAGGAAACACCAAATCAGGGCTCATTTTGCCTTTCTGAAACATCCGGTGGCCGGAGACAAGCTTTATTCTTTCAAAGACCAAACGGCTCCGAAATATCTTGACAGACAGTTTCTGCACGCCTCTTCTCTGGAAATAAGTCTTTTTGAAGGAGAGAAGCGAAAGACTTTTAATTCTTTCCTTCCGGATGACTTAAACATGGTTTTAAAAAATCTCGATGAATATTCTGGATAAACTAAGAGGCAGGACTGAAGAGCAAAAAAAAATAATCGTCTGGGCGATTGTGATAGTATTCGGAATCCTCCTTTTTAATTTTTATTTAAAGGCAGCTGTTGAGAAAATAAAAAAGGAGGGCATTGAAGACATCGGGAGTCAAATGCAGTTTCCCGACATAGAAAAGATGATAAACGATATGCCGAATCCAGGCGATATTAAATCTCTGCCGTCGGGGACACTGCCGTTTCTTAAAGAAAATCCATAATTATGGCTGAGAAAAAAGAAAAGAATAACAAACAAAATAAGGAGAAAAATAAGGAAGGAGAGGGGAAGGAGAACGTGAGGTTTCAGATAGGGAGCGTCAGAGACAGAGAGATAGTTCAGGAAATGAGAGAGTCCTACATAGATTATGCCATGTCGGTCATCATCTCCCGGGCTCTACCCGATGTGAGGGACGGCTTAAAGCCCGTCCAGAGAAGAATACTGTACGCCATGCTTGAGGAGGGCCTTAAGCACGATGCTAAAACCAGAAAATCCGCTACGGTGGTGGGAAGCGTTTTGGGCAAATATCATCCTCACGGCGACCAGGCCGTGTACGGCGCCGCCGTCAGGATGGCGCAGGATTTTTCCCTGAGATATCCTCTTATCCAGGGGCAGGGAAACATGGGTTCCATTGACGATCCCAGCGAGTTTGCCGCTATGAGGTATACCGAGATGAGACTCTCGAGGCCAGGAGAGGAGATACTGAAGGACATCGGCAAGGACACCGTGGATTTCATTGACAACTACGATGGCACCAGAACGGAGCCCGTAGTCCTGCCTTCTCCCTTACCGCAGCTCCTGCTTAACGGATGCGTAGGAATTGCCGTCGGTATGGCTACCAATATTCCTCCCCACAACCTTAATGAATTGTGCGACTCCTTGATATATCTCTTAGACCACAAGGATGCGGACACGGAAGACATTTTTGAATTTATCCAGGGGCCTGATTTTCCTACAGGCGGCTATATCTATAACAAGGAGGGCATTATTGAGGCCTATTCCCAGGGCAAGGGACCCATACTGGTCAGAGGAAAGACAGACATAGTGGAGAAGAGGAGCGGGGGTCATAAGATTGTCATTACCGAAATTCCTTTCCAGGTCCAAAAGTCCACCTTGCTGGCGCAGTTCGCCAAGCTGGTAGCAGACGGCAGGATACAAGGTGTAAAGGATATCCGCGACGAATCTGATAAGGAAGGCATGAGAATAGTGCTGGAGCTGAAAAAGGGAACAAGCCCGAGTAGAATCCTGAACAGACTTTTTAAATTCACAGACCTTCAGAAGAAGTTTCACTTGAATATGGTGTCCCTGGTTAACGGCATTCAACCTAGAACGTTAAACTTTGTTGAGGTGCTGGAGTATTTTCTGGAGCACAGGAAGGACGTGGTTACCAGAAGGAGCCGCTACGAACTGCAGAAAGCCAAGGAGAGAGCCCATATATTAGAGGGTCTCCATAAGTGCCTGGCTCATATAGACGAGGTTATCCGGATTATCAAAAAATCGGAAGACAGAGAGGATGCCCGCAAGAACCTAATGAAGCGTTTTAAACTTACCGAAATTCAGGCCAACGCCATCCTGGACACGAAACTGGCCTCTCTGGCCAAACTGGAGAGGAAGAACATAGAAGATGAACTGAAGAGTCTAGAGGCCAGTATCAAGGGGCTGGTTGAGCTTCTTAAGAGTCCCGCGAAAATAAAGAAGGTTATCAAAAAAGAGCTGGAGCAGCTTAAGAAGGATTTCGGGGACGAGAGGAGGACCCAACTCTTTGAACAGAAGATAGGACAGATCGCTGAAGAAGACCTTATTCCCAAAGAAGAAACAATTATTACTCTCACTCAGGGAGGGTATATTAAGAGAATTAATCCCAAGACCTATAAAATCCAGAGGAGAGGAGGTAAGGGATTGTTGGGCATGAAGACGGTGGGAGAGGATATTGTAGAGCACCTCCTTACGGCCAATACCCATGACTATCTTCTTTTCTTCACGGATTCAGGGAAGGTTTTCAGGATTCCTACCTATGAAATTCCGGAAGGGAGCAGGGTGGCTAAGGGAAGGGGCATATTGAATTTTCTTGAACTGTCTTCTGAAGAAAAAGTGCTGTCTATTATACCCTTAGGTAAGGACATACAGGAATTGGATTTTCAATACCTGACCATGGTAACAAAGAATGGCCTCATTAAGAGGACTTCTCTGCAGAAATTTAAGAATATCAGAAGGTCTGGTTTGATAGCCATCTCTCTTAAAAAGGGAGATTTACTCTGCCGGGTTTGTAAGACGGCCGGGGAAGATGAGATGATAATAGTAACCAGGAAAGGTAAGGCGATAAGGTTTAAGGAAAAGGACGTCAGGTCCATGGGACGGTCGGCAGCCGGAGTAAAGGGTATTAATCTTGGGAAAGGAGACGAAGTGGTAGTCATGGATGTTATTTCCAGGAAAAGACTGGAAGATAAGAAAATATCAGACCATTTACTTGTAGTAAGCGAAAACGGCTACGGGAAAAGGACAGCCATCAAAGAATACCGGGTTCAGACCAGAGGAGGAGTAGGTTTAATTACCGCCAAAACTACCAAAAAGATAGGCGACCTTGTTTCTGCCAAGATACTTACGGGGGTTGAAGAAGACTTAATAGCCATTTCCACTCAGGGACAGGTTATCAGGGTTAAAGCAGGCTCTATCTCCAAGCTGAGCAGGGCTACCCAGGGTGTAAGAATTATGAAGCTTGATGAAGGAGACAGCATCGCCTCAATAGTCTGCGTGTAAGATTATTAAGGATAAACAGCAAGGATTCCCTCACCCTCTTTATAAAGAGGGTTTTGTTGTTGAAAAAGACTTTTACAAAAACCCTAAAGACGGTAAAATGAAATAAATACCTAATAAAAAAACAGAATTATGGCTTTTCTTAATCCACAGAAGATATTAGAGCTCCTGGGAATAAAGGAAAATTATACTGCCGCAGATTTTGGCTCCGGCTCAGGTGGCTGGGTTATCCCACTGGCCAGATTATTGACCCGCGGTAAGATTTATGCCGTTGATATTCTGGAAGAGCCGCTTTCTGCCATGAGAAGCAAATTGAAACTGGAGAAGCTGCTGAATGTAGAGACTGTTAAGGCAGACGTGGAAAAAAATTCCCGTCTGCTAACCGGCAGCTGCGACCTGGTTCTAATGACCAATCTCCTGTTTGAGGTAGAAAACAAGGATAGGGTTTTTGAAGAAGCTAAGAGAGTAATGAAATCAGGAGGTAAACTTTTAATAGTGGACTGGAAAAGAGATGCTCCGCTCAGCCCTGCCACTTCCGTTTCCCCAGAGGAGATAAGAGGAAAGGCGGAGAAGGCAGGCTTCACTCTGGAAAAAGAACTTGACGCAGGCTTTTATCACTGGGGTTTAATCTTCAAAAAATGAAGTTAAAAGAATCATCTCTTGAGAGAACTGGTCAATTTTTAATTTTAATGACGCCTCTTATTTTGGCGTCTTTGTTTTTTTCTTTTGAAATCTCAGCTCAGAGTTGTGTTCCAGCCAGGGGCGACGCATGCGTGCCCAGAATACTAATTGACTGCTGCAGTCCTTTAAGGTGCACTAACCATAACGGCGGAATATGTTATCTTCCAGGAGCCGGCTTATCGAGGGGAGAGACGTGCTATTCTGGCCAGGAGTGCACTACGGGCCTTTCCTGCACGGGAGGCGTGTGCTGTGACACTAGCCTGGACTTAGGGGGAGGCAGCGCCTGCTACTGTAGCGGAGAGTGTGCTTCAAATAATTGTTCAGGAGGCGTTTGTACAAATCCCCAGTGTTCAAATTTCCCCAATTGTTTTTGCTGTCCCAGATTTGAACCAGGGTGTGATGAGTCAGATTGCGGTATGTCTTATGGTAGTTTTTCAAAAGATTCAAGCAAAAACTGTCCTATTTTAGGAGGAAGACCTTCTGAGTGCTGCTGCGGTGATTGTGCTTTACTGGGAAAATCCTGCTCTTCTTATAGTTGTTGTCCCGATGCCGTTTGCCTGGGTGGCATATGTAAAAATGAACACTTCAGGGGTGAGAGTTGCGACCCATCATATTATTTCTGCAGCAGTGGTTTGAACTGTGTCGGCACCACCTGCTGTGATCCGGCTCTTTCCCTGCCGGGAAACTCTGTCTGTTACTGTGACGACGAATGTGATTCCGGTCAGTGTACTGGCGGTCATTGTTATATAGACCCCTGTGAAGGAGTGGACTGCGGTTCCTGCGCCTACTGCAGCGGCGGTAATTGCCTGGATTATTGTTCCGGCAGCAATGATGACTGCGGCTGCAGTTCCTGCGTTGACTGTGATACCTTGGACGGATGGGTCAATGAAGGAACACCCTTTAATTGCTGTGATGGAGAAGACAGGGTCTGTATGTGCCGGAATCAAACTAATCGCGATTATTACTGTTCAGGTACCTCATGTTCTTTCTCCACGGTCGGCAGCAGGGTGGCACAAAGTAGCTGTTACGACTGTCCTTCGGGCAGATATTGCGCGGAAGGCACAGGATGTCTGCTTCCCCAGACCAGGGGAGAAGCCTGCAGTCCTTCTGCTCCTTGTAATGCGGGGCTGGACTGTGTGGACGGAGCGTGCTGTGACCCCGCTATCGCTCTCAGCGGTGGGACGTCTTGTTATTGTAACGACGAATGCATCTCCGGGGATTGCGAGAATGGACAATGTGCCTCCGGTATCGTGATTATGAACCCTGTTCCGGGTACGGATTTAGCGGACATTATCAAAAATATAATAAACTTTATCTTTACAGCCTCGCTTTTCATAGCACCCCTGATGATAATTATAGCTGCCTTCGTGCTGGCTACCGCTGCCGGAGATACCGTTAAGGTGGATACAGCCAAGAAAATAATCTTATGGACCGTCGTGGGGTTTTTAGTAGTATTACTGTCCAAGGGTATCTTTCAGGCAGTTCAGGGCCTCTTTTAAGACAACGAAGTTTTGTGGTAAAATCTTATAAGCAGGCAGAAACAGGCAAAAATTATGAAAAATTTAAATTTTAATAATTTCGCTACTTTAGTTATTACAGGCCTTCTCCTTGGCTCAGTTGTTTGGGGCCAGTCCGTTTCTTTGCCTAATCCTCTGGAGGCGAACAGTTTCGAAGAATTGATAGACAGTGTCATTAATATTATCTTTTATCTTGCCCTTCTGCTTGCCCCACTGATGGTAATCGTGGCCGGGTTTTTATTTGTTACAGCCGCAGGTGACCCAAACAGGGTAACCGCTGCCAAGAGGATAATTCTTTGGACAGCCGTAGGGTTCCTTATTGTTTTGCTTTCCAAGGGTATTTTCCAAGCCGTCACAGGGTTGCTGTCCTCTCCGTAAATGGAACTTGATTTCCAATACTTTGACAATATTGTATAATCTATATAAAGGTTGTTATAATATAACATTAATAGGAGGAACCAATTCGATATGAAAGACTATAAAAAAAATATCTTTCTTTTCTTGATACCGGTTTTATCTTTGATGGCTATGCCTGGTATGGTCTTTGCCCAGCCTCTTCAATGCTGTAAACTGTCTTCTGCTGTGGAATTTGACGGGCAAACCTTTAGCTCAGGAATCTGGCTGGCAGAACATCAAAACACAAATTGCGACGGCGTCTCAGGAAATGAAATCGGAGCCGTTACTTGCAGTCCAACCAACGCCAATATTACCGCTTCCTGTGCTACGCCAAAATGGGGTATAATATGCCTGTTGAATTCAATAATTACTATTACCAACTGGATATTCTATATCTTGGTGGTTATGACCGGTTTCCTGGTTATCCTTGGCGGATTTACGATTGCCACAGCCGGAGGCGACCCTTCTAATGTGGATAAAGGGAAAAACTACATCCTCTATGCTATGGTTGGTTTGGCCGTTGCTCTATTGTCACGAGCCATACCGGCAGTAGTAAAGGCATTAGTCTAGATTTAATGAAAATTTAAAAGGTCGATAAAAGTTTTTAAAGAGGAAAATTAAAATGAATAAGAAAATAGTTTCCAGCGTACTTGTGGCTGGCATGATGGCAGGAACCTTGGTTCCTATGCTAGCCTTAGCCCAGCCCCAGACCGGATGCACCCTAAAACACGACATTGAGGGCTTTACCGCAGATGGATGTACTTCAGGAGCCTCTATAAATGAAAGCAATCCCATTTGGGGTATTTGCTGCATTATGGATGCAGTACTGACCGTTACCGACTGGATATTCTACGGCTTATTGGTGGTAACTGCCCTGTTGGTTATTTGGGGCGGATTCACTATCGCCACAGCCGGCGGCAGCCCTGATAAGGTGGGAGAAGGAAGAAACTACATCCTCTACGCCATGATTGGTTTGGCCGTTGCTCTATTGTCACGAGCCATACCGGCAGTAGTGAGAGCTTTGATTTCTTAAAAACCTGAACGAACGAAGAAAATTAAATCAACCCCGTTCAACGGGGTTGATTTTGTTCTATTTTACGGTTAAAATTAGGAAGCATTCGCCCTCGTGGTGGAACAGGTATACACGCAGCGCTTAGGACGCTGTCCCTTCAGGGTTGCAGGTTCAAATCCTGCCGAGGGCACCCTTCGACTACGCTCAGGGCAAGCTCCTTCGACTCGCTTCGCTCGCTCCCGCCTATTCGGCGAGGCAAAGCAGAGCAAGATCCTTTCTTTTGACAAGCTCAGGATAAATAACAATCCATTTTGCTAAAGCTTTGGAGTGCGAAACACCCAAAAACCCTCCGTAACGGAGGGTTTTTAGTAATGAGAATTAAGAGTTGTTAGTAATGAATTTCTAGTTATTTTTATATCTTTTAACCTTACTCTTCCTTTACTACCTCTATTCTTTTCTTTCCTTCCCTCATTATTTTGGGCATCCTTATCATTAATATTCCTTCCTTGAGCGTGGCCTCGATGCGTCCCGGGTCTACTTCCACGGGCAGTATTATCTGCCGGGAAAATTCTCCCCAGTAGCATTCCTGGTAAAAGAAGTCCCCCTTCTCCTGCACTGGCTTTTCCCTTTCTCCCTTAATGGTGATTAAATCCTTTTCGATGGAGATGTCCAGGTTTTCCGGTTTTACTCCGGCAATAGCAGACTGGATTACCAGTTCTGAATTGGTCTGGTAGACGTCTACTGCCAACTGGCCTTCTGCCTTGGGCCATTGGCTTTCTTCTTTTTTCTTTACCTGAATCTTTTTACCGTTGACAGCGGCTTTTCTTACTCTCTGCGGAGCAGGCTTTTCCTCAACCGCTGCCGGACTTTCCTCTTCTTTTTCGGATTCGATATCTATAGGAATTTCCCTGATTTCCTTCTTTTTTACCGCTGTTCCTCCGCCGGCTGGCGGATTCTTCTCTTCGTCCATAGCCATTCCCTTTTTAAGTTTGTTGAAAAATGATTCATCCGTCATGTAAAAATGAAAATTGTTAATAAATTTTTCTTCAGAAACCTTTTAATTCTTTTAATTTTTTAAAGCCGAAAGAAATTAGTACGGCTGCCAGAAACAACAAGGAGAAAGGAATAAATATATCTATTTGATTTTCCACTTTCATTATAGAAAAGTTATAGAGGCCGTGCAAGATAACCGCCAGCGAGATTCCCACGAATATCAGCTTTCCGCGTCTTTTCTTGTCGAAAAAAGAGAGCCCTATGAAAAAACCAACGGTGGCGGATGATAAGGCGTGCAGAAAAGTAGCCCCCAGGAACCTCAATACCGAAATTTCCACTATCTCTCCCCACAGAGAGGTTCCAATGATGGGAAGAAGGAGTTCTCCGGGTCGGGAATACTGACTGCCGACCGACACCAGCACTAGAAGGTTTTCGGCAGCGGCGAACCCAAGGGCGGCAATTATCATATAAATCATGGAATCTACGGGTTCGTCATATTCGGGGTCATCCAGGACCTTCAGTTTGACTACCAGGAATTTTAGAAATTCTTCCACCAGGGCCACTCCTATAAAAAGATTGAGAAAGAAAGCAAGGTTCTCTGGCAAATTCATCGCATCTATCTGATCATAGAAAGCCATTTCAATGAAAATAGCCGGTATAGTCAACAGCATGCCGTAGAAGAATATCTTCAGTATCATCAGTTTGGGCTCGGGTTTGACGTCGCGCCTCAGATAAAACTGCAGCCAGATGAAGCTGGGGAGAATACCGAAGAATATGTATAGGGAATAATTAAGTAAGTGATTATCCATGATTTATTGCGGAAAAAATTACTACAGAAAGGGAGTTCTCTCCTTGGTTTTTTCCGTCACCCAGAAACCGAGATATCGGCCGAACATCAATCTCGTCTGTGCCTCCAGGGAAGGGATGCTTCCGAAGACTATTAAGGTCAGGGGCAGCACCAGCCACTGCAGGCCCAGGGACAACTTTTTGAATTTACTCATATTTTTCGGGCTGGGCGGAAGGAGCAGGAAACTTATAGTAGAAGAAACAAACACTCCGATCATGGAAAGGGTCATGAGATTCCTGGTTACCCTGGGAAGATTATATGAAAGAAGCGTGACGTTGAATTTTTCCCCTCCCAGTAACAGAGGCAGCCATCCTAAGAAGAAGATTAAAAGAGAAACCGTAGCCCAGGACCAGAATCCTTCCAGCATGTTCCATGCCTGATAGAATTTTTGAGAAAAAGAAATTTTCTTATTTCTGATGAATCCGAAGAGTAAAAAAGGAATGTCAACGCATCCCCATGCCCAGCGCCTCTGCTGGCGGTATTGGTTGACGATGGTTCTGGTGAGGTTTTTAGCCAGTACAGCATCCATGGATACAGGGTAATGAAGAGGGATAACATTGTAGTCTCCGTCGTAATGCAGATAAGCTTTCCAGAATATTCTGGAATCGTCGGGTACCAGATTATTAGGATAGCCCACTTCTTCCACTACGCTGAAGGGAAGGGAATGGGAAGAATATGTAACCAGCACCTCGGGCCTTTCCTGCTGCATCATCTGCCAGAAGGTGTTGGATGTTGCTACCACGCGGGAAAAACTGGGGGCAGCCCATATGTTGTTATTATAAACCGGAATTGGCTGATAGGAAGACCGCAGAGGTTTTGCCGCCGTCAGGTGGTGAAAGGTCAGGCAGGAAAAATACTGGGGATAGGGCTTGGTATCTATATCAAAGCTGGATAAGATGATGTTTTTCTTGTTCAAGCCAAGAGGCTCAATTATTTTCTCTTTTGTCTGTTTCACTGCCCAGGCAACGTTTGAGCCTTTTCCCTTTATCTCTCCGGGGATTCTATCAGGGTGGGCTGTTATCAGAAAACGGAAAAATTTGTCGGAAAATTTTTTTTCTACCTGACGGGCGGTCTGTTGAGCCTCCTCTCCTGCCCTTTCCTCGGTGGCCAATACCACTATCATTCTATCCTTGGGAAATTTACAATCGAGAATAGCCCGACACGAGTGCTCCACCAGCTCTGCGGGCTCCTGATACATGGGCAGGACGATGATATGATAGATATCTCTCCAGCCGTCAGTGTCTTTAAGCTCCCCAATCCAGTCCGTGTTAATGTTTTTTTTCATCTGGCGGAAACTGGCAATCTGATGAAAAGACAGGTAAGCTATTTTCAGCAGCCAATAAAGGTCAAAAATAATAATAAAGAATGCTATTATCGCCGGCGTCATCCAGGAGAGTACAAGAGCTCCTAGGAGAGTGGCCCAAGACAAAAAACCGGGAACCATCTCCAGGCATCTGTATAGCATTCTCTCTCTCGGGTTTTTGAGGTCGTCTGCCCTAGATAGAGCAATATAGTCTTTCTTTCCGTTAGTCATCCTCTATAAAATGATTATAACATTACTTTTTCCTTTCATATATAACTCCATTATAACAGAGATGCCTAATCCGCGTTTAAATGTCAAAAATCCAATAATTAATAACTAGAAAACCGCCTTTCAAGCGGTTTTCGAAATTGGCCCCAAGGGGAGTCGAACCCCTGTTGACGGGTTGAAAACCCGTTGTCCTAACCATTAGACGATGGGGCCCGCAGACATTTCATGGAATTAATTTTATATAAGAATAGGAAAAAAGCAAGATTTTTGGTTTTCCAGATATTCTCAAAAAATGGTAAAATGGCAGAAATATGATTATTTTGGGACTAGAAACTTCCTGCGACGACACATGTGTGGGGCTCATTGAGGTTGATGAAAGAAAAAAGGCCAAGGTTAAGATACTGTCTAACCTTATCTCCTCTCAGGTAAAATTGCACCGCAGGTACGGAGGCGTCTATCCTCTTTTGGCTCGCAGGGAACACAGGAAAAATCTTCCCTTACTGGTTAAAAAGGCACTCATGGAAGCTGGTAATCCCAGGCCCGACCTGATAGCTGTGACACAGGGTCCTGGATTGGAGCCGTGTCTGTGGGTGGGCGTCAATTTCGCTTCAGAATTGTCGGAAAAATTCAGAGCACCCCTTTTCCCTGTTAATCATCTGGAGGCTCACATTTATTCCTCCTTTATCGAAAGAAACCTTGATTTTGAAGAGGTCTTTCCCGCCTTATGTTTGATAGTTTCCGGGGGTCACACTCAGCTTGTTCTGACAAAGGCCTTCGGCAGCTATCGGCTATTGGGAGAAACCAGGGATGATGCGGCGGGAGAATGTTTTGATAAGACTGCCAGGACATTGGGATTGTCTTATCCCGGAGGTCCTGCCGTAGAGCGGGAAGCCGCAAAGCTGAAGGCCGCCGGAAAATTAGCGGAAGAGTTCGGGCTTTCGTTTCCCAGGCCGATGAGAAATCAGAAGAATTTCGATTTCAGTTTTTCCGGCTTAAAAACCGCCGTTCTTTATGACTACCGCAGCCGCAGTAAAAGAGTACAGAAATCAAAGAAATATATCATGGCTGCCGCCGGGGAAATTCAGCAGGCCATTATAGACGTTTTAGCCCATAAGACTTTGAGGGCAGCTGAGGAATTCAGAGTAAAAAGCATTATTTTGGGAGGGGGAGTAACGGCCAACAAGGAACTCAGGAGGCAGTTTAAAAGGCGGCAGAAAAAAGAGCTGCCTGCAGTAAAGCTGATAATGCCTGACCCGGCTTATTCCACTGATAATGCCCTGATGACGGCAGTAACGGCTTATTATCACTGGCTTGAAAAGAAAACACCCCCCAAAGGGGTATTAAAGGCGGAAGCCAATCTGAAATTGGGAAAATAAATTTTATTCCAGATGGATTTTTTTGGTGAATTCCTTTACCGCGGACTTTAAGACGGGATAACTGTCCAGAGCAGGGCTTTCCTGCAGTATTTCCTTTGCCCAATTCCTGGTTTTTTCCACCAGAAAAATATCACTCAAAGAGGTTGTAGCCAAATCCGGAATGCCCGACTGTCTGGTGCCGAAGACTTCACCTGGCCCCCTGATTTCCAAATCCTTTTCCGCCAGCTCAAAGCCTGTTTTTGAATCCATCAGGGCTTTCAGTCTCTGGCTGGTCCTTTTGGCTGCAGAATCCGTGAACAGAAAGCAAAAGGATTGCTCCTTTCCTCTCCCCACCCTCCCCCGGAACTGATGGAGCTGGGAGAGTCCGAACCTTTCTGCCCCCTCAATAACCATCATGGTGGCGTTGGGAACGTCTATCCCCACCTCCACTACGGAGGTGGATACCAGAATATCGTCTTTTTTATTTTTAAATCTTTCCATTATTTTTTCCTTTTCCTGAGGTTTCATCCTTCCGTGCAGTTTGGCTATGGAAAGCCCGGGGAATACTTTCCTGGATAATTTTTCATATTCCTCTTCCACGGCTTTTACTTCAGCCCAGGACTCTTTCCCGTTATCGGCCTCTATGCGGGGGCAGATGACGAAAGCCTGCCTTCCTTTTTTAATTTCTTCTTTGACAAAGTCGTAAACTTCCTTCCTTTTTTGGGGAGGGATAAGTTTGGTGATTATTTTTTTCCTACCCTTGGGCATCTCGTCCAGAAGCGAAAGATCCAGGTCTCCGTAGAGAGTAAGGGCCAGTGTCCGGGGAATGGGAGTGGCGGTCATGGAAAGCAAATGCGGAATGGAGCCTTGTTCCTGGCAGAGCTTGGCCCTCTGTTCTACCCCGAAACGGTGCTGTTCGTCCAATACCACCAGGGACAGATTGCCGAATTTCACTCCTTTTTGTATCAGAGCGTGAGTGCCTACCAATATATCAAGTTTCCCCTCTCTGGCCTTTTCCAGGAATTTTTCCCTCGATATTTTTCGGGAACCGACCCTGCTTTCCTGTCCGGTAAGCAGGCCTATTGAGACGCCTAACCCTTTCAGGAGCTCAGAAAGACTGGCGAAATGCTGTTTGGATAGAATTTCGGTGGGGGCCATGAAGGCCGTCTGACGGCCTTCCTTCATGGTATTAAGCATAGCCATGACAGCTACCACTGTTTTTCCCGAGCCCACGTCTCCTTCCAGCATTCTGTTCATGGGACGGGGCTTTTCCATATCTTTTAATATCTGCCAGCTGCATTTCTTTTGGGCATCGGTAAGGGTAAAGGGGAGTGAGGCTACGAATTTTTTAACGGTCTCCAGGTGGATGGGTACGGCCACAGCTTTCTGCTTTTTCAGCTTCATTCTTTCCTTCAGTACGTAGAGCTGGACCAGGAAGAGCTCCTGAAAAGAAAACCTTTCCCTGGATCTTTCGGCTTTTTTCAAAGAGTCCGGAAAATGAATCTGCCACAGGGACTCCTTCAAGGTTATAAGATTATTTTCTTTTACCACCCTGTCCGGCAGAGGGTCTGGCAGGACATCTGCGAAAGAAGCAAGAAGCGGCTTTATAATGTATCTCAGCCAGCGTGAAGAAAGTCCTTCCGTTTCCGGGTATATGGGTATTATCCTTCCCGTATGGGTAAAATCCTGGCTTTCTTTCTTGGAAATCTTCTCGTAGGTGGGGCTGGACAGATATACTCCGGGATAGCTTTTTTTGCCCGCAGCCACCTTTCCTGCCAGGCAGACGGTGGTACCCGGCTTTAAGGTATCTTCCAGATAGGGCTGATTAAACCATATCACCTTGACGGCTCCGGATTTGTCTTCCACCAGGGCCGTGGTGACGGTCATCCTCCTTCTCCAGGTTCTGGTATTCTCTATGTTTTTAATCTCCCCCTGGATGCACACCTTCTCTCCGATTTTTACCTGAGCAATAGGGACCAAATCAGAAAAATCCTCATAGCGGTGAGGAAAATGGAAAAGAAGGTCGCGGACGTTCTCAATACCTAATCGTTTGAGTTTTTTGGTATATTGGGCGCCCACTCTGGGAATTTTTTCAACGGGAGTAGATAATTTCATGGAGCACATAAGATAGAACACACACTGGTGTCCCCAGAAGGAATCGAACCCTCATCTGAGGCTCCGCAAGCCTCTGCTTTATCCGTTAAGCTATGGGGACAAATTCTAATCAACAACCAACACTAAACAACTCATCACTAATTACTAAGAGCTAACAACTAATTTTCGCAAGGAAATTCATGCGGAGGAGGTGGGACTTGAACCCACAAACCGCTGTTTAGACGGTTACGCCTTAGCAGGGCGCTGGCTTGCCGTTCGCCGCACTCCTCCAAAAGCTAGCTGTATTTTATATTTTAACCTGTTTAAAGTCAATTATAAAGCAGATTGATTTTAAGTTTTTTTTATGATAAAAATAATTGAATTCCAACCGAATCTGGGAGGAATTGGACGACTAATTCTAATTATTAAATACTGGAAACTAATAACTGTACACGGTGGGGTGCCTGAGCGGTTGAAAGGGCCGGTCTTGAAAACCGGTGTGGCTAATA
>CAZEQH010000002.1:0-75536 GCA_964514375.1 uncultured Candidatus Saccharibacteria bacterium
CCATTATTTCCACGGATTCAACCGGAAAATCCAGGACAATATCCTCCCTTATCTGCGGTCTTTCTTCCGGAGCCATTTTCTTAAAGTCCCACTGCCTTATTCTTCCCAGGGTGATATGCGGGGAATAAGCTCTTTTCTCGCCTTTTCTTATTCCCTGGGAAGGAGCATCCAATAGGGCCTTCTCTAAATCCGTCTGTAAGGCGGCCAATTCTTCGCTCTTTTCTCCGGAAACCCAAACCATTCTGGGCGGCATCTTTCTGGGAGGGGCATAGCATATTTCTCTGAGCCCGATGAAAAAAGACTGATTTCTGGAAACCGCCTCTTCTGTTTTCCGGCATATTTCCGGAATCATAATATCCCTGGTCTGTCCCAGGAAGACCAGGGTAATGTGGAGGTTTTCTTTTTTAGTCCACCTGACGGGATCTCTGAAGCCTGAGGAAATGAACATTTCCTTAATCCTTTCCTGATGTTCAGTTAATCTATTCTTTACGTTCTCGGGCAGGTTGACGGCTAAAAAAATTCTGTGAAACATAAGATTTTTTTACTATACCACGCTCTGCGTTTTAGTAAATTGATGATTTCAATTAAATATTCTATTATTAATAAATATGTCTGCGCCTTATCGGAATACTATTGTCAAGAAAAATGTGGGCATAAGCGAAATGGGAATTAAAATTCCCGAGAGCTTTATCAAGGTGGAAAGCATAGCCAGGGAAAGAAAGCTCCCGTTGGAATACGTCAACGGAGGGCTGGGCTTGAGACAGGCGAGGATTCCCTACAAATTAACTTTGGAAGAGCTTGTCCTTCATGCTTTAAGGCAAATAGATTGCCGCCGTATAGAAAGATTTTTCATTGCCACAGAGTCTGATTATGATATTTCCAAGGCGGTACTGGGGGTTGCCACCGTTAACAGAAACCTGAATACTACTCAGGTCCCATTTCAAATAAAGTTTGCCTGCCTGGCCGGAGTCCAGGCTTTATTATTGGCCGGTGAATACTGTGCCGCTACCGGAAAACCCGCCGTGGTAATCGTGGCTGACCGCTCTATTTACGCAGATAAGAAAGCCGAGGTCACCCAGGGAGCGGGAGCAGTAGCTTTAAGAATTGATGTTAACCCCAAAATCTTATCCCTTGATTTTACAAGATACGGTCAGTATGCAGAAGACATAGATGATTTTAGGGTACCTGCCAGGACCGCTCCCCTTCCCCAGGTTAACGGCCCCCTCACCAAACCGGCTTATATCAAGTGCTTGGTTCAGGCATTTGAGGACTATAAACTGAAATATCATAAGGCCGGCAGCATTCTGGAAGAAACAGATTACTTTGCCCTGCATACTCCTTTTCCCAAGATGGTGGTTTGGACGGCAGCCGCTCTCTGGCGCTATGAAAACTCCGGAGGTAAGGAATTGGTTTCCCTGCTTAAAAGGTGCCTTGACCAGCCCAGGATTTTCAATGAGTTCAAGAAGCTCATAGATGAAACCAGGGAGGATAAAAAATTCATGAAATTTTTCCGGCAGAAATTTGAGCCGGCCCTGAGATACAATTCCTATGTTGGAAACTGCTATAATGTTTCCATTTTCCTTTCTCTGGCGGCCGCTCTGGAGAAAGCCAGAAAAGGAGAAAAGATTTTCCTTATGGGCTACGGAAGCGGAGCGGGCTCCATTGCCTTGATGGCGGATGCAGTCAAAGAAGGTTTCGACAGCGGTTTGGCAAAGCAGATTAAGTCGGGGAAGGAGCTTAGCGAAAACCAGTACCGAAAATGGAAATCTGAGGCCGTCAAAAAAATTAGGAAACTTTAAAGATGAAAGAAGTTTACCTCTACGAAAAAACAGGAGCAGGTAAGGTGAGATGTACCAACTGCGCCCACTACTGTGCTATTAATGAGGGAAAGAGAGGTATCTGCGGCGTGAGAGAAAATCAACGCGGCACACTTTATGCACTCAATTATGGAAAAATAATCGCCCTCAATATAGACCCCATCGAGAAAAAACCTCTGTTCCATTTCCTTCCGGCAAGTTATTCCCTTTCTATCGCCACGGTGGGATGTAATTTCAGGTGCAGCAACTGCCAGAACTGGAGTATCTCCCAGTCTTTTAAATTAGAGAAGGAAATACCGGGAGAGGAATTAAAACCCGAGGATATTGTGGAGGAGGCCCTAAGGCAGGGGCTTCCCAGTATTTCCTATACCTACACTGAGCCTACCATCTTTTCCGAGTTCGCTCTGGATACCATGAAATTAGCTAAGGATAAGGGATTGAAAAACGTTTGGGTCAGCAACGGCTTTATGTCGAAAGAGTCTGCTGAAATGATAATCCCCTATCTGGACGCCAACAACATAGATATTAAGAGTTTTTCTGACGACTTTTACCGGAAACAGTGCGGCGGGAGGATTGCACCCATTTTGAAAACAGCAAAAGTAATGAAGGATTCCGGCGTATGGGTGGAAATTACCACTCTCGTTATTCCCACTCTGAGCGATTCAGATAAAAACTTCAGAGCCATTGCCAAATTCATCAGAGAAGAATTGGGAGAAGAGACTCCATGGCACGTAACCCAGTTTTCGGGCGTTATTTCCTGGAAACTGAAGGGCTTACCGGACACTCCCCTCACTACTTTGGAAAAGGCCTATCACATAGGAAAGGAAGCCGGATTAAAATACGTCTATACGGGCAATATCCCTGGTCTTAATTCCGAAAATACAGTCTGCCCTGAATGCGGTACAGAGGTTATAAAGAGAACCGGATACCTGATTAAAAGAAAGGACAAGGACGGCAAATGCCCCAACTGCGGGGCAGACCTGGACATTATCTCAAGATAATTCTATGAACTGCAGATCGGTTTCAAGCATCTTAAGCTTTTAAGCCAGTTGCCTCCAGGCCTGCCCATAGGCTGTGGCCGAGGGCGACACGAAATCAGCCAATCAACGATAATTATTCTTTAACCGGCTGTTTCTCGCCGAACCCCTAACTTCGAACCTATATTATGCCTCAAATAGTTTTTGCAGCCATCTCTCCTCATCCTCCACTTATTTTGCCTTCGGTGGGTTCTGAAAAGGACCGTTTGCAGGTAAAAGCTACCATCGACAGTTTGCGAAAACTGGGAGAGCGCCTGAGAGAAAAGAAGCCGGACTCCATAATCATTTCTTCTCCTCATACAGACTGGGGCTTTGAGGTTCCCCTATTCTTTCTGGCAAAAGATTTCAAAAAAGAGATTAATAAATATCTGATGGGAATGGAAAAGCCAATTTCTTATTTCCAGGAGGGTAAAAGAATATATGGCAATTTAGAAGAGGATAAAAAATATGCCCTTATCGCCTCGGGTGATTTGTCGCACGTGCTTAAAGAGGACGGTCCCTACGGTTTTCACAAACAGGGCCCGGTTTTCGATAAGGCCTTGATAGATTATTTAAAAGAAAAAAACATAAAAGCCATTCTCAATCTTGATGAACAATTCCCCGAGGCTGCAGAGTGCGGTCTCCGCTCTTTTGCCTTCATATTGGGCATGGTGGAAGCTTTCTGTGCCGAGAACCCCGGTAGGAAATGGACGCCTGAGATTCTGTCATACGAGGGGCCATTCGGGGTGGGATACCTTACAGCTGAAATAAACATTACTTAATTATGAAGGAAGACCCCTTTGTTTCATTAGCCAAGAGAGCCGTGGAAGCCTATGTTAAGGAGGGTAAGGTTATTACCCCTTCCTCTGACCTTCCTCAAGAACTTTTATCTGAAAAAGCAGGAGTATTTATTACTGTTACCCAAAAAGGGCAGTTGAGAGGATGTATAGGGACATATCTTCCTACTAAGGACAATATTGCTCTGGAGATTATAGAAAACGCCTTAGCTTCAGCTTCCCGGGACCCGAGATTCGAGAAAATTAGCGAAGAGGAGCTGCCTTATCTTGATTACTCGGTGTCTATTTTGAGCAAACCGGAGCAGGTAAAAAATATTGAGGAACTGGATCCTGAGAAATACGGTATACTGGTCAGAAATTTTCCTGAAGATAAGAGATTAGGAATTAAGTCCGGACTTCTTTTACCTGACCTGGAAGGGATAGAAACCAAACAAAAACAGGTCATTTTGGCCTGTTATAAAGCTGGTATTGATCCTGAAAAAGAAAAAATAGTTATTTTCAGATTTACTACTAAGGTCCATTCTTGATTCTCGCCTATCCTCTTCCTCTTCTTTTATATCTTCTCCATCAGTTCACGGACGAACGCCTTCATCTTCTTTAATTCCTCCCTTCCTTTTTTAGTGGTGGAAAATGCTCTCTTTCCCCTGAACTTTTCTTTCTTTATATGTCCCTGGCTTCTTAACCTATAAAGGACGCGGGAGGTTAAGAGTCTGCCTGGTAGGAACCCGAATTTCTCAAAAATCAATTTTCTGACTTCCTCTATAGGAATCTCCCTTTCGGTTCCCAAAAACAGGATATATACCCAAACATTATTTTCCGTATTTGATTTTTTAAACCTTTCAAAGGGTTCCATGGTTTTGATATAGAAATTATCTTTCCCGTTTTCCCAGTATAAATTCTTCAACCATTTCTCTGGCTTTTTCGTCACTGAACTGCTGGGGCGGATGCTTCATGAAGTAGGCTGAGCTGGAAATAAGGGGTCCTCCTATTTTTCTGTCCAGGGCAATCTTGGCCAGCCTTACGGCATCTATAACACATCCCGCAGAATTGGGAGAGTCCTCTACCTTAAGGCGCATTTCCAGTTCCATGGGTATGTCGCCAAACTGGCGGCCTTCCAGGCGTATGAAGGCAATTTTCCTGTCCTTCAGCCAGGGCACGTAGTCTGAGGGGCCGATGTGGAGGTTGTCATAACTGAGTCTTTTAGACAGCTGAGACTCTACGCTTTCCGTTTTGGAAAGTTTTTTTGACTTCAATCGCTTTCGGGAAAGCATGTTCAGGAAATCCGTATTGCCTCCTACGTTAAGCTGATAAGAATAGTCGACGTTCACTCCTCTTTCTGAGAAAAGATGACCCAGCACCCTATGTACAATGGTGGCTCCCACTTGGCTCTTAATATCGTCTCCTATGACGGGCAGGTTTTTCTTCTCAAACTTTTCTGCCCAGATAGGGTCTGAAGCCACGAAAACGGGAATGCAGTTAACCAGGGCGCAGTTGGCTTTCAGAGCTTCTGCGGCATAGAACTTAATGGCTTTTTCTGAGCCTACCGGCAGGAAATTAACCAGGATCTGGACTCCGGATTTTTTAAGCTCTGCGGATACATTGACCGGTTTCTGTTTTGCCGCTACAAACACTCTGTCTTGGGGATAGTTTTTCATATGTTCCGCTACTCCATCCATAACCGGTCCCATTTTTACTTTTACTCCCAAATTTGGTATCTTGGAATAGAAGACTTTGGTACAATTGGGCTTGGAAAATATGGCCTGGGAAACATCCTTCCCTACTTTCCTCTTGTCTACCTCAAAGGCTGCTGCTATCTTAATGTCAAAGGGCTTATATCCGCCTACCAGATTATGCATCAAACCCGGTATGAGGGAATCATCGTCCTTTACTTCCTTGTAATAGAATATCCCCTGTATGAGAGCTGAGGCGCAGTTACCCAATCCGGCAATAGCGATTTTGATAGGTTTAGACATTGTTTTATTATTATAAAATATTTTACGCTTGTAAAATAACTTGTCAAGGAACAGGTTGTGCAAAAATGCTTCCCTTAGAGCGTCTTAAAAAAATTAATACCAGAGAAAATCTATGGATTTATATACTTTCTCTGCTGACGGAGAGAGAGGTTTACGGTTGGGAAATTCCCAAAATGATAGAGGAAAGATTTAACTTCAAGCCTGGCAAGATTACTCCCTACCGCGTCCTATACGACCTGGAAAAAGAAGGGTTTGTTACGAGCAATATGAAGAAAAGAAGAAAATTTTACAAGATTACCGCCAAAGGCCGGGAAGAGTTAGTGAGAGCGAAGGGTTTCTACAAAAATATTCTGGAAGTGCTAAAATAGCTCCTATGGCTAAAGACCCTATGGTTAAAAGAAAAAAAACATCACCAGATAAGAAGAAAGAATCTAAGAAAAGTAAGACTCGGAGGAAAACCGCTTCAAAGAAACAAGAAGAAACCAAAATCCAGAAAATCGTCAATCATTATTTTCACACCAAAGGATTAAGTTTAGAGGAAATCAAGGATGATGCCAGGAAGAAGAAAATCATTTATTCCAGATTTACCAGGCCGGCCAAGCAGCTTTTGGAGCTGGCGGGCTCTGTGAATAAAGCTGAGGCCGCCATCGATAAAGTGGCAGAATGGGCTAATTCCCGCCATCTGGATTATGCCATAGAAACCGTTTTTAAAAAGTGGCTGGAGCTGGACAGACTTAAACCCAAGGAGATAGTTAAAAAGCCCTACTACAGAGGCAACGCCATGGTCTGGTCGGAAACTGAGAAGAAATGGTATGTTATCAGTGAGGACGGCGATTGGCTTGAATTTGCCGGTGAAGAATCAGACATCGAATGGCGCATCATTAAATAAAATAATAAATTAGATTACCACAATGCTTTCATACTCAGAATTATCAAAAGGAGACCAGATTATCATGAACGGTGACCCCTACGAGATAGTAGAGGCTTCTTCAACGGTCAAAGCCAGGGGTAGTTCGGTGCTGCAGGTAAGGATTAGAAACCTTAAGACCGGAAGCGTTATTTCCGACACCTTCCATCCTTCAGACTCTTTCGAGGAAGCCCAGATCAGCAAGATAGCAGCCAAGTTCCTCTACTCTCACAGAGGGGAATATGTCTTCTGCGAGCAGGATAACCCTTCCAAAAGATTTTCTCTGTCAGAAGATAAAATCGGAGACAAAAAGAGCTTTTTTAAAGCCAATCAGGAAGTGGAAGCCTTTGTATTCGAGAACGAGGTTATTAACGTTTCTCTGCCCATTAAGATTAATCTCAAAGTAACCCAAGCTCCCCCGGGCATCAAGGGAGACAGGTCGCAGTCCGGAACTAAAATCGTTACTTTGGAGAGCGGAGCTAAAGTAAATGCCCCTCTCTTTGTGGAGAGCGGAGACATAATTGAAGTAAATACTGAAAGCGGAGAATACGTGAGAAGGATTGAGTGATTGCAATCCTATCCCTACTTCCTCCTTTTCGGAGTCCACAATTCACCCCACCAGCGGCTGGGGTTTTGTTTTTTAACTTCTTCAGCTATTTTTTTAGCTAATTCCGTAAACATGCGCTGATGCTCCTGGTCTTTCCTTTTGGATTTGCCGTTCCCATTATCTTTAAGCCAGCTGGCGGCTTCTTTATTTCCCTGCAGTTCGTATTCTTTCAGCAGGAAGATTTCATCCAATCTGTCTGCGTCCTTGGCGATACGCGCTTCTAAGCTTTCCCTTCCCTGGTATTCCTCAGACAATTCCAGCAGCTCTGCAGAATGCGGCAGACCTTTGAGCTGTCCTTGTCTTATTTCTTCTTCAAATATCTTGACGTACCTCTTATGCACCCAGTTTTGGTCGCCGCACCTGGTTTCTTCAATGTCGTGGAGCAGGCACATTTTTACCACCTTATCTGCGTCGGCTTCAAGCTCTTTAGCCAGGAAATAACCGATAACGGCCGTCCTGAAGGAATGAGATGCAATGTTGTCGCTGGGGTCCGAACTTAAGAAGGCCTGCTGGTGCATCCTCATTATTTTTCTCAGTGTTCCCATTTCATATAAGAAGGAAACTAATTCTTTGATTTTGTTATTTTTCATAGTTTATAATATAGCTTTTTCTGCTTTTAATCTGCAGTCGCAGGTTTTTCTTTCAGGGATGTCTTTAATTATTTCCGAAATTAAAATTTTTAACTTCTCGGTGTTTTCCTGAAACGTGTTTATAATTTGTTCTATGGAAACAGGTTCCATTTTTTTCCGAGAATAAATACCCACGTCGTAATCTGTGACCAGGGAGATGTTAAGATAGCAGATGCCCAGTTCAGCAGCCAGCACCGCTTCCGGATACTGAGTCATATTTACTAGGTCCCATCCCATTCCCGAAAACCAGAGGCTTTCAGCCAAAGTAGAAAATCTCGGTCCTTCAATAACCACCACGGTGCCTTTGGGATGAAATTTCAATTTCAATCTCTCGGCCTGCTTTGCGGCATTTCTTCGCATCTGCGGACAATAAGGATTGGCCGTGGAAATGTGGGCCACCTTGGGGCCGTCAAAAAAAGTGTCCTTTCTTGATTTGGTGCGGTCTACAAACTGGTCGCAGAAAACAAAGTCACCGGGCTTGATACCCGTTTTCAGAGAGCCCACGGCGGAAGGAGCAATAATCCGGCTGACGCCTAATTTATCCAAGGCCGCGATATTGGCCCTGTAAGGTACTTTATGAGGAGGTAGCTGATGCTTTGCTCCATGGCGAGGGAGGAAGGCAACGTTAGTATTCCCCACTCTTCCTATGGTAACGGCGCAGCTTGGGAGGCCGAATCTGGTTTTTACTTCTAATTTCGAAGTTTTTCCCTTGAAAAAACTGTAAAAACCCGTCCCACCTATGATTCCTATGGATGAGGCACGTTTCTGCTCCATTGTTTAATAACTGGCCAAACACCTTATCTTATAACCTTTGAGTTTCTTTCTTCCCTTGAGAGCCTTCAATTCTATTAGAAAATCTATTCCGGCTATTTTGCCTTTCAGTCTTTTAACCAGGTTAACGGCGGCCTTCATAGTGCCTCCAGTGGCCAAAACGTCATCTACGATAACAATCCTTTCCGCAGGCATTATGGAATCCTTATGTATTTCAACGGTATTGCTGGCATACTCCAGGGAATACTTCTGGGAAATCTTTTCAGCGGGCAGTTTTCCCTGTTTTCTTATTATGGCAATCCCTGTTTTTAACTTATACGCTAAACCTGCAGCCATGATAAATCCCCTGGCATCTATACCCACAATTTTGTCTATTTTTTGCGAAACGTAGGGTTCAGCCAATGCATTGATAACTTTCCTGAATGTAAACCCATCCTGCAGAAGAGGCGTGATATCCTTAAAGTCCACTCCCCTTTTAGGCCAGTCTGGTATTTCTCTTATCCTCTCCTTTATCAGTTTTTCCATTTTTTTATTTTTTGCCATAATCTCTTGTCACCATTTTAATAAAAACTCATGGCAGTTGTCTCCCCTGAAAACGCATTTCGTTTCTTCGCAGGTTGCCTCTTTACCTACTATCATCTGGATGGCCTTGGAAAAATATCCGGAAAAAATTTGGCAGTACAGAGGATGGGCGCTGAAATCTTCCACTCTCAGCACAATAATGTTTTTCTCTTTATCGCGCATTACTATCTTTAAATGCCCCAGATCTCCTCCTTTTTCCCAGAGATTATCAGCTTCCTTGGTGAGTTTTTCCAGGGAAATAAAATATTTCATAAAGAGTTTGATAAGGAGAGAGAATTTTACTCCGAATTTCCCTATCTCCCTGAATTTTTCATCAGGATAGCGAAACAGTTTTTTTATTGTTATCAGGGTTGCCAACTCCATTCTCAGCGGATAAAAATCCATGGCTTTTATTTCTTTGTATTGTACGGGATAACCGGCTTCGGCCATGGCCCTTTCCAGCCTTTCTAATCCTTCCGGGCCCTCTTTTTCATAAATAAAATCGGCGTGAGCCTTCATCCCCATGCCTCTAACCTGGCCTTTGGCTTCTTCTAATTTTTTTGTTTCTTCTTCTGAAAATTTTTCCTGAGACATAATGCTTTTATAATTTTAGCAGAAATAATCATTCCCATACAGGCTTTGAGTTTGTAAAATGATACAATCTCTTATAAAATACTAATAATAAATACTGTTTGAAAATCTTGTGTTTAATTTCTTTCCTTTACTCTTTGCTATAATTCTTATTGCCTACGCTTGGTATTCTTTTTCCATAATCTACCATCTCATTAGATTTGGAATTGGTAAACATCCAAAGGTCCTTGCATTAGTCTTCTTTTTCGGCTCTTTTTTGTTATTTGCCCTTTTCTTGTTTTCTTACAACAGGGTTGATTGGAAACAAATGCTCGAATTTCTATTCCATAGTTAATTTTTCATCTATGTCTATTTTTTCAGCATCAACCAACAGTTTCCGCAGAGAGGCGCCGGAAGAAAAAACAATCCTGGTTACCAGGAAACACGAGATAAATTTACTTATGCCTCTCTATACTGCTTTGGGGATAGCCTTAATACCATTTTTAATTTATCTTTCCATCAAATCTCAATCCTGGTACTACGTTTTTTCCGCCCTTTACTGGTCGCTGTACTTCCTTTATCTGCTCGTGCTCTGGAGCTTGGCTTTTTATAACGTCATGATTTATTTCCTCAATAACGTTGTCGTGACCGACAGGAGGGTGATAGAAAATCACCAGCGAGGATTTTTCAATCACGAATCAAACGAACTGGAGCTGGATAAAATCCAGGATATCTCTGTTAAGATTGCGGGTTCTGTGGCTCATTTCCTGGATTTTGGAGATATAGAAATCCAGAGCGCAGGGACTGATAGAAAGTTTATTTTTACCAGGCTTCCTAATCCCGAGAAGATAAAAGAAACCATAATGCAGCTGAAAATGAAATCCGGATGATTTTTAATTTACCGCAGAAGAAAAACGGAGCCTGGAGCTCCGCTTTTAATTTGTGAAAAGATTTCTATCGGCCTTCTGCAGCGAAACATGCCGCGCACACCGGTTTGTAGACATATGTTCCATCATCCGGCACCACGGAGGGAAGACCTCTTAATATGGGATTGGAATCCTTGAATATCTGGGTATATACAGCTTTCCTGCTGCCGCATTTTTCGCACAAAGATTTTCTATATTCCACTTTTTCGGGATTTAACGTTAAAAGATTTTTGATAATAAGAAAGGTTTGCCCGCGGTAATCTTTATCCAGGCCGGAAGCCACTATCGTCATATTGTCCTCCATCATATCCTTGACGGCCTTATAATCATCAGGTTCAAACATATGTATTTCGTCCAATCCTATTATAGCTCCTTTCATTTTTGGTATTTCAAAAAGACTCTTGATTTTTTTAGCTTTCATGTAGACTCCTTCTCGGGATACTATGAGGTCGTCTCTTACGTTCCTGAGGGGCTGGAACAGTGAAAAGGGAATGTTATTTTTCTGGAGTGCTCTAAAACAGGAAATCAATCTCAGGGATTTGCCGCTTTTCATCGGTCCCAGGATTAAATGCAGTTTCATAAAAATTTAATTGATTAAACCGATTATTTTTTCCTCGATTTCAGAAAGCGGATTATAAATAATCTTTTTGGCAGAATAATTCAAGGAAGAGTGTATTAATCCGTGTACCGTCGCACACCCTTCCTGGTCTGTGACATTAACGGCTCCCGTAGGCCTTCTGAATATAGGTTTTGCCCCATTCCTTGCGCTTTTTCTGTCTTCTTCTCCAAGAAAGCTTTCTGAGACGTCTTTATCCTCCATTCCCCCGAAGTCCGGAAGGAAAATAAAATTAATTTCTTCAAAGAGTAAATTGCTGCAGGCAGTGTCCTTGACGGCATTCCTTAATCTTTTATTTTCCTTCAGGAAAGAACTTACGATGTCAAATCTGCTTGTAAACGAAGCAGTGCTGCTGTATTCCTTTTTGTCAATTTCCAGGAGTCGGTTTTTTTTGTCGGGAAAAAAATATTTTCCTTCCCTCTCCTTTTCCAGCCGGCTTATGAACTCTGCTGCTCTGGTTATGTCTTTTCCTGTAAAATACTTGCCTAAAAGTCCTTTTTGCGATTCAGGAAGGGAAATAATATAAAGATATTTTGTTTCATCTCTCGATAGGTTCTTTTCCAATAATGCCTGCAGCTTGTCCATCAGCTGAAATCTTTTATCATGGGAAAGCCCTTCTTCTTTGATTACTTCAATGCGGATGGTGTCTTTATCGGCGCCTATAATGGAGATTCCGCTCCTTTTTTCTCCCGAAGGGAACTTTCTTTCCCACTCAACCATCGTTTCTTTACTATCCTTGAATTTCTTGAAATAAAAGGCAGCAATAATTATCTCAAAAATTACCAATTGCTGCTCCCACCATCCGGAACTGCTTAACAGTTTACTCAATATTTTAGGAAGATACTTTTCTTTGTCTCTTTCCTTGATAATATTGATTGCCGCAGTAAGTCTAGGATAGATGAGAGGGTGGCAGAGAGAATTGAAGAGAGGATGCCTCATCCCGCTATCTCCTTCTCCCATTATCAAATCAAGATACTTTTTTGGCAGCCTGTTCTCAAACAATTCTATATTGGTTCTCACCTTTTCTTCGTCGGTTTTTTGTTTTCCATCCATTGGCATATTATAACAATTAGAAAAGGCGATTTGAAATCGCCTTGACGTTAATGAGGAACTTTCAAACGCTTTCTTATTCCACTTTAATAATCTTATAAATCTTGTCTCCTTCCGGCGTTTTCACCTTAATTTTGTCGCTTTTCTCTTTATTCAGGAGAGCGCTGCCCAAAGGAGACTGGTACGATATTTTTCCCGCCATAATATCTACCTCTTCCGGAGCTACTATCTTAAACTTGTTTTCTTCTCCGTTTGACCCGACTAAAACAGTAGAGCCGACTTGGACCCTGCCATTTTCTTTCTTGCTGACGACCTTGGCCTGGGAAATTATTTCTTTCAGCTCTATAATCCTTCCTTCCACAAAGCCTTGGGCATCTTTGGCTTCGTCATAGGCTGCGTTCTCGCTGAGGTCCCCGAAAGCAGCCGCATATTTTATCCTTTCGGATATTTCCTTTCTCTTTACTGTTTCCAGATATTCCAACTCCTCCTTCAGTTTTTTTAGTCCTTCTGCTGTAAAATATTTTATCATGTTTGATTTTTGGATAAAATTTGTATCGTATATATTAACAGATTATTTTAAAAAATAAAATGTCCGGCCTTCATGCGCCGGAAGATTATTTCTTATTTTCGAAACTTTTACCACTTTATACTGAACTCGTAATAATTATCCCCTCTATCTATTGATTTTGTCAAATCGCATTTAGCAGGTTTTCCCGTTACCATCTTTACTATGCTGGAAAAATATCCCGTAAGGTCCTCAAAAAAGATGGAGTGAAGTCTGAAATTCTCCAATCTCACCACAGCACGATTTTCCTCCGGTTTATAATCATGTATTTTTAATTCCCCTACCGTGTAGTATTTGCTCCATATCCTCGGCACTTCTTTAAGAAGTCTCTCTACGGAAAAAAAGTATTTCATAAAAAGCTTGATGATAAGGGATACCTTGGCGTTATTGGCTCCCAGTTCTCCCATTTTTTCTTTGGAATAGTTAAAGAGTTTTTTGATAATTACTAGATAGAGACCCCATAATTGCAGAGGGTAAAAATCCATAGCCCTTATCTCTTCGCGCTTTATGGGATGTCCTAACTCGGCCATAGTTTTTTCTAGTTTCTCAAGACCTTCCTTCCCCTCTTCCTTCAATATGAAATCCGATGTAGTTTTGAGGGCCACTCCCCTTACTTCTCCCGTAGCTTTATTCAGCTCCTCTATTTCTTTTTCTGTTATTAATTTCATAAAGGTTATTGTATTTTAAAGTCTTTCAGAGCAAAAGACAAACTAATCCTTACCATTTGAATAAAAATTCATGATAGTCGTCTCCGTTAAAAACGCATTTTGTTTCCTCGCAGTTTACCCTTGATTTCACTACCATCTGCAGAACGCTGGTAAAATATCCTACCAAATCCTGACAGTGAACTTTATGGATTTTGAAATTACTAAGCCTTAAAACTGCTCGCCTCTTTTGCTTGTCCGATTCCGTCACCTCTAAATCTCCTACGGTATAATACTTCCTCCACATTTCAGGCACCACTTTCTCTACCCTGTCTAATGATACAAAGTGGCTTATAAAGAGCCGCATGATAAAAGATACCTTGGACTCAAATTCCCCCATCTTTTCCATCATTTTTTCGTCGTACCCGAACATTCTTTTGGCGATGAGCTGGACGATTCCCACCAGGCCGATGGGATAGAATTCCATGGATTTCGCCTCCCTGAGCTTAAAGGGATAATCCAATCTTCTTAACTCCTCTTCTAATCTTTCCAGTCCCTTTTCTCCCTCCTGTTTAATTAGAAATTCAGCCTGGGTCTTGAAAGCGACCCCTCTGACTTTCCCCTTTATACGTATGAGTTCGTCAAATTCTTCTTTTGAAATTGGGCGGTCCATAAGATTGCTTAATCTTCCGCAGAATCCTCCTCGTCTGTATCTTCATAATCTTGGCCGAAGTCAGAATCTATTTCCTTCTTTACCTCTTCGAATTCGTTTTCTATCTCTTTTAACCTTTCCTTGCTTTCCTTTATCAGGGCGGAGGCCTCCTTGACCTTTTTCAGCCCTTCTTCAATATCTATATCTTCCTGCGCCTCGAACCATTCAGCAATTTGGGAAAGTTTTTCCAAATTACGGCTCAGGCCCTGTTTCTCTCCTTTTTTATTAGGCATGTTATTTCGTTTTTTTAATTTTTCTTATATTTGACTCCAAGGTTCCGTCTGAAACTTGAACCTCAACATCTTCTCCCATTTTAACATTCTTTACGCTTTTGATAATCTTTCCGTTCATTCTTGCTATACTGTAGCCGATTTTGAGCTGTCGGGCCGGGTCATTTGATAGTATCATCCTCGAAAGATTATCGATTTTTTCCCGGCCCTCTTCCAAATTGCGGGAGAAAAACTTGGTCAGGGAGACATGAAAGGAGGCAAATTTCTCTCTCTTAATCTTCAATTCCCTCTTTATCCTTGAAATAAATACCGGCAGCAGACTCTCTGTTTTGCGATAAACCATCAGTATGGAAAGAAAAGCATTTTTTATGCCGTAGACAGATTTGAGCAGCTGATTTTTAGCCTTAGAAAGAACGCCTGAATAAAGCTCTATAATGTTCCCTTTGTAATTCTCTATTTCAAATTTCGCTCTTTTCCAAGGTTCTGCTATAAGATTAGCTGCCGCCGTGGGGGTGGAAACTGCCTCGTCGGCCGCCAATGCTATCAGAGGAACGTCCTTGTCGTGGCCGATAGCAGCGATGACGGGTGTAGGAAAGGCAACCACCTCCCTGACTAGTCTTTCATTATTAAAGGCCATCAGAGATTCCAAGGAACCCCCTCCCCTCATAATTACCAAAACATCGATGTCGTATTTCTTAAAAGAAGAGATGCAGGCAAGCAAATCCCTGACTGCCTGCTGACCTTCCACTCTGGCATCCATCAGCATTATCTTGAATCCAAACTGTCCCAGATTATTTGTGAAGTCGTGGATAACAGCCCCTGTCTTCGAAGTAATTACCCCTATCCTCTGGATGTACTCGGGGAGAGATCTTTTCCTCTCTTTTTTAAAGACTCCCTCTTCTTCCAGCTTTTTCTTGAGTTCCTCGTACGCTTTTTTCAGTGCGCCTTCGCCCACCAGCTCCACGGAAGCAGTCTGGAAACTTAATCTTCCGCTTTTGGCATAGATGGAAGGGTATCCTGAAATAATTACCTCCAGACCTTCCTTTAACTCGATACCGAAGAGATTATAAGTGGAGCGCCACATGAAGCAGTTGAGCACACCATCGTCTTTATTGTCTTTCAGGGTAAAGAAAAGGTAACCTGACCTTAGGTTGAATTCGGTTACTTCTCCGACGATTCTGGCCTGAAATTTCTGCAGGCCTGAATTAACCAAATCGATATATTCGGCTACTGAAAGGGGCTCCCGGGAATTATCATTCATTTTAATTTTTGTCTAGTTTAATCATTATTTTTTCTTTTTCCGGTATTGATATCTTCATCCGGTTGACCATTCTTTTTAGGAAATTGATGGTTTTATCATAGGTTTCCCTGTCTACCGGATAAGGGGTTTCATCTTTTCCTCCGAGGGCAAAAGAATATCTGGCAGGGTCTTCATAGGAAGGTTCGGCTCCGTATATCACTTCCGATACCAAACTTAAAGCCCTGATGGTTTTGGGGCCGATGCCCCTCATGGCAAGAAGTTTTTCGTAGCTTTCAGGATTCTGCTGGCAGGCCTTCCATAGTATTCTCTGCAGATACTTACTCTTCGAGAAGTCTTCCAGCAGTACGGGATGCCAGAAAAATTCCTTTTTCTCCAAATTCAGCATGGTAAGCTGTCTGTTCTTGTGTTTTAGGCTCAGCATCTGGGATAAATCAGAAGAGTGTTTCCTCAAAAGACGAATGTCTTTCATAAGTGAGTTATAGTTTCCCTGAACCAGTTCCGTGCTTATCTTCTGATTTTCTTTACTCTGCCTGGCCGTAAGGTTTAATGTTGGTGCCGCTCCTTGTGAGGTAATTCCGGTGTGGGGTTCACAGACCAGGTCACTTACTTTTTTAGAGTACCAGTGGTAGCGCCGGGCTGTCTGGTTGGCGGCATTCATTCCCTGTTGGATAACAGACCAGCTTCCGTTTCTTGAAAAGAAGAAGCTATGGTGATAAATTTGAAACCCATCCTGGACCAGGGCGCTGTCAACCTTAGCCGCCATTTTAGAATTGTAAACAAGATTATCAACCTTTCCTTCGGGCAGGCTTAAAACTTGACCCCACTGTTCTATCTCTCCGGGGGTTTTTCGGGAAGTCTTACCCTTGCCTCCGCATATAAAGATACCTAAATTCTTCTCTTTCCCTCTCACGGCTTCCTTTAAGGCTGCCGTAAGGATAGTAGTGAGCCCAGAAGCATTCCAGTCAAAAGCCAGCACGGTTCCCAGAGATTGAAACCAAACCGGGTCGGCTATCCGGGCTACGAATTCATCTGCGCCGTACTCTTCCACTATCACCCTTATCATCTCTTGTCCCAGCCTTTTCATCCTGTTGAAAAGCCAGGCAGGGCACTTTCCGTAATCAAGGCCGAAGGTGGCTATCCCCCTGTGTATCATATACTTGAATTATAGCAGATAAAAAACTGAGAAAAAATCTCAGTTTCAGGGAGGATTTTATAAAAAATCAAATTATTTCTGGACGTCCAGCAGCTCCACTTCAAAAATAAGGGTGGCATTGGGAGGAATGGGTCCTCCGGGCGTTCCCTGTTCTCCGTAAGCTAGTTGGGGCGGTATGGTGATCCTTCTCGTTTCCCCTACCTTCATACCCAGCAGTCCCTTATCCCATCCCTCTATTACTTTGCCCTCGCCCAAGGTGAAGACAAAAGGAGTGCCTCTGTCCAGGCTGGAATCGAACTTGGTGCCGTCTTCAAGCCATCCGGTATAATCTACCGTTACCTGGTCTCCTGCGGCTGCAGCAGTTCCGGTTCCTTCGTTTATAATTTCGTTCTGTAAACTCTGCATATTTTCGTCAGCTCTCTTTTCTGGCCGGAGACCCTGGAAGATAAGGTTCCCCACCAAGAAGAGAAGCAGTATAAAAATTAATATTATGAAGATATTTTTGGAACCCATAATATTCTTGAAATTATCTTTCTTTTACTTTACCAGGAAAATTTTTTTTGACAATTCGATTCGTTGAATTCCACATTACTTATTCCCTTTCTCAAGATACAGCTGGTGGTATTCTTCGGCTCGATAAAAGTCTGGGGCGGGTACTATCTCCGTTACTATGGGGTCCCTGAACCGGCCCGATTTCTCCAGTTCCTTTTTGGATTCTTCGGCCAGTCTCTTCTGTCCCTCGTTGTAGTAGAAAATGACCGAGCGGTACTGGCTGCCTACATCCGGACCCTGGCGGTTGGGCGTAGTGGGAATGTGGTTATTCCAGAAGACATCCAGTAGTTCACGGTAGGAAATGACCGTCGGGTCGAACCTGATGTGCACGGTTTCTGCATGCCCGGTATCACCGCCGCAAACCTGCTCGTAGCTGGGATTTTCCGGTCTGCCTCCCATATATCCCACCTCAGTAAATTCCACCCCCTTAACCTGTCTGAATGTTTCTTCCGCTCCCCAAAAACATCCCATGGCGAAGGCGGCCTCAGATAAATTCTTAGTATCTCTTTTTTGATTGTTCATATAATAAATGAAAGACAATCCTGCGATCAGAATTAAAAATATTAAGAGGATTATCTTTCTATAATTGACTTTATGTTTTTCAGTCCCAGCTGATGACGAATTCATGACGATCATCCCCTTTGAAGGTACATTTTATTTCTTTACATTCAACTTTCCTGGCTCCCATGGCAATCTTCACGAATCCGGAAAAAATACCTTCTATATAGGGACAGAAGACAGGGTCAACATCAAAACCTGTAAGGGTGGCGGTCAGGGTTTTCTTTTTTTCGTCTATCTTTTCAATATTCACCTTTCCTACGGTGACGAATTTATCCCAGAAGCTGGGCGCTTTATCAAAAAAAGTTTTCCTATCTATCAAGAAAGAACCTATAAAAAGCCTAAGTATGGCGGAAAACTTTGCCACGTTTCTACCCATATCTCTCATTTTATCATCAGACATATTCAGAGCCTTTTTGGCAGACAACAGAAAGATAGCTCTAAGGCCGTTGGGATAAAACTCCATAGAGCTTATCTTTTCCAATTTCAAAGGGAAACCTAAGTCTTTCATTTCTTTTTCCATTTTTTCGATTCCTTCCCTTCCACTTTCTCTCATGATGAATTTGACGTCGGATTTCATTACTATTCCCCTTACCTTTCCCGGAGAATTTTCATATAATTTTTTGGCTTTTTCTTTTAAAATTATTTTTTCCATAATTTTGTTACCATTTAATTAAAAATCTGTGGCAGTCCCCTCCTTTATGGATGCAGGTTATTTCCTCACACGTCCCCTCGGATTTGATTATCATCTGGAGAGAGCTGAGGAGATAGCCCTTTAATATTTCGCAGTGGAGAGGATAAAAATAATAGTCGTCCAGCCTGAGTATTATTTTGTGCTCTTCCGGAAGATATTGTTCAACGTTCAGGTTTCCAATAGAAAGATGTTTTCTCCAGAGTTTGGGAAGCTCTTTGAGAACCCTGTCTATAGAGAAGAAATACTTAATGGCTATTCTTATGATCAGCGAAACCTTGGTGTGAAATTTGCCCATTTCTTGAAATTTTTCATTATCATAATGAAAAAGTCTTTGAATGGCCACCATCATAACTGCCAAGGTACCCAGGGGATAGAATTCCATAGGCCTCATTTTCGAAAACTTAAGAGGACAGCCCGCCTCGGCCATTGTTTTTTCCAGGAGCTTCAATCCCTCCTCCCCTTCTTCTTTTACAATAAAATCTGCATAACTCTTCATTCCTACCGCGCGTATTTCTCCCTTAAAATTCATTAGTCCAGCGGCTTCTTCCTTTGAAATTACCGTATTCATAGATTTATATGGTTCACATTAGCAAAATCGTCCTGCTATGTTATTTTATCATAATGAATTTTATTGAAAAAGGCGCCTCGAAGGCGCCTTTTGGTTTATGTTAAGACAAATAGTTTAGGGTTGAAAAAGAGAATCCGGCCGAAGCACTACCTGATCTACCTGAGAAAATTGTCCTGCGGTCTTTGTAATCTCGCTGGAGAGAATACCTACCCGGCAGGAGCCTCCGGTAGTAAACCCCGGTACTTCCGTGAAAGTGAGCGTGAGAATTCCATTTTCCAGATTAGATGACAGCAGGGTGAAGCCTTCATGAGGAAATTCGGTTGAAAATCCTTCCCCCTTTTCCTCTTCTGTTAGATTGCCCGAAATCAGCAACCTGATAGTATCATCAACGAGTTTATCGGATTCTATCGTTCTGAATACTGGTAATACTGCGTCGGAACTGCATCCTATTTCTCCTCCGTTCAATTCCTTGTCTTCGTCTTCATTATAATAATAAAGCATTACCTTCTGGGTTTCTGAGGTAAAATTTAAAGGAATAAGTTGTGACCGATGACATTGGCAAAAAACAACCCCTGCTGCTGCGACCATAATGGCTGCGATTATTACGATATCTCGTTTTGGCATAATATTTGGAAATTTTGTATTCCTCCGGATGACCTTTGTCTATTAATTCTAAACAAAAGACATTGATAAAATCAAGAAGACTTGAAAAGGAAAGTTAAAAAAGAAAATTTCTTATCCTTTGGTTTCCCTGGAAATTATTCCCCAATGGTAAAGATATAAGGGAAGGCCGACGGCCATTAAAGCCAGGTTGAGCGAGGCATCTCTTTGTCTTCTGCTTTCTAAATAATTTACCTTAGAGACGCTGTCCTGCCAGGCTTGATAATCTGCCAGCCAATTTTGTATAAGCTGTTTTTCTTCGGAAGACAGCCCTTCTTCGTTCTGGAGCCCCTCAACCTTTTCGATGGAATAAGGCATGGGAGGCTGTCCATAGGCAAGCCGCTGTTCTTCCTCCGCCTTCGTGAAAACAAAGGCCTTAAGTCCCATATTAATGAATCCCACTCCCCCGATGATAAGAAGCACCAGGCCCAGCAGGGCGAATATGTAGAGATAAATCGTACGCACTAGCGAGTGCTGTTTTTCTGTTGCCATAAGTTTGAATGGTTTATTTATTTGAAGTTAAGACCTTGGAAAGTATGTGTTTTGCATTATAACCTTTTCATTCATAAAAAGACAGCTTATTTAAAAAAATAGGGCGAGATTATTCTCTACCCTTTGAGTTATTATGGAAATTATTTTTTCTTATGGTTATTAAGAATTTTTCCAATTTCCTCAATCCCCTTTTTCATTTCTTCTTCTATTATTTCATTCTTTTTCTTCGATTCTTTATCAATATCGAAATTTGAGAATAACTCCATAATAATCATAATTATAAATTACTTACCGATATTTGTCAATTAAAACAACGGTAAGATTGCACCGATAACATAGGAATCTGACTTATTCATATCTTAAGGCCTCTATAGGATTGAGAGCGGCAGCTCTTCTGGCTGGATAATATCCGAAGCCAATTCCCACCGCCGCCGAAACTCCAAAAGCCAGCACTATTGATAGGAAAGAAACATTGGTTTCTATTTGGGTGAATTTTGCTATCACGGAGGCGATAGTCATTCCCAAGACTATGCCTATAATGCCTCCTATGACGGTAAGCATTACAGATTCTGCTAAAAACTGACGGCTGATATCTTCCTTTTTGGCGCCGATAGCTTTGCGCAGCCCTATTTCACGCGTACGCTCGGTAACTGTAGTCAGCATCATGTTCATTATGCCTATGCCGCCGACTATGAGAGATATTCCGCCAACCGCTCCCAGAAAAACCGTAAAAGTATTAGTGACGGATGTTAAGGTGGCTAGGATGTCGGCCTGGTTCAATATTTGAAAGTCGGCCATCTCGGGGTCGGAGATATTGTGGCTGGCCAGCAAGATTGCGGTAGTCTGTTCCTGAGCTGATGCCATGAGCTTCTCACTGCTTATTTGGATGTTGATTGAGCTCAGGTAATCGTCACCTGACAAGAAGAGCTGGGCAGTGGAAATAGGAATAAATACGATATCGTCTTGGCTCATGAATCCCGTGGTTCCTTTGGACTTCGTAACACCTATAACGGTAAAGTCTATCTTATTTATTCTGATTTTTTGACCTACGGGGTTAATATTTTCACCGAATAAGTCGTCGCGGGCAGTGGGGCCCAGAACAGCCACCTTTGACGAGGTTCTGACGTTCTGTTCTGAAAGGAAGGTACCTGTTTCCATTTCAAAATTCTTAATTTGGGCGTAGGAAAGAGTGGTGCCGACAACCGAAGTATTGGTATTGGTTCCTTTGGCGGTAATCTGGTATCTCCGGGAGATTTCAGGTGCAATTAATTCTGCCGAAGGAACGCTTTGGGCAATTTTGTCCGCATCGCCAAGAGTGAGGGTCTGGGCGGTGCCGAAGCCGCTGCTTACCTGTCTTCCCGTCCCGCTCATCTGAGCCCCGGGGTAAACGACCAGCAGGTTCGAGCCGATTGATTGAATGCTTTGCTCAATCGAGAGTTGTGCTCCCTGGCCTATGGAAATCATGGCAATTACAGAGCCAATGCCAATTACAATGCCGAGGATGGTTAATCCAGACCTGGCCTTGTTCATGGTGAGCGCAAAGAATGTTTCCTGTAATAAATCGGAGATTTTCATGCTTTTTCGTGGTTTGATAGGCGCTGATTATGGTTTAGGCCGTCTTCCACTATAGTGCCGTCAAGTATATTAATTATCCTATGGGCATGCTCTGCAATATAACGCTCATGGGTGATGAGTATAATGGTACGCCCTTGTTCTTCGTTAAGTTTCTGGAATGTTTTCAGAACGATTCTTCCCGTCTTGGAGTCTAAATTTCCGGTAGGTTCATCTGCCAGGATAAGAGAGGGATTGTTAACCAGGGCTCGGGCTATGGCAACTCTCTGTCTCTCACCTCCCGAAAGCTGGTTGGATAAATGTTTAAACCTTTCTTCGTTGAGACCGGAACTTTTCAAGGCTTCCCTTACTCTCTTTTCTCTCTCTTCCTGTGGAATATCGGAATAGACGAGGGGTAGAGCGACGTTCCTCAAAACCGTAGTACGCGGAAGTAGATTAAATGATTGGAAAACAAACCCGATTTTATGTTTTCTTGTCTCCGCTAATTCTTCATCCGATAATTCGGAAACGTCTTTTTTTTCCAGAAAATAATGGCCGGAAGTAGGCGTATCTAGGCACCCCAGTATATGCATGAGGGTTGATTTTCCCGAACCGGAAGGCCCCATGATGGCTACAAATTCCCCTCTTTCAATGTTAAAGGACACGCCGCGAAGCGCCGTGGTCTCCATATCTCCGGTTTTATATGTTTTGGTTATCTCCTTAACTCTTATCATAGTTAACTTATCTGGAAATCTGTCTGATCGCTCGAAAGGAGTCTGTGCCGCCTGTGGGTACACTGCCGCCCACCCCGGCTCTAAATGTAGGGGTATTGCCTAAAGTGTTCGTGGAGCTATTGCCTGAGGAATTTATTGTTTGTGTAACAACCTTCTCCCCTTCTTGGAGGCCGCCGGTCACTTCAGTCATGGTGTCATTGGAAAGGCCGAGTTCAACGGGTTGAGGAGTGATAGTTCCGTCATTATTTATAACCTCCACGTAATTTAAGTTCCCCTGATATTTGATGGAGGAATTGGGCAGCGTCAGAACGTCTTGTTTCTGGTTTGTGATTATGGAGGCTGAAACGCTCATGCCGGGTTTTACCCGTTCATCCTGCGTATCAAACGAAATTTTCGCGTTATATGTTACTACTCCCTGGCTCTCCGTGCCTAATATATCAACTTCCGCTACCTCTCCCCTAATCATCAGGTTTTCAATAGCGTCAAAGGTTAAAGTGGCTTTTTGGCCCGTTTTAACATCTACTGCATCTATTTCGTTGAGCGTTATTTCGGCTACTTTCTGCTGGGAAAGCAGGGTGGCTACCGCTGAATTTACGGATACGCTTTCACCTTTTTCGACGCTTAAGTCCGTAATTACGCCTTCAAAAGGAGCGCGCAGGTAATGGTCGGCCAGCGCTTGCTGGGCATCGGCTAAGGCATCTTCCTTTTGCTGGATACTGATATTCTGGGCCCTTATCGTAAGGCTGTCCGCGCCTTCTTTAAGCTTTTTAAGAGATAACTTCAGTTCTTCTATTGAGCGTTGGGCGCTGAGCAGACTGTCTTTACTGTTCTTTATGGAATCCTGAGAAGACATAATGGAAGAAAGGTCTCCGTTAACGGTTGAGGTATAGGATTTAAGGTTTGACTGGTAAGCGGTTACCTGGGGATATATGCGCAGGTCTTTTTGGGAACGGTAGTCTGTCCAATAATCCATTACATTAATTTCACTCTTTATAGTTTCTGAGATGGATTTGGCGGTTTCCAGAGTTTCATCCAGCAAATCATCAATGGTTTCCTGGCTGGAGTACCGACTGGAATTTTTGTAATCGGAAAAATTTTTATCGTATTTCTCCTTGGCATCAGCGTAATTATCTTCGGCATTTTTGGTAAGCTTATCCAAACCGTGGCGCTCGTCAAAATCAGAAGGAGAAATAGAATTTTTGAGGGCTGCCGTATTCCAACTTTGGGAGAGAGCGGGCTCGGAATCCGATATTTCGGTGCCGTAAAGAATATCTCTGACTTCTGAGATTATATTGGGAAAGTCCAGAAAGGAATTTGCTATAGCAGTGAAGGCGTTTTCGTAAGCGCTGCCAATGTTATCTTCGGCTTTACGTTCCGTTTCCTGAGCCTGAGCCAGATTATTTTCCGCTTTCAGCAGGTCGAGCTCGTCAGGCGGCGCTATCAGTTCTTCCAATTCTAGTTTGGCGGTTTCGAGAGCGGTCTGGGCGTCGCGCACGGATTTTACAGCATCGGCAGTATCAATGGTTGCAATGACCGCATCTTTCTTGATTTCCTGTCCGTCTTCTGCACTGACAGAAGTTATATCTCCGGAAACCTTAGATTTAATATCTATTTGATTGGAAGCTGATACCTGTCCGTTTCCGGAGATAGAGGTAATTAGAGCCCCCTTTCTTACCTCAGCGGTAAGGTAACTTACCGCTTCTCCATCCTTATTTACGGCTTTATATACGGAATATCCTCCCCCCACTACTACAAAAATCAGTAAGCCGATGCCTACTTTATTTTTCCTCACCCTCTCCCAAATTTTTATTTTCATGAAATTATTTATTTTTAGGGTTGGCAAGGAGGGCCGGAGACAGAGCTTTGGTTAATTATTTATGTTGCTGGTCCAACCCGTTATTTACCGGCCCTCTGTTATTAATACAAAAGATTACCAGGTTTATTTCAATAATTCAAATGAAAAAGCCATCAGCATGATGGTTGAATTATACCGCGCTATAGTGTTTCCTCTTTTTAAACTTTACCTTCCCATTCCCGGAAAAATCTGTTTAGATATTTTTCCATGAATTCATGTCTTTCTCTAGCCAACTTTTTACCGGTTTCAGTGTGCATCCTATTTTTCAAAAGAAGCAATTTTTCATAAAAGTGGTTGATGCTGGGACTGTTGTTCTTTTTGTATTCTGCGAAAGATTTATGTTTTTTGGGTTTTATATTCGGATTGTAAATTTGTCTTCCCACGTTTCCTCCGTAGGCGAAACACCTGGATATGCCTATGGCTCCTATGGCGTCAAGCCGGTCTGCATCCTGGACCGTTTTGCCTTCCGGAGAATCAAGCTTATCCTTGACGCCGGCCCCTTTGAAAGATACGTCCTTGATAATACTGCAGACGTGAGAAACAATCTTATCTTCTACGCCCAAGCTTTCCAGCCACTCTTTGGCTATTATGGCTCCGACGGAGTCATCTCCTTTGTCCTGGAATTTCCAATCAGCTATATCATGAAGGAGAGCAGCCAATTCTACCACGAATAGATCAGCCCCTTCTTCTTTGCCGATCCTTTTTGCCATTTTATTTACTCTCAAAGTATGCCACCAGTCGTGGCCTGTTCCTTCTCCGCGAAGTTTGTTTTTCGCAAACCTTTCGGTTTTTTCAATGATTTCTTCTTTATTCAAATTTTCTCTTCCAGGATTTCCTGAATTTATCTCTTGATAATGAACCAGCCGCTGCTTTCAGCGGATTGACTCGTTCCTTCCGGGAAGGGGCTTTCATGTATTAATAATTCAAGAGTGGCCCCTTGATATTCTGGTCCTGGAAAAATTTCATCGGTCGTTGTCCAGGAATAACTGTCCTGGGAAGCAGTAACGTCCTTGGCTATCCATCCGTCAATCTCAGCTCCCGAACCCTCCCTTTTATAGCCGATATCGATAGTATCTACTCCTGAAGATTCCCAGGACACATCAACCGTATCTCCCACCGTAAAGGTTTCCCCTCCCGCAGGAGAGGTTACCTTAATATAGGGGCTGCTATTTTCCGTCATCTCTACCATGGTAAAGGGTCCTTCCTCCTCAATGTTCTGTGATTGCTTTATGGTGAATAATCCTGCGAGTATGGCTAAAATCAGTACTATGCCCAGAGCCAGCGTTGTTGATACACCTCTATTTAAAAGTTTGAACATAGTGTTTGTTTTTTCTTAATCCTTGGCCTTCCTAATTTATTATACGTCTATTTCAGGTATTTTTCGATGTTCTCCAAGTGTTCCTCATAGGTTTTGGCAGGATGTATCTGGCCTTCACTGTCGTGGAGATAAAAGAAATACTCCGTGTCTCCTGAGTCAACCACGGCGTTTAAAGCCGCCAAGCCGGGATTGCAGATGGGAGCAGGAGGCCTCCCTTTATGCAGATAAGTATTATAAGGTGAATCTATTTTGTAATCTTCCGGTTTTACAGAAGACCACCAATTGCCTGGTTTTCCCAGAGCATACTGGACAGTGGCGTCTATTTCAAACTTCATGTCATTCAACCATCTGTTCCAGATTATGGCGGCAATCAGAGGCATTTCTTTTTCACTGCCAGCCTCTCTCTGGATAATGGAGGCCAGGATAACCAAAGTATTGTTCAGGATACGGCTTTCTGCAGCACGTTTAAATATTTCGATGGTTTGTTCGTTAAAGTTGCTTTCCATCCTGGTCGCTGTTTCCTGGCCTGTATAATCCAAATTAAATAGATAGGTATCAGGGAACAAATATCCTTCTTCAGCAGTTGAGATGAATTCTTGCTTTTTACTATCTGCCCATCCCAGCTGCTCAGCTATTCTATCGGCCACTTCCTCTTTCCTTAAGCCTTCCGGTATGACTACCCACTTTTGATAAGGATGATTGACTAAAATGTCTGCCAGCTCCCAGGCATTCATGCCTCTGGAGATTAGATACCCTCCCGGCTTAATCTGTCCCAGGAATCCCCTCACCTGCATCACTAATTTGAATGCCCACTCGGTTCTTATATAACCTTCCTCTTTTAGTTTGGTAATTATTTCCGTTTGCCCTGCATTAAGGTTGATTACAAAGCGTTCTTCTGCAGCTTTTCCTTCCGGAGCTGAAAACTGGTATAGAAAAAACAGAACCGCTATGACAGGCAGTATGGCTATTATAATTTTTTTCTTGTCCATACTTTTATCTTACTTTTTACCTTACGGACTATCAAGAGACAAAATAAAAAATGCCCCAAAGGGAGGCATTAAGTAGTTTTTTATATTATCACATGACGTATACTGACTCCGGATTCTTTCAGGATAATCGCGCCTTTTGAAGTATCAATGCCTTTCAACAAAACAACATTCTCTGTACCGCTTTCAACTATTAATCTGGCGCATACCTCACACGGGCTCGCGTTGAGATACATGTCACTGCCCTTAGTTGAAGCGCCGCCGCTGACCACCAAATTGCTCAAGGCCTGCATCACGGCACAGATTTCAGTTTGTTTGCCTATGGAGACAATCTTGCCATCTTTGACTATTACGCAAGCTGCTTTTCTGAAAGAATATTCAGAGGTTAAGACGGCAATATTCATATAATACTTATCCTGTTCGGCAATCTTCTCGTGATATTCTTTGGTGCCTTCCTGAATTTCAAACAGACCGGTGGAACCGAATCCCCCGGCTCCCCTGAGGGTTTTTGGAAGCTCTTCAACTTCTTCCAATACGGGAACTTTGACATCCGAAAAAATCAACTGGGCCACTCTCATGCCCTCCGTTATCGTGAAAGGCTCTTTGCCCCGGTTCCTGAGAAGCACTCCTGCTTCTCCCCTGAAATCAGGGTCTATGGTGCCCGGTGAATTCGATAGTTCAATGTCATATTTGCTTGCCAAACCGCTTCTTGGCCTTACTTCGCACTGCCACGGCCAGGGAATGGCAAATTGAACTCCTATTCCTATCAAGACGCTCTCTCCCGGATTAATCGTTACGGGGAAGCTGCCGATTACCTCTCTGGTCATCTTGTCTAAAATGACTGAAGCATATACGTCGTATCCTATGGCTCCGTTTGAAGCTCTTTTCGGAATTTCAGAATCTTCTCTAATCCTTCTTACCTTAACATTCATTATTTTCATCACTTCTGATTTTTAAAGAGAACTGGATTCAACTTACTAAAAAGAACAGAAAAATCAAGATAATGCCGTTACTTAATCAAAAACTGCCCCTATACCTTGCGGTCGGGGCAGTTTCTGAATTAATCTTTTTCTCCTTTCAAATTTACAAATCATTATAAACTTGAAAGAAAAAAAAGAAAAAAAAGATTATTTCTTCTTATTATTAAGTTTTCTATACCTCTCTGAAGTAAGCCTGTAAGGTCCTGTTTGAATTCATAACAATGGGGATTGGGTTGTCGTCTCCCGTGACGTTGCTGATGAACCAGTGTTCAAATACCCAAAAAGCATTGGATATAGCCGTTACATACACGATGGTTCTGCTTCGGTATATGTGTACTCCTTCGCCAGGATCAGTACCGCCGCCGCCGAAAATCTCTATGGTAAGTGAGTAATTGAAGAATGGACCTTCTTCTACAAAGTTGGCTATGATATCTTTATCTCCGTCGATGATTATCGTTATCTTAGTTTCATTACCGCTAGCGTCTCCATGCCATCCTTCCAACATAGAGCCTGGGTATGAATAAGCATTTATCTCCAGTTTGGTTCCTTCCGGATAGTAATGGCTGCCCGGGTCCGGGTCCGTTGTTCCCTCCCCCGTAATGCTTATGCTTAAACAGTAATTTACAGGAGATTTTGAATTTAGAATCAGCACAGGTATTAACACGCTTAAGGTTGCTATGGTTGCTATAACTGTTATCAGGATAATTTTATTGAATCTTTTCATCCTTTTTTACCTCTTTTAAATTATTAAGTTTCTGCCTGTATTTAAAAATAATTATGACATTTTGTCAATAGCTTATCGCGGCAGAGCAAAAAATAAAAAGATAAGAATTACTTCTTATCTAATTAAGAAAAAAATATTTAGGATTATTTTTATCACATTTTCCAATTCCTTCCTCTTCATAGGTCGCGGTCGTAATCATCGTCATAAGGCCTTCTTGTCACTGGTTCATTACTTATTGGTCTTCTGTATTGTGTCCCACCTTCTTGCCTTCTTTTCCTCGGGTAGGGACCGCGGTCGTAAATCTCCTCGTGATAGTTTCTCGTTGCACTTTCATGTTGCCTTTCTCTTTCCTCTTCCCGTTCCATCTCTCGCTTTTTCTTTTTTCTCTTTTTTACACTCTTTTTGATTCTCTTAGGAATCACTTTTACAAAGGATATATAGGCCGCTATTATAATTACTATAATGATTACAATAAGAATCAATAAGGGAGCAAAAACGACCAACAAAGACAAAAGGTCATTCATAAAGTCTTCAAAGGTGTAAGGATCTAATGGCGGCTCAACATCATAATCTCCTACTATGCTGCCGTCCCACACCCAGTCCCCCATAATTAGATAGGGGTCGTTGAGTATGGTGCGGCTCAATTCAGCTGTAGTCGGTATACTTGCCACGAATTCTACGTCTACGTCAAACGTCCACCTTAGCGCAAAATTACATACATGAGCTCCGACAACTCTTTTTGGAGCGACGCTGGATGCGGGACCGTAGACGGCATCCAAATTGCCGGCCCAGAACCCCCACTCCCAGAACACCACGCCTGCTTTTCTGATGTGATTATACTGGACATACTCATAGGTTTCAGGCGCCAGTAAAGTGTATAAGTCAAAGGTGAACATCCTGTTATTCGCTGGGTTGGGATTATTAAATCCCGTTCCTATTTGACTGCCTCCGACTTTCGATTGAGTTATGGTTGCTCCTCTTTGAATGGGACCCGCCTGCCATCCGAGGCCGTAATCATTGTAATAATTGATAATCTTTTGTTGGTCAGAATCAAAGTCGTCCATTTCTACCAGGCTTACCTTTCCCTCATCTATATTGGAAAGATTTTCGAAAGTATCATTGTAAACTCCTATTGGCGAGGAAGTTAAATTTGCCACAGTAACTTTTAATACATCTCCCTTGATATAAGGAGTATGATAAGTTGCATTTCCAAGAGTCACCGAACCATTCATGCCTGTAAGTTCCTTTATCCCTACCGTTACAGGTAAGAAAACCGAATATTCGAACAGGTTTACGTTGCCTCCGTAATCAAGCTGATTCCATTCCGCAGAATAAGTTTCCATAAAGTTTCCATACATCTTCGCCCTTATTATTGCTAAAAAAAGTTCCTTCACGTGCTTATCTAAATTTAAATTCGGGAATTCATTCCTGATGCCCACAATTGTATGGGCAGTTATAGAAAATTCATATTTTGCTCTGGCTTTATAAAGAATAGCATCGTCGGTCACACTGAATACCCCCAGATTCTCGAACTCCGTGAAACTTTCGCCTCCCGAAGAAAAAACAATCTTATTCCTCGGCAATTCTCCTGTGTCGACATCACCCAGACCAACATACAGCCAATTCGCTTTAATTATGGATGTATTGTCATCGAATGAAGCCTTCGGTTTTTGACTCTTTGATGTGGACTTCGCGCTGTCAATAGGTACGCCTACGCCTGGCAGTAGAAAAGCGATAAAAACAATTCCGATAATCAAGACTAACGATCTTTTCCTGTGAATTTTTTATCACCTCTTTTTTTTGAAAGATCTAGTGTGCATTTCTACACGCTGCAAGCCCTGTTTAACACTTCATAAGTGTTTTTGTCAAGAGTTCTCAAATAAAAACTCACTTTTGAAAAAGTGAGAAAAAAAATTTTTAAAAAAATCAGATTAAACCATAGAGAAAAAAGCTTCTGCTTTAGTGTTCGAATCAATAGTAATGGTAATCGTCCTGTCGAAGTACGCTCTGCCGTTCACGCCCCAATATTGGAATTTTGCACCCATAAAGTCTATCGCGCTGAGAGTCATCGTAGTACCCTTAAGTATATCGTAGTACGTGCCCGCCGGAGGGGCAGTTATTCCTCCGCCGTATGTCTTAATGGTCAGAGTATACTTTGGGATAGGAACAAAGTGAACGGTTACAGTTTTGTCGCCGTCTATTACGGTAGTTACCGGGTTAGCAGACGAAGAGATGTCTCCGCTGAAATGATCAAATCTGTAGCCATACAATGGAATGGCTGCCAGTGTAATTTCCGTGCTGTAGATGAACTCATAAGTACCGCTTCCTCCTAAATTAGTAATTCCCTCTCCATCTATTATAATCGTGAGTGAGCATCTATTCGTAAAGTGTGCCGTAAAATTCATGTCTTCAAACACGAACGTGCTTACTGTTTTTTCGGTGCTGTTAATAGGCCCTGTCCAGCATTGGAATTTCCATCCTGGAACCGATTCTACCGCAGTCAGATTGAGCAGAGTGCCGGCTGCATACAAATGATCTCCTACACCAGGTATCACTGTCCCCTGACCATCAACGTTTATACTCAACGTATAATTTGTAATGGGTATCGTTCTGAAGTAAGCAGTAACGTCAGCGTCATAGCTCATATTTAAGAAAAGTATCCTTTCCTTAGCTGTGCCTCCTTTGATGTTACCGGCCCAGTGGTCGAACATCGAACCGGGATAGGGCTGGGCTATTAGAACGGTGGTCTCGTCTTTCTTGCGCTGATATTCGCCTGGAACGGGGCTGGTGGTTCCGTTCCCCACAGCGTTTATGGTTAACTTAACATTAACGGGAATAGGATTGTACGGGTTGTTACCGCCGTTTCCAAGGTTGGGATTTAACTTAATAGCGGCAAATATCCCCACAGACAGAGAAGCACCCACAATTAGAATTATTACTAAGGCAGTAATAATCACTTTCTTTTTCTTCTTTTCCATTCATTATCACTCTCTTTTTATTCTAATCATTATTTATTTGTAGAGTTGCTGTGTTTATTCAACATTAACCAAGTGGTTTTGTCAATAGTACATTAAATAAAAGAACCACCCTTGAGAATGGTTCTGAATTTCTATATGAAAGAAAAGAGCTTAGCCTTAAAGAAACGCTAATCCTACATAGGTAAAGAAAGCGGCTACGGCTGTGGCTAATGGTGTAACAACGAAAATTAAAAGAAACTTGGTATGTCTTTTAAATTCTTTTATCTCTTCATCCTTTAAATCCCATGATGCTTTCATTATTATCTCTTTCGCATCCAATTCGCTTTGGCGTTTCATTTCTTCGTATTTAGACTTTATTTTATCTTTATACGCTCCTCTTACTGGAAAAAATTCTTTTTGCTGTTTTGCTTCTACCATTTAGTTCTCACCTTTTTCCAATCTGTTTTTAAATTTCTATGCTTTTCTAAATCTTTTTGATTAATTTGTCAACACCAAACCCAAGCTGAACGCTTGGGTTAATAATCTCCAATAACTTAAAGCCGATAACTCATAACTGGAAATTACGGAGTAATTTCTGCTGGGGGTCTATTTCATTTGACAAAAAGTTCTTTCTAGGACTTTCGGAAGTTAAGTATTAAAGGTGTCTTTCAGCATTGCCCTTAAGGTGGTTTTCCCTTTGGTTGTCTTTAAATACCGTTCCCTTCTCCTTGTATCTTCTTTCGAGATATAAGCTTCATAGAAGATAAGATTAAATGGAGCGTAATGTTTAGTTGATAATTCTTCCTTATTGTTATGTTCTTTGAAACGTCTTTTTAAATCGCGGGTTACACCAACATAAACGAAATCTTTATTCAAACTTTTTAAAACATAAACGTAATGAAATTTCATAAAAATAGAGAGGGGACGCACCATTCGGTGCATCCCTCCCTCTCATACGATTCGGTCTTGCTTTGCGCAAGCCCTGTACCGTATGGTATGGGGTTGCCGGGCTAGGGCTCGAACCTAGATTGAGGGCTTCAAAGGCCCCTGTCCTACCATTAGACGACCCGGCAAGATATATAACTACCATTAGACCCGCCTCGCCGATGACTCGGCGAGTCGAGGCGGGCGACCCGGCATTTTTTATGGATTCCTTCTATCCATCCCTGAATCTTTCTATTAAGGTTTACACTCTTTTTCACGATTATCCTTAATAGTCCATAATAATCATTCTCCGGTATTTTTTCTATAAGGCTATATCTTTATAAATAAATTAATCTTGCTCGCAGATTTCCACTATCGCCAGTTCCAGGGGTAGTTGGGGAATGGGAGAGCGCCGCATTTTATTATGGGCTTCCAGGAAAGTATTAACTATATCTTTGAGCTCTTCCTCTTTGAAACAGGAAGCCTGCTTGATGAGCGTCTGGACTTCTTCCTTAGTAAGGCCTGAAAGATATCTCTGGAGTTCCTGCTCTTTGCTCTTCTCTCCTATTATTTTGACAATAAGGGTTTTTCTCAGGTAGCTGATAAGTGTTTTGGAAAACTCTTCCATGTCCATCCCTTTCTGTCCGATATTATTGAGATAATCAATAGCTTTAAGAGTCTCCTTATCGCACAAAAACCCCGTTAATTTACTCACCATTTCCACCTCTACCAGACCTAGCAGGTCTTTGATATCTTCTGCCTTTATTTCTTTTTTGGAATCCTTATAAAAAGTGGATATCTGGTTGAGCAGGCTTTCCGCATCCCTGATGGCTCCTCCCGCATTGATGGCGATGAGTTCCTCGGCAGCCTTTTCAATCTTTATCTTTTCCTTTTTGACCACGGCTTCTATCTTCTCCATAATCTCGGGCACCGTGAGCTTTCGAAAGTCAAATCTCTGACAGCGCGAAATAATAGTGGGAATCATCTTGTGTATCTCCGTGGTGGCCAGAATAAAAATAGCATGCTCAGGAGGTTCTTCCAAGGTTTTTAATAAGGCATTAGATGCCTCCTTGGTCAATTGATGGGATTCGTCGATGATAAACACCTTATATTTGGATTTGGTGGGAGAAAACATAATTCCATCTTTCAGTTCTCTGATGTCGTCGATTCCCCGGTGGGAAGCTGCATCTATCTCCAGGAGGTCTATGGCGTTGCCTTCGGTTATTTCCAGACAGGAAGAGCATTTGTTGCACGGCTCATAATCACCTTCTTTCCTGTTTTTACAATTGACGGATTTAGCCAGGAGTCTGGCCAGAGTGGTTTTGCCCGTGCCTCTGGGTCCGGAAAACAAATAGGCGTGGGAGACCATTCCCCTGGCAATAGCGTTGGTGAGTGTTTTAACGATGTGCTCCTGACCGATAAATTCTGAAAAACTCTGCGGCCGGTATTTCCGGTACAATACCAATGACATTACTTTTTGAATACAATGAATTTATAGCCCAGGAAATTCCAGGCAAAACCCGCAAAAGCTGCCGCTATTCCCCCCACGCTGGCCCAAACCTGAGGAGGCAATCCGAATTGGGGGCCGACAACGTTAACTACCAGAGAGGCCACTCCCACATTCACTCCCAGACCTATAAAGGTAACAATAAAAAATTGGGCGAATTCTTTTTCTACGCCTGCCATCTCTTTCTGTTCAAAAGCCAGGAATTTGTTGGCCCAGTATTTGGCAAAGGTGGCCACTAAAAAAGAGATACCCTTGGAGACGCTGAATACAAGCCCCTCTGCTTTCTGGAAGATAGTTATTAATAAATTGAGGACTCCCAAATCCAGAAGCGTAGCTAGAGCTCCTATTAGCAGAAACTTGGCCAACTGGAATACAAAGGGGAATTTCTTCCCTATTAATTCCGCTATCCATAGGCAGAAAACCGCCAGTACCGGTAGTGTCAGGAATAAAATCCAGGTTAAAAGCCCTAGGCTTACACCCATTACCTGATTGACGCCGGCACTTTTGATGAGGCTCATCATAAACCAGGCTAGTACCAGGCCCGTTACGATGGCCAAAATAGTGTCTTCTTTCTTCATATTGAACTATTTTAACACGGACATTTTAGAAATCAACTTGACAGGGAAAAACGCTTGTTATAATTTGGAAAGTAGATTTATGAAAAACAGAAACACCTTTCCCTTAACGATTTGTTGCTGCTGTTGTCAGCGCAACTGCTTCTTAAGCAGGAAGGGGTTTTGGTTTAATTAAATAAGAAAGTCGAAATAAACTTAAACTCGATACCGCCCCTTCCAAAGAAGGGTTTTTTATTTTTATGGATATTCTTAACACTATAGGGCATACCCCATTAATAGAAGTGAAAGGCATTTACGCGAAATTGGAAACCGTTAACCCCTCGGGTTCCATTAAAGACAGGATGGCCAAGTTTATGGTAGAAAAGGCGGAAAAAGAAGGAAAACTGAAACCGGGTTTTTCCATCATTGAAGCCACTTCGGGAAATACGGGAGTAAGTTTCTCACTCGTTTCTGCTGTTAAGGGATATGGGTTTACGGCCGTCATACATGAAAACACAAGCTTCGGGAAAAAGAAATTGATGAAGCTTTTGGGAGCAGAATTAGTATTGGTGCCCGATAAGTGGGGATTTCCGGAACTCATAAGGAAAACGGAAGAGTTATCAAAACAGCGCAGCAAAATCTGGCTGCCCAGGCAATTTGTCAACCCGGATAACGTAGAAGCGCACAGATTGGGTTTGGGACGTGAGATAGCAGGACAAATACAGAGAATAGATGCATTTGTGGCAGGTATAGGCACGGGAGGCACCTTAATGGGTGTAGCCAAGGCATTGAAGGGGAAATTTCCGAAAATAAAAATTTTCGGTGTGGAGCCTGCGGAATCCCATCATCAGATAGAGGGGATTTCAGACGGCATCGTGCCCGGGATACTGGAGAGAGATTTGATTGATGGAATGATAAAAATTAGAAGTATTGACGCCTTGAAAACTGCGAGAGAACTGGCTCAAAAGTACGGTCTCTTGGTGGGCATTTCCTCTGCCGCAAACTTCCTTGCTGCCCAGAAACTTAAAACTAAATACAGGAACGTGGTAACTGTCTTTCCTGACAGGGCAGAACGTTACATGGATAAAATTTAAGCTCTAAAAAAAAGAGAGCAATATTAATTGCTCATGGTGATATAAGGAATAAGTTTTTCTATTTCTTTTTTCCGTGTCCTCAGGGTTACTTCCGTAATATTGGTAAGTTTGGCTATTTCTGCCTGAGTCCTCTTATGGTGATTACTCTCGCATATCAGATAGACGAGCCCTGCCAGGACTCCTCTCCTGTCTTTTCCGACAAAATTGCCGTTTGCCATTACTTTTTCATAGGCACCAAAAATAAGTATTTCAAGGCTTATTGGAAGCTTAAGGGCTGTTGTAACTTCATCAATGTATCTCCTGATTTTTCTGTCTTCTCTGGCTTTGAAAAATTTCTGAATTTCTTTTGACGCAGTTAATCTAGTATAATCCTTAAAGAATCTTCTTGGATTGATTTTAGTAACTTCCGCCAATCTTTTGATGGGATTTGGATTTCCCCATCTAGTGTACACAAAGCAGAAAGCAGCAGCTGCCAGGTATAGGTAATTACTCCAAGCAATGCCGATCCTGATAGCCCTTTTGACGAGCCATAACATCTCTTTTTCCATAGCCTTCGTCACTACAAATTGTAAACGGGTTCTTGTTAATAACTGCTTTAAGCGTATTGTTACTATAGCTTTACGCCTTCGATCCTTCGGGTCAAACCATTTTTCCGCTTTCCTTAATCTATACATATTTGAGGAAGCTTCAGGTTTTATTTGTCTGCCTGAGTCATCTTTGTTGTTACTTCTTATTCTGGTGCCCCTTCCGAATGAAAACTTTCCGGTCACAACCCGTGGGTACAGAGGGTCGTCGTCGGGAAAATAATTCACGCCTCCCCCTGTATCCATGCAGTGGTGTTCTATAACGATGCCGCATTTTCTGTAAATAACCTCTCCTTTGTCATAAATAATATCTTTGCTGAAACATTCCGGACAAGAATATTCATTATTATAATATTCAGTCATTGTCTGATTCACCCCTTTTTAAACGAGCTTTATATATTCAAAATCTTATCAGAATATCACCTTTTGTCAAAATAGCTTTAAAAAATAAAATTTATTATAATGAATAAAACCATGCTCAAACTGTACAATACTTTGACCAGGAAAAAAGAGGTTTTCAAACCTAAAAGAAAAGAGAAGGTTAATATTTTTGTTTGCGGGCCGACCGTTTATGATTTTTCCCATATCGGTCATGCGAGGACCTATGTTTCTTTTGATGTAATCGTCAAATACCTACGGGAAAAAGGGTATGATGTTTTTTATTTACAGAACATAACAGATATTGATGATAAAGTTATAAAAAGAGCAAACGAAAAGAAGATTTCCTGGAAAAAGCTCGCCAGAAATTTTGAAAAAGAATATCTTAAAGACATGAAAACCCTTAAGATTAATAGCGTTACCAAATATGCCAGAGCCACGGACCATATTAAAGAAATTATTTCCCAGGTGAAGAGGTTAAAAAAGAAAGGTTTCGGCTATGAGACAAATAATGGCATTTATTATGATATAGGCCGCTTTAAAGGTTACGGAAAGCTCTCCAGGAGAACGGTGGTAATGGCAGAAGACGCTCTCTCAAGAATAGATGAAGGAGGAGAGAAAAGAAATGCCGGTGACTTTTGCTTGTGGAAGTTTTCTAAGAAAGATGAAGCTAAATGGGAAAGCCCCTGGGGACCGGGAAGACCGGGCTGGCATATCGAGGACACGGCAATTACCGAGAAATACTTCGGACCTCAATACGATATTCACGGCGGGGCCAGGGATTTGATTTTTCCTCACCATGAAGCTGAAATCAGCCAAATGGAAGCTGTTTCAGGAAAATCCCCTCTGGTCAGATACTGGCTTCATACCGGTTTCCTGACAATAGAAGGCCAGAAGATGTCAAAATCTTTGGGTAATTTCATTACGATAAGAAAACTTCTTGAAAAGGTATCTCCCAGGGTATTGAGGCTTCTGCTGATAAAAACACATTACCGTTCTCCCATCGATTTCAGCGACAAGCTGCTCTTACAAAGCAAAAGAGAGATTGAAAGAATGGATGAATTCTTAAGGAAACTGAAGAAGCTAAACAAAAAGGGCCTGGAGAGAAAATCAAAGCTGAAATTAGCCGAGAGAGTGGAAAAGGAATTTGAGCAGTCCATGGAGGATGATTTTAACACTCCTTCGGCTGTTTCCGTAATTTTCAAGCTGATAGCAGAAGGAAATAAACTTTTGAACAAGAGGAGATTAACCTCAAAGGAGGCCAGGGAGATTTTAGTTTTTTTCAAGAAGATAGATCGAGTTTTCAGTCTGGATTTAACAAAAGTTGAAAAAGTAAAAATTCCTCAGAAAATAAGGAATTTGGTTAGACAAAGAGAGCAATTTAGAAAATATTCTCGATGGGAGAAAGCCGACGATATTAGAAAAGAAATTGAGAAATCCGGTTTCTTTGTTGAGGATACACAGGAAGGACCCAAAGTTATCAGAAAGGAAAAATAAAATTATCCTTTACCTTTTTTACAGGTTTCGTAAAAAGATAATACACTATCTGATATTTTCTCCCAGGAATATTCCTTTACTTCCTCCAGCCCCTTTCGGGCTGTTTTTAGTCGCAGGGGTTTGTCCTTAATCAACAGAGAAATTTTTTCTGCTAATTGGCGGAAATTTTTAGGTCTGGCCAGAAACTTTTCGCTGGCCTTTCCTTTCAAAAGCTGGGCGTATCCTTTGTTGGCAAAGGCAACTACCGGAATTCCGCAGGCCATAGCCTCCAGAAGGACCAATCCAAAGCTTTCCCCGAAAATGGCAGGACTGACGAAGATATCAGCTGTTCTGTAATACGAGGCCACCCTCCCTTCCAGCTGACCCTCAAAAGCAACATTCTGCAATTTATTCTTTTTAACATATTGGCGGCACTCCTCTTCCAGGGGGCCCGAACCTACTATTATCAGGCGCAGATTGGAAAATTCTTTCTGTAGGATTTTTAAGGCCTTCAGGAGGTATATCAAACCTTTTCTTTCCTCCATTCTTCCCACGAACAAAATATTAGTTTTCCCATCGCAGAATTTTTTAATTTTAGAAACTCGGATATTGAAATTATCCAAATCTATTCCATTGGGAATAACGGCTTTGGGGCCATTGTATTCCTTGAAGAATTCCAGTATCAGGGGAGCTACCCCGATAACGCCGTCTATCTTCCATTGGCATATTTTGTCGAGTGTATAAAGGAAGGTAGGAAAGCTTTGTATAAACTTGCTTCCCTCTACGTTGGAATGGAATGTCAGGATTTTAAGGGCATTGTCAGCAGATGGACTCAGGAGTATCTGCAGGGCCGAGGGGAACCCAAAGTTATGGAAATGCAGGACGTCGAACTTTTCTTTTTTAAGAACGTCTTCCAGGGCCAGAGGATTGAAGTTAATATTGAAATCTGCCTGGCTGCCTCCGAAATTAATGGGAAATGAGGTACCCAGTAGTATTATATCTCTGCCGTAGTTTTCTGAAATTTTTCTCCTGGGGACTATAATTTTAGCGTCAACGCCCTTCTTTTTAAACTGACGAAAAAGGCCCATGATGTGCCTTTTTACGCCCCCCGGGTTGGCAAAGGAGTGGAATGAAACGAGCCCTACTTTCATAATAAAATAGCAGAATCTGATTTCATTTCTATAGACGTTTTTTATTCTATCAAAAACCTTCAATCTTGCCAATCATTTTTCCGTGTGATAAATTGGATTTAGCATGACTAAAGAAGTTTTAGAAAAGCTCCCTCCCCAATCCGTTAAAGCAGAACAAGGAGTGCTTGGGTGTTTGATGCTTGATAGGTCAGCTATCGTTAAAGTAGCTGACTTTTTAGTGGCGGAAGATTTTTACCGAAAGATACACCAGGAGATATACGCAGCCTGTCTTGAACTGTTCGAAAGAGGAGAACCCATTGACCTCCTATCCGTTGCCAACAGGTTGAAGGAGAGAAGTCTCCTGGAGGAAGTAGGAGGCAACGGATATTTAACGGAATTGATGAACTCCGTGCCCACTCCGCGCCATGTCTTGAATTACGGGAAGATAGTCCATAACAAGAGGCTTTTGAGAGACATAATAGCTGCCTCCCAGGAGATAGCCGAACTGGGTTATAACGAAACAGAAGATATAGACAAATTGCTCGACCAAGCCGAAAGGAAAATTTTCAGCGTCGCCCAGAAAGGCCTTTCCCAGGAGTTCATACTGGTCAAGGACACCTTGGAGGAGGCATTTGAAAGGATAGACAAGCTTTCCAAACACCAAACGGGGTTAAGGGGTGTTCCCACGGGATTCAGCGAGCTTGATAACATGCTGGCAGGTTTCCAGAAATCCGATTTGATAATATTGGCAGCCCGCCCTTCTTTGGGAAAAAGCGCCTTAGCTCTTAATTTTGCTTCCAACATCGCCGTTAACCATAAGATACCGGTTGGTATATTCTCGTTGGAGATGTCCAAGGACCAGATAGTAGATAGGCTGATAGCGAGTTATTCTGGCGTTGACCTCTGGAGGCTGAGAACGGGCCGGCTTTCCGAAGAAGGAAAAAAGGACGACTTTAGCAGGATACAGCACGCTCTGGGGATTCTTTCAGAAGCTCCTATCTACATTGACGACGCTTTTTCTTCAACTGTACTCCAGATGAAAGCCATGTCCAGAAGACTTCAGGCGGAAAACGACCTGGGTCTTATCATTGTTGATTATCTCCAGTTGATGGAACCTCTTAACCCTAATGCCGGTCCCGTACAACAGGTATCGGAGAACTCCCGTGCCCTAAAGGGTTTGGCCAGGGAACTCAATGTTCCTGTTCTGGTAGTATCTCAACTTTCCAGGGCCGTGGAACAACGTTCTCCTCAGATACCCAGGCTCTCTGACTTGAGACAGAGCGGTACTATTGAACAAGACGCCGACGTAGTCATGTTCATCTATCGGGAAGACCGCTACCGACGGGAGACAGCTAAGAAAAACATAGCCGATATTATTGTTGCTAAACACCGCAACGGTCCGGTAGGAGGTGTGGAAGTTTATTTTGACGAAAGGAGGGTATCATTCCGTAATCTCGATAAGCACTTTGAAGAATACTAAAAGATGAAACATTCACCTGCCATCCAGAAATTGATTGATGTTTTTGCCAGGTTCCCAACAGTCGGTCCCAAAACGGCCGCTCGTTTTGTTTTCTACTTGCTTGATTCCGGAAAGGAAAACATAAAGGCTTTAGAATCCGCACTCAAGGATTTGGGGAATAATGTGAAGATATGCAGGATGTGTTTTAAATCATTTGAAGATTCTTCTGCGGGAAGATTGTGTGAAATTTGTTCTGACTCGACTCGCAACAAAAGTTTACTGTGCGTGTTGGAGAACGAGATAGACCTGTTGGCGATAGAAAACACTGGAAAGTACCGGGGATTGTATTTCATTTTGGGCGGTCTCATTTCTAATCTTAAAAAAGAAGATTTCCAAAGGATAAGAAACGAGGAATTAAAAATCATGATAAAAAACCACCCGGAAGTGAAGGAAGTTATTATCGCCGCAGACTCCACTGCTGAAGGAAGAGCAACATCACTCTATTTAAAAAGAATGCTGTCTGATTTTAAAGTCAAAGTTACCCAGCTGGGGCAGGGCCTTCCTGTGGGAGGAGAACTTGAATACGCAGATGAAGAAACTTTGTCTAGTGCATTGGAGAGCAGGAAATAGAAACACGTATAAGCGGATCTACGCAGAAAGAGCAGAAGCTGATTTACGCAGATATTGTCCGCAGAACTACGCGGAAACATAAACACCCCTTGATTATAAGGAGTGCTTTTTTATTCGCGCTTATCCGCTTCTACGAAGTTAATCTGCGTGTATCAGCGCCCGTCAATCCGCTTCTATACACTCTTTATCTCTTCAATCTGAACTTCTGTAAATTGCTGCCGGTGGCCTTTCTTTACCTTATACCTTTTACTGGCCCGGTATTTGAAGGCGATAACCTTTTTGCCTTTCCCGTGGCGGATTACTTTTCCAGTTACCTTGGCTTCCTTAACTATGGGAGTGCCGATTTCCAGCTTCTTTCCCTTCTCCAAAAGCAGGATCTGATCGAAAGCCACCCTCTCTCCCTCTTTCTTGTCCAGTTTTTCTACTTTCAATTTATCTCCTTCCTTGACAAGATACTGTTTTCCTCCCGTTTTTATTGCTGCTAGGCTCATATTATGTTAGTTTTATGTTATTTGGGGCTTTTTAGCTTTTTATTTTCCTTTATTTCTAATAGTTTGCCTACCCTCTCTGAGAACAGGCTGAGCCTCTTCTCGGAATTATCATAAGCGGAAACGGCATTATTCAGATGACTGCCCAGTTTTTGGAAGTTAACACTTAATTTTTCGGCGTCCTGGCTTATTCCACTCAATTTTTTCAATATCTCCTGGGTTCGTTTAGAGATCTGCGTATCCTGAAACCAGTGGGCGATGGTTCTTAGGGTAAGATAAATGGTATTGGGTGAAGTGAGTACTACCTTGTTGTTCCAGGCATAACTGGCTATATCCTTTTCCCTCATTCCGAATACGACTTCATAATAGATGGCTTCCGCAGGAATATACATTAAGGCAAACTCAATGGTCCCTTCAGAGGGCTTGATGTATTTGGAGCTTATCTCGTCTATTCTATTTTTTAAATCCCTCAAAAAGTCATCGCGGAAACGTTTCTTTTCTTCCGCAGAATCTGCATTTATCATTCGCTCAAAGTTTTCCGAAGAGAACTTTGAATCGATAGGCAGAATCTTTTCGTTGGGGAGCTTAAGAACGGCGTCTACTTTTTCCCCTGAAGAAAACGAATACTGTCTTTTCCACAGCTCCTGAGGAAAGTGCTGCGAGAGAATATATTCTAATGAGGCTTCTCCCCACTGCCCTCTTAATTTCGGCGATTTGAATATCCTTTGGAAAGACGAGACATCTTTCACTTTTTCCTGAATCTGTTTTAGGTTTTCTCTCATCTCGGTGGTTTCCTTGGTAAAGGACCTCATTTGTTCATTAAGCACCTTAGAGGTGCCGTTCTGATTATCTCTTATCTCTTTCATTTGCTCTCTCATCAGGTCGGTCAGGCGTCTTTCTAAATCCTTAATAGATTCATTCTGCATCAGGTCGGTCTTTGATTTGCTATAAATATAAAAAATAATAAGGGCTGCTACTGCACCCACTAAAAAGGCGATTATGATGTACAGCGTTTCAAGCACGGATTTATTTTAGCCGATTACATCCTTAAAGTCAATTAATAGAATGGATGTTTAAATCGTCTCTACTACCAAGAAAACAATATAAACAAATATAAGGAAGGCCGCTTCCTTTTTAGTGATTTTTCTATCGGTGGCAGAGAAAATCACGAAAAATAGGCAGGTGGCTACCGTAAATATGTATCCTTTAAAGTAAACAAAGAATTGGGAAACGTCAAAGGGAGAGATAAGAGCGGCCAACCCCAATACCCAGGCAGAATTTACTACCACAGACCCCATAACGTCTCCCAGTATCATGCTTTCATGCCCCATAGTAATGGACCTGATACCGAAAGTCAGTTCCGGCAGAGACGTACCCAAAGCCACTAATACGGCCCCCATAATAATAAGGGAAAAATTGAAATAAGCTGCTAGCTGGGCGGAAGAATACACTATTCCTTCTGCGCTTACTAGCAGGCAGGCTATTCCTAGAAAAAATATCCCCAGATTCTTCAGAAAAAGCTTAAAATGCATCCAGTCCCTCTGGAAATGCCCGCTTAGAACCTTGGTAAATTTTTCTTCCCCTGACAGCAATTGACCAAAATAAAAGACCAAGGCCAGCATAAGAATAATTCCATCTCCCCGGGAAACATATCCGTCCGACATCAGCAGAATAGGCAGGAGACCGTATATTCCGGCATAACTACTGGCTCTCTGCAGTGTAGCACTTTCAAACTTCAGGCTTCCTTTTTTTGAAAGGAATGTGGCAATGCCCACTACCAAGGTAAGTACTACTATATTGGAACCCATAACCACTCCGAAGGAAAGCTGGGGCTTCCCCTGCAAGGAAGAAGTGATGCTGACAAAGGTTTCAGGCAGGGAAGTTGAAAAGGCCATCAAAACAGAGGACACTATAAACCTTCTCCATTTTAAAAACTGGGCTATTCTTACCAAGGATCTGACGACCCAAACTCCGGAACGCACCAGAAGAAAAGAAGAAGCAATAAATATGAGAACGTTAATCCAAACCATTTATTTTAAGAATGATATTATTTGCAGGGTGAAACCGATGACGAAGACAGAAATCAAAAGAAAGGACAGAATTTGGGCGGGCACATCATTTTTCTTTTTGGCCATACTGCGATACATCAGCAGAATCAATATGCCGTCTACACCCAGCATTGCTCCTCCTCCCAGACTGATTACTGTGATGAAACTCTTTAGTCCTAACAGGAAAATGAAGATGGGAGGCAGGCAAGTAAGCGCCCAGGCCTTGTTTTTACTTATATTTAAATCATACCAAAAAACTCTTTTTAATGTCAGCCCCAAGGTAATGAAGGAAGTGAAAGTGGTAAGAATTCCCAGTAATAATACCAGAGTGAACATGCCTTCTCCTAAAAAACTTTTAAGACCGGTTAGGGCAGATTCTGTGGTAGCGGGTCCTGTCATGCCGAGTATCAAGTATACGAAGAAAGCGTATATTAATATGGGTATCAGGGTAGCTATGGGTATCACCTTCTTTAAAAGATTTTTATCTTTGCCGAGCATTTCCTCTACTTCTGGTATCAAAGCAGCCCCCCAGAGAGAAAAGAGAACGGCTCCGTAAGGAAGGAAAAAATTATACGCGTTCAATGGCTCTGCGGGAAAAATCAGGTATTCCGTCTTGATTATCGGATAAACCTGCATGAAAATCATAATCATGACCGCAAAGAAAAAGATTAAAGACCAGGTTTCCACCTGGGCTATTATTTTAATGCCGAAGAAAATCATAAGGGCACCGGCGGCAAAATAAAGGAAAGCATAGAAATCATTATTCTGTATCTTCAGCAAAGGATAAAGCACGCTTTTAAGGAAATCCCCTCCCACTATGATATAAGCCAGAATGGCCCCGTACGTTCCCAGTAAAGAAGAAACCAGGGAAGCTTTCTCTCCCCACTTGCCGAGATGGACTCTGGCAAAACCGGGCAGTCTTTTGAAATCGGGAGTAGCCACCGCCAGCCGTCCGAAGATAATATGTATTATTCCCACCAGAATTCCTAAAACCGCAAAATAGGCCAGCATAATCGGAAAGCCAACCCTGGAAGCCAGGTAGGGTAAAGAAAAAATACCAACCCCTATGGTGGTTCCCGAAATGGTGGCTATGGAATAGATGAATTTTTTTGCTTTAGACAAATTCTTTTTTGGCAATGAAATGCCATTTTGTTATTTCAATAAGTATTACCTCTACGACGCCCAGTCCTAATATCAGCCCCCAATCCTTTAATGTCAGAGGCACAGTTTTTAAAAGCGTTTGCAGGATCGGCACGTATATAGCCAACCCCAGGGTTAGCATTCCCATCATTAATGCTATTATCAGAAATCTGTTGGAAAAAGGATTAATATGCCAGAGATTCTGTCGCAGGCTTTTGCAGGAGAAGGCATAGAATAGAGAATCCACGGACAGGGCGGCGAAAATCATGGTCCTGATGTGTGCGATATTCCGGTCATTATGCAGCAGCCAGAAAAATATGCCCAGTAATATGAAATCCGTCAGTATTCCAATAATAAAGATTATTACTTTCATTTCACGGCTTAAAAGAGGGACTTTATGGCCGGTCGGCTTGCAGGACATAAGGTCTTTTTCTTTCGGTTCAAAGGCGAGGGCAATACCGGGAAGGCCGTCTTCAATCATATTTACCCAAAGAATCTGTACTGCCAAAATGGGGAGAGGTACTCCTGCCAGTATGCTGAAACCCACCAGTATGACTTCTGTGAAGCTGTCCGAAAGCAGGTAGGTAATAACCTTCCTGATATTATCCAGTATGGCCCTTCCTTCCTCTACAGCTTTGATGATTATGGAAAAACTGTCGTTTAAAAGGATGAGGTCAGAAGTTTCTTTGGCCACTTCCGTGCCGGACCCCAGCGCTACTCCGATATCAGCTTTTTTAAGGGCCGGGGCATCATTGATGCCGTCTCCGGTCATAGCCACCACTTCTCCCCTGTCCTGCCAGGCCTGTATAATCCTGGTTTTATGCTTGGGCTCTACTCTGGCATAAATCTGTACCTTTTCTAGAATCTGATCGAAATCACGGGCAGACATTGTTTCCAATTTTCTCCCTTCCAGAATATTCTCCTCCTGCACATCGAATCCCAACTCTTTTCCCACTGCTCTGGCCGTCAGTTTATGATCTCCGGTGGCTATAATAGGCCTCATGCCAGCCTTTTTACATACCTCAATAGCTTCCTTTACCTCTTCCCTGACAGGGTCATTGATGGTTATAAATCCTGCAAAAATCAAATCCTGGATTTCCGATTGAAGACCTTCCTCGGCAGAAGAAATCTTAACTTTTTTGAAAGCCGAAGCCACTACCCTCAATCCTTGATCGGTTAAACCTTCCAGTTTTTCTTCTATCTTACGGAGAATACTTTCTGAAATCTTTATTTTCCTTTTTCCTCTTTTAATATAAGCGCACTTGTTTATAATTCTCTCGGGAGCTCCGCAGAGATAAAAAATATAATTAGTTTTTTCTTTAACCACTGCTCCCACAAATTTATTGACGGTGGTGAACGGCAGCTCCACCACCTTTTCCGCTTTATTATAAAGCTCATACATGCCCCTTCTTAGTCCTTCTTCCAGCAGGGCTTTGTCTGTAGATCTGCCCCTCACTACCCAATCACCCTCTTTATTCTTTTGATTTTCCACGAAAGCTTCAGAGGTTAAAACAGACACCTTCAAGGTAAAATCATCATATTTTTTCATGGGTTTTCCGCTCATTTCTTCCGAAGAAATTATTTCGCTTACCTTCATCCGGCCCTCGGTAAGGGTACCTGTTTTATCCGTACATATTACAGAAGTACTGCCCAGGGTTTCTGCTGACGATAGTTTCCTTACCAATCCCCCCTCTTTTAGGATTCTCTGCATTCCCAGGGCCAGTATGACCGTCATGGCTACCGACAATCCTTCCGGTATGGCTGCTACCGCCACCGCTACAGCCGTAATAAACATTTCTTTAAAATCGCCTCCAGTAGCCACCCCTTCCAGGAAAACAATAAAAGATATGACGGCAACAACGACACCTATAAGAGAAGAAAGATTGGAAAGTTTTTTCTGATAAGGCGTCTTTTCTTCCTTGGATTCCTTTATCATCTTGGATATTTTGCCTATTTCGGTATTTTCTCCGGTAGCAGTTACTATTATTCTTCCCTTTCCGTCTTCCACAACGGTTCCCATATAGACCATGTCATCTCTGTCCGCCAGCGGAGTGGCAGGAGTCAGCAGTTCAATTTTCTTATTTGAAGGCAGCCATTCTCCCGTTAACGCCATTTCATTAATTTTCAGGCTGCTGTTCTCAAAAATCCTGCCGTCTGCAGGCACTTTATCTCCGGGATTTAACACTGCAACGTCTCCAGGCACTAATTCTTCAGAAGCCACTATTTTCAGATTGCCGTCCCTCATCACTTCTGCTTCGTATCTCACTGTTTCTCTGAGGCGCTTTAAGGTTTCGGATGCCTTGTTTTCCTGAACAAAACCAACCAATGCATTCAAAAGAACCGCTCCAAAAACCACTATGGAGTCTGTAAATTCTTTCAAGATTAAGGACAAGATACCTGCTATTAAAAGGATATAAATAAGAGGACTCTTAAACTGTTCCAGAAAAATGGTAAAACTGGATAATGGCTGTCCTGCGGCCAGTTCATTTCTGCCGAAGCTTATAAGGCGCTTTTGTGCCTCTTTCTGGCTTAACCCCTTGGTCTTATCGACCTTACAAGCCTTTTCCACTTCTTTAACTTTTAAACTGTGCCAGATAAATTTAGACATGTTTATACTTATATTTTAGCGGAAAAACCCTTTTCTTTAAATGGGTACAAGTCCCTACCTATACATGAAACTGCCTAAGCTTCTCCTCTGTCAAAACAAAAACCTAATTTCATATTTTAAAACAATAAGAAAGCTAAAAATCATACTGATTACTGAAAATCACTCCCTGCAGGAGTGATTTTTCTGTGGCCCCACCGGGAATCGAACCCGGGTTTTGAGGTTGAGAACCTCATGTCCTAGGCCACTAGACGATGGGGCCCGATATAGTAATTTACCACAAAAGGTGCTTTTTTCAAGAATAAGACTGCAAAGATTGAGATATTTGCAAAGGATTGATACCCACTATTAAGACCGCAGACACAGCAGCCAGCACGGCATAGAGGCTTTTTTTATCGGGTGCGGAATTTATCCAAAAGGGTATCACATTACCCTTATAATGAATCTTGAAATTAGTCTTTCCGTTCTGATTCAAGTCGCTGGCCCTTAGATTGGCGCCTTCCTGGAAACCGAAAGTTAAAGTATCGGCTCCCGATAAGTCAAATATCTTTTTTAAAGCTTCCTGGTCGTAACAGAAAACCAGTTTCACGTTTTGAGGGAGAGCTTTAATGAAGTCTAGAACTTTTGACACGTCCTCGTCTCTTACGCTACTGATGATCAGCAGACTACCTTGATTCTCCTTAAAAAGGCTTTCCTTTGAAGGCATTCTGTCATAATTTGCTTCAAAAACAGAAACCCCCTCTTTTCTACCGTTTTTTTTAAGAAGGTAAGAGAATACTTTTGAAGCCAGTTCTCTTTTTTCTCCCGTAATTATGACGACAGTATGTTTGTTCCTCCGGCTGTATATTTCTGACGTATTATCCATTTGATTTTATTCCTGATAGTCAGGAGGTATTTCGTAAAGATGAATGATAAAGTCCGCCAGTTCTTTGAAAATCGGAATCGCCGAGTATTCGGCCGTATTGGTATTGGGATTATTCAGTTTGACCATAATCAGGAATTTAGGATTAAAAGCCGGAGCAAAACCTACGAAGCTTTGGACAGTTTTTTCAGAATATCCTTTCTTGTCAATCCCTAAAGCTCCAAAGGAAACCTGGGCAGTACCTGTTTTGCCGGCTACAAAGTATCCGGGTATGCCGGCCGCCTTGGCATATCCGTTTTCTACAACGCTGATGAGCATAGCCGTCAGCTGGGACGCAGTTTTAGAGGAAATAATATGTTCTTCCGGCTTAATGGAATTGTTGTCTACTGCCTTTCCTCCGGATACCACTTTTTGTACGAGGTGAGGAATAATAAGTTTCCCCCCGTTGGCGATGGCAGAATAAGCCCTTATCAGTTGAACAGGAGTCATTTCAATTCCCTGGCCGAAGGAGGCTGTAGCAAAATTTATTTCCCTTCCCTTCTCCAGTTCCTTGTTAAGAGAATAGGTTTCCTGCATGTCTATTCCGCTGGGCTCCATAAAACCGAATTTCTCAATATATTTAAGAAAAGAAGTGGGCCCCAGTTTCCTTTCTACGAATACGGCTCCCGTGTTTATTGATTTTTCCAGTACGTTAGTCATGGTCAGGGGTCCCCCGTAAGTCCTCTGTCCGTAGTTGTAGACGGTAAATCCTGAAATGGTTACAGAACCCTCATCCGTATAAGTGGTGTCGGGAGATATCCTGTTTTCTTCCAGGGCAGCTGCCATAGTTATAGGTTTGAATACAGACCCCGGTTCAAACAAACCCTGGGTGGAGGGATTTTGAAATATCTCCATATTCCCCTCTTCTGCGTATTTTTCGTAGTTATTGGGATTAAAATTTTCGAGATTGGCCATAGCCAGAATCTCTCCGGAAACTGGATCTGCGACAATTATCTGGCCGCCTTCTATTTCCAGGTCAATTTTTGCTTTCTTTAAAAGCTGTTCCGCCTTGAACTGTACTTCATAATCCAATGTTAATACCAAATCACTTCCCTTGGTCTGCTCCATTAATCCGGGTTCCCCCTCCAGTAAGGGGTCATAAAACTCCTCCAGTCCGTATTGACCTTTCTGTTCCGCTCCAAGAAAGCCCACTACCTGAGACGCCAGCTCTTCTTGCGGATAATATCGACCCCTTTCTTCAGCCAGATAGATGCCTTCAATGTCATCAAGCTCCTTAATTTTCGCCACCTCTTCCTCCGTAAGTTTCCTTTTTAGGACGGTATAGAAATTATTTTGGCTCATCCTTTCCAGAAGAAATTCTTTATCTAACTGTAAAATCGGGGCCAGTTTATCAGCAGTTCCTTCCAAATCAGTAATCTCTTTGGGCTGAGCGAATACCAAAAACCAGTTTATGTTGATAGCCAGGGATTTGCCGTCCCTGAGGAATATTTCTCCTCTCTCTGGTCCTTCTTCTGCAAAATTTATATGCAGTCCTTGGGAAAGGGCCCTATAGAAGTCCCCGTGACGTATTTGAATAAAAACCAAGCGACCGATAACAGCCGCTGAAATAAGAATAAAAAGAATAAAAATTAAATTAATTCGCCAGTTTCTCATTACACTTTTCTTTATCAGAATCTCATTGCTTTTCTTTAATGGATTTTACCATATTTTAGACCGGGGGTTTATCTTTGCCTTCGGATAGTTTTACTTGCTGGCCACGGATCCTGCCAATATCTGTATGTACTTTATCTGGTTTGATTTTACGAATTCTCCGCTGGCCAGGTATTTATCCACCTGGGAGAGAGAGTCCATTTTGGAGAGATTAATGTCCAGCAGGTCCTTTTTTTCTGCCAGACTGGAAAGTTTTTTTTCGCATTCGGTGAGCAGATATTCCTGTTGGGCTAAATTCCCAATCTGGAAGATATAAAAAGCTGCCAGTAAGAAAAATAAAATAACAGTGGGTATCCAGACCAGACTTACGGTTAAAGATTTGGTTCTCATAATTTTATTGCCGCCCTCAGCTTGGCGCTTCGGGAACGGGGATTATTAATAATTTCCTCCCTAGATGGGACCATTGGTTTCTTAATTAAAAGTTTTATATTACCCTCCTGTGACTGTTTTTTGAAATAGTTTTTTACAATCTTGTCTTCTAAGGAATGAAAGGAAATAATTACCATCTTTCCTCCCTTTTCCAGGATATCCTGGGCTTGAGGAAGAGCTTTTTCCAATGATTCCAATTCTTCGTTCACAGTTATTCTTAAGGCCTGGAAGGTCTTGGTGGCAAAGTGTCTTTTCCGATAGCGATACCAGGGGGGTACTGCCCTTCTAATGATTTCCACCAATTGTAAAGTAGTCGTTATGCCGGTGCGTTTTCTTTCTTCAACTATCCTGCGGGCTATTCTTTTGGCAAACCTTTCCTGACCGTAATCTCTGAGTACCTTGGCAATCTCTGCAGCTGGACTTTTGTTTACTATGGCTGAGGCGGTCCTGTCAGTGAATTCTTCGCTGTACCGCATGTCCAAAGGTTCTTCTTTCTGGAAAGAGAACCCTCTTCCGCTTTCCTTCAAATGCCAGCTGCAGAGGCCTAGGTCGAATAAGATGCCTTGTGCTGGTGCGAAATTCCTCCCTCTTACTATCTTTTTCAGATTAACGTAAGAGTCATTCACCAGTACCAGTCTTTCCTTATTCAGTTTTTTTAACCTCCTATATATTTCAGGGGTCAACTCGATTCCCAATACCTTTCCTTGAGGCTTGTTCTTCTCAAGGATGGAGAAGCTGTGTCCCGCCTCTCCAATTGTAGCGTCGACAAAATTTTGATTGGATTCAGGATTTAAAAATTCTATGACCTCTTTTTTAAAAACGCTCGTGTGCATTAGATTCCCAGCTCTTCCAGTTTGCCGGGCATGTCTTCTATTTCCTTTTCTTTATTCTGCCTGTACTGTTTCCACTTGGTTTCATCCCATACTTCAATCTTATTGGAGAGGCCTATTACCACCACGTTTTTTTTCAAAGAAGCGTATTCTTTTAAATAATCAGGTATTAAAATTCTTCCCAGTTTATCCAAGGTGACGTCTACTGCCCCCGAAAGAATCAATCTGACGAAGCCTCTGGCGTCTATCTTGGTGCTGGGAAGGTTTTCCAGTTTTTTGGCTAGTGTTTTCCATTCCCCCATTGGATAAAGGGTCAGACAACTGTCTATACCGCGGGTTACTACTGCCTTTTTACCTAAATCCCCTCTGAACTTAGAAGGTATGGCTAATCTTTTTTTGCTGTCTATAGTATGTGAGTATTCTCCTATGAACATGCTGGGTTATCCACAGTTGGAGAGGGTTATTAACATAGTTATCCACTATCCCCCACCTCTAATCACATTATCTCCACTTTTGAGGTTATAGTCAACCGGTTATACCACTTATCAGGAAAATAAATATAAAATAAGGTACTTGTCCACAGGAAATCCACAGCCCGGCATAGGAAAATAACCCCATAATCAGACCGAAAACAAAAAAGCCTCCTTATTTACAGGAAACTGTATTATAAAACCTTATTAGTGTATTTGTCTTAAGGGTTTATTGTTAATTCAAAGGTTTCCGGGTTGATTTTAATGGTATCTCCCTTTTTTACCTTATTGGAAAGCAAAGCTTTGGCTAAGGCATTGCCCACCTTATCCTGGATAACCCTGCTCATCTCCCTGGCTCCGAATTTAGGATTATAGCTTAGGTCCACTATTTTTCCTTTAAGCTCCGGAGTGACAAGCAGATTGATTTCTTTCCGTATAAGATTTTTTCTTACCTTTCTTAAAAGCAGTTCTGAAATATCAAGAAGATTTTCGCGGGTTAAAGCTTTAAATAATACTACGGCATCGAAACGATTGATAAACTCAGGCCTGAAAATCCCTTCCTTGAATAAGTAATCAAAAAGTTTTTCCTTTACCTCGTCCATATTCCTCTTATGTTTCAAGGCTTCGAGAATAATCAAATATCCCGCATTGGAAGTGGCTATGATAATGGTGTTCTTAAAATCTACTTTTCTACCCAAACCATCGGTAATGTGGCCTTCGTCCAGCACCTGAAGGAAAAGATTCAGGATATTGGGATGGGCCTTTTCTATTTCATCGAGCAGTATAAGGGAAAAGGGATTTTCTCTGACTTTGGTTGTAAGCAGGCCTTCCTCACCGGTAGAACCTATTAGTCTGGGAATATCGGCGACGTCCTGGAATTCTGACATGTCCAATCTTATCGTCCTTTCTTCCGAGCCGAAGTAAATGGCAGCCAGAGATTTTGAAGTTTCGGTCTTCCCTACTCCAGTAGGACCTAAAAAGAGAAAAGACCCCATCGGCGCCTTTCTGATATTTATTTCAGATCTCGCCCTTCTCAGCGCATTGGAAACTTCTTTTATGGCTTCCTCCTGGTTGACAATTCTTCTATGAAAGAGCTCTTCCAGGTTAAGCAGAATTTCTTTCTCCTTCTTTTCAACTTCCCCTACGGGAATATCTGTTTTATCGGAGAATACTTTGGCTACCTGTTTGGGAAGGACCATCTTCTCTTTTTTCTGAGTTACATAAACCATTATTTCGTCTAAAAGTTCAATGGCTTTTTCTGGAAAGGGAGTATCCTGCAGATATTTTTCACAGTAGGAAATTATGTCTCTCAGTGCCTGGTAAGAAACAAACTTTCCATATTTTAATTCCAGGCGCACCGCCATATTTTCCAGAACGGTAAGTATATCCCGCCGTGAAATTTCCGACACCTCAACCTTTTCAAAAAGATTAAGCAGGGCCGGGTTCTCTTCAATATATTTATGCAGGCCCTGATAAGTAGTAACCGCTATTATCTGAAACTGGGGCATATTGAGATATGAAGCTATTACTCCGGAGAGGTCCATTACTCCGGGTCGGCTGGGACCTCCTACAAAGTTATGGAATTCATCTATCATCAAAATTACGTTCCCCGCCGAAACAGCTTCGCTGAAGATTATCTCCAGCAGATCCCCGGAGCTTTTTACCGTATCGGCACGACTGATTAGTCCTGCTACATCCAGCCGCAGTATTCTCTTGTAATTCAAACCTGGAAGACTCTGTCCCAGGGCTCCTTTTTCCACAAATGCCTGGACTATGCTCTTTCTCCCGCTTCCCGGCTCCCCTATCAGCAGCACATTATTATCTTCCTCGCGCGACAAAATCCTTTCCATCTCTTCAATGGAATCCTGATGCCCGATAATTTCAGGAAAGCCCTGTATCTGACACTGCAGGGTCAGATCAGTAGAAAATTTATCTAAGGTCACTGTATATCCTGAAGACCATTCTCTGCCCAGGGATCCGAATTTCAGTAGATTATTCATTTCCCAGAACTTGCTTAATCGTCTTCTTTTCTCCTGAATCTGTTCCAACCAGTCTGAGATGTTTTCTATGTCTTCTGCTTTTAAATCTGCATTTAACATTATTTTTTTAAAGACAGGGTCAGTGAAGGCTAATCCCGTAAGGATGTCTCCACAGCTTATTCTGCAGTGGCCCTTGCGATGGGCCACTTTAAGCGCTTCCAATATCACCTGTTCCAGTTCTGGATCCAGTTCCGCAGTCGTTCCATGATTGACGGCTTTATCAATCAGAGAATTATTACTTATTTGATTTAAGGTTTTCAGATTATTTTTCAGTATTTTCCTAACCTGGTCTGCATCAACAAGCCCGCGATAAAAGACAAAGTTAAGCTCCGGATTGTTCCTTAACAGGAAATAAAACAGTAAAGAAGAATCAATATAGGGAAGCTTCTTGGAACGGCTGTATTTTTGAGATTCGAAAAAAGCGTAAGCTGCCTCAAAACTCATAAATTCTGCCAGATTGAATCCGTAAGGATTTTCAACTACTTTCTCTAGGCTTGCAGAAAGAGAGGGATGTTTAAGCATGGCAAGAAAAAATAATTCTTTGAGCCAGGCTAGGATGGTCAATACTAAAAATATCAAAGTGCTTCCCAGTATTTTCCGATTAAGGGATTCTGTAAAATTAGACGGTACAAATCCGTACAGGAAAATAAAAAGGCTTATAAGATAAAGCAGCAGAAATATCTTTTTAAGGAATCCGGCGTAACCGAAAAAAGGATTTCTCTTCCAGAGAACTGCTTGGAAGATAGGGGTCTTTCCCAGTTTGAAATTAAGCATAATAACTTTTAATAGAAAAATAGTCTCATTCCGTGGAAGAAAGCCCAGATTAAAAACACAGGCAGGGCAAACCAGGCCAGAAACACGAGAAGTCCTCCCGCCAATATGAGGATTTCCACAGCTGTTCCTACGACTATCATGACGCTGCGGAAGATAGCTCCCAGTATTCTAAAAATGAGATTGGAAAAAAAGGATTCAAAATAAGCCCACGGGTCAAATCCTCTCGGGTATCCCCAGTAATACCGCCTCCAAGGAGAAAAGAAAGTCTTAATTAAGAGTGGAACGGAAAAATAGTTCAGTCCGAATTTAAGGAAATTATTCCAGGCTTTAAGGATAAAAAGCGGTGCCTCCCAAAGCTGCCATTTCAGCCATTTTATGCCGATGTTTTCTTTTTCCGATGATGCCTCCATGATTTTATTATAACACAAATTCCCCTTTTACTTTCTCTTATGGCTACTTTTTGATGAGTTTAATACCTAATTCCGCCATCTTTGACCCTCCAAATATAAGAACGCTAGCTCCGATAGCCCAGGTTGCCAGGTTGAATGTTTTATAAAGAGATTCCTGTGATATCATATCATTCAACTGATTTTTAAGCTGCTGGGATATCATTTCCTGTATCCCTTCAATTGTTGTGGGAGAGCCGGAGGCAGGAATGGAAGGGGAAGCAGTTTTGGCTGCCTTCATTTCAAAAACTTGGGGAACTTCGAGTTCTCCCGTAAATACGTTGTAAGAATAGTAAAGGGTGAAAAGTATGACGGCTACGCCTGCTGCGAAGGTAATCCATCCTATGATGTTTGAAGATTCCATATTTTTTGAATTATTTTTTGACCTTTGAGGTTATTATTTTATAATTTTAGCCCATCGATATTTTCCGAACTGGTCTTTGTAAAATTTAAACGAAGAATACTTTTTCCGTATAATATTTTCGATGTATCTTTTCTGAAGAGGGTCGAACTCCAAGAAAATAAGGCCGTTTCCGTTTAAAAATTTTCTCGCCTCCTCAAGGAATCTTGTTATGTGCTTTATCCCCTTTTTACCCGAGAAAAGAGCTTCCCTGGGTTCATATTTTAAGGCGGATTTCTCTACCTCCTTTATCCTTTCTTCTGCCACATAAGGCGGATTGGCCAGTATCAATTCGTATCTTTCCGTTACCTTGATGTCTTCGAATAAATTTGAACTTATTACCCTGTACTTTTTCTCTGGTATTTCGTTGATTTTCAAATTGATTCTTATCTGGCTTAGGGCTTTCTTGCTGCTGTCTGCAAAATCGATTCTTTCACATAATCTAGGAAAAGATTTCGCGATCGCAATCCCTATACAGCCGCTCCCCGCAAACATATCCAGGGCATGAAAAGGTTTCTTGAATTTCTTTTGAATTTCCTTTATGGCTTTTGCCGTCCAGTACTCTGTTTCCATGCGGGGAATAAAAGCTTTTTTGGATAAATCTATTCTGCAATTAAGAAATTGTGAAAACCCTGAAATATATTCTTGGGGAAGAGGAACCTTCATTTTTTAAAAAGTTTTTGCAGCTCCCACAGCGTGTCTTCCGGTATGGGAGGAGCTTCTCCCTCGGGACTGATACCGGGATAGCGCCAGGCGCTTATTATCTTAATATTTTCTTTGCCGCCAGTTAGAACCTTTTGGTACATCATCCATATTTCGGTCGTATGTTTTTTGGTTCCTGCTTTTTGCATGGCAGCTACTGTTTGGGGAGCTATACCCAACTGCTTTCTGTCCGGGTCTTTCATAACCCTTTTGACTCTGGATTTCGACAAACCGTAATACCTCATCTTACTTTCAGAGTGCCTGGTCCAGACTATTTTATCTGCAGGTTTTATCAGCTTCATTTTTCCAGTAGAAGCTCGGCTTCCTCCCGCAGTTTTTCTACCTCTCGAATAGGTATCTTTAACCTGCTGGCAAGGTTTTTGGTTGAAAAATCCAGGAGGTCGCGCGCCAGCATTATTCTTTCTCTGGCGAAAATTTCCTTAAAGTATCTCTTAAATGAGGGAAGGATGGTAATGGGATAAAGATTTTTACGCTCTATCATCTTTTCCAGCCCCTTCCTGGGAGGAAATTTCCAGCCTAGCAAATCTATGCCGTTACAGCTGGCATATTTCTTTACCTCTGATGTAAATTTGGCATTTGTTATTATCAAAGGTTTTACCCTGGCTTTCCTGAAATAAGCCCCTTTCTTAATATCCAGGAATCTGGCATAGCTGGTTAGGCCGACCTTTAAGTCCACCCTGTTGCCGGCCTGATGATGATACTTACACTCAGCCAAATAAACAATCTTGTCTTTTCTGGCTATAAAATCTATTTCATAAGAATTTATACAAAATCCCGGTATAAACTGATTCATTTCTACTTCAAACTCATTCATGATAAAAACTTCTCCTACATATTTCTCAAAATCAAACCCGCTTGGACCCAATTTTCTCATGGCGTCCTTGAGGGAAAATTTGATACCGGAACGGAAAGAGGTGCCTATAAGCTTCTGTTTTACAGAATTGAATATTTCCGATGTTTCTATGCCGGGATAGGCCTCAGATGCTATCTGTTCGGCTATATCATTGGCTAATTTCTTGGAGGCCCCTATCCTTCTGCAAGAATTATAAACCTTGCGGAAAGAAAAAGGTTCTCTTTCTCCCCTGTTATTTATGACGTAAACATCTTCTTCAGTCATTATAAGTATTATAATCCAAATCTTTTACGTTTTAAACTAAAAAGATTTGTCTTGAAACTTCGTTTTAAATGTAAAAGAGATAAAAAAAAGAAGGGCAGAAAGCACCCTTCTAAAAAGTTTTTCTCCTTAAAAAAGCAGGAAATGACAATTATTACATCGATTGCTTTTATAATCATTTATACATCCGCATTCAGGACATCTGCATTCAGGAAATCTTCCTTGAATGAATCGTACGTCCTGATAACTATTTACAATCATTTTTTCGTCAATGTTCATAACAATATCACCCCCTCTCAGTTTTAAGAAGCATATAATGGGGACCAAGGCCGCTCAACAGGCTTTTCTTCTCCAACGGGAGGAGGAGCAAAAAACATTCTTCCGCAATTCCTGCAGAATCTCATTCTGCCTCCTTTGGCTACTACCTTCGGGTTCCCGCCTGCTTTACAATTCGGACAAAAGTTTTCTTTTTCCATATTTAACCCCTTTTTAAGGTGCAATTTGCGAGGCTTTCTGCCCCACCTTCTCTCCCTGTGGAGAAAGAGAGAGAAGGCCGGGCAAAAAGAAAAACCCAGGTTTTGCCTGGGAGGTGAATGCGTCTTGCTTGTCTTATCTCTATTTGTATCTTACTCGCGCATACTTCAAACCTCCCAGGAAACCTAGGATAATAAATAGGACGGAAATAATCTGGGAAGTTGTGAAGTTGAAAGTCTTCATAAATATTTAAATCTTCTTTTAAGATAACTTAATCATCCTCCTTGTCAAGTGTAAAACCCTTATAAAGTTAAACTCAATCGAAAACTCTTAAAAGGCACCCTCCTTCTTTAATAGGGCTTTCTTTTTTGCCTTACCTCCCCTGAATTCTCCGATACTGCCGTCTGAGCGTATCACGCGGTGGCAGGGCACTTTTGGATTTCTATTTTCATGCATGATGTTCCCTACTGCCCGCCAGGCGCGAGGATAACCTGCTTTCTCTGCTACCCGCTTGTAGCTTAAAGTTTTTCCCTTCGGGATTTTAGCCACTACCCTATTAACCTTTTCCCTGAAAGTCATAGAAGGTTCGGGGCCTGCCCCGCACCCTACGTGGTGCGTGGTTCGAGGTTCGATGTTTATAATTAGGATTCAGGCAGTTCCCGAGGGGGACACTTCGCAGCCGAGCCTGGTAACAAATAACGTTTTACTGCCAATAGTCTGAGGGTCGGCGAGAAATAGAAGCAGCGGTGAGAGAATAATTATAGCTGTTTTAAGTTGACTTCGTGTCGCCCGAAGGGACTGGCTGAAGATACGAGATACAATATACAACATTTATTTCATTTTATACTTTTCCAGGGCTTGGCCTAAGAGTTTGACGGCTGTCCGCATTTTCTGAGCGGAAAGCACGAAAGCTATTCTTATCGCCCTTTTTCCCAATCCCCTGGTAGCATAAAAACCTTCGGCCGGAGATACCATGACTGTTTCCTTATTGACCGAAAATTTTGTCAGCATCCATTCCGTGAAAGCCTCAGCGTTCTTTACTGGAAGATCAGCTATCAGATAAAATGCTCCTCTGGGTTTTGAAAATTTTACACTTTCTATTTTACCCAATTCCTCGCACACGGCGTCCTTTCTTTTCTGATATTCCAGCGCTATTTTATGTGTGTATTTCCTGGATTTTTTAAGAACCGGTATGACTGCCTCCTGTTCTACCATAGGCAGCGAGAGTCGGCTTTGAGAAAATTTTACGGCAGCTTTAATGATATACTGATTTTTAGAAGCCAGGCATCCTATCCTGGCACCGCAGGCGTTTAAATTCTTGGAAATACTGCTGAGCAGAACAGCTCTTTCATGCGCCCTAACAAAATTCATGACAGAATAATGCTTTTCTCCATCGTAAACAAATTCTCTGTAGGTTTCGTCGGAAATAATAAAAAGGTTACGGCGCTCTGCAATATCTATCAGCATTTCAATCTCGCTTCTCGTATAAACGGTTCCTGTAGGATTGTTGGGATTGCACAGCAGGACAGCTTTCGTTTTCTTGGTAATTTTCCCTTCTATTTCTTTGCGGGGAGGTAAATGGAAATCTTTTTTAGGAAAACAGGTAACAGGCCTTAATTTCACTGCCGCCATGGCGGCGTAACCGTTATAAGTCGTGTAGAAAGGTTCGAAAACGATTATTTCTTCTCCGGGATCGCACACGGAAAGAAAGGAGAATAAAATGGCCTCGCTTCCTCCTATGGTGGCTACGATATCAGATGTCTGGAAAGAAATATTAAATGCCCGAAAATAGTCTCTCCAGGCCGACCTCAAATCATCAATGCCGGGAGAGGCGGTATAGATAAGTCTTTTCCCTTTGAAACCGGTTATTCTCTTTAAAATCTCCTCAGGAGTTTTCAGGTCTGTCTGCCCAATATGTATCTCATATACTTTAATGCCTCTTTTTTTTACTTTCTCCAAAAGCGGAACAAATTTTCTGATGGGAGAAGAGGGCATATTGGAGGCCCTCAGAGAAATTCGAAGAAGTTTTTTGCTCATATCTCAGGTACCGTAAAGGTCTCTCCGTGTCCCGGGAAAACCTTAAAACCAGGTTTTAATATGTTATTTAATTTTTCCAGAGAAGAATTAAGCTGTTCCTCGGATCCCCCTGCCAAATCTGTCCTTCCCACCCCTTCATAGAATAGAGTGTCTCCCGTCAGGATAAAATCTTTACCCAGCAGACAGATGCTGCCTTCCGTGTGTCCCGGGGTATGGATGACCTTTAATTCTTCATCGCCCAATTTTACCACATCTCCTTCCTTAAGAAATCTGTCAACCTCAAACTCAATGAATTTTTTCTCTTTTTCGTGGATTAGAATCGGAGCTCCGGTCTCCTCCTTTATCTTTAAGACGGCGGCGGTGTGGTCGCCGTGATAATGGGTGCAGATTATGGCTTTAAGATTTTTCCCGGAGTTTTTTACCAATTCCGAAATTTCTTTCGCGTTTCCGCCCGGGTCAACTAAAACCGCTTCTTTCCCTGAGCTTAGAAAATAGCAGTTGGTCCCCAAAAGACCAACTGCCAAATGAATAACTTCCATAGATCAGTCAATTTCGTACACGATATTCACGCTGATGGTTATCATATTCTCTCCGCTTTGCACTTGGGGAGCTGCTTCAACCCCTGCACCTCCCATGCCGTAGGCTGCCTGATCCATCTTGTATAAGGCGGGATAAACTCCGCTCTCACTGAAACTGCTGATTCTTACCAGTTTGACTCCTAATTGAGATGCCAGGACGCTGGCTTTTGCCTTGGCCTGATCTATCGCTTCCTTGCGAGCTTCATCTTTTGCCTTCTCTTCTTCTTCAGGGTCAAGTGTAAACTGCAGGGCTCCCACCTGATTGGCTCCCTGGTCGGTAGCGCCTTGAATGATATCCCCTATCTTGGTTAAATCCCTGATTTTTACTTGTAGGGACTGGTCAACCTCGTATCCCACCAGAATCCTTTGGCCTCCGGGAGGATAACGGCCGTAAATATCCGGCTGGCGATATTCGTACTGCGGGTAAATATTGAAGGCGGTAGTTTTCAAGTCTTTTTCTTCTACTCCCTGTCCCTTAATGAAGCTTATAACACCGTTCATCTTGGCGGTGTTATCGGCTAAGGCCTCTGCTACCGTCTTTTTTTCGGTAGTGACCGAAACCGTAGTGACAGCCAGGTTAGGTTTTACGAAAACTTCCCCGGAAGCCGAAACATTAATGGTGTTTCTGCTTTCTATGTCCTGGCCTATATACCTGCCCTGCCTGAACTCATTGGCTGTTTTTACCCCGAAGAAAACTATGAGTACCAATAAAAACAGGGTAAAAACTTGAGAAACGGATGATATAAGCTTTTCTTTTTGTTCGTCCATATTTTTTAGAAATTAAATATTGCGGCGACCTTTTTTACCACGTAATAAGGAATTCGTGATATTCGTCTTTTTTATGGCTGCATTTGACTTCCTTGCATTTCAGATTTTCCACTTTCAGTACCATCTTAGCTATGGAGGCAAAATATCCTTCCATACATCTGCAAAAGATTGGGTGAAGATTGAAATTTTTTATCTTCATGATTATGTATTTTTTCTCTTCGTTGTATTCTGAGAACTCCAATTCTCCCTCGGTCCAATATGTCCTCCACATTTGCTGAGCTTTTTTCATCACCTCAGGCAGAGAATATATGTACTTCGAAAAAAGTCTCACTACCAAGGATATCCTAGGATGAAAGTAGCAAACGTTCCTGATTTCTTCGTCGCCGGAATTCAGAACTTTCTTGATGGCCAATAATGATACCGCTCTCATACCGCCCGGTATGAAACCCATTTCTTTTATGTTTTTGTATTTCATTGGATACCCCAACCTTTCCCACTCCTGTTCGATTTGTTCTAAAACTTCCTTACCCTTAGTTCTTATGATATATTCCCCGTCATGTTTGACATTAAAACCCCTTGTTTCAAAAGAGGAATTTTCTATTAATGCTTTCGCGATTTTTGGGTTAATTGTTTCTTCTCCCATAATTTTATTTACCAGGTTAACACGAATTCGTGGTATTCGTCCCCCTTGAATACGCATTTTGTTTCCCGGCAAACTACCGGCTCGCCGGTAATCATTTGGAGTACGCTGGCAAAATATCCTATCAGGTTCTGACACTGTAAAGGATGGAGTTTGAAGTTTTTAAGATGGACAATTGCTTCCTTTTTTCCCGGTTCAAACTTGGCAATTTCTAAATCTCCTATGGTATAACTTTCTCTCCAGATTTTTGGGGCTTCCTTGGCTACTCTCTCTGGGGAGAAAAAATATTTCATGAACATTCTTATCAGGAAAGATACCTTGGGTTCGAATCTTCCCATCTCCTGGAATTTTTTATCATCATAATGGAACAGTCTTTTTGAACCCGACAGCACCAGAGCCTCCAGCCATACGGGATAAAAATCCATGGTCTTTATTTCTTTTAATTTTACAGGATAGCCGATATCGTTTATCTGTCTCTCAAGTTCTTTGATTCCTTCCTCTCCTTCTTCCTTAAGGATAAAATCAACCTCTCCCTTGATGGCGATTCCTCTGGCTTCACCGGAAATATTCTTTAGTCTTTCAAATTCTTCTTTGGAAAAGATTTGCTCTTCCATATTTTTATTCATCATTTTTTCCAGTTTACCACGAATTCATGATATGAGTCTCCTCGCGACATGCATTTCCTCTCTTCCGAAACAACATCTTTATTGAGAACCATCTTAATAATGCTTATCAGATAGCCTTCTACAGTCAGGCAGTGGATAGGGTGTAGTTCGAAATCTTCTATCCTGACAACTATGTAGCGTTCCTGCTTATTGATTTCCGTGACACTCAAATGCCCTCTGGTATAATACTTTCCCCAGAATTTAGGCGCCTCTTTGGCAATAGTCTCCATGGAAACGAAATATTTCATAAACAATCTGACTATCAGTGAAACCTTGGAATTGAACTCTCCCATCTTAATGAAATCATCCCTTTTAAAGTGAAACAATTCTTCCATTAAAAGAAAGGTGATGGCCTCCAGCCCCACCGGATAAAAATCCATTTCCTTAAACTCCTCGTATTTTATGGGAAATCCCAATTCCGAAGCTCTCTCTTCTAATTTTAACAAACCTTCCTTTCCCTCTCTATGGATTATATATTCCAAATCTCCCTTAATGGAAATTCCTCGTGTTTCACCAGGAATATTCATGAACTCTTCTGCTTTTTCCTTTGTAATTTTTTCAGGTTCCATCTTTTAACGTATTAAAAAAGATTTTGTAACAAAAAAGTTGCCGTAAAGTCTAAGAATTAAGGAATTCTAATTGGAATTGCTTCGTTTCTATTCCGGAAAATTTATCCTTTTGAGGATAGTTACTGATTTGAGAAAGCCAGTGGCGGTTGGAGAATTCCCACAGCTTTTTAGCCGTCAGGAAAGCTTCAACATACAGTTCCCTTTTCCCTGTCTCATAAAGTTCACATACTCCTTGGGGCTTTTCCCACTTGTGTCGGCAGCTTTTTTTGTTTTTGCTTATTTTCATTTCTCCGGATTTCACTCTTTTCTCGGCTCCGCATAATTTGCAGGATTGAAATTGATCTATCTTCAGTATCCAATAGGTTTTGGCTTTCTTTTTGGCACTTTCATTATAGGCGTTGAAATAAGCTGCTGTCTGTATAAAATAATCGTCCCATATTTGTCTGCTGGTTTTTAGGTCTAATATCCCCATCTTCCCGTCTACCTCAGCCAAAACATCAAGGGTTCCGCTGTAAGAATGGTCTTTGCTGAACACTCTTTTTTCTATGCCGTGCAACCTTATCCTGTGAGCCCTGAACCAATTCAGGAAAGCATCGACGGATGGCTTTACATCCGCGGAAGTTTTCGGAATCCTTCCCATTAATATTGTCTCAATGATATCGTGAACGTCTTTGCCCCACTCCGTAAGTCTTTTTCTTTTCCTCTGCATGGAAGCGAAACTTTCCTGGTTAGCCAGCCATCTTTCCAGGCCTGGTTTTGCGATTACTTTGCAAATCGAAGTAACCCTGGGATACCATAAACCTTCTACTTCGTAACCGTTTCTCTTCTTAAAATAATTGGCCGACATACTGTTATTTTAGCAGAAAATTACCTCTTTGGCGACCCTTAATTCTCCACTTTTCCCTTAGCCGCCAGCTGGCCGCAGGCAGCATCAATGTCCTGGCCGAATCGGAACCTTTCAGTTACCGCTACTCCCTTGTGTTTTAGTATTTCTTTGAACTTCCTTATCTTGGAGGCCGGAGAGGCTTTAATATCGGGCACAACCGGGTTATATGAAATGAGATTTACAAAATAAAGGGGTTTCTTCATCAGCAAGGTTAATTTCTCAGCACAGTCTTCAGAATCATTGAAATCTTTTATCATAATATATTCAAACATAACCCGCCTCTTCGTTTTCTCTATATAAAAATTCACCGCCTCCAATACATTGGAAATGGAGTATTTTTTATTAACGGGCACGAGTTGAGTGCGCAGTTCATCTGTGGGGGCATGGAATGATATGGCAAGATTCACCTCCAAAGGGTCTGAGGCCAGTTTCCTGATGCCTTCCGTGATGCCGACCGTGGAAATGGAAAATCTTCTCGCTCCCATATTCAAGCCTTCTTCCTCGTGCATAGTCTTCACGGCTTCCATGACGTTTTCATAGTTTAGGAAGGGTTCTCCCATTCCCATAAAGACTACGTTGGTTACACTCTGATTGAATTCTTTCAGATATCGTGAAAAAAGCACTACCTGTTCTACTATTTCATAAGATGCAAGATTTCTTTTGAAATTCATGCGTCCCGTGGCACAGAACAGGCATCCCAAAGGGCATCCTACCTGAGAGGAAACACAGACCGTATTCCGGCCGTCTTTATGTCTCATTAAAACCGATTCTATTTTGAGGCCGTCTTCCAGAGTGATAAGCGCCTTGGCAGTATCCTCTTTCTTAGATTTAAAAAGGCGATATTTAATATCAAGCGGGCATTGTTCATTTAGTTTTTCCCTCAAAGAAAAAGGGAGGGTGGTGGCATCCTTCCAGTCGCTTATCAAATCATGGAATATCGCTTTTTTTATCTGTTTTAGGCGATATTCAGGTTCTTTTTTTAATATTTTCTCAAGGTTGGCTAAGTTCACGTATCTTTCTTTCTATTTGATAATTTCAAAGATTTTATTTGGTTTCTTCGAACCGCGCACCAGGCGTACCTTTGAAGGCAGAATCCCCAGATAAGAAGCAAGAAGTTTTACAACTGCCCTGTTCGCTTCGCCCCGCACTGCCTTTTCCCTAACTTCTATCCTGTAGCTTTCTTCCGTTTTCCTCGTTACGCTTTCTTTATTTGAATCGGGGAAAACCTTAACCTTTATAAGCATATCAGCGGATAGGAGTGCCTGCGGCCACTTCTTTGTCCGGCTGCAGCAGTACGGGTTTACCGTCTGCATTGGCAGCCAAAAGCATGCCGCGGCTTTCCAAACCAAAAATGGTTCTCGGCTCCAGATTAGCCGCTACCACAATACTTTTACCTATCAGGTTCTCCGGCTCATAGTACTGAGCTATGCCTGCCACAAGCTGCCTTTTCTCATCCCCCACATCTATATCCAATTTCAGCAGCTTATCGGAGCCATCTATTCTTTCTGCTTTAATAACCTTGGCTGTTCTCAGCTCTAATTTTTGGAAATCTTCAAACTTTATCATGTCTCTACAAAGATTTTAATTTTTTAATTATTAATTTAAACCAATAAGCATATTTATCGGGATTATCCTCCACATCCTTTTCCAGTTCCTGCAGATCCACCCATTTCCACGACTCTACTTCCTCGGGATTGGGAGAAGGCGTGCCGTCGAATTTTCCGACAAATACATGGTCAAATTCGTTTTCAATCATATTTCCCACCTGCGTCTTATAGATAAAAGTAAATGCTTCTTTCAATTCACAGGCAATTCCCATTTCTTCCTTAAGCCTCCGCTTGGCTTCTGCAACAATATCGCAGTTGGGTCTGGGATGGGAACAGCAGGTATTAGACCATAGGCCGGGAGAATGATACTTTTCCTTTGCTCTTTTCTGCAGCAGTACCTGGCCCTTGTGATTGGAAATCAGAACGGAAAAGGAGCGGTGCAGCTTACCTTCCTTATGCACCTGCATCTTTCCTCCCACCCCTATTTGATGATTCTGCTCGTCAACAATGATTATTTCCTTTTTTTCCATAATCCGCTCTTCTACCAGCTTATTATAAATTCATGACGGCTGTCTCCTTTGTGTATGCATTTGGTTTCCCGGCATGAGGTTTCAGTGCCTACCACCATCCTCACCACGCTGGCAAAATAACCTTCCAGGCTGATGCAGTGATCCGGATGTGCTTTGAAGTCTTCCAATACCATAACGCCTTTTCTGGCTTCCTGATTAATTTCCTGTACTTTGAGATTACCTGCTGTATAATTCTTCTTCCACATAGCGGAAACCTGCTTGGCGGCTGTTTCCAGGGAAATAAAGTACTGCATAAACACGCGCACCAGCAGGGAAGTTTTGGCCTCAAAAGCCCCCATTTCCCTTATCTTATCGTCATCGAAATCAAATATCCTGCGAGCCGCTACAATGGTAGCTGTTTCCAGGCCTAAGGGATAAAAGTCCATTTCCCTGATGTCTTTATAGCTGATGGGATGGCCTGCCTCGGCCATAACTCTTTCCAGTTTTTCCACTCCTTCTACGCCTTTTTCCTTGATGATGAAATTAGCATGGCTTTTAATCGCAATACCCCTGCTCTCCCCCGGAATCTTCATTATTTCAGTGATTTCATTTTTTAGTTCATCTAAAGTGTTTTGCTGCATGCTTTTAAGATATTTTTGCTTTGATTAAACAAATAATACCATTTAGGTTCTCCGACAACTCTATACTTAATCTATGTTTTTCCATGATAGTTGGCAACCCTCCTCCCTTCAGGTACTGTTTAAAACATTCGTAATTTTGTCTGCCGGCCAAATACTCTACGGTAGTAAGTATAACCGATAACAGATTTTTAGGCAGAGGAGATATAAAATCAATGAAAATCAATATCCCTTCTTTTTTTGTTACCCTTTTCATCTCGGCTACCGCCTTGTATCTTTCCTCCCGTTCCATTTCGTGAAGCCCCAGAGAAACGGAAGCAATGTCAAAGAAATTATCAGGAAAAGGAATATTGGCGGCGTCTGCCTTCACGAAAGAAACGTTTTTAATACTTTCTTTTTCGCCTCTAGTTTCGGCGGTTTCAATCATCTCCATTCTCTTGTCTATACCCACTGCCTCAGCTCCTGTTTTTCCGTAATAGAAAACTTGGTCTCCCGTTCCGCAGCATACGTCCAGTACTTTTTTCCCCGGACCTGCCCCGGAAACCTGAATTACTTCTCTTCTGACGTTCTTCAATAGCGGGTCTACGATGTTCGAATAGATGAGGAAGGGCATATTGCTTATCTGCCTTGCTTTTCGTTAATCACTATCAGGGCGTGAAAATCCTGATACAGCTTATAACTTCTCGGCAGGTTAGATTCAAATAGGTTTTGTAAAGACAAGTAGGAAAGATTATCAGTAAGATTAAGTTTCTTTGCCAATCTTCGCGTGTAAGCGTCTATCACGAAAACAGGTTTGTCCAGGGCATAAAGTATAATACTGTCTGCTGTTTCCCTTCCCAACCCTTTCAAAGCAGTCAATTCCTTTTTAAGTTCAACCAGCGGTTTTTTCCCAAGTTTTCTTAAACCGCCGCATTCTTCATCGATGAATTTCGCCGTCCTTTTCAGGTAATCCGTTTTCTGATTATAAAACCCTGATGGCTTTACTAAACGCGACAGTCTGAGTTTATTAATGCCGTTTATCTTAGACAAGGAGCACAGCTTTTCCTTTTTCAGATTGGCCAAGGCATATTCTACGTTCTTCCAGTTCGTATTCTGCGTGAGTATAGCCCCTACCACCACTTCTTCCCTTTCTGTGAGGGTTTTGGGCCTTTTACACCACAACTTCCACTGCCCTTCGGGCCTGCCGTATTTTTTTCTCAAATCTTTATAGAGAGCAGATATGCTGTTATCCATCTTTATTCCCTCTGCCGCTCCAGCAGGGTGTAGGTTCCTTCTCCCCTGTTGTAAAGCAGAGTCCAATCCCTGTCGCGGTCGTCTTCAAATTCAGCCGAACCCCTGAGATGGGCGGCGTCAAACAGGGTCTTGGATTCTCCGTACTGCAGGTCGTCTCTAAGATACCTGATTCCTTCTTTCGCACCGTCATCAAAGAGTACCCAGAAGCCGTAAATTTTTTGTTTATTAACGCTTTGGTTATCCATAACTTTATTATAGATTTATTTGATAAACGTTTAAATCTTCCAATATTTTTCCCTCCTCCATTACCTATAGAACCCTGGCAGAGGACGGACCTCTGCAGTTTTGGGTTATCTTATGAATTTTTGTATTCTTCCGATATGTTTTATTACTACCAGAGCCAGTCCTCCCGAGATTATCTGCAGCATGGAAGGGTTGAAAATATTAAGATACATCAGAGACAGTCCTATCCCCAACATCCTTCCGGCCACTTGAGAAGTCAGCGTTGAGAGTAGCGAGCTCTTCCCTTCCCTGCCGCCTACCTTTTGTTTCGTCAGAAATTCCGCCAGTAAAATAGATAAGACAAGTATTATAAGAGAAAGGAGCAAATCCTTCCAATTCAGAACCAGCATAACTCCTCCCAGACAAGCCAGACCTCTGCCTCCCCTGAAACCCAAAAAAACGGGCCAATTATGCCCCGCAATAACAAAAAAAGCAGCTATTGCCAGAGCTGCGTGTAAATCAGAATCCGCTCTTTGCGCTATTATCATAGAGACCGCTCCCTTTCCCATATCTCCTACTAATGTGAGAAGGGCTGCCTCAATCCTGCCCGTAGTCCTGTAAACATTAGCCGTTCCCGGATTTCCAGTACCCGCCTCGCGTAAATTCTTCCTATAGAGGGAGGTAACAATCACGCTGAAAGGTATAGAGCCCAGGACATAGCTAATTAAGGCAACGATAGCGAGTTGCATAATGGTTTTACTTTCCTGTTTCCTTGGCTTTCTTACGCTCTTCCTTTTTCTTCAGCCTCAACATGTTCTCTCTGGCCTGGTTGGCACTCCTGTAGGTATGTTTTTTGGTCCATTTGTCTCTTTTCTTTTCGAAAAGAGTTTTTCTGAATCTTTTATAAGGCATGTTTCTTTATCGATAATTCATAATCCCAAAATGATGGGAATACCAATTATAATAATAATGTGAATTATTTTCAAGGAGAGGATGCTGTGAATCTGTTTAGTTACGGTGATAAAGGCCTATCAATTCTGTCCAGCCCAGCATATGGTCTTTCATCGCCGTTTCAACGTCAGACTTTCTGGCAGAGGACTCCAGGTTCAGTTCTGCGTCTAAAGCGTAAAGTTTGAAGTGATAGTGATGCGTTCCTGAAGGAGGACATGGGCCCATATATTTCCTGCTGCCGGAACTGTTCATTCCCTGGGCCGAACCTGTTGGTATAGAATTTTCTCCTATCGATTCTGTCTGGGGATCAATGTTCCAAACCACCCAGTGATCCCAGACATCCATAGGAGCATCGGGGTCATCTACCAGCAAGACCAGTGTTTTACTGCCTGTGGGCACCTGGCTGATTTGAAGAGGAGGATTCACATCCTCTCCGTCGCAGGTAAACCTTTGAGGAATAAGCCCGTTGTTTGTGAAAACCGGACTTGAAAGCTGCATAGTTCTTTTCTCAGGTAATTCTAAGTTTGAAAAATATTCCGACCTTTGGAAAAGATAGAAAATTGAAAATCCTATCCCTGCAATTACGGTAATCAGAAAGATTTTGGCGAAGAGTTTCATTTTCACTTTAGTAAGTGTCCTTCTTCATCTATTTCCCTCTCTGCTATCCTGGTGGAAGAGATGGGCTGTCCGTCATCTGCCATCACCCAGCCCACCGTGACGATTTCAATCTGCTTTTTTCCAGATTCCTTCCTTTTTCTATTGATTAACTCTGCCGTCTCTCTGGTGGACGGAGAAGCTATAATATAATCGAAATCCTCTTTCAGGGTAGGTCCGAACTTATCGTCTATCTTTATAATATGTGCCCTGCTGCCCCATTCCCAAAGGGTTTTTTCCAAAAGATTCTTGCGCTCCGAGAAAGCGGTTACTTTTCTGCTCTTCAGTTTAAAGGCAAAGGAATCTGATGTGAGACCGATGGTAACTTGCCCTAACCCCGATGCTTTCTTTAGGAAAGTTCTATGACCTTTATGTAAATGATCAAACGTGCCTCCCAAGACTACTTTAACATTTTTACCGTAAAGTCTGGGCCACCAATAATTTCCCTGCCAAAAGCCGAAGAGGATGCCGAGGACAAGCAGGACAACAGTAAAAATAACGTGTATCACGTACCACTGGTGCCAGGAAAATCCCAAACTGTAAACAGGAAAATCTCTGATAAGTAAATCTATATACCAAGTTTCAAGACCGGCATGCAATAAAAACTGCAGAAGGATTCCCAATATTACGAAAGAAATAACGTAAATTACCTTTTTCATTTTTTACTAATTTTTTGTTTTTCCAACCTTACGGTCACCTCCCGTAGAGTATTAAGAAATTCCAGATTTTCCTTGTCGCTTATTTTCCCGATAAGAGTTACGGGGCTGGCCGGCCTCGGTTCTTCATTTCTACTGGCAGGAGTTTTGCCGAAAAAGATACATAAAGCATTGCCCGGGGGCCAATAAGCCAAATCCCCTACCGATAATTTCAGAGTGGGTTTTTCATTTTGTTCTGCCAGGTTAATACTGAAGTAAATTTCATTCCCCCAGAAATTGCCTTCAGCCTCTATGGGCAGGATATTATATATGTTCTTGGCGGTTTTTGTAGCATTAAGAATGGCTTGCAGCTTCTTTCCGCCGACCGTAATAGTTATCTTTCTCATTTTCACTGCCACTTAAATAAGAATTCGTCGTAATTATTCCCTTTAAAAGAGCATTTGACTTCCCGGCATTCTCCTTTGGTTCCTACTACCATCTGGGCTACTCCTTTGAAAAAGCCTCTCACCACCTGACACAGCAAAGGAGTGGCGTGGAAGTCGTCTAGTCTGAGATATATGTATTTTTCTTTTTCGTCATAACTGGTCAGCTCAATGTTTCCGATGCTAAAATATTTTCTCCAAACCTTAGGAGTTACTTCGGCCATTTTTTTGATGGAAACGAAATTTTTCATAAATAATTTGATAATCAAGGACATTCTGGCGTTGAACTCCCCTATCTCACAAAATTTCTCATCCTCATAATTAAAAATTCTCTTAATGGCCAAAAGAAGAGTGCAGTAAAAGTTTAAAGGATAAAATTCCAGCACCTTTACGTCCTTGTACTTGAAAGAGTATCCTAAGGCCTTCATTTCCTCTTCTATTTTTTCCAAAGAACCTTCCCCTTGTTCCTTAAGAATAAACCTTGAGTGGGTCTTCATTCCCACTCCTCTTATTTGTCCGGGGATTTTCTTTAATTCCTGTAATTCCTTTGGAGATATTAACGTCTGCATGATTATAAATATTTATTAATCTTTTTATTGCTTGAAAAGCTGTTCCAAGCAGTCTGATTCTGAGAATAACCCCAGAGACTCCCCCACTTTACACAACTCTTTTTTCCCTTCGACTCCCTGGTTAACAGTATTTTCACAAAGAGCTTTCCATTCCTCCTCGTCAATCTTTTTACATATAGACAGGTCTTCCTCCTCAGAAGCCACTACAAGATAGCATCCTTCCTTTCCCTGTCCAATATAATCGCATACATCGGTATTTCCCTCCAAGCCGGCAAAAAGAAGATAACATCCTATTACAGATTTATCTGTAGGAGCCTGCTGGCATAACAGTGGATTCTTGTTCAGCTGGGCGAAAGAGCCGTAACAGGCAGACAGCATGATGGTGGAAGCACCTTCCGAAGGAATAAGAGAAAACTGATTGCATAATTCAGAACTTCCCACAGCCGCTGCCGCCCCTCCATAGCAGCTGGCTATGCACGTTATATCCCCTGAAGACTGGCACAGCTCCAGATTGGCAAAACTTCTGCCCATTTCCTTATAGCACTTTACCAAGCTGAAGATGTCGGAAGACTCTATAAATCGGCAGGCTGTTAAATGCGCCTGTTCTTCAGCGGTAAATCCAGATTGGGCCTCTTGCGATCCTTCAGCAGGAGAAGCTTCGGTACCGGTGGCATTTTCTTCTTCTGGCACCTCTTCCTGTGCCTGCTGTTCTTGTATCCCGGCGTTTATCTCATCCTGCTGTTGTTTAACGTTGTTCTGCTGAGCCTCGGGCATTAAAGATAGTAAATCTTCAACTCTCTGTCTGGAAGCGTTGATTGTGTTCTGCAGTGTCTCTCTGTTTTCTTCCCGCGCCTGACTTTCGTCCTGCCAATTATTCAAAATTAGGTTTTCGTATTCCAGAATTCTTTCTGCAATAGACTCTGCTCTTAAACTCTTATCTTCTTCGTATTCAATAAGACGGACTTGCCCTGCACAAACGGCAGTATAGTTCTGATAGTTTCTCAAGGCCTTTTCCGCCATTTTTATCTTCCCTTCCGATACCATCTTATCCATCTCGGCCAGTTTTTCTTCGGCATACTGCATGCTTTTCTCTATTTTCTTTTCGGGATTGAAAGCAAAGAAGAGGACGATCTTCTCAGCTAAAGTGTCCAGAGGATAATATATGCTGTCGGGCGTAATACCGGGAACAGGTAACTCAAAGAGCGCTCCTGCTGTGAGAGAGACGCTCAAAAGAAAAAGGACGCAGAACAAAAATTTTATTTTGGGATTTCCCTTACTCATATTTTAAGGAAGCACACGAAACCACCGTCTTTTGCCTACTTTTAAAACCATGCCTTCTTTGGTCAGTTCCATTTTTCCCACAGGATCCTTTACTGTTTTATCGCTAATCTTGATAGCTCCCTGTTTGAACAACCTTATTATCTGGCTGTTACTCTTTTCTTTCCGGGAGAAGCATTTCCTTGCCATATCAAATGCAGAAGCTTTTTTACTGCCTAATTTTATTTGAGGGATATTCTTGGGGGTCCTGCCTTCACTGAAAGTGCTCTGGAACCACTTCCGCTCTTCGGCGGCAATTTTTTCTCCGTGATATCTTACCACTATCGCTTCAGCCAGTGTTAATTTGGCTTCCATAGGATGGGCAGCCATATTCTTCTTTATCTTCTCAATTTCCTCCAAAGGCAATTCTGTATACACCTTAAAATAATCAATAATTAACCCGTCCGGTATGCTCATTATCCTGCCGAACTTCTCTCTTGGGGAGTGCCGAAGCCCGATGTAATTCCCTAAACTTTTACTTTGCTTCTCCTTTCCGTCTATGCCGGGAGTTATCTTGGTGGTAATCACCACCTGCGGCTGCTGTCCGAACTTTTCCTGGAAAAACCTTCCCATCATTTCGTTGTAAAGCTGGTCGGAACCCACTATGGTTAAATCGGATTTCAGCATGACAGAGTCATATCCCTGCAGGATAGGATATATCAGCTCGTGTTCATAGATTTGCCTCTGCTCTCTCACCCTCTTCTGAAACATATCACGGGTAAGAAGCTTATTGTGGGTTATCAGAGACATAAGGGAAAGGAGCTGTTCTGCGGACATTTTGTCGTACCACTCAGAATTTCTTCTGATTTCCACCAATTTGGGGTCTCCTCTCAATACTATCATGGCCTGTTTTATGAATTCTTCCGAATTTTTCTTTATTTCTTTTTCAGGAATGATGGGCCTGGTCTCGTCTTTTCCTGTTGGGTCCCCTATCTTGGTGGTAAAATCACCCACCAGAAAAACCATCTTGTGGCCCATATCTTGGAGTTTCCTGTACATCCAGAAGTTCACCGCATGCCCGATGTGGAGATTAGCCGCCGTAACGTCCATGCCGAATTTCATTCTCAGCTGTCTGCCGGAAAGCAGCATTTTCTTCAGCTCTTCCAAGGAAAAAACCTCGTCGATAGTCCGCGAAAAGTATTTTAATAATTCTTCTACTGACTTTTTATCGCTTTTTATTTTCATAACTTATATCAAGTTTGGACTGAATTTAGAATGTGAATTAAGGCAGTTAGCGTAGGGCGACGTTTCGTAGTCGAACCCCCTACTCCGAACCCCGAACCTTGAACTTCGAACCTTATATCAACTCCATTTTATCATAAATTCATGATAATCATCCCCCTTATGGACGCATTTCGTTTCCTGGGCAGTAATCTCTTTGCTTAATATCATTTTGAGAATGCTCATATAATACCCTAGAAGCACCTGGCACAAGATGGGATGGAGCTTAAAATCTTTCACCCTGATTGCCGCCTGTTTTTTCTGCTCATCTATTTCTACAATCTCCAACTCCCCTATCGTATAATACTTTCTCCACATAGCAGATGCCTCTTTAGAAACTCTCTGCAGAGACACGAAATACTTCATAAAGAGCCTGATAATCAGCGATGACTTGGCCTCAAACTGCCCCATTTCCTGGAATTTTTTGTCATCGTAACCGAAAAGATTTCTGATGGCCACCAGGGCGATTCCCAGCCAGCCTATAGGATAAAACTCCATCTCCCTTATTTTGTCGTAAGGAAACCCTAAATCTGCCATGGCCTTCTCTAATTTTTCCAATCCCTCTTTACCCTGATCTTTAAGTATGAAGTTGGCTTCTGTCTTAAAACCTATTCCTCTGGTCTGGCCTTTTAAACTCAATAGCTCTGAAAGTTCTTGTTGGGAAATTGCCTTTTCCATGATTTTATTCCTTAATTTTAGCAAAAAAAAGTAATATGTGCACATAAATTAAAAATACCCGGTTTTTGCCTGGTATTTTAAATTGCATCTTGTTTATCCCTTAGCCCATCAGCTTATTTATTTCTTCTTCAATCTCTTTTGCCTTTCTTTCAATCTCTTTTTTCTCTTCCTCTGGAATGTTTTTTTCTTCCTCTAATCTTGCCTTTAAACGCACCATTTGCCTTATTTTTTGGATAATTTCTTTCTCGTTCTCTTCTTCTGAAACCATAAACTTTTAACCGAACGTTATTTTAATCTTCCGACCGTTTCATGCTTTTAAGAATCAATAATCTCATCCTGCCACAAAAACTAAAAGCTATCAAACAGGCAGGATTAATGTGAACGTGCTGCCCTTCCCTCTTCCTTTGCTTTCCACCTTTATTCTTCCTCCGTGAGCTTCGGCCAATTTTTTAACTATGAAGAGACCGAGTCCTGAACCGTTAGGTCTGACGTAAACGGCTCTTTTTCCCCGGAAAAAGAGCTTAAAGAGATTTTTCTTATCGTGTTCATTAAGCCCTATGCCGGAATCCTGAACAGATATGGCAATAAACTTCTTTCTGCCCTCTTTTGAGGTATTGAAAGAAATTACGATTTCTTTCTTCCCGCCTCTCTCTACAGAGGTATACAGGATGGCATTGTCAACTAACCGCGAAACTATTTTTTCTACGGTTTCTTCGTCCATCGATAGTTTGAAGATTTTTTCCTTTGGACTTTCAATGATAAGTTTCAGGTGTTTTTTGGCAGCCATGGGTTCAAACTGTTCTGTAATGTTCTTAAGCAGTTCTGCTGCATCACAGGGAGCAGGCTCAACCTTATATTCTTCGGCTACCAGCCGCTGGGCCACCAAGATGTCTTCTAGAATGGTGGTAAGCCTTTCTGAGGTGAGATACAGCTCTCCTATGTACTTTTTCTCCTTATCTCTGGAAACGCCTCCCTCTTCAAGCATGGAAACCAAACCCCTGATGATGGAAACGGGAGTCCTCAATTGGTGGCCGACCACTTTGAGAAATTCCGTTTTCATTTGCGAGAGGTCTTTGATGTTTTTATACGCCTTGCGGAGTCTCTTGGTCAGCTT
>CAZEQH010000003.1:0-66398 GCA_964514375.1 uncultured Candidatus Saccharibacteria bacterium
CCTTATCCACGCCGCCAGCGTTCATCCTGGACCAGGATCAAATCCTCAGAATGAACAAAATTAGATATGAGTAAAACTCATTTTCTAATTTGACGTAATCGGGACAACTTAAAAAGACTCTTTAGTTTTAACGTTCTTCTGCAAGTTGTATTCTATAAAATCTTTCGTCTTCTGTCAATGCTGATATCAAAAAAAATAAGCCACCTCGCGGATTCGAACCGCGGACCTAAGGTTTACAAAACCTTTGCTCTAACCAACTGAGCTAAGGTGGCGGTTATTTCCTGGTAGCTCTTTTTACTTCATCCCAATAACCCTCGTCTTCCTCTATCTTCTTCTTCTGATTATTTTCCTTAATCTTCTGCAGCCAGGAAAAAGTCTTATAGTCTGTCTTTAAAGATAAGATTCTGATCTTCTTTAAAGCTTTTTCCAGAAATAAACTGGAAGAAAATCCTTTCCAAGGGTTGATGCCGCTTATCCTTTCGTGAAGGGTAAGTCCCGGAATCCTCTCCTTGACTGCCTCTTCAGGAAGAGCGGCAACAGAAGGCATCTTTCTCAAAACAATCCCTCCTAATCCTAAAGAGCTTCCTAAAAAAACAATGAAAGCTAAGGCATCATAGCTCATATCTTGTGAAAGCTTCTAAAGTAATGTTTTCTCCGAACTTTGAGATATATTCTGTGATTAAATCCTTGATGCTTTTGGATTGGTCTTTTATCCAGGGCTGTTCCAGTACTTCGTCTTCCGAAGGCATGGCAGCTATCTGAAGACAAAGTTCATGAGCCAGATTTTTAAAGTCTTCCGAACGGGCTACAAAATCGGATTCGCAGTGCAGTTCTATCAGGACTCCCACCTTGCCTCCGGAATGTATATAACTGTCGATGATTCCCTCGCTAGTTGTGCGGCTGGCTCTTTTGGCGGCTAATTTTTGCCCCTGTTCTTCCAAGATCTTCCTGGCCTTCTCCATGTCACCACCAGCAGACTCCAAAGCCTTCCGGCATTCCATAATAGAGACCTCCGTTTTGTCACGCAGTTCTTTTATTTTACCTATGGACACCATAATAACTTAAAAATATTTAGTATTATATTAGCTTTATTTTTCCTTGCTGTCAGTGGCACCTTCCTCTTTTTCTTTTTGTTTCTGCGCTTCTTCTTTTCTTATATTTTTATTTTCTTCCAGAGCATTAAGGGCAGTTTCTTTTGCCTTCTCCAAGATGTATCTTACCGCACTCACCGCATCATCGTTAGCAGGAATAAGGTAGTCCGCCAGAACAGGATTGGTATCGGTATCAGCAACACCGATAATGGGAATGCTTTTTTCCTTTGCTTCCTTTACCGCTAAATCGTCCTTTCTCATACTGAGGACGAAAATTACATCAGGAAGTTTTTCCATATCCTTAAGCCCTCCGAATTTCCCGTTGAAGTCTTTTAGCTCCTGGCTCATCTTTGCCTGTTCCTTCTTGGTATATTTTTCAAGCTCTCCCTTGTCTTTTTTTACCTGCAGGTCTTTGAAATAATCTATCCTCTTCCTGATCACCTCGAAATTAGTGAAAGTGCCGCCAATCCACCTTTCATTAACGTAAGGGAAACCGCACTGTTCGGCAAAATCCTTGACCATTGTCTTGGCTTGAACCTTGGTACCCACTACCAGCAGAACCTTCCCTTGTGAAACGGTCTGCCATAAGAACTTTAAAGCAGCCTCCAACTTCTCCTTTGTCTTATCAAGGTCCAGAATATTAATGGCATTTCTAACACCGTATAAATACGGCTCCATCTTAGGATGGATCTTTGAAGTCTTGTGTCCAAAGTGAAGACCGGCCTGAGCCATCTCTTCGATGCTCAGGTCAGGTATTCTTAATTTTATTTCTTTTTCGCTCATAATAAACTAATTTTATATAGTATATCATATAAAGATATTTTTCAAGACTGGCGACCAAAAGGAGGAAAAGTCCTGTCTAAAGAGTCCTCAGCCTTGCTTTTTAAATAATATCTGATAACATATAATATTCATAAAAACTGATATTTTAGAGACTTATGAAAAAAGAAATTCATCCTAAATACCACGCCGATACCAAGGTGAAGTGTGCCTGCGGCAATACTTTTACCGCCAGCTCCACAAAAGAATATATTGAAACTGAAATCTGCTCTGCATGTCATCCTTTCTACACCGGTAAAGAAAAAATTATCGATACCGTAGGCCAGGTTCAGAAATTCAGGAGAAGGTTGGAGAAGAAAGTGGAACCCAAAACTAAAAAGAAGAAAGGTAAAAAAAATAAGAAGCAAGCTTAGTTAATCCCTCTATAAAAACATTAATTTAATGCCTATTAAGAGGCTTTTGAAATTGTTATGCAGTCGGTAATAATAGAAATCAGAGCCGGAGCCGGAGGAGAAGAAGCCGCGCTGTTCGCAGCCAGCCTCTTTAAGATGTACTGCAAATATGCACAGTATAAAGGCTGGAAGCAGAAATTACTGGATTCACATCCCACTGATTTAGGCGGTTTAAAGTATGTGGCCTTCGAGCTGAAAAGCGGAGACGCCTATTCAGAACTCAAGTATGAAGGAGGAGTCCACAGAGTGCAGAGAATACCTGAGACAGAAAAGTCAGGACGCATTCATACCTCCACGGCTACCGTAGCGGTCCTGCCCAAGCCGGACGACGTTGATGTAAAAATCAGGCCGGAAGAGCTTAGAATTGATTATTTCAGGGCCTCTGGTCCCGGAGGACAGTATGTCAATAAGAAGGAAACCGCTGTTAGGATTACCCATATCCCTACCGGCATAGTAGTAAGCTCTCAGAGTGAAAGAAATCAGTTGCAAAACAAGGAAAATGCCATGACCCTGCTGTCAGCCAAAATCCTTGAGGAAAAAGAGAGGAAGAAAATGCAGTCTTTGAGCAGCGAAAGAAGGTCCCAAATAGGAGGTGGAGGAAGGGAAGAAAAAATAAGAACCTACAACTTTCCCCAGGATAGAATAACCGACCATAGAATTAAAAAAAGTTGGTATAAAATAGAAAAAATCCTGGACGGCGATTTGGGAAAGATAGTGGAAACCCTAAATAAAAAAATGAGGTAAAAACCCCTCCATGGAAAAGCAAAGCATAGGTTAAATCCTATGCTTTTTTAATCGAAAACTCCACTGTCAATATAATCCTGGAACTCAGCGGCATAATCCATAATGCCTTCATGATGCTGGCCTGAGCTGTCCGTCCATCCGTAGACATAAGCTTTTCCTCCTGCTTGGATACATCGGGAAGTCATACTGCTGGTTCCGCAGAGATAGGCGGTAGCTGCTCCTATTTCGTCATACATCTTCTGAGAATCCGCTCCCCAATCGGAAAGATAAAGACCGGCGGCCAGAAAAGCGTCTTGAATCCTCCAGGGGTTGGCAGGCTTATTGCCTGTAATCGCCTCTATCCTGCCCTTGTATCCCAAGTCCAACCAGGTACTGGGCATAAATTGGGCGGGACCCATAGCTCCTCCCATTTGCACCTTCCCATTCCCTACCCAGCAGGATACGGGTACATTATCCTCATCCATACCCAATTCAGCAGTAACTTTTAGAAAAGAGGGCCATTGAGTCTTGGACATAACAGTTTTCCATGATATGCCAGGATACTGACAGTAGGAACAATTACACTGTCCTACATTCTGTCCTATCCTGGATTCCACCTGCAGCAATCCCATAAGAAAAGCAGGACGTACTCCAGTTACTCCTTCCACGTATTTAGCCAAAGCATAGGCCTCTTCCAAGGTAGGAGCCTCTGATTCCGGAATCTGAGCCAGTCTGAATATTCTCTTTCTGATTTCCTGAGCGTTAGCGTTAACTTCTGCCAGATATTCTTCATAAGCCGCTTTTTCTCCCTGAACCTTAGCTAGAAGATATTGCTTTTCCTGTTTGACCTGTTCTCCCTCCTGCTGCTGCAGCCTCTGAATGAGCACCTGTCTCTCCAGATCCTCCTTTTCTCCATCGAGAGAATTTTTCTGATCCTCCAGGTAGGATTTTAATTCCTTGATATTGTCCAGAAGTTCCTGATTCCTGGCACCCAGAACCTCTAGAGACATAAGGTCGCTGAAGAAATCTGAGAAATTATCTTCCGCCAGCAGAATCTCCATAACAGATTTTTGGTCTTCTTCATGAACCGTTCTCAAGATGTTAACCAGATGGTCTTCTACGTCGCTGATTTTTATGGAAGTCTTATCTATGGAGGCTTCCGTATCCTGAACTTGTAATCCCAGGTCCTTGACTATAAGATTACTCTGGTAAATCTGGTTCTTAAGCTGATTGACGCGGCTGCTCAAAAGGTAAACCTCGTTCTGATAGCTTTTTTCTTTTGTTTTGGCGCCTTGTATGTCCTGTTCCAGTTGAGAGCTAGCATCTTCATAATAAGCCTTGCATTTTTCCAGCAGCTGCTGACAAGCCTCCTGAGAAATAATGTTGCATTCCTTATCAATATTATCCAGCTCACATACGGTTTCCAAATCTTCTCCGAAACTCTGTCCTTGTGTGACTGACGCCCACACTAAAAAACTCCCCAGTAATATTACGGTTGTCAAAGATATGAACAGCCATATGGGGAATTTTTCTTGATTATAGAAACGATTCATAGGAAAGAGGTTATTGGCCTTCTTTCTTTCCGCCAGCCGGAGGCTGCCCTGCTTCTCCGCCGGTTGGCGGATTCTCGGCTTCTTTCTTCGTTACAGGGGCTTTCTCCTCCAGAGGGGCTTTCTCTATTTCCTCCACTTTTTCCGGGGGAGATACGGAAATCAATATCTCTTCCGGATCCCTTAAAATCTTGACTCCTTCCGGTACTTCCAAATCTCCAACCAGAATAACATCGTCAAACGTCTCTAATTTCTTAATGTTTACCTTAACGTCCTGCGGCAGCTTCTGGGGCAGAGCCTTCACTTCAATCTCGGATATGTTCTGTACGAGCGTACCTTCCATGTTTTTAACGGCCGGCGCTATACCTTCCAGAACTATGGGAACGGTAACTTCCGTTTCCTCCTTCAGCAGGGGTTGATAGAAATCTACATGAGTAGGCTTTCCGCTCAAAGGTCCGTACTGAACGTCATGGATTAAAACCAGAACCTCTTCTTTCTTGTCTTTAACCTTCAAAGATACCAATGAGCTTTCTCCGGCTTTCTTTAGAACGCTTTCAAAATCTTTAAGCTGCACTTTGAGGTTGAGATTTTCCTTTATCTCAGGACCGTACAAAACCGCAGGAATGGATTTTTCCTTGCGAAGGCTTTTTGTTCCCTTTTTAACTTTTTTCCGCAATTCGGATGAGAGAGAAATCATGATAAATTAAGATTATTCTCGTATGTCATGAAAATACCCTAAGGATCCATAAAGCCCTGTGGAATTATGCCTTTACCTGGGGCTCTTTATTTACGGCTATTATATTAGCAAGGAAAATTAAAAAATGCAATTGCCATCTTTTACCTTCCCTTCTCGTATATCCTGAAAGCCTCCTTCACGGTCTTGTTCTCTACGGTTATGGCATAAATTGCATTACACATACTAACCGCTTCCGAAAAGCTTTTCTGGTGGATGTTCCTGCCGGTTGCGTTCCCGGACACCCCGACTTGAATCTGGTCGTAAAGCCTCTGAAGAAATCCCTTAACATCTACGGAGGAACCGCCCGCGCACACCACCTTTGTCCTGCCGGCTGCCAAAACGGCTTCCTTTAAGGGTTCTGCCAGATACTCACCATCTTTCTTAGGTGCATTGATTTTCACGAAATCGCTTCCCAGGCAGGCTGCCACCCCAGTAGCTCCTGCCAGCAGATGAGGATCTTTCTCGTCCGGCACCGCCTTTCCTCTCGGGTAGATCCACAAAACAGTAAGAAGACCGTTCTTATGAGCTTCGTAAACCATTCTGGAAGCCTCCCTGAGCATTTCTGCCTCAAATTCGCTTCCCAGATAGATGGTATAACCTACTGCCATTATCTTTAAGCCCGAAATCTTTCTGAATTCAACCGCTTCCGATACGTCAATGACTTTTCCGTTCAGAGGGTCACGCTGTTCCGCCTTAACCAGGTTTGACTTGGAGTTGAGCTTAATAAGGTATTGAATATTCTTGTAATCCTTTCCATATTTGGCTATCAGCCCTAATTGGGTCGCCAGAACCCCTATTTTGGCTTTATTAGCCACGCGGAACAGGTGCTCTGGTGAAGCATCGTCCAGATGGATTTCTTCCCCATAAAAATCATTGTTTAGATGCTCTATCTTCTGGTCCCCGGCAAAGAGCATCAGCCTTCCGGAACCGCGGGTCACGTTTAGGAAATTGGCAGTGTAGGTTTTCTTCATCTTCTCGGGAACATCGGCCGGAATCTTTACGTCTTTGGACGTTACTTTTGCTTTTTTCATAGAATTTTATTTCTTTTTAGCTAATTTTTTCTCCAGTTTACCTATCAGGTTCTTGCTGCCCACGTAGGTAGGAGTCCGCTGCTGCAAAGATGTATACTCGACTTTAAGAATGGACTCTTTCCCGTTGGAAGACCTGCCTCCAGCCTGCTCGATGATAAATGAAATGGGATTGGACTCAGACACTATCCTGAGTTTCCCGTTAGGCTTACCTTTAAGCGCTGGGTAAGCAAAAATACCTCCGTAATGCAGAATCTGATTGGCGTCTCCCACAAAAGAGCCGCCGTATCTCAATTTATACCCGCTTTGTTCAACTTCCTCTACAAACCCTTTAAACTCCGGCAGCCAGTCTTTTCTCAACCCTCCCACGCTGTACAGCTTGCCCTTCTGGGGAATTTTCATGTTGGAATTGGTGAGTATGAAACCTTCTGTGGTAAGCATAAACTCTTGTACGCCCTTTTTGGTGGCATAAACCAGTGTGTCTACCGGTCCGTAAAGCATATACATAGCCGCTTCTAAATTTTTACCCGGCGCGGGCAGTTCCCTTTTGTAAATTCCTATAATGGTACCCACCAAATTGTTACTTTCGATATTGGAAGAACCGTCCAAAGGATCCAGTGTGATATTAAAAATTCCTCCTTTGCTCATCTCCACAATGTCTGGTTCTTCTTCAGATGCCAGACCTTTAACCAGACCCGTCTTTTTGAGCTCTGAGATAATAAACTGGTTAGCCCAATCATCAACTACAAGTTGGACTTCGCCGTATACGTTTTTCATGTTGGTACTGCCTCTCCTGTAAGGAAGTTCTCTCCTTATCATTTCGCACATCTTGCTGATTTCGAATATCAGAGATGCCAATTTCCTGTCATTATTTTTAAGTAGGTGCTGCTTTAATAACATGTTGATAAATTTTTATTTTTAAATGCTTCGGTAAGCTCAGAATCAACTATGAGTCCGCCGAAGAGTTGACCTTTTTTGGGCAAGAGACAGGCTGGTTTTTATGACCGTGTCGGGATTAAGGGATATCGCCCCTATCCCCTGCTTTAATAGAAATTCGGCAAATTTGGGGAAATAACTGGGGGCCTCCCCGCAGATACCGACATATTTTTTCTGCTTGTTACATTCGGCAATCGCCGCAGCAATCATTTTTTTCACCGCCTTATTACGCTCGTCACCAATATAGGCGATCTTAGCGCTGTCCCTATCCATTCCCAGGGTAAGCTGGGTAAGATCGTTGGAACCGATACTCATACCGTCAAATATCTCCAGAAATTCCTTGGCCAGAATAACATTGGAGGGTATTTCACACATGACGATAACCTTGAGATTATCCTTGCCTTTTTTTAATCCGCTCTTAGCCATAATGTCCAACACCTTTTTCCCCTCTTCGGGGGTCCGACAGAACGGAACCATTACCCAGATGTTTTTCAGACCGAAAACCTCTCTCGCTTTTTTAAGGGCCTGGCATTCCATCTCAAAAGCCGGCTGATATTCTTTATCATAATACCTTGATGCCCCCCGCCAACCGATCATGGGATTGGATTCTTCCGGCTCAAATTCTCTACCTCCGATGAGGGAGGCATACTCGTTGCTTTTAAAATCGGAAAGCCTGACTATCACGCTCTTGGGATAGAAAGCTGCTGCTATCTGAGCAATACCTTCGGCCAGCTTGTCGATAAAATATTCTTTCTTGTCCTTATATCCGGAGGTTAATTCTTCTATTTTTTCTTTCACCTTTCTGTCTTTTATTTTATCGTAATAATACAGGGCCAAGGGGTGTATTCTTATTTTCTCGGCAATAATAAATTCTTCCCTGGCAAGACCTACACCGTCTGCGGGCAGGAAAGAAGCCTTAAAAGCCGCTTCCGGCGCTCCTAAGTTTAGCACAATCTTAACCGGTAGATCCGGAATCTTTTTGAGGTCGTATTTCTTTACCCGGAAAGGAATCTTTCCCGCAAAAATCCTTCCTTTAGTACAGTCTACCGTTACTTCCATGCCCGTCTTAAGAACCTTAGTGGACTCTTTGGTACCTACTATACAAGGGATACCCAACTCCCGGCTGACAATGGCTGCATGGGCTGTCTTCCCACCTTCGTCGGTCACAATAGCGGCAGCCATTCTCATGATAGGCACCCAGTCAGGATCGGTCATGGTGGTAACCAATACCTCCCCTTTCTTAAACTCCCCTATCTTGGAAACGTGGGGTATTACTTTTACCTTACCCTGTCCTATCTTGTTACCTATGGAAATACCGGTCAGAATGGGCTTTTCCTTGACTTTAATTTCATATTCCTGATAACTCTTTCCAAGATTAGGAGTATGAACGGTTTCGGGCCTTGACTGCACAATAAACAGCTTCCCGGTATTGCCGTCTTTGGCCCATTCAATGTCCTGGGGAAACCTGTAATAATCCTCTATTTCAGCTGCCCATCCTGCTAGGGTGAGTACCTCCTGGTCCGTAAGAGAAAGCTTTTTCTGTTTATCAGGCTCTACGTTCACTTCTTTAAGCCCTCCGCTTTTACCGTAGACGTATTTTTTATTCTTCCTCCCTAGATTCTTTATGATGATTGACTTGTATCCTTTCTTGAGAGTAGGCTTAAACACGTAGAACTCGTCGGGAGTAATCTTTCCCTGGACTATCATTTCCCCTACTCCGAAGATAGAGTTTATCAGAATTACGTTACTAAAACCCGTTTCCGTGTCAATAGTGAACATCACTCCCGAAGAAGCAAGGTCTGACCTAACCATTTTCTGCACTCCAACGGATAGCGCTATCTTCAGTTGCTTGAATCCCTTTTCCTCACGGTAGGATATGGCTCTGTCGGTAAAAAGAGAAGCCAAACATTTCTTGATAGTCTTCATCAGTTCCCTTTCTCCTTTGACGTTTAGGAATGTTTCCATCTGACCGGCAAAGGAAGCGGTTTTCAGGTCTTCCGCAGTGGCAGATGATCTTACGGCCACATCCGTTGCCTTTTCGCGGTAACTCCCGGACAACTTTCTGTAATTCTTAACTATTTCTTCCTTAAGGTCCTTGGGGAACTCACTTTTAAGAATCATGTCTCTGGCAGCCTTACCGGTTTTCTTCAAACTGTCCAGGCTTCCCGGATTGAATTTTTTAAAAACCTCTTTCAGCTGCTCATCAATGCAGTTTTCTTTGAGAAAATACCAATAGGCGTAAGAAGTCAAAGCAAAACCGTTGGGAATATTAATACCCTTATTGGTCAAATTGGAATACATTTCCCCAAGAGAAGCGTTTTTCCCTCCTACCAGCGGAGTATCCTTTTTGGATATTTCGCTGAACCACAATACGTACTTTTTATTTTTTTCCTTTTCCATCTTTTTTAATTACTTCCTTAATTTGTTTAACAGAAGAGGGATTAGACAGGGTCGAGAGGTCTCCCAGAGGTTCTCCCGTAAATAACCGCCTCAGAATCCTCCTCATTATCTTACCGCTTCTTGTCTTGGGTAAGTCTCTCACCAGATAGACCTTCTCCGGAAGAGCTATGGGTCCTATCTCCTGCCGAACCAGAAGAACTAATTCTTTTGACAGTTCTTTAATCTTTACCTTCCCGTTGGCAACAACAAAAACCACGGGCACTTCACCCTTTATCTGATGGGGCATGCCTACCACGGCGCACTCAGCCACTTTTTTATTTTTGGAAAGGATGTTCTCCAATTCTCCGGTACAGACCCTGTGCCCCGCTACTTTAATAACGTCATCCGCCCTGCCCAGAATCCTGATTAACCCGTTGCTGTCTTTGAACGCCTTATCTTCGGTAAAATAAACCTTGTCTCCGTATTCGCTCCAGTAGGTCTTTTTATATTTGGCAGGGTTTTTATAAACTCCCCTGAGCAATCCCGGGTTGAAAGGAGGGAAAATCACTAAATTGCCCTCCTTATTGGCGGATACATGCTTGCCTTTGTCGTTCAGAATATCAAATCTGATTCCCGGAAAAGGCAGACCTGCATAAGCTGGCTTAAAAGGTCCTATCCCGGGCAGGGAAGTAATGAGAATGCCTCCTGTTTCTGTCTGCCACCAAGTGTCCACAATGGGGCACCTCTTTTTGCCTACTTGCCGGTAATACCAAAGCCAGGAACTCTCATCAATGGGCTCTCCCACAGAACCCAAGAGCCGCAAGGTGTTAAAATTATGCTTCTTTAATATTTCCCCTCCATACTTCTGGAACATCCTGATGGCTGTGGGAGCCGTGTAGAAAATGGTAACGCCGTGCTTTTCGATAAGGTCGGCCCAGCGGTCATAATTAGGCCAATCGGGAGCTCCCTCGAAAATAAACACCGTAGCCCCGTTCAATAAAGGAGAATAAACGGTATACGTATGGCCCGTAATCCAACCCACATCGGCCGTCGACCAGAAAATATCATTGTCCTTCAAATCGAAAATCAATCTTCCTGTCCACAATGCCTGTACCGTATAGCCGCCGCAGACATGTACACACCCTTTTGGTTTCCCGGTGGAGCCAGAAGTATAAAGTATAAACAGGGTATCTTCGCTGTTCATGACAGCCGGCTCACACTCATCTTTCTGGCCCTTTTCCAGTTCTTCCCACCAGAGATCTCGACCCTTTTCCCAGGGAATCTTATTACCCGCCCTTTTGACTACTATCATCTTCTTGACGTTAGTATCCTTCAGCCCTGCTACCGCTTTCCTATATAAGTCTATAATTTTGCCCCGGCGATAATAACCGTCGGCTGTAATTAGAATTTTAGCCTGCGTGTCCTGCAGCCGTACCTTTAAGGCATTGGAGGAGAAGGCGGAGAAGACCACGCTGTGGACTGCTCCTATCCGGGCACAGGCCAGCATGGATATCACTACTTCGGGAACCATAGGGAGGTAAATGCCCACCTTATCGCCTTTTTTCACTCCTAAACCCTTCAAGGCATTGGCAACCTTGTTAACCTTCCTGTAAAGCTGATAATAAGTAAAAATCCTGGGCTTTTCCTCAGGCAGTTCTGATTCCCAGATAAGGGCTACCTTATTCTTCCTGTCCTGCAGGTTCATATCCAGGGCATTGTAGGTAATGTTCAATTTCCCGTCTTCAAACCACTTAAAATATGGCGGTTTGTGTGAAAAAACCTTCTTGGGCTCCTTGAACCAGATTATTTCTTTCGCCAACTCTCCCCAAAATTCCAAGGGATTTTTCAGGGCATTACGGTAAATTTTCTTATTATCAACCCATGCCTGCTTTTTAAAGTTCTGATCGGGATAATAAAGTTTTCCTTTCTTTTTCATAGATTTAATATATTTTAACAGTTATTTTTATATATTTTAAGTATAGCGTAATTAAAAAAGAGAGGCAAAAGCTCTCTTTGGGGATAAAAAATCTTTACAAGGTAGGACAAGATTACTTTAGTTTCTTAGCTAAGAATTCCGCAAAATCCGCCAATCGGGAAGCATAACCGTGTTCGTTATCATACCAGGCAAGCACCTTAACCAGATTACCCATGGCATTGGTAGAACCAGAATCGACAACTGCGGAAAATGAGTTTCCTATGTAGTCTGAAGAAACGAGTGGAGCATCTTCTACTCCCAGAATACCGGCCAGCCTTGGCTCCTGCGACGCCTTCTTGAACAAGTAATTAACTTCTTGGGCGGTAGTCTCTTTTTCTACCTGACAGACCAGGTCTACTATGGAAACAGTGGGCGTGGGGACTCTCAAGGCAATACCGTCCAGTTTTCCCGCCAGTTCCGGTATTACATTACCTATGGCCTTGGCGGCTCCCGTAGTGGTAGGGATAATGTTCAGGGCGGCCGCTCTGGCACGCCTCAAATCTTTGTGGGGCAGGTCAAGAATCTTCTGGTCATTGGTATATGAATGAATGGTAGTCATAAATCCTTTCACTATTTTGAAATTGTCATTCAAAACTTTTGAAACGGGTGCCAGACAGTTGGTAGTGCAGGAAGCCATATCGTAAACGTTATGGTCTTTAATATCAAGCTTGTCTTCGTTAACTCCCAGGACGTAGGATGGAATTTTTTCCGGATTCTTGGAAGGAGCGGAGATAACTACCTTTTTGGCGCCGGCTTCCAAGTGTTTAGCAGCGCCTTCATAATCCCTAAAAACTCCGGTGGACTCGATTACAATGTCTATCCCCATCTTCTTCCACGGAAGAACAGACGGATCCTTTTCGGCAAATATCCTGATACCGTCCTCCCCATTAGTCCCGTTGACAAAGAGTTTGTCACCGCGGGCTTTTACCTGTTTTTTGTAAACCCCATAAATAGAATCGTATCTCAAGAGATGCGCTAAAATCTCGGGTTCCGTTAAATCATTAATAGCTGCCACTTCTATGTTGGGGCGCTTTTCCATAAGCTGGCGGAAAACGGCTCTTCCTATTCTCCCAAAACCGTTGATGGCAATTTTTTTCATATCGTTTAAATTCCTCTTCCTATTTATTAATCCATTATATAAATAATCTTCAATTATGTCCAAAAAAAATACAGCTTCGCGCCGTATTTTTTCCTTTTAGTTAGAATTTGAGCAGTTGGGAAATCCTCACCTTGTCAAAACCGACAACTATCTCTCCATCAATGTCTATGACGGGAACTCCCATCTGGCCCGACTTTTCAATCATTTCTTCCCTGGCCTCTACGTTTTCTGCGACATCCAGGTCTTCAAATTCTATCTTGTGGTCTTTGAGAAACTGCTTCAAGCTGACGCAGAAAGGACAGGCCCTGGTACTATATACTTTTATCATAAACTAAGATTTTTTATGTTATTCGCAGCTTCCACTGCTTGCAGTACCTTCATCCATTCCGAAACCGGCAGAAAAAGCGGTATCGGACAGAGTCTGAGAACAGGCCGCCGGAGGAGAATCAAAGGCGTTACAGACTGCTTCTTTCAAGCTCTCAGGAGAACGGGAGGGCAGATTAACTACCGCATCGTTAATCACCAAGGTAGGAGACCCGCCTACTCCATACTGCTCGTTCAAATCCTTCTGAACGTTGAACAGCGGATAATTTCCGCTCAACCAGGTGCTCTGGTCTGCAAACTGGCTGTAGATATCATACTGCTGGTCTGTTGCTTGGACGCAGCTGTCTATTTCACTTTTATTGATACCTGCTTGCTGAAAACATTTTTCTGAATCACCATCCTGGACAAAACAGGAAAGATAGTCTGTGTATTTGTCCTTTTCGTCCTGCTGGATACAGTATTGGTTAAGGTTTTCTGCAATCTCTTTCTCGCCGTGCATAATATAATCCACGAAATATACTCCCATATCGGCTTGGGCACTTAATAGATTATAGACAGGGATAAACATCTTTTCAGCCTGAAGGCCGTAGGGACAATAGGACATCACGAAAAGCTTGACATCAGGCTTTGTCCTAGACTGTACTTCGGTTGATGTGGCAGCCTGGCCGTTCCCCTGAACTGCTGCCATATCATACCCTTCCGGGAAAAGGTATTTGCCATCCTGGCTGATGTAAGAATCGTATTCCTGGTCGTCTATTTTGATTGTTATTTTATATATGCTGCCTTCGTCATTCACCGATACCAGAGAAGCGCTCCTTCCCTGAGGCTCTAAAATGTTTTTGTTAATGAAATCGAGCGCCTTTTGGCCTGCATCCGCAGAAGATAAAACTTCAGAACTGCTCCCGGCGTTACTTCCCTTATTGAAAAAGAGGAAATAACCTCCAATGAGCAGTACGCCGGCCAGGGCTACAACCATTAACGGTATTAATAGTTTTGGTTTTTCTTTGGTCATGTTTTAATATTGTTATTTTTTATATGGCTCAATTATAGCAGAAATGCCTATCTTGTAAAGATTTCACATCCCATTAAGCTCCTTTAATAAATTGTCCGTGTCTATGCCGTATTGTTGACAGACTTCACCTATCTTCAATTTTTCCATTTCCATCTTGGCAAATGGGCAGGTCAAACAGGGCAGGTTATACTTTGCCAAAATCTCCTGACTGCCAGGATTCTCTAAAATATCGGCCAGAATCGAATCTTTAGTGAATTTTTTCTCCATAATAAAGGATTTTATTGTTTTTATTATTTATGTCCTATCTATCGATAGGACAATGTAGGACAAGAGGTTCGGAGTTCGGGGTTCGGAGTTCGAAGAAGGAAGTTCGAAGTTCGAAGACTAAATGAGGTAAGTGGTTGCAGGGTGGTCTTAAAGCCGGAGCGGGCATGGTTTTGCGGCTCTGCCGCAAAGAGCAAATGCCTTAAAGGCCTGCGAACTCTGCTCGCCGGGCAGAGCGAACGACCCTGAAACCAGCTTACCGAACGACACGCTTCAGACTAAGTTGCCAGCCAGCCTCCGTCAACTACCACCACAGACCCTGTCATGTAGGAAGAATCATCTGAAGCTAAAAATAGTACCGCCTTTGACACCTCCTCAGGCCTGCCCATTCTGTGCATGGGTATCCTGGCCAGGGTTCCTTCCATGGCCTTCTCATCACTGGAAGCTGCCATGGGCGTATCAATGGCTCCCGGGGCTATGGCGTTCACCCTTACGTTGTAAGGCGTCATTTCCAGAGCCAGGGCTTCTGTCATGGCGATTATGCCTCCCTTGGAAGCACAGTAGTGAACTATACCAGGAAACCCCACCCCCACCTGTCCCATTCCTATGGAAGCGATATTAACTATGGAGCCCGATTTCTGCTTCACCATCTCTTTGGCGCAAGCCTGGGCGCAGAGAAAGTATCCTTTCAGATTAACATCCATAACTTTGTCCCAATCTTCTTCTGTAAGCTCAAGAAATGGCTTGAATGTTAATATGCCTGCGTTGTTAACTAAGATATCTATCCTGCCGAAAGTGTCCAGGACCTTTTTTACCATCTGCTCTACTTCTTCCTTACTGCTTACATCGCACTTTACTGCCAATGCCTCCCCTCCCTTCTTTTCTATCTCTCCTGCCACCTTCTGACAGTCTTCCAAAGAGATATCGGAAACCACTACCTCAGCTCCCGCCTCAGCCAGAGTTAGGGCGTGGGCTTTGCCCATGCCTCTCCTGGCACCCGTAATAATTGCTACCTTGTTTTTTAAATTCATAAAATTATAAATTTGCTTATCTTCGACCTTTTGCTTTAAGCAAAAGCCAATAATTCAGGTTTTATCATCATAACCAGTCCCAAAACTAATAGTACCACTGCTGAAATCAGCTTTACGGCCTTAAGATATTTCTCGGAAACCTGGGTAATACGCAGAGTGGCAGCCGCCAGGAGAAAAATTATAAAATCGTCAAGCATATACAGAATAACGTATATAAAAAGATAGAAATAATAAGAAGTGCTGGAAAGGTTAAAGGAGGTCAGTATTTTAATGAAAGCTAAGGGAAAGCCGAAGGAGCAAACCAGCTCCACAAGATTTATACCGGCTGCCACCATGGATACTCCGGCCAGCATTAAAATCAGGGATTTCTTGGAATCGGTAAGGGCCTGCATTTTGGAAAACATTTTCTGCTCCCATCTGCTGAACCAGTTTCCTTTTCCCGCATCAACCTGACATACCTTGCAGATAATGCCGTGGAAGTAATCCTTCAGCATAAAAGCCGCAAACAGGATAATAATCAATCCCACTAAGTTGGTAATAAAGTTTATCTTCTCCAGTACCAAAAACAGGTTAAAAGAGGCCGTAATAAACACAAAATAAACTATTCCTGAAACAAGAATAAAAGTGCCCCCTATCCACAGGACCTTTTCCCTGGCGCCTGTAGCTATCAGCGAAGTGAGCAAAAAACCCAAAGCCACCATGGCACAGGCATTGAATCCATCCAACCCCCCCATCACTACCGCCAGCGTCAGAGGAGAAAGCCGCGACAGAGAAATCTTACCCAGTATAGGAACTTTAATCACGGCAGCGGAAGTGCTGGCTGAGCCTCCCAGACATTCTACCAGGCACGCTTCTATATTTTCTCCTATCTTTTTATCAAAACCGATAAAATATTTTTGAGGCGTGAACAGCACAGGAACCATTCCCCATTCCTCTTTGGGAACTCCGTACTCCTGGTAGAATTGAACCAGGATATCCTGATTTTCGGAATGATATGCTATTTCATATCCGTTTACTTTAAGTTCGGGATACTTCTCCTCAAGCACATCCAGAAAAGCTCTTTCCTCCTTGCAGTGCGGGCAGGTACTACTGTAAAAGAAAGTAAATTCCAACGGCTCTGCAGCCGAAACCGCCTGCCCTACAAGAGCACTCATTAAAGTAATCACAAATAGAAATGGGATTATTTTTTTCATAATGTTTTTGCTCTGCTTTTATAATCAAGGGATAATACCGAACCGCCTTTCAAAGCCGCTTCTATCATGCCGCTGGCGTCTAATTTTTCTTCCTCATTCTCCACCTCTTTCAGGTTGGCTTTGGTCTCAGGACGCGAAGGGAGAAATCTCACACAACAATCTTCATGGGGTAAAATAGAAATTTCGAAAGTATGGATTTCTTTCGCTTTTCTTATTATCTCGTCTTTATCCTGGCATATCAAGGGTCTCAAAACGGGAAGCGCTGCCGTATCATCAATAGCTCTAATGTTTTCCAGGGTTTGGGAGGCCACCTGCCCCACGCTTTCCCCTGTTATTAAAGCCTGAACCCTTTCTTTTGCGGCTATTGCCTGGGCAATCCTTATCATGAATCTGCGATACAGGATGACCCTGAGTTTAGCTTTGGTGCTCAACATTATCTCTTTCTGAATGTCAGAGAAAGGAATCAAATAAAGCTTTGCCCCGAACTGGTATCTGGAGAGAAGAGAAACCATCTCTTTGACCTTTTCTATGGAAGCCCGGCTGGTATAAGGATAGGCGTGAAAATGAATAAAAATTACCTTAATTCCCCTCTTCATAGCCAGGAAAGAAGCAACTGGAGAGTCTATGCCCCCTGAGATAAGGGCTACCGCCCTGCCGCTTGCCGTTACCGGAAGACCCCTCAATCCTTCTATCCTCTGCAGATATAGGAAAGCATAATCTTCAGCTATTTCTATGAAAAGGTTCAAATCTGGTTTTTCCAGACTGACTTCTTTCTTCAGCTTTTTTATGACGGTTTCCCCTACCTTGGCGTTTATTTGCTGGGATGTCAAAGGAAAATCTTTATTAGATCTCTGGGTTGATATCCTGAAACTTTTGAATTTCCTGCCGCGCAGCATATCTAGCGCTTTACTCTCTATAACGGAAATGTCCTGCCTGCAGGAAGCGGCAAAAGAAAAATAAGCAATACCGAATACATGTCTTAAATTATCTGAAATAATATCTTCTTTTTTTTGTTCTTCCCCGGTCAGTTTGATTATAATCCTCCCCGATATCCTTTTAACCGAACTGAAGCTTCGTTCGGGAAGGGATTTTTTTATATTCGATATTAATTTCTCTTCAAAAAACTTACGGTTCTTTCCTTTTAATCCTATTTCGTCATAGTGGCATATAATATAATCCATAATATATGTTCAAATTTTAATGTTTGAAGTTCGATGTTACGAATCAATAATTCAGACAGTTCTCGAGGGAGACGCTTCGCAGCCGAGCCCGGTCGTAGATAACGTTTCACTTCTAATAAACTGAGGCTCGGCGAGAAATAGAAGCAGCGGTGAAAAAGTAATTGTAGCTGTTTTAAGCCGACTTCGTGTCACCCTCGGCTGCAGCCTACGGGCGAGGCCCGAAAGAAATGACTGAATGACCATAAAATATTATGATATTTCTCCTCCGCCTAAGACCTCCATGCCCTTGTAAAAGACCGCTGACTGTCCAGGCGTGACGGCCCGCTGAGACCTCTCAAAGGCCAAGTGATATCTTCCACCCTTTAAAGAAAGCAGGGTCGGCACAGCTTTATGTTTATATCTTATCTTAGCTTTCATGGCAACGGGCAGGACGGGCGCCTTTCCCGATATCCAGCTTACTTTTCTTATGAAGGCCTCTTTTCTGTAAAGATCTCTTTCGTCTCTAGTAACAACCAGTATGTTTTTCTTAATTCTTTTATCTGCTACATAAAAGGGCCCGCCGGCGAGCCGAATGCCCCTTCTCTGGCCGATAGTATAAAACCAAAGGCCCTGATGCTTCCCTAAAATCTTTCCCTTCTTATCTATAATCCTGCCGGGATTTGTTTTTAGGTGACTTTTTAAAAAATCCTCTGTTTTACGTTCTATAAAGCATACTTCCTGAGACTCCGGAATTTCTGCTATCGGAAGACCGAACTTGACGGCCATCTTCCTAACTTCAGTTTTCTTATATCCTCCAACCGGAAACATAACATTCTTTAAAAGCTTCTGGTTAAGCCGCCACAGGAAATAAGACTGATCCTTGTTTTCGTCTTTGGCTTTCAATAGTCTGATTTTTCCTTTCCTCGTATCTAATCTGGCATAGTGGCCAGTAGACAGAAATCCACCGTTTTTTCCTTTAACTTTTTGAAAAAGCAGTTTGAATTTTATTTCCCGGTTGCATGTAATGCAGGGGTTGGGAGTGATACCCTTCTTATAATCTTTTATAAAGCTATCGACAACTATTTTATTGAATTCTTCTTCTAAATCAACTGTCTTAAAAGAAATCTCCAGAATTTCGGCTATTCTGCGGGCTCTTTTTTCAGATTCTTTTACAGTTCTTCCGGTTCCGAGCCTCATAAAGACGGTTGTCACATCCAAATCCCCTGATTCCTTTAGAAGGGCAGCTGATACCCCTGAATCTATTCCACCGGAAAGAGCACAAACTACCTTTTTTTTCTTATTGAAATTTTGTTTACTATTCATTTCCCGAGAGCTCTTTTCCTAATTTCTACGTAATCCTGATATTTTTCCTCAATAAGTTTCAGTTCTTTTTGTATCCGTTCGTGCCTGGCTGTAAGTTTCTCCGGTATATCTTTCTTTTTCTTGAAAAGATAATCGTAAACGGCTTCCGATAAAGCATCGGCGGCCAGTACGGAACAGTGAAGCTTGATAGGCGGAAGACCTCCCAGTGAATCCGCTATTTCCTTCTTATTAATATCCAAGGCCTCCTCTATAGTTTTACCCTTAGCTAAATCCGTTATAACGCTGCTGGTGGCCACCGCGGCCACACATCCGAAGGTTTCGAATTTAATTTCCTTAATTATCTCCTTGCCTTTCCTGTTCTTGCCGACTTTAATGTAAACCCACATTACGTCGCCGCAGAAGATGTTCCCCACCTTACCGATACCGTCCGCATTCTTTATCCTGCCGAAGTTATGGGGATTCTTAAAATGCTGGATGACTTTTTTTGTATATTCTTTGTTGTCTGGCATAAATTTATCAATGATAAGTTTTAGCGGGAAAATGGTGATATTTTCCTCAAATTTTCCACTGCCTGAGGAAGCACTTTCAGGACGTAATCTATCTCTTCCTTAGTGGTCTGCCTGCCCAGACTTAATCTAAGGGAGCCGTGTATTTGATGGGGCTTGAGGCCTATAGCTTGCAGTACGCGGCTCGGTTCTAATTTTTTGGAGGAACAAGCAGAACCCGTAGAAACTGCGATACCCATCAAATCAAGCTGCATCATTAAAGATTCTCCTTCCACAAAGAAAAAGGAAATATTAACGTTATTGGGCAGTCTTTTGACCGCATGACCGTTGAGTTGGGTGTCCTTCACTTCTGTGAGGATGCCTGAAATAAGTTTGTCGCGGAGATGGGAAAGTCTTTCGGCTTCCGATGCCATTTCTTCCCTGCACAGTTCACAGGCCTTGGCGAAGCCGGCAATGGCCGGAACGTTCACTGTGGAACTTCTATATCCGGATTCATGTCCTCCTCCGTGCAGAAGGGGCTCTATCTTAACTTTCTTTCTTTTAAACAGGCAGGCCGCTCCCTTGGGACCATACATCTTATGGGAGCTGGCAGTAAGCAGGTCTATATTCATTTTATCGACATCGATGGGAATTTTTCCGAAGCTTTGGGCGGCATCGGTATGAAAGAAAACTGCGGCCTTCCTGCAGACGGCTCCTATCTCCGCAATGGGCTGTATGGTTCCTATCTCGTTGTTGGCATGCATAACAGACACAAGAATCGTTTCTTTCCGCAAGGCCTTCTCTACATCCTTTGGGTCTACCAGGCCGTATTTATCCACCTTAAGCTCTGTTATTTCAAATCCCTGAAGCCCGAGCCAATGGGCGCTTTCCGCAATGCAGGGATGTTCTACGGCGGAAATTATTATATGTTTTCCCCTGGATTTATTGGCAAAGGCAACTCCCTTCAGTGCAAAATTATTGGCTTCGGTGGCAGAACCTGTAAAAATTACCTCATCCCTTTGGGCGCCCATCAGGGAAGCCACCTTCTCCCTGCTGTTTTCTAAGACCTCTTTAGCTGCCTGTCCGAAGCTGTGCAGAGACATGGTATTGCCGAAACTCTTCTTAAAATGAAGAATCACCTCTTTCATAACTCTGGAGTCAAGAGGGGTGGCAGCAGCATAATCCAAATATATTCTTTTTCTTTTGGCCATTGTTTAAAATATCAGGCGATTAAATCCTCTAAAGTCACCGAATCCAAGGCGGCATTTAAGGCCCGTTGGATTTTAGTCCAGGCTCCTACCGCCCGGCATTTTTTTCTTTTGGGGCATTTGTATTTCTCCCTCGAAGCAGAAGCAAGACACCTGACAACCGCTGTAGTCTTTTCCAAAGCCGCTGCTACTTCCCCTACGCTGATTTTATCTGCAGAACGATTCAGAAGATATCCTCCCTTGGCTCCACGCTTTGATTTCAGAAGTCCCTTCCTCTCCAACCGGGAAACTACCTTTTCCAGATAATCAAAGGGGATATTTTCCTTGTCAGAAATTTCCTTTATGGAACAAATCTTTTTTTCTTTTGCAGAGGCTGCAGCCAGATATATCATGGCTCTTAATCCGTACTGGGTTTTCCTGGAAAATTTCATAATTAAAACCGACTATATCAGTCGGTTTTAATATATACAATTAATTGAGGGGTGTCAACCCTCAAAAAGTTAAAGAAAGTCTGGCCTACCCCTCAACTTCTTCAATGGCCCCGTAGGGACAGACTGTTTCCCCTCCGCACTCCTCCATGGCAGCCGAATCAATGATGTGGGATTTGCCGTCTTTATCCCAATCAGCCCCTTTCGGACAAACCGAAATACAGACTCCGCAGCTTATGCATTTATCTTTGTTGACTTGGAATTTTGCCATATTTTTGTATTAAAGAATTGGTCTCAGACCTTTTGTTAACCTTAATTTTTTACAGACAATAACTATTATATCAGGATAGTTCAGACAGACAAAATCACGCCTTTCTTTTTCCTCTGCCGGCCGCCTTTAATACTCTGGCCATCAGCGTGATTTGTTTTATCGTACCCAACCCTCCCTTACTGCATGATTTTTCGGAAAACTTCTTAACGTCATCTTCCGCCGCCCCGGAGATAAGAACAGGAATCTGCTCCTTGCAATGCCTCTTTAAAGAACAGCAGGTTGAATGGTCGCCCGTCACCACGATAATCGTATCTTTCAGCCTTAAAAATGGACCAAAGTGACTGTCTATCTTTTCTATGAATTTCTTTTTCCCTTTGAAATCTCCGTCTTCCGCCAGACTGTCCGTGGCCTTGATATGCAGAAAGACGAAATCATACTCCTTCAAGGCCTTAAGAACGGCTTTCACCTTGCCTGTCAGGTTAGTGGAAACCAGTCCGTTGGCTCCCTTAACCTTAAGCACCTTCATACCGAGAATCTCCCCTATCTGCTTATAGAGTATTTTGCCTGCAACACAGCAGGCCTTCAGGCCGTATCTTGCCGAAAATGAAGGTATCTTTCTGGGAGAGCTCGCTCCCCGCACTAAAATATAATTTGCCTGAGGCAGCCCTCTCTTTTTTCTGGCCTCGTTGAGGGGATGAACTTTTAAAATCTCGTGTGCTCTCTCTAAAAACTCATTCAATACCTGAGCCGTAAAGGCAGACTCCTTGCTTTTATCCAAGGGTACTATTTTAGTTACCCTGCTGCCCAAGTGCGCATAATGAGGGTCTCCGTCTGAAATTTTACTGCTCAATCTCTTACCCCTCATCACTATACCCACCCTGTGTTCGCCAGCTGGCTTAATAAGGAAACTGACATTCTTTATTTTCATTCCGGATAAAGCCGCTACCAGGGGACCTGTCTCTTTTATCCTGCCTGCCCGACGGTTCACAATGTTGAGGTCCTTGCCGACGGTACTGAAATTTCCCCTCAAAGCCACGTCTCCTTTTTTAAGCTTGATACCTGCTCCCTTGGCAGTAAATATCCCCCTGGCTAACTCCAGTTTGTGGGGATTATATCCGAAAAGCGCAAAATGGGATTCTTCCGAGGTGGGAAGGGCTTTGGTAAAATAAGGGTCCAATAATCCGCATCGACCCTTTTGAGCCAAGCCGTCAAGATTGGGAGTAACTGCGGCCTCCAGGGGCGTACGGTTTTTGAGTTCTTTAATGGGTTTATCTCCTAATCCGTCTAAGACGATAAATAGTATTTTGTTCATAAGCGGGTTCCCTCCTTCGCTCTCACGAGCTTCGGAAGGGCGAAGCGAGGTTCGAAGATTATATGTTATAGACTTCGAGGGTCGAAGATAATATGTATTCGGGGTTTTTGTGAGGTAAGCAGGTTTCAGGGTGGTCTTGAGGCCTGAGCGGGCACGGTTTTGCGGCTCTGCCGCAAAGAGCGAAGGATTCAACACCAGTGAGCTCTGCTCGCTGGGCAGAGCGAACGACCCTGGAGCCTGTTTGCCGAACAATCGTGTCACTCTCGGCCGTAAACCGGACACGAGCGAGGCCCTCGGCTGTAGCCTACGGGCGAGGCTCGAGGGAACCGCCTGAAACACCTATAGATAATGTAATTAAAGCAGCTCTTCGATGGCGGAAAGGCGGTTGTATTTGGCCACCCTCTCGCCGCGGGCAGGAGCCCCGGTTTTAATGAAGTCTGCGGATATCCCTACTGCAAAGTCTGCTATAAAGTCATCTGTAGTGTCCCCAGACCTGTGGGAAACTACTATTTTCCATCCGAACTCCTTTGCCAAACGGGCAGCTTCCAGTGCCTCTGAAACCGTTCCTATCTGATTGATTTTAAGAATCATGGAATTGACCGCCTTTTTTTCTTCAGCTTCCTTTATTCTGACAGGATTGGTTACCAGCAGGTCGTCTCCGATAATCATAATCTTTTTCCCTAAGTCTTCTGTAATCTTCCGGAACCCTTCCCAATCCTCCTCAGCAAATGGGTCTTCTATGCCGGAAATAGGATACTTAGAAATCAAGCTGCCGTAATACCTGAGTAAACCCTCTCTGGTGAATACGCCCATCTGCAGTCTATATTTATCATGTTCTAAAAACTGAGAGGCCGCCACATCAAGTATGACTTTAACTTCGCTTTCGTATCCCAAACCTTTCAGGGCTGACAAGATAAGTTCCAAAGCCTGCTCGGGCACGATGAGAGGAGGTGCGAAACCGCCTTCGTCCCCTAAATTAGTGGCCAGCTTTCCGTATCTTTCCAGGAGGATTTTTTTAAGCTGCTGGTAAGTCTCCGCACCGATGCGCAGATTGTCCGAAAAAGCCTGTTTGCCGGGAGCTATCATAAACTCCTGAAAGTCCAGTCTGTTCCCCGCATGAGCGCCTCCATTGATGATGTTGAAGGAAGGGAAAGGTATTTTTAGAGAAACTGCCGGCAATTTGTATTCTCGTCCCTTCCCGTTGATATATTGAAAAAGAGGCAGTTTTTCTGCCTGTGAAGCAGCCTTGCACACTGCCAGAGAAACGGCACAGATAGCATTGCCTCCAAGGCTGGATTTATTATCGGTAGCGTCCATTTCCTTCATCAGGCCGTCAATCTCCATCTGGGCGGTGGATTTTATCCCTAAAAGCCGGGGTGCTATGATGTTGTTGATGTTATCTACGGCTTTCAGAACTCCCTTGCCGAAATACGCCTTCTCCTTATCTCTCAGCTCTACTGCCTCATATTTACCCGTAGAGGCGCCGGAGGGGACAGAGGCTGCAGAAATACCGCCGCCTGTTTCCACCTCCACTTCTATGGTCGGGTTTCCCCTGGAATCCAATATTTGCCTGGCTCTTATTTTTTTTACTTTAGAAGAAGACATAATAAAATTTAGGGCAATCTCTGGAGGTAATCAAAAGCGGCCAGAGCGGCTTTAGCTCCTTCTCCGCAGGCCGTAACTATCTGTTTAAATTTTCCTATATTAACGTCGCCCGCAGCAAAGAGACCTGGGCTTTTAGTCTGGTAAGTTTCGAAATCGACAATTATCTCATCGTTCTCATTGAAATCCACCAACCCCTTTACGAAAGAGGTGGTCGGCTGATATCCTATCTCCACAAATACACCCTCCACTTTTAAGTTCTTGTTTTCTCTGTTTTCTCTGTCTTCGTAAGCAATGGAATTAACAAACCTTCCTCCTTCTATCTTTTCCAGTTTGGCCTGAGTGATAATAGTAGTTTTGCCGCCCTTTTCAACAAGAAGCTGGTTTTCCGAATCTGCCTTTATGGTGGGACCGTACTCCAGGATATATATCTTCTTTGCTATGTTTCCCATAAACAAAGCCGTTTCAAAAGCTGCGTTTCCTCCGCCGATAATGGCTATATCCTTACCGCCAAAAAGCGGCCCGTCGCATAAAGCACAGTAGCTCACGCCCTTGCCCAAAAATTTCTTCTCTCCCGGCACTTCCAGGGGCCTAGGGTCTGACCCTGAAGCCACTACTACCGATTTGGCTTCAAAAACTTTTTTGTCGGTGGTATAAACTGAGAATAAATCTTTACTTTTTTTTATGTTGACCACCTCATTAATTTCTATTTTTATCTTTTGTTTTTCAAGCTGCTTTTTCATCCTTTTAATCAAATCCCCCGCCTTGACATTGCCGAAACCGGGATAATTCCTGATAGGAATAACCTTTTTAGCCATATTGCCTCCAAAAGTTTTCGTTACCATTAAGACGTCGAGGCTCTGTCTGGAAGCATAAATACCAGCTGTCATTCCAGCTGGCCCGCCTCCGATTATAATGAGGTCATGCGGCATACTTAATGTAATACTTCGGGAATAGCCTTAATGACTTCTGTGGCTGACAGCCCTTCCTTCATCCTGGAGGCAGCCAATTCTCCCGCCTTGCCGTTGACAAAAACTGCTGCCTGGGCGGCTTTGAAGGGTTCTATCCTCCTGGCCAATAAAGCTCCGCATATCCCGGCCAGAGTGTCTCCGGTGCCTCCAACGGACATATAAGGGCTTCCCGATTCGTTGAGGACGGCTTCCTTGCCGTTAGAAATAATATCCGGTTTTTCCTTAAGAAGAATGGTTGTTTGGAGACGAAGCGCCTCCTCTTTTACTGCCTGTATTTTAGCTCCGTGTTCAAACTCTCTGATATCTCGTCCGGTGAGCATCATAAATTCATAAAGGTGGGGAGTGATAAGAAAAGGTTTTCCTTTAATTACTTCTGTCCTACTGCCTACGGCGTGTATAGCATCGGCGTCTATAACGACCGGTATATTTACCCTGCTGAGATATTCCAAAATAACCTCCTGCGTTTCTTTGCTCCTGCCCGCCCCGCCGCCTATGACGGCGGCTACGTTCCCTCTGGCAACACTTTCTGCTGCCTTGGTCATGGCAACCAATTCAGCCAAATGGCTGCCGTTCAGCCATTTGCCTTCCAGCGGATAAGCGGCCATGTTGGGAGAAAAAGAGGCTATGATGTCTGCTGCCCTTCTGGGAGCTATAATCCGCACCATGTCCACTCCGGCATTGAATGCCGCCATAGCGGACAGGGCCGGAGAACCTGAATAAAATTCAGAGCCCCCTATTACTATAAGGAGTCCGAACTCGTATTTCCTGTAATAAACTTCTCTTTTCCTCTCCGGAAAAATTTCCTTTAGAATTCCTTTGGTAACTTTATCCATTGTCAAAGTAGATGTCTATTAAATTACTTTTCTTCTTAAAAAGGTGGGTTTTTCCCAGAGCTCCTCTTTGGATATTATTTCCGCTTCCTCTTTCTCCTTATCCCTCTTAATCTGAAGGGCATTTTTCCTTACCCTCTGCTTTTCTTTTTTTTCTTCTACAGACGGCTCACTCTCACTTGGAGCGGATTTTGGGGAAATATTTTTTATTTTTACCTCTATTTTTCCTTTTTTCGCCTCCTCTGCCGCGGCCTGCCTTCTCCTCTTTTTTTTCTTTGTCCCTCTCTTTTTCGTTTTAATCTTCTCTGACTTTTTCTTTCTCTCAGGTCGGGGAACGGGCCGAACAGTCCCTTCTGCCTTCTTCTCCTCCTTCTGCTTTTTAGGAGTTTTCCTCTTTTTGGCCGGCTTTTTCTTAGGTAAACTTTTGCCCGCCTTCTTACCTTTTCCCTTCAAAAAACCCCTCGCCCTGCAACTCGTTGCCAATAATGTCACTTTAATATGGGGACCCTTCTTGATGTTAGATATTCCAAAGATAATTCTGGCCTCCTTGTGGGCCTTCTCTGCGATAATTCCGGAAATCTGATTTACTTGAGACAAAGAAAGGTCTTTTTTGCCGGAAATATTAAATAGTATACCTCTGGCGCCCCCTATGCTGTAGGGATACAATGGAGAGCTTATCACCCTGCTTATCATCTCTTCTTCCTTTTCCCTACCCAAATTCACGGAACTAAGATAGGTAAGCTTTCCCCTTCTGCTGAAAACGGTCCTCAAGTCTGCAAAATCAATGTTTATCATGCCGGGCTCATATATTATCTCTATCAAGCTCTGTATTGATTCTGACAATTTCTTGTTTATGGCAGAAAGCGCGCTGTTTAAGGGCGCCGTCCTCTCTATGATTTGGAAAATTCTTTCGTTGGGGATTACCGAGAAAGCATTAACCCTCCTCTTGACCTTTCTTAAGGAAGTTCTGGCTATCTCCATTTTTTTCTCTCCCTCAAACTCAAAGGGAAGAGTAAAAATACCGTAGGTGAGATTACCCATGTCTCTTGATATTTTGGCAAAAACAGGAGCCGCCCCAGAGCCTAACCCTCCTCCCAGACAGGCCACTAAAATGACAAAATCCTGCCCCTTTAATATCTCTTTTATCCTTTCCCTCTCTTTATTAGCGGCAGCCTCTCCTATTTCAGGATCCATGCCGGTTCCCAAGCCGTGGGTAAATTCTTTGCCGAAATGAAACTTAGAAATCTTCCGGGGAAGTCTCTTTAATGCCCTTACGTCGCTGTTGGCGGCGTAAAATGAAGCACCCTTTACGCTCTGGGCTATTTCGGAAACAATGGAACTTCCTCCTCCTCCTATGCCTATCAGTCTCACCTTGATCCTTTTGAGTTCATCTGGTTTCATTTTCTTTTTGGACAGCTCTTTTGCAGCCTTGTTTTTTACTGCCGGTTTCCGAAGAGGTTTTTTCCTCTTGGCTACATTCTTTTTCAGGTTCTTTTTTGAAGTTTTGATTGTCTTTTTAGCCATTGTTTTAGTATAAGCCGTTAAGATTATTAGGTCAATTAATGGTTTCTTGTTTAAATTAGCCCTTATTGAATTTTTCTTCAAGCGCTTTCAGACGTTCTTTCAGCTCTATCATTTTTAATTCCCTGCCTGTAGCCAGCTTATTGAATTTCTCCAGCTCTTCCATTTTGACCTCCAGTTCCTTTTTCCTTTCCTCAAGCTCCATGGTTCTCTCTTTTACCTTGTCTTTAAGATTTTCCGAGAGGTCCTCCAGTTCTTCGGTCCTCGCCCTCACCTTAATTTCCAGGGTTGTTTTCTGTTCTTCCAAAGCTTCGCTGATTCTTTCCAGTTCAACGCTTTTCCTCTTCAAGATATCCGTAAAAAGATTAGCCGCCACTCCGATGCCAAAAAAAGTGGCTCCGGCTAACAAAATGTTATTAGTTACGTATTTGAAATTTTTATAAAGAGGAAAACCTAAATCAAAGTAAGCATGAAAAGGCACCAACCCAGAGTAAGGCAGAGCCACTAGAAGGGCATAGCTTATAGTCGTCAAGGCGCAGACAGCCAAGGCTTTTTTTCTCGGCAGTACAATACTGGCGTAAACTACCGGGAACAGAAAGAAAACTGAACCCATCCATTCCACTCCTCCCGCCAGGTAGACTATCGCAGTAATAGACAGAAGTTCAATAAAAACATCGTAGAAAAAGTACAGGCTTTCTATGGTTTTGGCCTTAGTTTGCTTCTTCACCAGCATTCTAAAAGCAAAAGCCGATAATAAATAGAAAGACAGCACCGAAAGTATCAGGTTTACGTTTTCATAAAACGAAAGCAAGCCTGTCAGCTTCATCAGAAAAACAGCTGCCAGAAAAGCAACCAGAGTGACCTCTCTTGGCAAAAAGGTTGCAGAAACTCTAGCCAGGATATCCTTGAATTCTTCCCGATGGGTCATATTTCTATTTAATTATAATTGATTTTTTAGCAGATAAAAAGCAAACATTATCCCTTCTACTTGACTTTTTAAAACGGCGTGGTAGTATGAAGATTAGATTATAAGTCGGGGAGTTAATAATTTCGTTAATAAAGCGACTTGGTAATCAAAAGGTCGCTTTTTAACTAAAGCACATCGATAGAAGAGTTAAATATTAAGTTTCATGTTTGACAATTCAAATTCAGATTTCACCCCAAGACCAATGGTCAAGGGAAGCTGGAAATGCGCCGACTGTGGAGCAGAAATAACGGAACTTCCGTTCCAACCCTCAGGGGACAGACCCGTCTACTGCAGGGAATGCCACAGAAAACGAAGATCTAAAAACTTCAGATAGGCGAAACCAATAAAAACCCCGCGGGAAAACCCGCGGGGTTTTTAGTTAAATTAAAAAGTTGAGCAATTAAGACCCGTTTTTCAGCGTCCAATAACGGAAATAAATAAGCTTGACCGCTTCGCTCACGGTAAAATAAATAACAATTAAAGATAATACAATGAGGAGTTCCGGAAGGGCGGGGGCAACCAGATGGAATGTCTCCTGCCCCAAAGCCGTAAACGGCAGGCCGACCGTGATGAGCAGAGTGAGAACTGAAACGGCCGCCAGAGAAAAACTCGGACTCCTCGCTTTGAAAAATATGTGAAAAGTTCTTACGGAGAAAATCAGTGCAATCTCCGTTAAAATACTTTCTGTGAACCAGAGTGTCCGGAGCAGGGATGGGGCGACATTGTGAAAAATTGCGAAGAAAATGAAGTCAAAGATGGTACTAGTAAGCCCCAGGAGAACTATAAGTAATATTACTTTATTCAATTGATAAAACTTAGGCTTCTTCAACTCTTCAACGTCAACTCTGTCTGACGCCACAGCAACCAAAGGAAAATCCGACAGCATATTTACCAACAAAATCTGCACTGGAAGCATGGGCAGGAATGGTATTATCAGGGAAATAATAGCTATGGAATAAAAATTTCCAAAATTACTCGCCAAAGTGCATTTTATGTATTTGTTAATATTGGAGAAAATATTCCTACCCTGCTTAATTCCCTCCACAATGACTTTTAGGTCCTTTCTGAGCAGTACGATATCGGCAATCTCCCGGGAAACATCGGCGGCGCTCTGTACGGCAATGGCCAGATGTGAGGCCTTCAAGGCGGGTGCGTCATTAACCCCTTCCCCCAGAAACCCAACTTCATGCTTCTCCCCCAAAGACTTTACTATCCTGTATTTGGTATTAGGAGAAACCCTGGCAAAGACTGAAAAATTTTCGCAGGCCCTTTCAAAATCTTCTGAAGAATAAGAGTCTATGGTCTCTCCTAGAATGACTTCCTCCTGATTTTCAATCAAACCAATTTCTTTTGCCACTTGTCCGGCTACTTCCTTGCTGTCGCCGGTCAGTATCTTAACCTGTACGCCCAGCTTACCCGCAAGCGCAATAGCTTCCTTGGCAGTTTCCTTCAGGGGGTCAAAAAAAGAAAAATAACCGAGGAAATTCATCCCTTCTTCGTCTTCCTCATAAAAATTATCTCTATTAAAATGCTTGAAGGCCAAGGCCAAAATTCTTTTCCCTTCCTTGCCCTTCTTTTCCATCTCCGCTTCTATTTTCTCTCTACTGCCTTCAAACTTAGAACATAGGCTTAAAATCGATTCCGGTGCCCCCCTGCTGATTAAAACTCTTTCTCCTCTGGAATCTTCCATCAACACGCTGTTTCTCAACCTTAACAGGTCAAACGATTTTTCCGCAACCAGCTTGAATTTCTCCAATGATTTACGGATTTTCTTAGGAGCTACCTCAAAAAGGGCCATATCGAAGGGATTCAAGCTTGATTCAATCTCCTCTTCTATATAAGCCGAGGATAAAAGTCCGTAGAGCAGGCATTTATTTTTATCCGAGGAATAACTATTTTCCAATTTAAGCTTATTTTTAGTTAAAGTGCCCGTCTTGTCGCTGCAAAGTATTTCTATGTCTCCCAGGTCTTCTACGGCCGACAATCTCTTCACCACCACTTTCTTCTTGGCTAATTTCAGAGCTCCGCTGGAAAGGGCAAAAGTAATAATCAGGGGAAGGGCCTCCGGAATAATACTCACCGTGAGGGCTATGCAGAAAAGCAGGAAATCGAAAAGGCCGGCTGTTCCCTTAACTGCAAGATTAGCCAGAAAAATGATGACGATAGTAATTACGACTATCCTTAGTATGAGGTGGGAAAAACTCAAAAGGTTCTTTTCATAAAGGCTTTCGCGAGCGATTGTCGAAGTCAATTTAGTAATCTCTCCCAGAGCTGTTTCCTTTCCCGTTGCCACTACCACTCCTACGGCTTCCCCGGAAACAACAGATGTCCCGCTGAAAACTATGTTGGATGCCTTAAAAAGTTCTTCTGCCTTTTCCGGAAGAAAATTGGAATTTTTAGGAACGGAAATTGATTCCCCACTTAACACTTCTTCATCAACGGAGAAATTTTCTGCCTTCCATACTCTCAAATCGGCCGGAACAATATCTCCCTGTTCCAATAGGACGATATCCCCTGGGACTAAAGATTTTCGGTCAACCGCCTTTTCCTTGCCGCCCCGCAAAATCCTTATCTTTGAAGGCAGATATTTTTTAAGCAGAGAAACCGCTCTCTTTGCCTTGGCTTCCTGGAAAAAACCCAATATAACATTGATAAAAACAAAAGCCAGAATGACCGCACCGTCAATCTTCTCGCCAATCAAGAAGGCTATAAGAGAAGCTGCGAAAAGGAGATATGAAAAGGGTGACTTGAATTGCCTTAAAAAAATATCTATCAGTCCCTCTTCCTTTATCTTTACCTCGTTCTGTCCGAACTTCTTTAAAAGCTCCGCTGTTTTTCTCGCGGAAAGGCCTTTTTCGGAAGTGCCCAAGAGCCCGAAAACCTCTTCAATACTCCTGGTTGTATATTCGGAAAATCGAGGCATAGAGATTTGCTCCGTTCCGCCTGTTTATTTCAGGTAATTGGACTGCACACCGGTTGATATCAGCTGATTTTGATAAAGCGTAACGGTGATGTTACCCACATATCCAGGCGCCACCTGGTACTGCGGGAAATATATTATCAGTGCATTGTTGCTGAAGTTGAAGTTCCGGTAATTTTCCGCCGTGGGCGTAGTCCCCTGGCCTATCATCTGCTGGGTGCTGGTATTTATCTGCACTCCCTTGGATTCGAGGTCTGAACTAACGCTTTGAGCGGCCAGCGATGCCACCTTATCCAGGGCATCCTGGGAGGAACCCAAAAAATCATTGATGGTAATCTCCTTCTGCTGGGCCGCGTCATAGTTGAAGGCATAAATCTCGTTCAGGCCGTGCGCACCTCCGCTGAAATAATAAATGTTGATAACGAAACTCAGATAGCTGTTATTGGTCTGGGTGGGCGTCCATGTAGCGATGAAATTAAAGGGCTGTTCAGGAAACTCAGGGACCGGATTGTCGGGCATAGCCGTGGCCCTCCTGGCTTCCCAGTTGGCCGCTGCATTCGTCTTAAAGTCGTCCACCTGCTTGTTCATGAGGTCAGCAATTTTCTGATTGAAAGCTGCATCAACCCCGTTGAATCGGGGATATTCGGCCCAGATATTGAAGAAGTTATCCTTTTGGGTAATAGATGCCACCGACATCTGCAGATAATTCTCTCCGAGCGGAACGCTGGTAGGAACGAACCGGCTGCAGTACTCAGCGGTCAAAACCACTCCTGCTCCAAACGCCACGAGTGCCGTCAATAACAGACAAATAATTTTTTTCATATTGACATTGTTTTAAATATTGTTACCGACCTTTGGTATATTGATTATATCGCCTGTTTTCAAAAAAGATACGTGGACTTGCCTTCTCAAGACTGGCTGACCCAAAACACCTTCTTGTCTTTTGTCCACTTTATAACACTGTCTTTTAGGGCTACAGGAAAAACATCTTCTTCGGCAAAATCCTCCATCTCAAGGAAGAAAAAGTCCAGATGGTCTTCCCGGCTCTTATCGGCAGCATTCTCGGCTTCGACCTGAAAAACCAGATTAAGCTCGTGGTGAAATTCTCCGTCTTCGCGGAATAAATTCTCCACGGCTCCTAAAAATGAGTTACTTTTGATATCGAGGTTCAGTTCCTCTTTTAATTCCCGTTCCAGCGCCTTTTCCGCCTGCTCTCCAAAATCAACGTGTCCTCCGGGGAAAAAGTAATAGTCTTTTCCTTTTCTCCTGCATACCAGAATTCTTCCTCCCTGTTGGATGACAGCTCTAACACAAAGTTCGAAATTTTTCTCAAAATTTTTGTCCATGTGCTCAACTTTTTCGTCTGAAAAATAATTCTCATCTTATTTTCCCAACCTTCACCTATAGATCGTTCGCTCTTTTAACTATTATAGCACTATTATGAGTTTAAAAACCAGCAAGACATAACAATGCGATGGAATCTGATGCCGCACTTAAAATTGTCCGGGATTGAAAAAAGTACCGTCAACACAATTTCTATTCCCTTTAGCGGTGGCACAGCTCCCGCACAGTCCCGTTCCGCATCTGGTCAAAAATTCTATAGAAGAGTATATTTTTTCCTGATTTACGTATTTCCTCTCTTTTTCTATGGCCGCCCTGACCATGCTTTCGGGACCGCAGTTAAGGCAGTATTCCGGGCCAAAATCCTCCATTACTCTTTCTATTATGTCTGTTACCAGACCCCGGCGGCCTGTATCTCCCTTTTCCGTAACCAGATAAACCTCACGGCATACTTCTCTGAATCGCTTTGAATAGGACAAATGTTTCTTATCTTTAGCTCCCAATACAACAGCCGTATTTCTCTTGTTGTGTTTGGCAAAAAGATAAAGTGCGGCTATCCCGGCTCCTCCTCCCACCAACAAAATCTTTCCTTTAACATCGGGGGACTTACCGTAAGGCCCCCTAACATAAACCGTGCTTCCTTCTTTCATTTCGGCCAGTCCTCCGGTAAAACAACCTCTTTCTTTAATCAACAAGGTAAGCGGTGCATCGTCAAACACGGAAAAGGGCTTTTCCCCTTTATCGGGCAGCCATACAAATACAAACTGACCGGGCTTAACCTTTATATCTCTATCCAGCTCCAGAACAAATAAGTCTTCGGTAAGTTTCTTATTTTTTCTTATGATGCATTTTTTGTATTCCATATCCGGCCCGCCTTTCAAAATATCTTCCGCCTCATTGGTACCGTTCTCAAAATCCAGGAAGAGTTTATGAAAATATTTCTTAGTATTTTCCGTGTCCAGGCCAGCTAAGGCAGAGCCTATACCGAAGAAATCAGCCCCTGCTTCCTGGTATTTCTTAACGTCAGCCGCCGTAGTGATACCTCCACAGGCTATTATGGGCAAATCTGTAATCTTTCTTACTTTCTTGACGCATTCTATACCTGTTTCTAAGGTCGCTTTCCCGGAAACGCCTCCCATCCTATTGGAAAGGACGTGATGGCCGTCGTGAAGAAGTTCCACGGGTCCTTTGGTGTTGATGGCCGTTATTCCCGAGGCCCCTCCGGCGATGGCATACCTTACCGTATCTTCCACAGGCAGGTTGGGGGATATTTTTACGAATACCGGTTTTCCGCAAGAGGCAGCGGCTTTAGCTAATTTTTTCACCAACTTTTTATCCTGTCCTACGGCTTGGCCGTAACCTTCGGCATGAGGACAGGAAACGTTCAGCTCAAAGCCGGCGGCATAACCTTTAAGGATTTCCACAATCTCCCCTATTTCCTCTTCCTTGTTCCCGAATATGGAAATCAACAGAAATTTATCTTCAGGGATAGCTATCCCAGACAATTCCCTGGCGAATTCTTCCGCTCCCGGATTCCTGAGTCCCACCGCGTTCACAAATGAAAAAGGAGCGTATTGGGCAACAATAGGCTCCTTATTTCCTTCTCTGGCGTTTCTCCCTATGCTTTTGGTGGTAATGATGCCGAGCTCGGGAATCTCTCTGGCAAATTTTTCAATAACGGCTCCTTTTGTTGTGACGATACCGGAAGGTATGGTAAAAGGACCGCTGATTTCTTTAGTAAAAATCTTGAACATAATTTAGGTTTTATTGATTCTACTCCTTCGGCAAGCTCAGGACAAGTCACGTCGCTCCCGAGCGACGCGGCAAAAAACCTTTTATTGTGTTACTCTTTGCGCTGTAAATCAGTTCCGCAGTCAGGACACTTTAAACTGGAACACGGCACTCCTCTTTCATGGGGAATCTGATAACCGCATTTAGGACAGGCACACATTCCTCCCGGACCCTTACCTTCCGCCTCCTCTATTTTCTCCTTAAATCTGCCTTTCCTCTGCCAACCGTACGCCTGGCCGAAAGCCGGCCTGTAAAATCCGGTTTCAATGTCATGGCTTTTAATTTGGATGGCCACGTAAGAAAGATTTCCAATCTCTTCCATAAGCTCCTTCCTCAGCTTCTCGGAGGTTTCGGCAGCTTCTTTAACCTTCAAATTGCTCGGCAGCTTTATTTCTAAATTGGCGGTAACAACAGAGCCCTTCTTCTGCGTTTTAAGAGAGTTTATCTCAACGTTTAGTTTCCCGGCAACATCTCTTATCCTTTTCTCCGTCTCTTCCCCTGCTGAAACATCAAGCAGGGAATCGGCCACGTCTCTCCCTAACGAAAAAGACTCCTTTATAATGTAAAGGCCTATTAAAAAGGCTAAAACCGAATCTGCGTAAATGAAATATCTCGTCAGGAACAAACCCACGAAAACCGCCAGAGAAGTAAAGACATCTATCCGGGAATGGAAACCATCCGAGAGCAGGCTGACGGAATTTTCCTCTTTGCCGAAATGAATTTTTAATCTAGACATCACCTCATTCACTACCGCAGAAAACATCATCATTCCGAAAGCGGCATAGCTCAGTTTTATTTTTTCAAGTTCAAAAAGGTTTTGGTACGATTCATAAATAATGCCCAAGCCCGTGGCAAAAAGGATTAAAGTTATAACGGCGCCTGCCAGAACCTCGAATTTATAATGTCCGTAAGGATGTTTCTGATCGCCGGGTTTTTTCGCAACTTTAATGCCGAGATAACTGATAACCGAAGAAAAAATATCCATCAGGGAATGAGTGCCCTCAGCTAAAATAGCGGCTGAATTAGAAATCAAGCCTACGGTAATTTTACCTGCTGCTAAAACTACATTAGCTGCTATGGAGGCTGCGGCAATTTTCTCCTTCATTTTTTTTATTAATTTATTTGACTGATTATTTTCCTGAATAATCCCCGGTATTTGGGATTAACCTCAACCACCGGCTTCATTTTTATCATCGCATCAACAAAGTCCTTCCTGTAAGGAATCCGGCCGATAACGGGGATTCTATTGTTTTTGGCAAATCTTTCTATTTTAGAACAAAACTTTTTTTCCAGGTCGTATTTATTAATAATAATGCCGTGCTTTATCTTAAAATGATTAGCCAGGTACAAAACGCGCTTTAAGTCATGCAAGGCTGACGGAGTCGGCTCCGTTACGCCCGCTATGTAATCCGTGCCCACCAAAGAAGCAATCACCGGGCAGCCGATACCGGCTGCAGAATCTATGATTATTGTTCCGGCCTGCAATTTTTTGTTGATTATTTCGGCATACTTTCTGACTTCCGCTACTACTTCCCCGGAGGCAAGCTCTCCTAATTTTAATTCTCCGGAAACAAGATTAACCTTATGATTCCTACCGGTATAAACCGTTCCTATCTCTTTCCTTGTTTCGGTGATAGCACCGGATGGACAAGCTACAACGCAGGCTTTACAACCGATACAAACATCCTTAATAAAGGCTGGATATCTCCCTTTTGCAAAAACTATGGCGTTCTGTTTGCAGACTGAGGCGCACTTTCCGCATTTACTGCACTTTGTAAAATCCCACTTGGGTATGGGCTGGTAGACTTTGGTATATCTTTTCCTCTTTACGGAAAGCATCAAATGGTCGTTAGGGCATTCAACGTCAGCGTCTATCAGCATCACCTTATTATTTCCGGCAAATTCTACAGCCAAAGAAACCGCCACCATTGATTTTCCTGTTCCTCCTTTTCCTCCGGTAATTGCAATTTTCACGGCCTTCTCTACTCGGGCAGAACGCCCAAGGTGTTATTAAACCTGTTTATATAATTAAAGAGTCCTATTACCGAGACAACTTCTACAATCTGAGCCTCACCAAATTTCTCTTTAAGTTTTTCGAACAGTTCCGGCTCATCGAGATGGCCGTCCAGCGTCACGTCTTTCACCAGTGCTAAGATTTCCCGCTCTTCCTCGGGTAATTCCTTGATGTCCCCTATCGTCTTTTCATCCGCTCCCAGTTTCTTCAGCATTTTTTCCGTCACGTCTATGCAGAATGGGCACTTTAGGGTCTGCGAAACCACCAATGCTATTTTCCACTTTAACAGCGGCTCTATCTTGCCCTGTTTCATTATGGTATTGAAGAGTTCGTTAAATTCTTTTAAAACTTCGGGTCTATGGGCCATGACCTTTGCCCACTCTGGAACCTTTCCGGTGACCTCCTCAAATTTCTCATATACTTGGCGAGCCGTCTCCTCTGTTTGTCCTTTCTCTAAGGAAGAAATTAAAGCCATAAATTTTATTATATGTTTATTATATTAATTGAAGGGGTCGTTCTCCTCCATTATTTCTACCCTTTTCTCCATCTCTCGTTTTTCTTCTTCCGAAAGTCCTTCTGTATCTTTTTTTTCTCTTTCTCTTTTGCTTTTTTCTCCTTGCATACGTCTTTGAATTACATTATTCCATTATTTTTTTTAGGATTTGAAACCTTCCGCGTCCGCTTTTTTAATCTTGCCACTTTCCCATATTTCAAAAATTTCTCTGACCGTTTTTGCTTGGCCGATATAAACCTTAATCCCCAGCTTTTTAGATAAAACTACGGCCTTTGGGCCGATGTCTTTACATAACAAAACATCTGCCCCGTGTTCTTTTATCAACTCGGGTGGCAGACCGTTGCCACCCATATCTTCGCTGACATTATCTATAATGTCCAAAACTTCACCCTTTTCATTAAGAAAAGTGTATGTTTGACAACGGCCGAAATGCTCAGCTACCGCATCCTCAATTCCATTTTTTCCATCCGTTGGAATCGCTATTTTCATGTCAATTAATTTTTTTAATCTTTTCGTCAATAAATTCCTGCAAAACTTTCTCTATCGTACCGTCTCCAGCGTAAACGCCTATATCAAATTGTTTTAATACATCTAAGGCTCTCGGACCAACATTCTTTGTAATCACGGCTTTGATATCTTTTTCCGCCATTAACTGGGCGGCCGAGATACCCGCCTGACCCAACTGTTTCGCGATTTTATTCTCTATAACTTCTGTTTTTTGAATCTTTCCGTCTTTAATTTCGGCAATGACAAAATAAGGGCATCTGGCGAATACATCGCTAATGTTATCCGTAAGCTCTTTTCCGGCTGAACTTATTGCTATTTTCATATTATTTCAATAATTATATTTTAGAATTTAAACATAATATAAATGGCCGACTTTTATAATACCCTACATTTTGAATATACACCCATAATTATCGCCAGTCAATAACCAAAAATCACCTTCGGTAGGGAAAGGAGAATTAATCGTTAACATACTTGGTATAAGAAATCTATTATTTCCAGCTGATGAGCAGGGCACCGGCTGTTACCAGCACTGCCCCGAGAGCCAACTGCCACGTTAATTTATCTCCCAAAATAAGCACCGAGAAAATTACCACAAAAACTATGCTTGTCCTATCTAAAGCCGCCACTCCGGGAGCCGGGCCGTTCTTTAGGGCGAAAAAATAAAAAAGCCAGGACAAAGCTCCTGCTATTCCGGATAGTACGATAAAAAGAAATGTTTTGCTTTTTATCTCAGAGATGAGCTTGAACTTCCCTATTATCAGGGAAAGTCCGGTCAGGAACACGGCCATTATCAGGGACCGGACGGTGGTGGCCAAAGTGGAATCAATCTCAGAAACCCCTATCTTACCGAAGATAGCCACCAGGGCCGCGAAAATAGCCGATAAAATTGCGAATATAAACCAGGTCTGCATGATGCTTCTTTATCTATGTTAATTTACAAGCAGGTAATGTGCAATAGATAAGGAAGATTTTATATAAAACAAATAAAAAAGAGAGAGGGCTTTGCCTCTCAAAAAATTTAGTTAAATATTAGAATATCTGGCATTTCGGATACATTTCTTTCGGGTGCCTCTGGGCGGTCATCTTGTCTTTCCTTAGGGTAAGACTCTGCCTGTTGCTGGTAAATCTTTCGCACCTGAAACCATTTGCATCTACGACTAAAAAAATACAGCATTTTTCCAATTTCCCCATTCCGCATTTTTCAGGGTCTGCCTTGGGCATCTCCACTTCAATGATCTCCAAGTCTTTAAATTTAGTTCCATCAGCGAAATAATCACCTTCGTAATTAACCAGAGCTTCGTCATCCAGACAGCATCCGTAATTATCCGGCACGGTAAAACCGATTTCTCCTGTTCTCTTATTCCTGACAATCTTTCCTATAGGTATATAATCCATTTTTATCTTCTTCCTTTCCTTATTTAATTAGAAGGAGCTTGCTCCTCCTTCCGCTTTTTATCAAAGACAGCCCTGAAAGTCAAAACCCGGGCCAGGCGCCCAGACTATAATATATGAAGTTAATTAAAGGGATTGAATCCCTGTTTGCGTAAATTCTGGTTCGGGAGAAAAAGAGGTTGGGGAGGATTATTCCAGTCAAACCACCCCCATTCTTCACTTTGGTCCGGTTCCATAACTTTCACTTCCCCATAATCATAATCTGCAATCACAAACAGAGTAACGTAGTGTTTCCCTTCCACTTCGAACACATCATTAGTAAACGGCCCCCGTCTGGTGTTCTTAATGTGTATGCCGACTTCTTCCAGAGTTTCTCTTCTCGCGCACTCTTCTATGCTTTCGTTAAATTCCAAATGCCCTCCCGGAAAACACCAAGAACCTTCGCCGTGCGCATTCTTCCTTTTCCCGTATAAAACCTTCCCGTCTTTGATGATTAATACTCCGACTCCTACGTGAGGTATTTTATTCATATGTTTGCTTTTTTATTTATTCCGTCCAGTCGAGCTGACTTTCGGAAATGTTAAGCGACCTTGCATATTCTTTGATTTTTTCTCTTTCCTTTTTGTCTCCCTTCTCGTATTTAAAAACCTTACCAGGAAACATCAGATAAACCTTGTTGTCCACTGAAAAGTTGATATACCATCTCGGCTTCAGGACACCGCTTAATCTTTCGGCTGTTTCATCGGCTTCATCGGCCTCTCCTTTAAAATAAACGGCAGTCCAAACGTCCGGCTGGTAATCGGCAGCGTTCTCAACGTTCCAGGTTTCTGTTTTCACCACCTCCAAATCTTCCAAGACGCTTTCGTCTTTTAAGCTTTCTTTAAGTAATATGCCTTTGAACTTCATATATTATTAAATCACATCTCTTCAAATTTTACTTCCTCGGGGAAAAGCAGCTGGAAGGGGTAGCCGACATAATTCCTCTTGATTTTGCCGCACCCCGCTTTTTTCAGGAACTCCACCATTTCTTCGGTCACTTTTTTGGGTTCTATCTCCTTGTCCTTGCCTATGTACTCAATCTCCACGAAATCCCCCAGTCCTTTAACCGAGTCCACTGCAATTTCATAATCCTTGTAAGTCCAGATTCTCCTCAGCTTGTCTACTTGCACGAGGGGTTTGAAGTTGAGCGTACCCAATATTTTTTTGAGCTGGACCAAGTCCCCTATCTCAGTTTCATATTCATCGCAGTAATTGCTCTTGCCGTCTTCGTCATAATGCCAGTTTTTGTAATTCAGAGAGAATTTGCCTCCCGAATTCCTTAACCTCAGCCACTCCTTTATCGGCCGAACCTCAATGAAACTGCGGTTAGCTGGAGAAAAATACTCGTCTTTCTGCTGCTTTTCTCCATTGAAATCAGCATTCTTTTCCAAAAGCGCCAGCAAGGGTTGGCTGTTTTCAATTTTTACCTGGATTTCTATTTCCACATTTTCCATAGTTAGTTCAAGACTTAAATGTTTTTAAATTTTAATACCTCAAAACCTTTTTTAATATAAGCTTTGACGTTGGGAGGATATTCGAAATCATTAATGTCTTCCTCTGAAATCCACTTAATATCTATTGTGTCTTCCAGTGGCCTTGCCTCTCCTGATTTCCAATGGCACAGAAAAAGCAACATTATTACATGATGTCCTGTAGAACGAATAAAAGTGTTATTAGACAGGAGAACGACATCATTATTAATTTCAATGCCCGTTTCCTCCAATATCTCTCTGTGTAACGTTTTTTCAATAATATTCCAAACGTTTCCCTCTGTGCGGTCCACTTTACCTCCGGGTATACTCCATCTGCCCGGCTCATGGCTTTCTCCGAAGCTGCGCCGGGAAATCAAAATCCTACCGTCCTTCTCTACAACGGCATTGACCAACACGATATGCGTTTGGCCTTTTGCTAAATCAGCCATACTATTCCATTTTAGCAGAAAATAGTCTGCTGAGTTAAGAATAAAAAAAATGGGTGCCATTAAAAATAAGCACCCTGATTACTTCTTTAAGAAAGGCATCGTATTAAAATTCTTTACCAATTCTATTCTCGTTTTGGCACAGGATAAACGCCTGCCCATTTTTTCTCTCCCTTTTTGGCCCTTGTAATTTTAATAACGCTTTCTATTCTGGCTATTTCATCATCTTCTCTTTTTGCAACACGGTCTAATGCGTCCTCAATTGTCGGGACCTCAGGCGTGGGTTTGAAATTACCTTTGCGGCATATTTTTTTACCGCTTTTTAAAGTAAATATGACTTTGTATACTCCCTCGGCACTGTGGGATTTTTTGCCTTTTGGTTTTAACTTGCCAATAAACTTACTCCCGTCTATAAAATCAATGGTGAATTCCGATGTCGTTCCTGTTAATAGCATCTTGAATTTATCGATAGCATCCTGTATCCACAACTCCTTATCGTCCAAAGGACGAGGCATTTCGCCAAAATAATTCTTATGTTCATCCCAAACGGTTCCGTCATCCCAATAGACTATACGATGTTTTTTGTCTTCTCCGCATAAAAGCATACCCATACAGGTTTTTATGGTCGGAAAACCATCATAATCCCTTACCACAAACTTACGATTAAAGCGGAAGATTGGGTCTTCAGCCATGTATTCAGAAAAAACAAAGTCACCAATGATTATTTGCTCGCCAAAAGCATAAAACCAAGGGCTAAGCCCGTAGCAAGCAACTCTACGGATAAAGCCTTCCTCTTCAGTTATCCGTTTTGACTTACCGAAACCAGCGCTCCAATTTTTTTCCCAAGCAGAAATTGCATTCCCAAGAGTTGAAAACTCACAAAATTCAGAACCGCCACAATTGTTGTATTCATGAATTACATAGCCGCATCTTCCCTCTGGCGGATTCTTAATTTCCAAAGCCTCGATATAACCAAACGGACCTCCAGCATATTTGTGCTGTTCAATATCAAACCGCGTATATCTGCCAAATCCTCCATGTCCGACGTTAACTTCCTTGGTGATGGGGATTTCAATGGTTCTAATATTCTCTAAAAATTCTTTTACCTTATCAACGTCTTCTGAACGGCAGGAAAATTCAACCAATTGTCCGATACCAGTCTTTCCTTCGCCATAAGTATAAGACCTAAATTTATCTTCACTCACTTTCTTGCACCTCTTTTATTTATTATGTTCCCTATGAAATTGTAAAAGAAAATCCCTTAAGGATACTGTAGCTTAATCTTTTTATCTAAAAAGTCAAAAAAAACCGCCCGGTGGGCGGCTTTTCATTTAGGGTTCTAATATCAGAACCGTCTGATGTTCCGTTTCCAAATAAAAAATCTTCTTTTTCAAGAAGATTTTTTAATGATTTAGTAACGGTCCCTACGGCCACCGAATCCCCGCCTGTCTCCGCCTCCACCGCCGTAATCGCGCTTAAATCTACCCTGGCTGGGACGAGACTCTTTCGGACGAGCTTCGTTTACCGTAATGGTTTTTCCGTCAAGCTCTGTACCGTTGAGAGTTTCAATGGCTTTTTGGGCCTCTTCTTCGGTTGACATCTCTACAAAACCGAATCCCTTGGAACGCCCGGACATTCTATCAAAGATAATGTCCGCTGTTTCAACGGTCCCTACCTGGGAAAAAGTTTCCTTCAGGGTTTCGTCCGTGGTTTCGTAGGATAATCCTCCTACAAATAGTTTTTTTGCCATAAAATATTTATTTATATGAATAACACTAGCAAGCCGACCTTCCTATTTTATATCTCCAAGTTAATAAGCAAAGAAAATTAAATAAGAAACTTACTATTCTAAAACGATATCTCAAAATCAAGAAAAAATCAAGCTTCAATGAATTTGACTCTAATATTGTGCGTGGGTTAATTGTCAGCAATCCTGGTCTCGAAAGCTTTGCCCTGACCTTGTCGAAGTGTTGCCAGGCTAGGATTCGAACCTAGATTACTGCGTCCAGAGCGCAGCGTCCTACCATTAGACGACCCGGCAATGAATGTTCAAAAGGTTCGAAGTTTGAAGCTCGCCCTGCATCCTACGTGGTGCGGGGTTTGATGTTAGATGTTAGTGATTGGCAGCAGTCCTGTCAAATTAATCTTCCAGATATTTGTGCACGGCAATGAGGCTGGAACCCATCCCCAGGACAATTCCCGTAGCCAGCTGGGTAAAAAGAATAGTCCAAACATTGCTCTGAAAAAGAGCGAAGACGTTGAGGTCGGTAAAGAAGTTCTCGATCTTGGGACTCAGAACCCAGAAAAAGGCCGCCATAAGCAGGAAGGAGATGGCCGTGGCTAAAATGCCGCAGATGGCTCCCTGGGCCAGGAAAGGGCCTCTGATGAACCAATTGGAAGCGCCCACCAGTTTCTGCACCTTAATTTCCTTTCTGGAGTTATAAATGGAAAGCCGGATGGTGTTGTAGGTTACGGCCACGGCCACCCCCACAAGGATAACGGCAATGCCTGCGCCTATCCGGGAAATAATGGAGTTAAAGGAATTCATCTTATCGATGACCACCTTCCTCTGGAAATAATCCACCTTTTCTATGGCGTTAATGAATTCGGGATTCTCCAGGAAATCAGATACTTTGTTATATTGGGTTGGGTCCCAGGCCTTAATGTTCAAGGATGCCAGGAAAGGATTTCTCCCCAGTTCATCTATTGACTGCATCAATAACGATTCGTCCTGGTGCCTGTCTGTAAACTCCTCTAAAGCTTCCTCCTGAGAGACATATTCCACACTTTTCACTTCGGGAAAAGTGGCTAGCTGCTGCCTTATCTTTAGAATGTCTGTTTCCTCTATGCCCTCCTTGAAATAAACGGAAACGTCTATCTTCTCTTCCAGTTTGCTTATCAGGATTTGACTGATGTCCTTGAACAGGAAAAGAGAGCTGACCAGGGTAATGGACAGAAACAGAATGAAGACGGTAGCTGCTACTATTTCCCCGTCCCGGGAAAAGCTCTGCAACCCATAACGTATTATTCTTCTTATTGCTGTAAACATATTCTCAATATTACTTATTGTTGAATGGTATGTCTATAGTACGAACCTGCCTCTCATATCATCCCTTATCATCCGGCCGTTGTCCAGCGTTATTACCCTCCTCCCCAGCCTGTTAATTACGTCTTTGTTGTGGGTGGCTAAGATAATAGTGGTGCCCAGTTCGTGTATCTTAAGCAAAAGTTCAACGATTTCCAGGGTGTGATAGGGGTCAAGATTGCCCGTAGGCTCGTCTGCCAGTATCACATCGGGCCTGTGGATAAGAGCCCTGGCTATGGCCACTCTCTGTTTTTCTCCACCTGAAAGCTCTGCCGGAAAATTATTAGCCTTGTTTCTCAAACCTACAATCTCCAGTATTTTGGGAACGTCCCTGGCTATCTCCTTTTCCGAGGCGCCGATTACTTCCATAACATAGGCGATGTTTTCATAAGCGGTCTTAGCCGGAAGCAGCTTGTAATCCTGGAAAACCACTCCTATCTTTCTGCGTAGGTCGGGCAGGGCGTCGGGGCCTATCTTATGGATGTTCTGCTCTTCAAAATAGACCCGGCCTGAGGTGGGATACTCCTCGGCCAGCAGCAGCCTGAGCAAGGTAGTTTTGCCGGAACCTGACTTTCCCACCAAGGAAACAAATTCTTTAGGTTCCACTTCAAAGGAAACCTCATCCAAAGCTACCGTCGGCTTACAGCCGGGCAGGTTCGCATTATATATTTTGGTAACTTTTTGAAACTTAATCACTTTTATTGATGGTTTATTCTTTGAGCCTTATCTCTGCCTGGACAAACTCTTCCAGGTCTCCGTCCAGTACTTTTTCCACCTGGGTCGTCTCTACTCCAGTCCTAACGTCTTTGACCAGTTTGTAGGGATGAAGAACATAATTCCTTATCTGGTTTCCCCAACTGGCTGAGACCCTTCCTCCTTTAATCTGAGACACGGCTGTTTTCCGTTTTTTTTGATAATAATCGTAAATCCTGGAATAGAGAAGCTCCATGGCCTTCTCCCGATTTTGGACCTGTGACCGTTCCGACTGACAGGAAGCCGCTATGCCTGTTGGCAGATGGCTAATCCTGACAGCTGTTTCCCTCTTGTTGACGTACTGTCCTCCGGGACCGGAAGCCCGGTAAAAATCGGTTTTCAGGTCTTCCTCTTTTATATTTATGTCTGACTTGGAAAAGTCTTTAATCTTGGGAGTAATTTCAACCAGGCAGAAAGAGGTATGGCGCAGACTCTTGGCAGAAAAAGGGGAAATCCTTACCAGCCGGTGCACTCCGCTTTCCTTTTTAAGCAGGCCGTAGGCATATTTACCCATCACTTCAAGGACAGCTGTTTTGATTCCAATTCTGCCTTCAGGGCCACCTCCTTCTCCGAACGATTGGTGAAGGATTGTCGCCTTGAACCTTTTTATTTGGCAGTACCTTTCGTACATCCTCAGCAGCATAGCCGCCCAGTCTTCAGCATCCTGCCCTCCGGCTCCCGAATAAATGGAAAGAAGTGCTCCGCCTTCGTCGTATTTTCCGGAAAAAAACAGCATCGTTTCCTTCTCGGTAATCTTTGCCGCAAGGCTTTTCAATTCCGTTTCGTTCCCTTCTTTTAATTCAGTTATTCTTTTTTGAAGTTCCCTAAAATCTTCGGTCTCTTCTTTCAGCTCGTTGAACTCCTGGGAAAATTTTACCGCCTTTTCCTTGTCCTGCCAGAGAGCAGGGTCCTGCATTTCCTCTTCCAGCTCTTTTAATCTCTTTTCTTTAGCGGCAAAGTCAAAGACGGTCCGCCAAAAGGCGGATTTTATCCTGCAGTTCTTTGACTTTTCCCGTTTGCTCTTCTTCCATAATATCCAAGCTTTCTGTAATTAGATTATATAGTAAAAACCCCAAAAATTAAAGAGTCTTTTTTTAGAGACTCTCCAATGCGCTTTGAGCCGCCTCTCGGGTTTGAACCGAGGACCTAACGCTTACGAAGCGTTTGCTCTACCACTGAGCTAAGGCGGCATAAAAATTAGGATGCTTTTGAGCAGGTGACGGGAATCGAACCCGCATAGCTTGCTTGGGAAGCAAGTACACTGCCATTGTGTTACACCTGCCTGTTCTGGAGGATTATTCTACTGCGGGTTCATCCTTTCCCAAATACTCTTAATTTCATCCCATAACTTTTCCGAGAAACTCTTTTCGATCGAGGCTTGTTCTGCAGAATTCTCCGGAGGCGGAATAACCACTACGGCATTTTCTCCTTCTTTAACGTATCCCTGCCCTCGGGCTTTCTCCTCCCAGTAGACATCTTTCTGGGTTTCCGAAATACCTGTTTCAAATTTTTCTTTCTCTTCCTCCAGGGTCTGGATCTGCGCCTTCAGGTCGTCTATTTTCTGGTTCAGCTCGTCTCTCTTCCTGCCCATCTTCACGTTTGAATAAATAAGAGCTCCTGCAAAAAATGCTACCAACAGGAAGAGCACTACCCAAAAAATGATGTCTTCTTTGGCGGAGGTCTTTCTTTTTTTATTTGATTTTGGTATCATAGATTTGACAAAATGTGCTTGTCTCAAAAAAATGATAAGTAATAAATCAAAAAAAGCAATCAGGTTCTTTTGGATTATCGTAGTCAGTCTGGTAGTACTCAGCACTATCCTCTTTTTGATACAGCCTCTCTTTGGATACTAATAGAATTTTAGATAATTTTCAATCCGCAGCCGTAACTTTTTGTTGCGGCCTTTTCTTGACAATTGCCTGGACGGGATGTAAAAGATTAATTACAACAGAAGAATAGATGTTTAAAAAATGAGTTGGAATATGGAATTTTTGGAAACAGCAGGAATATCTCCTACTATCATAAAAGAAAGAAAAATAAACGAACCAATATTAAAGATGGTTAACCTTTATAGAAAACCCGAAGGACTGAGAAAGATATTCTTAGAAACAGCGACAGACAAGCCAGATATTCTCAAAATAGAAGACGTTACCGAAACAGTAAGCACAGTTTTTTTAGATAGTGAAGACATAGATAAGGTAATTAAGAAAGAAATCGGAGAGAAATATAAGGTAACTACGTTAAGGGTAAATTTTGCCCATAAATTTCTAAAGGTAGTAGGGACTAATAAATAAAATATTTTTTATTTAACAGACGACTTCAGTTAAAAAAGCTTTAGTCGTTTTTTTTAACTTTTAAACATCTCTAAAAATACCTCGGAAGGGATATGTACCTCTCCCCTTGCTTTCAATTTCTTTTTTCCTTTCTTCTGCTTTTCCAGCAGTTTCTTCTTGCGCGTATAATCTCCCCCGTAAAGCGGAGCGGTAACGTCTTTCCTCTTGGCTTTTTTCGTTTCCCGGGCTATTATCTTCCCGGAAAGGGCTGCCTGAATGGCCACGGAAAAAAGCTGATTAGGAAGGATATCCTTAAGTTTTGCGGTCATTTTTTTACCTTCGGCAAAGGCATCTTCCCGGTCAACAATCCTGGAAAAGATATCTTCTTTTTTCCCGGCAATCAGGATATCCAGCTTAATCAGGTCTCCTCTGCGGTATCCCAGAACCTCATAATTCATGGAGGCAAATCCCTGGGTGACTCCCTTAAGCTTATCAAAAAATCCTGCTATCACCTTTCTCAAGGGAACCTCATAAACCAGTACCAATCGTTCCTGCCCAAGATATCTGGTGTCCATCTGAACCCCCTTCGTTGATTCCAGTATATCCAGTACTTTGCCGAGATAATCAGCCGGAGTAATAACTTCAAGTTTAGCCCAGGGCTCCTGGATTTCCCGTATTCCAGAGATATCGGGCCAATCGGCGGCAGAATAAATGAATTCTTCTTTCCCGTTATCGTGGATTATTTTATAAACCACCGAGGGCGTGGAGATTATAAGGTCTAAATCGTACTCCCTCCTTATCCTCTCGCAGGTTATCTCAGCGTGCAGAGAACCCAGAAACCCGCACCTGAAACCGCGGCCCAGGAATTCCTTTTTCTCCACTTCAAAGGTAAGGGCGGCGTCGTTCAATTTCAGCTTATTAAGTGCATCCTTTAAAGTTTCGAAATCATCAGGGTCCTCCGGGTACAGGGAAGCAAAAACCATTGGTTTGGCCTTCTTGTATCCTGACAAAGGAATAATGTCACGGGTCTTAGGTTTTGTGATGGTTTCCCCTGTACTGATTTGGGTAGATTCCTTTACGCCTGTGGCTATATATCCTATTTCTCCGGCCTTCAATTCCTTACAGGCCTTTAGGGTAGGAGAAAAATAACCTACTTCCCTAACCTGGGTTTCTATGCCGGCCTGCTTCAGATAAATCTTTTCCCCTGCTTTAATATTCCCGTCAAACAGTCTCACGTAGGCTATTATACCTTTATAGGAGTCGTAGGCAGAATCGAAAATAAGGGCTTTAAGGGGTTTGTCTGAGTCACCCTCGGGCGGAGGAACCATCTTGACCACCGCCTCGAGAAGGTCCCTAACGTTGGTGCCGAGTTTTCCGGAGATAGCGAATATCTTTTCTATCGGTACTCCGAGAAGCTCTGATATTTCCCTTTTGGTTTCTTCGGGTTTGGAATATGTCAGGTCTATCTTGTTGATGGCAGGGATAATGACCAGATTTTCTTTTCTAGCAAGCTCCAGATTGGCCAAGGTCTGGGCCTGGACCCCCTTGGAAACGTCTACCAGAAGGATTCCTCCTTCCACTGCCGCCAGACTTCTGGAAACCTCATAGTTAAAATCAACGTGTCCCGGAGTGTCGATAAGGTTAAGGGTATAAGGACCAAATTTCATTTTCACGGGCTGCATTTTAATGGTGATGCCCTTTTCTCTTTCCAAGTCCATCATATCAAGGAATTGGGAGCGCATTTTCTCTTTGGGGACGGTATTAGTTAATTCTAAAAACCTATCTGCCAAGGTAGATTTTCCATGGTCTATATGTGAAATGATGACAAAGTTTCTTATATTTTCCATACTGTCAGGACTTACGGAATAAAAAGATTACTTCTTTCGCTTCTTCCAATCCTAAAACCAGGTTTGTGGCCTCATAAACCAGAAATCCGATGATGGAAACCGCCGCCGCCTTCGACAAAGCACCTTCCAGGGTACCAGCGTCCAGAGCAGATGATACCCTATCGGAAACTGCGATACTGACTACCGCCATTACGAGAGATGCTAAAAATATCTTTACGAGGAAACTGGAGATGTTCTTGGTTTCAGGCTTCTCTGCTTTTCTCCCGAAAAAAATAACGAGGAGGATGAGCTGAAATATACTGCTGATAGAAAATGCCAAGGGTAATCCTAGGACCGAAATTCCCTGAACATTCGGCAGATTAAAACTTTCTATCAGGAAGCCGTGCAAAAAGTTATTGTTTTCCAAAATTCCGGTGAGGGCCAGGCTGAGAACGATATTGACGGCCATGGAAATAACGGCAATCTGGGTAGGCGTCCTGGTGTCCTGGAGGGCAAAGAAGGCTCTGAAAAAAATCAATATCAGGCCCGAGGCAAAGACTCCAAAACAGAACAGCCCGATGGCGGCAGCCGTCAGATCGGCTGCGGCTGCGGAAAACTGTCCGTGCCTCAATAAAACCGTAACTACCTCATTCCTCAGAATGAACATCAAAATACTCGTAGGAATTATCAGATACAAAGCCTGCCTCACAACGGACAGGAAGCCTTCTATAAATTCTTCCTTCCTGTGCTCCGCCCAATGCTTGGAAAGAGTGGGAAAAACAGCCATGGCAAAAGAGGCCGCAATAATTCCTATGGGAAAATATTGGATGTTATTGGCAAAATTGAATACCGAGATGGAACCTTCCGGCAAAGTGGAAGCAATGGCGTTAATGACAATAAGATTTATCTGGGAAGCTGCGATGCCGAAGGTTCTGGGAACCATCAGCAGAAATGCTTTTTTTATCCTGCTGTCCTTAAAATCCAGTATCGGCCTCCATGAAAACCCGCACTGCAAAGCGGCCGGCACCTGAACGGCAAAATGTAAAAAAGCTCCCATGACAACGCCTAAAGCAACCCCCAGAATACCCATCCTGGGCGCTAAGAAAACGATACCGAATATTATTCCCAGGTTGTAGAAAACCGGACAGAGGCTGTATACCAGAAAGCGGTTAAAGTACTGCAGGACGCCGGAGAGCATAGAGCTAAGCCCGAAAAAAATAGGGCTTAAGAACATCAGGCGAGTAAGGGTAATAGTTTCCCGAACCTGCCAAGGTTCAAAGCCCGGAGCAATCAGCACAACCAGTTGAGGAGTAAGCAGGAAAAGAAAAAAACTGACGGCTATCAGCATGACCAAGAATACGTTCAAAGAGTTAACGGCAAAATGCCAAGCTTCCTTTTCGTCCCGTGAAAAATATTCCGAAAAAAGAGGCAGGAAAGCCACCAGTACCCCGCCCAATATCAAAACATTATATACTAAATCCGGCACCTTGAAAGCGGCAAAATAAACATCCAGTTCCGGTCCCGCTCCAAAGCTCCTGGCCAAAAGCCAATCCCTTGCTATGCCTAAAATGCGGCTCACTAAGGCAGAAACAGCCAGGATGCCTCCTGCCTGAGCTACGGTATTTGTTTGGTGATTTAAAAACCTATTCAAGGGCATATTTCTGAATGTCATTTCCTCCCTTTTACTAAAATCAGTATAGAATAAAGAACGCTTTTTGTATATGTTTTTAGTGGAAAATATGGGGAAATCTTTATTGACAATAAACTTAATAATTGATATAATAGGGTGTCCTAGTAAGCTGGGCGATTACTCTTTTGATTATCTAATCAAAAGGGAGGAAAGTCCGAACACTCTCTCATGGCTGGAGCTAATGAGCTTATCTGCCATGGATAAAAGGGTAGGGGGTAACACCCCCCGGCTGAGAAGCCAGAGGTGCGAGCAGAGACGCCACGGTTCGAAAGAACTGAGGTATCCGATTACGGATAAGCTGCCTATAAATGACCGCTCTGCGGGCAGGAAATGGCAGGTGAAACGGCTAAATCCTTATCGAGTGCAAGAACAAACCTCTGACAGGAAAAGGATAACCATGTGTACCCAAAAGGTGCTTATATCCTACCTGCTGAGGGAAAAGTAGTTCGCAGGAGCCGTGAGGAGACTCGCGGCCAAGATAAATGATCGCCTATCTCTTAGATTTATTCTGAGAGAAAACAAAATTCGGCTTATAGGCTTACTAGGACATCAAAAAAACCCACTGGTAGTGGGCTTTTTTGGTTGCCGCACGATATTGTTAGAAAAGTTTATTTTCCTTCTCCTTTTCATCCAGAGCTTCGTTGACCAAGGCGTCTGCCTCCTTATTCTTTTCCCGCGAGACCTGCCTGAAAGATACCTTCTGAAAATCCAATTTCAAATTCCACAGCTCAATAAAGAGTTTCTGAATTTTCTCATCCAGGATTTTATATTCCCCTTTGAGCTGTTTTACCAGTAGTTCGGAATCTGATGTTACAGTTATTTCGCTGGCCTTGGCCATTTTTTTCCCGAAGAGGTGCTTGAATTTCTGTAAGCCGAAAATAACCGCCTGATATTCCGCCTCGTTATTAGTCAGTCCTTCGCCCAGATATTGGGAATACTTTTTGAAAAACTGCCCCTTTTCGTTGCAAAAAACAACGCCCGCTGCTGCGGGACCAGGGTTTCCTCTGGAACCTCCGTCGGTGTATATTGTTATTTTCTTCATAAGTTCTTTATAAGATATTTCTTGAAAAGTTCTTTATAAGACAATTCTTGAAAAGTTCTTTATAAGATATTTCTTGAAAAGTTCTTTATAAGACAATTCTTGAAATCTTCGAGATTACCATTTTTTATTCTGAAGCCGGAAGCTGCCGGATGACCGCCGTAAGTAAGAACATACTCTTCGCACTTTTTCATAAGAGCTACGCTGTCAACGTCTTTAGGAACCCTCACCGTCCCCTGGCTTTCACTCTCCAGCATCTTATAGATAAAAGTAGGTTTTGCAAATTCCCTGCATACTATAGAGGCAACTGAGGAGATAAGGGGATATTCCCATTCATAATCCCCTTCAAATATTATGGGGCCTTTTTTCATAGCTAACCTTTTTTTCACCTCCAGAACGGTGTTCTCTATTTTTGCTTTCCTCTCTGCGTTTTTTTTCCTCAAGTCAAGGATTATCTCCCGGGCCTTTTCTTCCGAAGAAACCGTTAACAGCCGGAAAGACGAAGGGAATCCCTGCTCCACATCCCTGACATTTAGAATGGAAATTATTTTATAAACCTTCTGGTTGAGTTCGTATTTCTGCAAGAAATCAGCCGAGAATAAGGCCTTAATGCCCGGTCTCCAGGAATCTTTTAGATAATCCAGACCTTCCTCTATAAACAACTCGTTTTCGTCCTCCTTGGGCATCATATCCGCCATGGTGGCCAGAGCCGTAAGCTCTATGAGGCTTTTCCTAAGACCGGCGCCCATCGCCTCTCCAAGCAGGGCTTCTGCGAGCTTGAAAACTACGCCGGCTGCGGCCAATTCCTTAAAGGGGTAATTGTCTCCCGGCTGTTTTGGGTCAACCACTATATCCGCCTCCGGGATGCGGTCCAAAATTTCGTGATGGTCCACCACTATCACGCTGAACCCCATCTGTCTGGCTTTTTTTATTTCAGTAAAATTACCTATACCGCAGTCAACAGTAATAAGGAGAGACGGGGCAAGTTTACCCAGGATACTGAGGGCATTCCCGGTAAGTCCGTATCCCTCCTTTTCCCTGTCGGGAAAATAAATAGCAGAGATTTCTCCGCCTAAAGTCTTAATCGCCTCCTCTAATATGATAACTGAAGTTACACCGTCCAGGTCCGCATCTCCATAAAGGATTATTCTTTCTTTATTATCCTTCGCGGCCTCCCGAATGCGCTCCGCAGCTTTCTTCAGGTTCTTAATCATCTGAATTTAACGCTGCAATGCCAGGCAGTTTATCTCCGGCCAAAAATTCCAGCATGGCCCCTCCTCCAGTCGATAGAAAGTCGAATCTGCCGGTCATACCAAACTGGTCAATGGCAGAAACCGTCTCCCCGCCGCCCGCCACTTTAAAAGCAGAATGATTTCTGGTAATCGCCTCTGCTATATCCCTGGTCCCCTTTTCAAACCTCTCATCTTCGTGCATACCCAGAGAACCGTTCCATAAAATGGTTTTAGCGGATTCTATTATCCTTTTGAAAATTCTTCTGGTATAGGGGCCTATATCGTAAACCGCCTCCTCCTTCCTCAAGGTGCCCAACCCGGCTTCACGATAATATTTTTCTTTCGGGTCTTTGAGTGCTATCACCCCGTCCACAGGCAAGTGAAGTTTCGGATCCATAATATCAATCTCGTCCAGCATCTTTATACCGGAAACGTCCCGGCCAATGATTATCTTCTTCTCGGCAAACAGTATCTCGCCTAGTTTACTCCCCAGGAGCACGTGGTCTGCTATCTTCAGGATGTTGAGGATAGTCTTTATCTTGGTTTCAATCTTTATCCCCCCGATGACGGCCACAAAGGGATGTTCTGGTTTTTCCAACAGAGACGTAAAGATTTCAATTTCTTTTTCCAGTAAAAAGCCCGGCGCCTTCATACAGGGAAAATTATTAGCTACCCCTACTATTGAGGCATGCGCTCTGTGGCAGGCCGAGAAGGCCTCATTAACATAAACATCTCCCATTTTCGATATTTCTCTGGCAAACACCGCCTCGTTTGCCTTCTCTCCATCATGAAATCTTAAATTTTCAAGCAGAATTACCTGACCAGGTTCCATTTTCCTCGTTGTTTCCAAAGCTCCTTTGCTTGGATAGTCGTCGATGAACCCCACCCTTAACTTCAGCAACTCCTCAAGTCTGGGCAGAATGTACTGCAGGCTTACCTTCTTATCCCTGGTTTCCAAATGGCTCATCAAGATAACCTTAGCTTTCTCCTTTATCAGGTACTGTATGGTAGGAAGCGCCTTAACCATTCTAAAATCATCTAGAATCTTGTTATCATCAGAGAGCGGGAGATTGAAGTCGCACCTCACCAGTGCCCTTTTGTTTTTTACGGCCAAGTCCTTTAGTTTTTTCATTGTTCCTCCTTTTTAAGCGCCTTAACTAAGGCTTTTTTAAGCTCGTCTATGTCAACCTTCTTCTTGGGTTTTTTGACGGGCTTTTCCTTTTCTGATTTATTTTTGGAAGGGGAAAAGGATACCGGTTCCAACTGGCTGGCTTTCTCCAGAGAAATGGTGCTTACATTCTCCTGCTGTTCTATCTTTTTGAGACAGGGCTTACAGTATACCGGCCTGACCCCATCCGGCTTGAAAGTAACCTTGGTATCTTTTCCGCACATAGCACACTGGGCGTCGTAGAGAGTGATCTGCCTTTCCGGAACAGTTTTTACCTGTTTAGCTGAAGAGACCGGCTTCTTTTCTTCAATCGTCTCTTCCATCAGAACTCCGCTCCAGCGGTTTATCTTATCTTCCACCAGTCCTCTTTCTACTCCATACCTTTCCCTGGAAACCTTGATAATTTTTTCCGTGCTGGAAGGTTCTGTCACGGCGAACGGCGGCAGGGTCTTGGCGGAAAACGGGCGGCCGGCTATACCGTCCACCATTAATTTAATATAGACGTTGTATTTTCCTAAATTCACCAAATCCTCTGCCGTCAGTTCGGGAATGAATTCCTTCTCCAAATATTCTGCATCTTCCGCTCCCACTCTGAAAGTGATAATAGTGCCTACATTTCCGAAAATCGCATCCCTTACCCTGGTGCTTCTTCCGTTAGGCGTCATCTCCTCAAGCTGGGCAATATATTGGTTGGCTAACGTTAAAGAAAGCCTGTATTTTCTTGCTTCAGACAGTATGGAAGCAAAAGCCTCGGTGGCGAAATTTTGAAATTCGTCCACATACAGGAAAAAATCCTTTCTTTTCGCCTCCGGTATGTCAACACGGGACATGGCGGCCAACTGGAGTTTGGTAATCAAAAGAGCTCCCAACAGCTTGGAATTATCCTCTCCCATCTTTCCCTTGGAAAGATTGGCAATAAGAATCTTGCCGTCATCCATCATCTTCCTCATGTCGATCTTAGACTTCACCTGGCCGATGATGTTCCTTATCAATGGATTGGCAATGAGCTGGCCTATTTTGTTCTGAATGGCGGCGGTCGCCTCCACTTCGTACCTCTGGGTATAGCGGGCGAATTCATTCACCCAAAAAGATTTTACCACAGGGTCTCTTATCTTCTGCACTATTTTTTTACGGAATTCCGCGTCAGCCAGCATCCTGTTAACTCCCAACAACGTTGAGTTAGGATACTCCAGAAGGGCCATAATGGCGTTGCTTAAGATATATTCCATCCTGGCTGACCACACGTCCGGCCACATCTTCTTGAATACCTCCATCAGTCCTGAAGAAACCAAGTGCTTGTATTCCGAACCCACATTTTCCATAACATTAAAAGCAATGGGATACTTTATGTCAGACGGATTAAAATAAACAACATCGTTTATCCTGCTGGAAGGTATGGAGTTTAAAACTTCTTCTGCCGCCTCACCGTGAGGGTCAATAAAACCTACTCCCCTCCCGGCCTTGATGTCCTGGATAATCATGTTGGTTACCATGGCCGTCTTTCCCATGCCTGTTTTTCCCACAACATAAACATGCCGGCGCCTGTCGTCGGCCTTGATGCCTACACTCTCTTTCTGGTCGCGAAAAGTAGTTTCCGCAAAAAATACTATGGCTTCTTCTTCGTTTTTTTTGGCCATGATCGTTTATTCTTCCTTGGGCAAATCGGGAGCCGGTTTCCTCCTGGATTCTATCCTGGACACACCAGGCACGGGTGACACCTCCCATGATGGGAAATGATAAAGAGATGCCATCTCCTCTATATTCAATATGAACTTTCCCGGTCCCGGTGATCTTGGAAAGTAAGGAGGCACCCTGATAAGATAATTCCTGAATAGTTTTCTCTGTCTCAGATACATTCTCCTGGGGCGGAGCAAATTCATAGGCAAAAACCAGGACTTGTGTATCTTGGTGAGATTTATGGCGGGGATCAGGGTGTTCAGGTTTTCTGTGGCATAACTTCCGAAAAAGGCAAAAGCCAGCCTAAGCTTGGATTTCTGCCAGTATCCCCTCTTACCTGAAAATACAAATCTGATGTTGGTGGAAAAGCCCGGCTTAGATATTTTTCTTTCAACCGCCTCAATCGTATCTCGTTCTCCGGGAGTCAACCTCATCTCAGGGGCAAAATATGTTTCCTGAGCGGTCTTTTCCACGGTGGGAGTCTCGGGCACCTTGCCGGTCACCAGAAAATCCATCGCTTCAAATACCATGGGCCTGAATTTCATTTTTTCCGTACCCCCCGCAGACACCTCTCTCCTGGCCAGTTTGTCCCTCAACTGTTTGCCGAGATCAATCCAATTGCTCTCATTCTGCGTTAAGGGAGTACAGGTCATTTGTATCCAGAAGTGTTCCTTGGGCCCCACCACGCTGAGAGCCTCCAAGAGGTTTGCCACCGGATCTATCTTTTGTTCCGGAAGCTCAGTTTCTCTCTCAAAATCTCTATAGGTAAGAAGAGGGTAGGCGTTTTCTTCGGGTTTATCCTTTAAGAATTTGTAACTTGCTCCCCATAAATCCCAATCCTCGTTAGGAATATCCTGCGGGACGGATTTGGTGTAATCATCAACTTGAGTAATCTCAATGCTGGGAAACTCAGCATAAAAAGCGGATTTCACAGAATCTGCATATGCCTCGTGAACCCTGATATAAAAATGAACCTTTCCCTCAAAGGAAGCTATCTCGAAGGATATGGATGTCTGTATCTGCCCTTCTATCCATTTTTCCCACCAGTCAGGGGGTTGATAGATAGAACTATGCACGCTGTTCATTACCTTTTCCATGGCCCTCATCGGCTTGGGATTCTCCTTGGGTAATTTTATCTCATATAGAGTGGGCTGGTAAACCGTAACCAGCCAGTTTTCAATCCTCCACTGCTCCCAGAGAAATAAAAAAGGCTTTTGCAGTGCAAAAGGCAGTAAAAACCACCACCAGTTTCTGATTATCTGCCAGAGAGGCCCGATGACCGTATCGATGGCGGTTTGTTGAATTTCAGGATAAATCCCCAACAAAAAAGTAAAAGAAAACATCTTTTAAGCCTCTTTTATGGTGTATCTACCTTCAGGGTTTCTTTCAAAGATATTGTTATTGCTTAGGTTCAGCAGTATGGTATTCTTTTTGATAATCCTCTGCTCTAAAACCTTATTGATAATTTCTTTTTTACCAAGGGGCTGTCCTGACTCTTTTAATACTTTCTCTATCACGTCCTTAACCTGTCCGGGATAATAACCCCATTCCGCAAGGGCGTAGATACCCCTGCCCACCAAAATAAATCTGTTGTCCTTTATCAGTTCATTATGAACGGTTTGTACGTGCCCCCCGTCTATCATCTGGGCTACCTTGGTAAAATGAAGAGGCCTTCCGGCCTTCTTTAAAGAGATGTAAGCCTTGTCTTTTACGCCCTTGGGATTGATTTCCGGCCAACGGGCAAGACCGTACAGTCCGGCATCGTTGCTCTGGATATTGCTGGCTGCCCCAAGATAAGAAGCCAACACCTTCTTGTCCACGGGAACATAGCCTTCAAGCTCAACCAACGGAACCGGCTCCTCTCTTTCTTCCAGTTTTTTCATCACCTCTTCCACAACTCTTTTGGCATGCAGAAGATTCTCTTTACTCAATATCCACAAATTATGAAAACCGTCTGCTTTATTAAACCTATTAATATTACCATCCAGGTTCAAGAGGAAAAAAACCTCGTTTTTGCTGTCCTGGCCTCCCAACTCCTCCAATAGTTCGTTTTCGCTGCGCAGACCGCCGAATTTTTTTAAGCGCCTTTCAAAGTTTTCAAAAACTTTTTTATATTCTTTAGTATGGGATTTCACCTTCTTTATGGCAGAAACCTCTATCTGTCTTATTCTTTCCCTGGAAAGTCCAAAACTATTTCCTATAGACTCCAGGGTTTCTTTGGTCTGGCCGCCAAGACCAAAACGGCGAGATAAGATTTCTTTTTCTCGCTTTTTTAAATTAGAAAGCAGTTCCGAACATATTTTTAGGTAATCAAATTTATTCATGGTTTTGAAAACTTAAAAATTTAATATTGAATGCCCTGTGCAAAAAGACCAGGTTTCTTTATTTAAACATTTCTTCAAAAAATCGTCAAGGGACTAACCGATTACTCACAGCCCGGAGAGAAGAGCAGAAACTATTCCTACCAAAAAAATGCCGTCGAACACTCCGGCTCCTCCTATGGAAAGGAGGCCGCCGTATTTTCTTATGTTCCAGAGATTAAGAAGGTCAGCTCCTATTAAGCTTCCCAGGACCCCCGAGATGAAAGCCGTGGGGGCGGCAAATCCAGGCGCCAATATCATGGAGAAAATGGCAGAAAAGGCAGGAGGAATCAGAGCAGGCAGCATTACTCCCCTGCCCGGGACCGCTTTGGAAAAGACCCTGCAGATAATAATCATCAATCCCAAGGCAATAAAGACGGGTTTCAGAACAAATCCTTTGATATAAATTTGATAAAGAAAATATAATGACAAGAGGATGGGAATTACCGCCCCTCCCACATTTATGGCAAGATAACTGGTTTCTACCATAGGAACGCTGAACAATCCAAAGAGCCCCCTTGATTCGTGCACTGTAACCCTCTCTTTCCTGGTCAGGGGAATGTTAATTAAAGAGCCTATCAGTATCAGAAAAAGAATAATGACGGTGTTGTGCGGAGAAATGCCCAGGTTAGAAAAACCCACCACGATGATATGAAAATACGCCAGCAGAAGCAGGAATGGCAGGGATAAAGCAAATACAAGGAATAATAGAATGGCTATGGGAATAAAAAACATAAAGACTCGATGCTAATGACGACTGCTAATTCTGCACCAAAATTTAACCGAATCGCTGCCATTCGGTTTTTTTGCCCGTTCGTTGATTTTGAGCCATGGCTAATTCATCATAGATTCCATCAATCAATCGGTAGTTTTTTGCTTCTTCAAGGCTCACCCAGGCATACTTGTCTAATTCTTCCGGTTGTAACGTAATTTCTCCGGAGACATAATCTGCCATACATGATATTACTAAAGACGGACTTCCGTCTCCGTGTACGGTCGCCAGACTAGTAACGTAATAGATATTGTTTATCTCTATTCCCACTTCTTCTTTTACCTCGCGCCGCAGCGTTCTCTCCAGAACGTTGTACCAATAATGTTCAGTGTCTTTAGGCAGTTTTAAATAGTCGCTTGTTTCCATTTTACCGCCGGGCACCGTCCACATTCCAGGAAATCTCTTTTTATTTAAAGAACGTCTCGTAATCAAATATTTGCCGTCTTTTACGATAATGGCGGTAATTACCACTTCGTGCAGATACTGATTGCCTATGTCCATTTTTTTATTTTATCACTCTTTACTTTCCGCAGCACTTTTTGTATTTTTTCCCACTGCCGCAGGGACAGGGGTCGTTTCTGCCTGGCTTGTTCTGCTGAGGAATATGTTTCTTCTGCTGTTTGTCTTCCTCCTTCTTCAGCGATATCTCGGCCTTCATAAGGGCATTGGCTGCGGTAAAATCAATGGCAGCCAGCAGTCGCTTGAACATGTCTAAGCTTTCCTTTTTGTATTCCAACAGAGGATCTTTCTTTCCGTACGCCCTCAATCTCACGGAATCCCTTAGATACTCCATATTTTCCAAGTGCTCCATCCAGAGCATGTCCAGCACCCTCAAATAGATAACCTTGGCCACGTTGTTCATATTTTTTTCACCTATCTTTGCTGTCTTGGCCTCATACTCTTTCACCGGGAGGTTCGCTTTCTTAATTATCTCCCTGATGAAGGAAATCAATTCTCCTTGCTTCTCCTTATGTAAAATTTCCTCTCTCCTCTTATAAATGACTTCCCTGTGTTTGTTCAAAACATCGTCATACTCCAACACCCTCTTTCTGATATCAAAGTTGGCGCCTTCTATCCTGGACTGGGCCTCTTCAATAACCTTGGACACCAGACCGGATTCAATGGGCTGGTCTTCCGGAAGATTGAGTTTTTCCACCAAGCTCTTGGTCCTATCACCTCCGAATATTCTCAAGAGGTCATCTTCCAGGGAAAGGAAAAATTGACTGGATCCCTCGTCTCCCTGCCTGCCCGACCTTCCTCTCAGCTGATTGTCTATCCGCCTGGCTTCGTGTCTTTCTGTGCCTGTTACGTGCAGGCCTCCTGCCTTTTTCACCTTTTCTGCTTCCTCTGCATCCGGAGGATTCCCTCCCAGAATAATATCCACTCCTCTTCCTGCCATGTTGGTAGCTACGGTAACCGCCTTAAGTCTTCCTGCCTGGGCAATAATCTCAGCTTCCCTTTGGTGGTTCTTAGCATTCAAAACCTGATGAGATATTCCCTCTTTTTCTAAAAGTTTGGAGAGATATTCGTTTTTGTCTACAGAGCGCGTACCCACCAGCATGGGCTGTCCCTTGGCATTCCTTTCCGCAATATCCTTTACCAGAGCTTTGAATTTACCATGCACAGTAGCATAAACCTTATCCGCCATGTCATCCCTTATCACCGGCTTGTTGGTAGGAACAACTACTACCCTCAATTTGTATACGGAGTCAAATTCCTCCGCAGAACTTAAGGCAGTACCCGTCATGCCGGCAAGTTTCCCATACATTCTAAACAGATTCTGGAAAGTAATGGAGGCCATAGTCAGGGATTCCGGCTTAACCGGAACGTTTTCCTTTGCCTCAACCGCCTGATGCAGGCCGTGAGACCAGCGCCTTCCGGGCATAAGGCGGCCCGTAAATTCATCTATAATGACAATCTCCCCGTCCTTAACAATATAGTCCCTGTCGCGGGCAAATAGAGGCTTTCCGTCTGCGGGATTTATAGCCTGTGCCCTGAGAGCCTGCTCCAAGTGATGAAGATATCTGGCGCCCTTCTGTTCATAAATATTTTTAACCCCAAGAATACTCTCCACCTTACTGATTCCGTCTTCTGTAATACTTACCACCTTCAGCTTCTCGTCTATGGTGTAGTCCTTCTCGGGTTTTAGTCTCGGAATGATTGAGGCGAAGTCCTTGTACCATTTAGAACTCTCCGTATCGGGAGCGGAAAGAATCAAAGGAGTTCTCGCCTCATCTATGAGAATGGAATCTACTTCGTCAATAATGCAGTAATTAGAATCTCTTTGGGCCCTCTGGGAAAATTCATAGGCCATGTTGTCTCTTAAATAATCAAAACCGAATTCGTTGTTGGTGCCGTAAGTGATATCAGCCGCATAGGCCTCCTGCCGGGAACACGGCCGCAGAAAATCCTCCACTACGTAAAACCCTCCCAAGGTATCCCTCATCTCTTCCTTGTCTTCCTCTGGTTTCTTGTAATCAGGGTCGTACAAAAAAGACTGCTCATGGTTAAGACACCCTGTGGTAAGCCCCAGGGCATAATATATCTGTCCCATCCAGACGGTATCCCTTCTAGCCAGATAATCATTGACTGTAACCAGGTGGCATCCCTTGCCTTCCAGGGCGTTCAAATAAAGAGGCAGGGTGGCGGCCAGGGTTTTTCCTTCACCGGTTTTCATCTCGGCTATCTTACCCTCGTGCAGTACTATTCCCCCCACCAGCTGGCAGTCGTAATGTCTTTGGCCTAAAACTCTCTTAGACGCCTCTCTTATCGCGGCGAAAGCTTCCGGGAGCAAATCGTCCAGGGTTTCACCCTTGTCTAATCTTTCCTTAAAATACTTGGTTTTTTCTTTCAGCTGCTCATCGGAAAACTCCCCAAACTCCTTTTCGAGGTTATTAATCTTATCTACCAGAGGCTGTACTTTCTGTATGTATTTTTGGTTGGCATCGCCTAATATTTTGTCGAAAATAGACATGTTGGTTCTTTATTATAGGGATTATATCAAAAAAAATAAAGCCCCGATAAACGGGTTTATTGCTTCAATCCGCAAGGGAAAAAATAAAAACCTGGTCTTAAGCCCGCCCCTTCTTTTCCGATATTCTCCTTTTCCGGCCTCGCGCTTTTCTTTTCTCCTTCTTCAGCTCTATCTGGAGTTCGTCTTTCATTTTCGTTATGGCAGATTCCAAGCTCTGAGAAACAGCCTTGGCCACAACTTCATGTTTGGGAAATTTCAGTATGGTCTCTGCCATGAATACCTGTCCTTTTTTGTGATGCCGGGTGGTTTTTCCGATTTCCACCCAGGCCTCAGCCGGAGATTTCACCTTGCCTGAAGAGGGGCTGACATAATTGCCGTCGTACAAGCTATCAATAAATTTCTCAACGGAATTAACTTTCTCTTCAATAAAATCCCTAACAGCGGGTTTTAATTCTATGTCTTTTGTTTTAATATTTATCCTCATAATAAAGGAAAGCCCGCCTATATTTTAATATCTTTACTGAAATTTTCAAGTATTGAAATTTTAGGCGGGGATAATTTTATTTCCTTTTCTTTGCTTTCTTTTTGGCTGCCTTTTTCTTCATGGGCTTCTTCTTCATGGGTTTCTTTTTCTTGGCTGCCTTTTTTGCTTTCTTTTTTGCCATGTAAATGTTTTTGAATAATTTGGAAAAAATTCGACCTTTATTTTTTAAAAAATTTAATATGTTATATTATTTTCTCATTTTTAAAAAGAGTATGTCAAGAAAAATACTCTTCATAACTCTGATTTGGAAAAATAATTTATCCATCAACTACTCCAAATATTGAAGCTCCTCCTCGAGGTTAATGCCGAATTTTTCCTTTACTTCCTGTTTGGCTAAGGCAATAAGTTCTTTCACTTCTTCTGCCTTGCCTCCTCCCAGATTGACGATGAAATTGGAATGTCTTTCCGAGATTTTTACGTTTCCTATTCTTCTGCCGGCCAATCCGGATTCCGCGATGAGCCTGCCGGCAGGCAGGCCCTCGGCCATAGGCCGGCCGCGGGCGAGGCCTTCAGGCTTTTCTTTATCCGTGCTCTCTTTTTCCGATGAAGGATTCTTAAAGATACTGCCGGCTGAAGGAAATTCTAAGGGATGCTTTTTCCTGCGATAATCAACGTACTCCGCCATCTCTTCTGCACCTTTTTTCTTGTCCCCCTTCTTTAAACGAATCTTACAGGACAAAACTATCAAATTAGCATTTTTCTTGAAGACACTGCTGCGGTAGGAAAAATCACAATTAGCTTTACTGATATTTCTTATTTTACCCGTTTCCGAGTCGAAAGCCTCCACCTCCTCCACAACATCCTTCATGGAACCATACCAGGCCCCGGCATTCCCTCTCACCGCTCCCCCGACGGTTCCGGGAATTCCAGCCGCCCACTCCAATCCCGTTAATCCCGCCTCATTGGATTCTTTAATTAATTTATCCAGAGAAAGTCCTGCTCCAGACACGGCATAATCATCTTTTATTTCAAACTCTGCGTTTTTTACTTTGATTATCAGACCGTTGAAACCCTTATCGGAAATCAACAGCTTACTGCCCCCTCCTATTAGGTAAAACGGAATACCCAGCTCCACTGCGGCCTTGACTCCTTGGATAACTTTTTCTTTTGTATTGGCCGCCAAAAAAAATCTGGCCGGCCCTCCAATCCGGAAAGTAGTATGGTTTTCCAAAAGCACCTGATATTCAACGCCGGGTAATTTTTCCCTGATTTTATTATCAATTTCCGTATTCATAACTCAAAGGGCCGGGAGAGTTAACTCCTAGGTAAGTCTATGTGAGTGCTGCCTCCCGGCCCAATTTTAATTATTACACACGGATTTTCAAAAAACAACAAGAAAGTTCGAGGTTCGGAGTTCGGTGTTCGGTGTTTGCAATTAGGATTCAGGCGGTTGCCGAGGGCCTCGCCCGTAGGCCTAGCCTCCGGGCTACGGCCGAGGGGGACACCCCACAACCAAACATCGAACGTCTACTCAAAAAACAACAGACACTGCTCGAGGAGTGTCTGTTGTCGACTTACAGGAGTTCTCTTATTAAAAGAGAGCGCTCACTGCTTCCAATTCTACCAAATTTGCTGAATTTGTCAAGAGTATCCTTATTGCAGGCTTTGTATGAACTTGTCTACGTTTTCCGTCAGGTCAGGGTTCAGCTCTTTTGCTTTAATGGCTGCCTCACGGGCCTGCTGGTTCTGCCCCAGTTTGGCATAGCTTTCAGCTAAATTCGCCCAAGTATTAGCGTCTTCAGAATCAAGTTTCAGAGAGTCCTGGTAAAGCTGCACTAGAGTTTTATGGTCTCCAATTACTCTATACATTTCAATGACCTGGTTCAAATCGCTGCTATTCTCTCTCCAGCGATAAGGGTAAGCTGCCTGCTCCGCCTCGTTTATTTTTTCGATGGCTTTACTGTATTCTCCTATCATCTTATAGGTCAATCCGGAATACCAATATGACAGGCCAAGCTCCGGCTCCAAATCGATTGCCTTCTGGAACAGGCTGAACACTTCGTCCTGCTCATTCTTGGCCAGCTTCACTTCGGTCATATACCAATAGCCCTGCTGGTTGGTGGGGCTTATCTCTATTGCTTTTTCCAGGGTCTTTTCCGCAACATCCAGTTTCAATGAATCAAAGGTGGTGCGATAGTCTGCGGCATAAAGCCTCCCCAGGAAAAGGCGGGGCCTGAAATCCAGAGAATTCTCCCTGATGCTCTTTTCCATTTCAGTTTCCGCCAGATTAAATATCGCCTTCACTTTTTCCGTTTCTTCCCCGGGCGCCGGCGGGGAAACATTATAAAGTCTCTGGGCGAACTGCTCTCTCACTTCGTATTTCTCCATCCAGGAATTCAGAGCTTTCTTGAAAAACTCCGTCTGCTCCTCAATTCCGCCCTTGGCTGTTATGATTCTCACCACGTTGATGGCGCTGTTATAGGGCTGGATATTCATAAAGAAGAGCACGAATCCCATAAGGCCGGCTGCCAGCAAAAAGACGGGATACTTTACGGTCTTCTTTCTTACGATGGTTGAAAACTTTGATTCCTTCTCTTCGGTAACGGCCGGCACCGTCTCCCCTTCTCTGGCCATTAAAAAGTAGGCGAATCCCAGAGCCAGAAAGAATATCATATAGCTTGAAATCATATCAAACACCAGCAGGTTCTGGAAAAAATACACTATCAGCAGAATCATCGCTACCCAGTAAGGGAAGAAATCCTCCTTTTCTTTAACGTATTTGCGGAAAATACCCATTACGGCCGCACCGAAGATGAACAGATAACTTATCATCCCTACTATGCCCATGGTTACCAAAGTATCAAAAACAATATTGTGGGCACGGTCAAACCAGACCTCTCCACCGCACTTGTTGGGTATGAACATACAGGGGTTGAAATGCTGAAGGAAAACAACGTTGAAGTTCTCCGGGCCCCATCCCAGAATCGGTCTCTCCAAAAATCCCTCCCAGGCCTTTTGCCAGACAACGAACCTGGGACTCATTTGATTTAAAAGATAGGAAATTTCGTTCTGAACGAAAGGGGGTCTGATGACGGCTAAGGCAACCGCACCTATTATAAGAATCAAAACCAGGGATACGCCTGCTGTTTTCAAGGGTTTTTTTTCAGAAAAAACAAGATATGCCAGCAGCAGTAGTACTAACCCCCCGAAAAGACAAACCGTAGCCCCTCTGGCGTTAGCGCTGATGAGAACTGGCATATAAAACAGCAAGGATACCGCAGAATAGAGGCGCCAAGCGGTACTCCTTTTTTCCAGGAGGAACATTATGGCAAAGAAAATATCAAAAAGCAGGTACGCTGCCATGAAAGATGTGTTGCCTACTGTGCCTCCTCCCCTGGTGGAAGCTTCGTTGGCCGCCAGTACATAGCAGCAGAGCAGAACGCCCACCAGCATAGAAAGGCCGAGAATCTTGTCCCAGTCTTTCCTTTCTTTGAAGACACTGGTAATCACCACAAAAAATGCCGTCAGATGCAAAATGGTAAGCACGCCCGTCATCCTTTCATAGGTGCTCCAGAAGCTCCGGGTGAAGTTTATTCCCGTAATAGAAGTTAAAATAAAGACGCCCGCGAAAAGGAAAACGGCTATGGAAAGGACATTGATTTTAGGCCTGTAATCCGGAAAAAAGACGGCCAGGATGAAATAAAACCCGAATATGATATCGGTTAGAACCCTGAAATAAATAGTTTTGGGAGTGACGAACGGGAAAAAAGAAGCCCTGGCTAAGATAAGCGGGGTAAACAAAATCAGGTATGTGCCCCATCTTATGAATGTCAGGCAAAAATTTTTAAGCCCTAGATTTTCCTTATTGTCTTTTCTTTTTGACATTTTTGTATCTTACTATTGTAGGTTAAAACCGATTGTTTGTAAATTAAAAAGCATCTATTACAACTTGCCTTTTAGCCTTTTTCATTTTAA
>CAZEQH010000004.1:0-66297 GCA_964514375.1 uncultured Candidatus Saccharibacteria bacterium
TAAGATTCAAATTCGCCTGTCGGTTTTTCTTCAACCAATAATTCCACCTCTTTTTAAAATTACCATCTATAAACTAACATAATTTAATTCAAAGTCAAGAAAAAAATGCCCGTGCGGACACCTTAATTATCTCTTTCAATACGATAAGGGGTTTATTCCAATCTCGGGAAAAGGGCTTCTCCCTTTTCTATATCAAAACTGCATTTTGCTCCTTCAGTCTTGAGGCGCAACTGGCATAGTATCTTGTCTGCGGTTTCAGGCAGGAAGGGCTCCAGCATTTTGGTTATCTCCGCGACAGAATAAAGCAGACACGCCACGCAGGCATTCTTTTCTTCGGGTTTTTCCCATATCCTGTTTTTTTCTATGTATTGGTCGCAAAAGCCTATCAGTTCCCAAACAGCCATTAAGGCCTCATTGAACTTAAAATCCTTAAGGCTCACGTGGTATTTATCCCAGGCATCCATTATTCTGGGATAAAATTCGTTGTTGTGAATTTCTGCAATTTTTATCTCCGGAGCAAGGCCGGGCTTTGAAGCCACGGCTGTCAAACGCGCCAATAGATTGCCTATTCCCTTGGCCAAATCTGAATTATACCTTTCCTCCAATCTCTCGTAGGTAAAATCACCGTCCTGAGTGGAAACTACTTCTCTCATCAGGAAATATCTGACGGCATCCGCACCGTACTTTTCCACCACCTTAAAGGGGTCTACCACATTTCCCAGGGATTTGGACATTTTTTCTCCATTGTGGGTGATATAGCCGTGGGCGAATATTTGTTCGGGCAGGGAAACACCGGCGGAAAGAAGCAGAGCGGGCCAGTAAACGGCGTGGAATCGGAGGATACCTTTGCCAATAACGTGGATTTTGTCATCGTTTTCCTCCCACCAGGCTTGGAATCTATCCCTGTCCTCTGCATAACCTACGGCATTGATATAATTGGACAGAGCGTCAAACCATACCCAGATTATCTGACTAGGGTCGCCAGGAACTTCAATCCCCCAGCCGTGGGCTCTCTCCCGAGAACGAGAAATGCAAATATCCTCCAGCCCCTGGTCTATAAAACTTAAAACCTCGTTTTTTCTTGTTTCCGGTATAATTCTTACCTTACCCAGTCCGATAAGCTCCCTGAGTCGGGCCTGATACTTTGACAAACGGAAAAAATAATTTTCTTCTTCAATCAGCTCCGGCTTCGTCTTATGTTCCGGACAAAGCCCTTCTGAGAGCTCGCTCTCCTTATAGAACTCCTCGCAATCCACACAGTAAAGACCCTGGTAAGACTTCTTGTAGATATCATTCCTGCAGGCAAGCCACAGTTTTTCAGTTCCTTGACGGTGGCGTTCCTGGGTAGTCCTTATAAAATCGTCGTAACTCAAGTTAAGCGCCTGCTTTAATTCATAGAACTTGCCGGCATTCTTATCTACCAGTTCTTTGACGGGCAGGCCTTCCTTTTCCGCTGCCTTTACGTTCTTGAGGCTGTTTTCGTCGGTGCCCGACAAAAAGAAAACATCCTCGCCCTTAAGCCGGTGGTATCTGGATAAAACGTCTGCCTGGATTTTCTCCAACGCGTGACCAATATGGGGACTGCCATTAACATAATCTATGGCAGTTGCTATAAAAATTTTCTTACTCACGATTTTTATCAATTATAACTACAAACTCCCCACGGATTTGGTCTTCCCCAAACTGTGATATTACTTCCGGGATATTTCCGCGGTAGAGAGTTTCAAATTTTTTGGTCAATTCCCGACACACTACTACTCTTAAATTTTTTTTAGATAAATTATCAATTTCCTGCAAGGTTTTAATAACGCGGTGGGGAGACTCATAAAATACTGCGAGATATTCCGAATCTATGATTTTTTGAAAAAATCTCCTTCTTTTGCGTTTCGCAGGAGGAAATCCCAAGAATAAAAAATTGTCTGTCGGAAATCCGCAGACACTGAGGGCTGCAGTTACTGCCGAAGGGCCGGGAACCGTCACCACATCTGCTTTCGCCCCAAATCTCTTTACGGCTTCTTCTATCAATTTATTGCCGGGGTCAGATATGCCGGGAGTGCCTGCGTCGGAAACCAGAGCCAGACTCCTGCCCTGTTCCAGCAGCTTGATGATATCCTCCACTTTTTTAAGTTTACTGTGCTGATGGTAGCTGATAGTCGGCTTATCGATGCCATAATGATGAAGCAGTTTTGCCGTAACCCTGGTATCCTCACACAAGATAAAATCCGCCTCTTTCAGGACAGATAAAGCCCTCAAGGTTATATCGTCAAGATTCCCTATGGGGGTTCCTACCACGTAGAGAGTTGCCATAGATTTTAAACAGCTTCCTCATTAATCTCTTTTCTTCCTTTAAGAAAATCACTTATGAATTCATAGATAATACTAGTTAAAGGAATAGCCAATACAGCCCCCAGAATTCCCCATAATCTTCCTCCAATAAGTAAAGCTATAAGCACCAATACCGAAGGCAGTCCGACCATCCTCCTGGTTAAAAGAGGAGTCACAATATTCCCTTCGATCTGCTGAATGAGCACGAAGGCAATGAGCACGAACAGAGCTTTCCACCATTCCTCCAGGGCAGCCAGCAGGACAATGACCAAACCCGCAAATATAGGTCCTAATACAGGAATAATATCCATAATGCCCGCAAATAGACTTAGGATAAAGGCATACTTTAATTTGACTACCTCCAGAGCCACATAGGAAACCAATCCTACAAAAAGGCTGCTTAAAAGCCTGCTGCCGAACCAGTAAGCGGTTTTACTCTGGCACCTCTTCCAGAGATTGAGGAAATAATCCTCGTGGTCTTTGGGCGCTAAAAGCTTAATAGCTTTGTCGATGTCGCTTTCCTCTATGGAAAAGAATATTGCTATGGAAAAAATGGTAATGGTAGAAAATATTCCTCCGAAGATAGAAATGACGGCTCCGAAAATACTGGAGGAAGCTGTCTTTAACCACTCTTGGAGAACCTGAGTGAATGTTTCGAAACTATTGAAAGCTTCTATCTGTAATCCTCTTAGGGGAGGAGCCAGCTTTTCGAAATATTGGGGGAAGAGTTTGGTCAACTGCTGTATTTCAGCAATAAATATGGGAATTATCCAGTAAAAAATCAGGGTAAGAATGGTAAAGGCCACCGTATAAACCAGTATGGTGGCTATAACCCGGGGGATTCTCTTTTCTTCTAAGAAATCGATGGGCTGATTAAAAAGAATGGATATTACCAACCCGAAAATAGTCCACACAAGAATGTCCCTTATTAAAAAGAGGATATATATACCCAGGAATACAACGGCTATTTTTAAAATAGTGCCCCAAGATATGTCTAAGACTTTTTCTTCATCCATGGTTTTGTGAAATTTAAATTTTTAATAATTTTTGAAACCTTTCCTGGTTGGAGAAAGGCCCTATCACAGCCAAGTTAAGGCTTTGAGGTTTAAATATTTCTGATGAGATTTTCAAAATATCTCCCGGGGTCACCTTATCAATATGGGAAAATATCTGTTGAGGAGTAAGGATTTCCCTTTCAAGTATTTCCTGATTGGCATAAAAAGCGGCTAGAGCGTCTGACGATTCCAGCAGGAGCGCCGTCTTTCCTTTGACGTAGTCTTTGGCTTTTTTAAGTTCTGCGGGAGGAACTTTTTCCGTAGAAATTTTCTTGAATTCCTCCAGGATGGCCGAGACGACGTCTTCCACCCGGCTGACGTCCACACCTACCCTGGCCGCCAGATATCCCGTATCCTGGTCTTCGGAAGATTCTGCGGCGATATAATAGGCAGCTCCCATTTTTTCTCTTATCCTGACAAATAGACGGGAACTCATCATCCCCCCCATAATCAAGGATAAAATCCTCTGGGCATATTTTTGGGGATGGAAAACATTATAGGCCCTATTTCCCAAATAGAGATGGGCCTGGTCGGTTTCTCTATTATGAATGAGGAGATTGGGATTTGACTGCCTTTCAAAGACCTGAGCCCGGACTAAAGGTTTTGTTGTTTTTATTTTGGAAAAATACTTTTTTATTCTTTTTATCACAGCATCCTCGTCCATCCTGCCCGCCACGCATATGACGGTATTGGAGGCTACGTACTGATTTTTCATATATTCTGTGAGCTTTTTTCTGGTAATAGAAGCTACGCTTTCTTTGGTGCCCGCTACATCCCAGCCAGCGGGCTGGTCCCCGTACAAAAGCTGATTCCAGAGTACCTGGACATAAAGCATGGGATGGTCGTAACGCATGTTTATCTCCTCTGTTATAACGTTTTTCTCTTTGGCCACCTCCTCTTCTGCGAGAAGGGAGTTTAAGAAAATATCGGCTACCCATTCCAGGGCAGAGTCTAAATATGAAAAAGCGACTTTGGCATAATAGCCCGTATATTCTTCGGAAGTAAAGGCATTGTAAATCCCCCCAATCCTATCCAGGGTTTCACTAACCATAACAGGAGAGGGCCTTTTTTTGGTACCTTTAAAATACATGTGTTCCAAAAAATGGGAAATACCGTTGATGTCCCTGGTTTCATATTTTGACCCCGTACCCACCAAAACCAAGACTGTGGCAGCCTGAGTGCTTTTCTGAGGAATAGTGATTATCCTCAGCCCATTATCAAGTGTCGTTTTCTTATACATAGGAAATTAATTTTGTAATTTTTCTTTTAAAAAATTTGTAAGCTCTTCGATTTTAATCCTTTCCTGTTTCATAGAATCCCTATCGCGGACGGTAACATCATCTTGCTCCAGGGTTTCAAAATCAACTGTAACAGCCAGAGGCACTCCTATTTCATCCGCTCTGCGGTATCTCCTGCCGATGGAGCCTGTTTCGTCATATTGGCAGGCGAAATTACCCTTAACCAGCTCGTAAACCTGGCGGCTCTTTTCCACCAACTGAGGTTTATTCCTAACCAGAGGAAATACTGCCACTTTTACGGGAGCCAGCTTCCGGCCTATTTTCATTACCACTTCCAGTTCTTTAGCCGCCTTGGTGGTTTCCGTTCTGCCTCCTGATATTTCCGTATAAGCCCCGCACAGCACTGCTAAAAGTATTCTTTCCACACCGCAAGAAGGCTCAATAACAAAGGGCGTGAAGTACTCCTTGGAAACGTCGTCGAAATACCTCAGGTCGGTTCCTGAAAATTCCTGATGTTTTTTTAAGTCAAAATCCGTCCTGTTGGCTATACCCTCAATCTCTCCCCATCCGAAGGGAAACTTATATTCTATATCAGAACAGGACTTAGCATAATGAGCCAGTTCCTCTTTGGTATGAGGACGAATCCTTAATTTATCTTCGTCCATCCCCAGTTCCTCTGTATACCACCTTTTCCTTTCCTGCACCCAAAAATTAAAGAGTTTTTCATCTTCCCCTGGTTTGACGAAATATTCCATTTCCATCTGTTGGAACTCCCTGGACCTAAAGATAAAGTTTCGTGGAGTAATCTCGTTCCTGAAGGCTTTTCCTATCTGAGCTATGCCGAAAGGAACCTTCAGTCTTTGGGTATCTAAAATATTCTTATAATTGATAAAAATACCCTGCGCCGTTTCCGGCCTTAAAAAGGCCCGGGCTTCCGTATCTTCTACCGGACCGATAAAAGTCTTAAACATCAGATTGAATTGGCGGGGAGGCATAAGTTCTCCTCCGCACTCGGGGCAATTTATCTTTTCTATAGCCCTGGCTATCTCGTCAATATCGTCTGGGTCATAGGCTCCGTGTTCATCGAGTTTGCCTTCTTCTGCCTGGTCTTTTACCAGATGGTCTGCCCGAAACCTTTTGTGGCATGCCTTACACTCTGCCAGAGGGTCTGTAAAATTATCTACATGTCCGGAGGCCTGCCAAACCTTAGGATTGAAGACGACCGCACTATCCAGGCCCACTACCTCTTCCCTATCCCAAACCATGTTTTTCCACCAAGAATCTTTAATGTTTCTCTCGAGCTCCGTTCCCAGAGGGCCAAAATCATAAAACCCGGCCAATCCTCCGTAGATTTCCGAAGAAGGGTAAATGAATCCCCTTCTTTTAGCAAGAGATATTATCTTTTCCAAATTGTCTTCCATATTTAAAGCATTAACCTCCCACTATTCCCTGTTCGTCGGAAACGCTGGGGTCATCGGGTAAAGTGGTGTTCACGGCCGGAGAAAAACTATCTATGGTTATTTCCGTCCAGGTGTCCTCACCGCTTATCCTGGCCTGACTAATGATTTCCGCCACCTGCCCCCTCTGATTCTGGTTGGGAATAAAGGAAACCTGGAAAGCCAATGTGAGGTTGTCTCCGGCAATTCCCACACCTCTCTGCAAGTCTCCGATGGACCATACTATTTCCCGGGAGTCAGAATCAAAAGTAAATTTGGATACTGATCCTTCAGGAAAAATGTTCCCCGTCAGTTCCACGTTCTCGGGTAAGACGGCCTTGACCTTGACGTTCTTAACGTCGGAATAATAGTTTTTTACCTGCCACATTATGGTATAAGTGGTGGACTTGCCCGCCTCCGGGGGAATGGGTCCGTTGTTGCCGAAAACCTCATCCTGAAAATAACCTTTCTGGGAAAGTTCAATCTTGGAACTTATCTTGGTAACAAATTCTTCCTTCACCTGGCCGATAAATACTTTATTGCGCAGTACTGGATTTTTAACGTTGCCCAAACCGTCTTTTAATTTAATCCAGAATTCTACCCTTCCGTCTTCTAGGGGTGCCAGATATTGGAGCTGGGGAACCCTTTTCCAATCGAATACGACTGAGTTGTCACCTTCCTGATAACTGCCGTAATCTGTCTTTATGGTCTGGAAATCAAAAGCATCTCCCTCAAGACTGCTGACCATAAATAGGTTGGCAAGGTCTTCCTCTCCTATATTCTTGAAATAAATCTCGTAATGCAGCCATTCTCCGGGCAGGGCTACATATTGGGGATTTCCGTTTATCTCCTGCCTCAGATAGAGAGAAGGGTTAACTATTTCCACTCCCCTGGTAGTTTCCTTTAAAACTATAAACTCCCCGTCCTTAAGAAGGCCGAGTTTGGCGCTGAATACTCTGGCATCTCCCGGATTGCCGGAAAGCTTCCCCGTAATTTCTATCCTGCCGCCTTCTGACTTATTCAATACAGGAATTTCCCAATCCGTCTTTTCTATGGACTTGGGAGAAGAGCTGATAAATTCAAAACCCGATGGATATTCCACCTGACATCTTAAATCGGTAAGCAAAGAATCGATGTTGGAAAAATAGTTAATCCTAACAACGAATTCCTTGGAATCTGCTACCTTAGAAGGCAGGTCAAATTCAAAGGTCAAAGGGGCAGATTTTATCTGGGTGGTAAAGCTGGACGAGGATTCATATCGCGCCTTCAAGTCCTTAGGCTGATAGCTTAAAAAAGCCCTGGCTATCTTAATTTCCCCTTCATTACCCAGCAGGGTCATGGTAAAGGAAAATGTCTTCTCTTCCCCGGGGTAGATGGCCTCTCCTATCTGGTCTGTACCGAGTATCTGGCGCTCATATATTTTTCCGTCTTTAAGGGAATGCTCCGGAGGCTCAAAAATCAGTTCCGGGTTGTCCAACCGGAAATTGCCGTTATTTTTGTACCGGATAATGTATTCTACCTCCTGTCCCAAGGAAACCTCGGTGGGGCCGAAAATCTCAAGCCTTAAGCCCTCTTTGGAATAAAGATTGTCCTGCCAATTCCAAAGAAAACCAGCCACACCGGCTATTAAGGCCAGAACAATGATAAAAGTAACTAATTTATTCATAGATTTTTCAAGGGATAAATCTCTATTAAGTATATCATTTTACCGTGTCTCTCCACAATAAATAATCTTTCGATACTTCATTTAAAAGCTTAATATGTTTATCTCCGACTTTCAAGCCGAGGAGCAGGTCTTTTCGACCGCTAAGGATAATTCTCAATATCTTCACAGTGTCGGCCTCCACTTTCTTTTGCGCGCTCGATCCTTTCCGATGACAGAGAGGACAGATTATTCCTCCCATCTCGGGGCTGAAATAAATATTAGCGGGGTCAGGGTTTCTTCCGCACACAGAACACTTCCGGAGTTGAGGAGAATAGCCGAGCACAGCCAGTAGGTTCCATAAAAAATAAAAATAGAGAAGCTTTAATTTTACGGGATTCAAGCCCTGTATTTCCAAGACCGTTAAAACAGACAACAAGAGCTCCCAAATATCTTTTTCCCGTTCCTGGTCTACTGCCGTCTTCTCCAGTATCCGGGATACTTTTAAGGCCAGTGACAACTTTTTGAGGTCGGACCTTATGACGTTAAATTTTTCAACTGCAACGGCATCTATCAGTGTCTTATAGCCCTTGCCCTGGATGAATTCTATTTCGGAAAGATAAAGAACGTCTATGCCGGCTCTTAGTTTGGAGGTGAGCTTTCTGATGCCGCGGCCCAGAACCGCTATCCTGCCGAAATCTTCGGTATAAATAATAAAGAGTTGATCGGCTTCTCTGCGATCAACCTTCCTTAAGATAAGACCCCTGGTGCGGTAGTGGGCAAACATTTACTTTTTAGGTTTTCCAAAGATGTGATGGAGCAGTTTATCCTTTTTTTCAAGAATTTCCCTTTCCTTAACAATTTTTGCGCGTTCGGATGCTTTCTTTAATCTCTGATATTCCCGTCTTGACTTGCTGTGTTCATCCTTTAATCTTTCATACTCTTTTTTTAGAGTCTCTTTCCTGACATAACCGCTGCTTGTCTTTTTGAAAAGACTTTCGGCATAGAGTTTTCTCTCTCTTTCTTTCATTCCGGTCTTATTTAACAACCCCCTCTTGCCCTTTTCACCTCTAAACATCTTCACTATATCATCTCGTCTTGCCTTTTCTTTAACCCAAATTTCTCCTTCTTTTCCTTTTTCTATTTTTTTAGCGGCCGCAGTCTTTTCTTTTTTTTGTTCCCTACTTTCAGCCATCCGATCCAGCTGCCTTCTGAGAGAATCTTTAGGGGTAACAGGGCGTCCCTTTAAAAAATCTTCTCCTTTTTCCTTTAAAAATTCCCTAAAAGGCTTTACTTGTTCCGAAGATTCCTGATTCTCTTCAGGGCCAATAGGTTTAGGTTCATCTTCCAGGCCGAAGGTTCTACCCCTGTTTGCTTCTGACATAATGATTATTTTTTACTTTTTTTATGGAAATTTTTAATTTTTCCTCTCCCAAAACCAAATCTTTTTTGGCGGTTTTTTTTGCCTTTCCTTCAAGTAAATCTGCGGCTTTGATACTCCTGATTATCTTTTTCTTATTTTCTTTTAAGACAGCGGCTAACCTGGGAGAGCTTTCAAAATAAACCAGGATGGTATCTTCTGGAGTAAACCCTGCCTCTTTCCGCATCTGCTGGATATTCCTGACAACCTCCCGGACCATGCCTTCCTGCGCCAATTCTTCAGTTATTTTTGTATCCAGCTCCATTTTATCACCAAAGGAAATATTTTTAACATTAATTTCTTCCTTAATTAGATTTAAAAGCTCTTTGTCCTGGGATAGATTTTTTTCTTTTATCTGGATGGAAAGAAGGGGCTGCCTCACCTTGATGCCGGCCTTTGCTCTCTCAGCTAAGGCTCCGGTAACTATCTGCCTGACCTGCGCCATCCTTTCATTAAGATTTGAGTCCATATCTTTCTTTGAAGCCTTGGGCCATTTATCCAAATGTACGGATACCTGCGCCTCTTTCTTTTTTTTGTTGATTTTCTGGTATATCTGTTCTGAGAGAAACGGTATGAAAGGAGCGGAAAGCCTGCTGAGGTTCAGTAGCACGCATCCCAAAACTTTTGCGGCCCTTTTTAATTCCGCGGCTGTTTGAGGGTTTTGAAATCTCTTCCGGCTTCTCCTGACATACCAGAGAGAAAGGTCATTAATAACGAAGTCTTCTATCAGACGGGCAGAAGAAGTAATATCATAAGCATTTAAAAACCCTGTTACCTCCAGCACCAGGCTGTTCAATTTGGAGACAATCCACTTATCCAGGATATTTCTGCTTTTTATCTTCAAGGATGAGCTCACTGCAAGGTACTGGGGAGCATAGGTTGAGAAGAAATAAGAGCAGTTCCAGAAGGTGGAGATAAACTTCTTCAGTCTTTCCTTAACTTCCTTTTCCGAAAAAAGCTTAGGCTCCCCCGGCTGATTGGCAGTATAAAAATACCACCTTACGGTGTCTATGCCGTATTTTTCCATGATATACCAGGGATCTACTATGTTGCCGCGGGATTTGGACATTTTTTCTCCCTTATCATCAAGGATATGTCCCAGAGAAACGACGTTCCTAAAAGGGGCGCCCTTTTTAAGGAGTGTGGAAACCGCCAGCAGATTATAGAACCAGCCCCTGGTCTGGTCTACGGCTTCGCAGATGTAGTCGGCGGGAAACTGTTTCCCCGTGTCAATAATATTTTTGTTTTCGAAAGGATAATGATATTGAGCAAAGGGCATGGATCCTGCATCAAACCAGCAGTCCATCACGTCGGGTTCTCTTTCCATTTCTCCCTGACACTGAGGGCAGGAAAACTTTATCTTGTCCACGTAGGGACGGTGAAAATCCAGTTCTGCCTTATCGTTGAAGGGAAAAGGGACGAATTTAACTTCCCTTAACTCTCCGGGTCTGATGGTCTTTTCCTTCAGCTTTTCTTCCACCAATTCCTCCTGAAGCCTGCCCTTTAATGCTCCTTCCAGCAGCCAAAGAGGATCTCCGTGACTGACGACAAGAATGTTTTTGGATTTATATTTTTTTTCTGTCTCTTTTATAAATTTGAGCATTCTCTTCCTGCAGTGGAGCCAATCTTCTCCCCTCCGCGGTTTTTTATAAAATCTTTTCCTCATGTCCGGGAAAGCCCGGTAAAGCTCTTCCTTGGGTTTCCCTCTGAATTCTCCCAAATCTACATCCCTCAGTTTTTTATCAAATTTTATTTTCAGACCCAGGGCCTGAGCTGTTATTTCTGCCGTTTCCCTAGCCCTAAAATAATCCGAAGAGATAATAACGTCTATCTTATAATTCTTTATTCTGGAAGCGAGAGACTTTACCCTATTTTTCCCCTGGTCTGTAAGACCAAGAGAGGCGTCTTCTTCCCTGGAATAGATTATTTCTTTTCCTTTGGCGGTGCGGATGGTATCCCCGTGTCTTAGAAAAAAGTAGGCGTTGGAGCTGTATTCCTTCTTTAAAAAGTCCTCCCTGCTCCCCATCACTTCCGTCCTGTTACAGGATTTACATTTCCATACCGGCAGAGGAGTTCCCCAGTATCTTTCCCTAGACAGCGCCCAATCTTTAATTTCCCTAAGCCATTCTCCGAACCTTCCTTCTTTAAGGTAGGATGGAATCCAGTTGATTTTATTGTTGTTTTCTATGATTTCCTTCTGTAATTTCTTCATTTTAATAAACCAGGTATTCCGGACATAATAAAGCAGGGGAGTTTTGCATCTCCAGCAAAAAGGATAGTCATGTTCGTAAGGTTCCTGTTTAAAAAGCAGTTCCCTCTGTTCCAGATTTTCAATAATCAGAGGATCTGCTTCCTTGAAAAACATACCGGCCCACTTTTTGACATCAAATTTAAATCTGCCTTCTTCGTTAATAGTTATCAGTATAGGGATTTCCGTTTCTCCGGTTTCCTTCAATTTCCTGTTGCGGGATTTGACCGCATCCATATCTTCTTCACCGAAGGCAGGGGCGATATGCACCAGCCCGGTGCCCTCTTCCAAAGAAACGAATTTGCCGGGGATAATCCTGTAGGCGGTACGGGAAATTTCATCGCTGTGCGGATAAAGGGGCTCATATATCAATCCCATCAGATCTTTCCCCTGGAATTCTTCTGCCGCCTCTCCTGAAAGGCCTAGGTCTTTCATCCTCTTTTTGGCCACTATTAGATAATCCTGGCCCTCTTTTACCTTGATATAGGTAAGATTGGGATTGACGGCTACTGCCACGTTGCCCGGCAGAGTCCAGGGAGTGGTAGTCCAGACGAGCAGACAGGTATTCTTAAATTCAGGATTTTTAATCTTCAGTTTCACGTAGATAGCGGGTTCCTTTATTTTCTTATATCCCTGAGCCACCTCGTGACTGGAAAGAGGAGTTCCGCATCGGGGGCAATAATGGACAACCTTGAAGCCCTGATAAAGCAGTCCGGAATCGTGAATCTGTTTGATAATCCACCAGACTGTTTCAATATACTGGGGGGTGTAGGTTATATAAGGATTTTCCAAATCCAGCCAGAAACCTATTCTTTTGGTAAATTTTTCCCACTCCTGCTCGTATTCCCAAACAGACTGCTTGCACTTCTTATTAAATCTGGCTATACCGTACCTTTCTATCTCTTTCTTAGAATGAAGATTAAGCTTTTTTTCTATTTCCAGCTCCACGGGTAGTCCGTGCGTATCCCAGCCCGCCTTCCTCTCTACCCTAAAACCCTGCATGGTCTTGTAACGACAGATGATATCTTTAAAAACCCGGCTCAATACGTGATGGATTCCCGGCTTTCCATTGGCCGTAGGAGGCCCCTCATAAAAGACGAAATTTTTAGCCTTTTTACCTTTCTTTAAACTTTTCTCGAAAATCCCTTCCTTGTCCCAGAATTTGAGAATCGCTTTTTCCTGTTTGGGAAAGCTTATTTTCATAAGGTGAATGCGTTGTTATACATTTAAAATATCATTTAAAACGCTTTAAATCAAATTAAGCCGGGGAACATAAAGGCAGGGTATTTCAGCAAAATCCTGACATTTGAGCAATCACATTTTCTCCGGAGCGGAGATTCCCATAAGGTTGAGGGTATTCTCCAAAACGCTCTTAACTGCCAAAAGTAAAGCGGTTCTAGTTCTCTTCAGCTTTCCTTCTTCTTGCAAAACCGGGCAGTCCCGGTAAAAAGAGTGGAAGGAGGCAGCCAGGCCTGAGGCATAACGGGGCAGCCGCTGCAACTGATAGTCTCTTGAGGTGTCTGCAATGATTTCAGGAAAAGCCATAAGCTGTTTAATAAGGGCTAATTCACTCTTATGTCTCAGCAATTCCAAATCATTGATTGTAATTTTTAAATCTTCACTTTTTATTTTTAATTTTTTTAAGATGCTGCAGATGCGGGCGTAAGCATATTGGACATAATGCACCGGGTTCTTTTCTGATTTGTCCTTGGCAGCATCAAGGTCAAAATTAAGGTGTCTGCCGGGACTTTTGCTTAAGAAAAAGAACCGAGCCACGTCCAGCCCCACCTCGTCTATCAACTCATCCAGGGTAATATAGACTCCCTTTCTTTTAGACATCCTGACTTCTTTCCCTTCCTGAAAAAGCTGAACCAGCTGCATAAGAATAATCTGTATCTGGTCTTTTTTGAAACCCAAAGCTTCCACTGCCGCCTTTATCCTATTGATATATCCGTAGTGGTCTGCACCCCAAAGGTAGATTATAAGGTCAAAACCCCTGTTAAATTTATTTTTGAGGTAGGCTGCGTCAGAGGCCAGATACGTCGTCTCCCCGTCCTTTTTCACCAAAACCCTGTCCTTTTCGTCTCCGAACCGGGAAGACCTGAACCATATAGCCCCTTCTTTTTCGTAGGTAAGTTTCTTTTCCTTTAAAAAGGAAAGTGTCTCATCCACCTGGCCGCTTTCATAAAGGCTTTTTTCAGAAAACCAGACGTCAAACTTAATACCCATCCTTTCAACGGTGGGCTTAATCATTTCTTTTAAAATAACGGCGGCGGCCTTCTCCCCCGCCTTGTCGGGATCCTTCTCTTTGATTCTTTTTCGCAGAGCTTCTATGTATTCTCCCTTATAGGGACGGACCGATTCATCGCTTTCCGTCAAAGAAAGCCCGAGCTTCTTTACCTGGCCTCCAGTATCATTAATATAATATTCCCTTTCCACTTCATAACCGGCTTTTTCCAGGACCTTGGCCAAAGCGTCCCCACAGAACCCTCCTCTGCCGTTTCCCAAGGTAAGGGGACCCGTGGGGTTGGCAGAGATGAATTCCACCTGGACTTTTTTTCCTTTTCCATCTTTGAGCCGGCCGAAGTTCTCCTTTTGTTTCAGTACTTCCTTCACCTGTTCCTGTAAATATTTTTCAGCAAGAAAAAAGTTAATAAAGATAGGAAACTTAAACTCTGCCGGCTTGTCAAAATACTTTTTAAATTCCGGCTCTTTATTGAGGGCTGTAATAATCTTATCGTACTCTCCCTTTAATAAATTTCCGCCAGTCCGCATCTTTCTTCCGCCTTTCATTCTTTTAGCCTCTCCGATATAAGAAATTTCCGCCGTATAATCGCCGTGCTCCGGATTATTAGGTTCCACAACTTCCAGGCTTAAACCGTCTTTATATCTCTTGGATATTTCTTTATAGATCTGCAAACCCTTAATTAAATTTTCTATTTTTTTGCGTACCATTTCAGCTAATATTTTTATGTCCCATAATGATACCTTCCGAAACTAGGGCTCTCAGGGCCGCCAGGTTCTGCGCCAGCCCCACCGAAGCCATGACCTGGGCAAGTTCTTCAGCGCTACTCACTTTCATAATTTTCAGAGATATAGCAGCCAGCGGGTGGTTCTTGATACTCTCCCCTACGCTGCCAGCCGCCACAGGGACTGTCATATTTCCTATAAGATTTCCCTTTCTGTCTTTTTCCCACTTTGATAAGGGCTTATAAGCGCCGGAGCGTACGGCAAAGCCGTGTACAGCGGCCTCAAGGGCCCTCCAATCGTTGCCGGTAGCCAGGGCCACGGCCCCCATGCCGTTCAGGATGCCCTTATTACTGGTTACTGCCCGGTAGATATCGCTTTCTGCAATAATAGAGGCCTTGGTTATATTTTCAACGGTAGTTTCAGCGTCAAACCCCTTTTTCTTTAAAGCTTCCTTTTTTATTACGGCAGTTACCTTTACCAGCCTCTCCTCTGCCAGATTGGATACAATCTTAAGCAAGGCCTTTCCTCCGGTGATTTTTTCCATCAGGGGAGCTGTATACTCTGCCATCTTATCTGCAGTATTGGCTCCCATGGCATCCCCGACGTCGATTACCAAATGAATCCTTAAGAAAGTTCCTATCTTTTTATTTTTGAAAATTGCCGTTCTAACATCCCTGACGCCGCCTCCGGCTTTGATAAGGGCGGGGTCGCTTAGGTTGGCAAACTTGATTATATTTTCTTTCTCCTGAAGTAATTTTTTCTCAGCCTCCCCTGGTTTCTTAACTTCCACCAGATATATCTGACCGTACATAAAATTGCCAAGCACCTCAGCCTTTATACCCCCGGACTGTCGGGTCATCTTAGCTCCGTAAGAAGCGGCTGCTACCACGGAAGGTTCTTCTGTTACCATGGGCACAAGATAATCTTTTTCGTTAATCAAAAAATTAGGAGCTACGGAATAAGGAAGAGGAAAGGCCCCAATCACATTTTCCGACAACCGGTTTCTCGCTTTCGGGGACAGTATGCCTGCCTTGATGATATTCGTTTCCTCTGAAGTTAACCCTGCGAATTTTTTTACCCTCTCCAATCTCTCGCCGGCTGAAATATGAAAGAAATCCGGGAATCTGCTGTTTCTTTTTCTGTTCATAAGAAAGCTTCTTATTAGTTTCAGCTTATCTAATTTTTCTGTTAAAATCAAAGAATGAAGGAGATATCCAGAAACAAGAAAGCGTATTTCAATTATGAAATACTGGAGAGATTCGAAGCCGGCATCTCTCTAAACGGCCAGGAGGTTAAATCAATCAAGTCAGGCAGAATCAATCTGGCCGGAGCTTACGTGGTAATAAGGGGAGGAGAGGCCTATCTGCTGGGAGCCAACGTTCCTCCCTATCAACCCAAAAATGCCCCCGCAGATTATAATCCGGAGCGGTCCCGCAAGCTGCTTTTGAAAAAAGCTGAAATTAATTATTTAATCGGGAAAACAAAACAAAAAGGTTTGACAACCATACCTTTAAGAGTGTATAATATAAGAGGAAAAATAAAGCTGGAGTTTGGCTTAGGCAAGGGAAAGAGGGAAATCGACAAAAGGGAGACCATCAGGAAAAGAGAGACGGAACGGGAAATAAGAAGGGTCTTCAGAAAAAGCTCCTAAAAATTACAAATTGAGGAAAAGAATTCCCATGTCGGAAAGGGGTCGGGAAAACCATTCGGTTTTCCCGTGTAGGAAAACAGGCTTTCGCCGCCTGCTTCGCCGAAGCGAATGCGAGGCGAGTAGGCGAAAACGTTAGAAACCGTGGGTTTCTAAAGAGCGAGCCTTAGCGAGCGACAGATAAAATATTTCAGTTTGGGGGTGTACAGATTCGACAGAGATGCAATCCAAAACATGCAAGTCGAGCCCAAAACTCGTAAAACTTTGGAAAACAAAACAATTGCCAATCTATTTGAAGGGCAACCCGCATTAGCATTTGCTTAGTCTAATGCCATCTTCTCTGCCCATTCTCGATAAGCAGAGCAAGGTGTTATATCATCGAGAAAAAGAGTTCTTTGCGGTTCCGGGAGTTACTCCCGATAAACCGGACAGAAAGATTTTGCTCGGCTTCATACTTTCTGTCATGTTTCAAACCGAGACAAACTTGTAGACTGTTCTGGTGACCGTCCCTGGACAAGGGGGCAGTTCCCTTCATCTCCACAAAAATTTGTTGAAGAAACCATTAATCAATAATCAAATAAGGACGGATAAGGTAAGGCTCATCGATAATGACGGGACCCAGGTGGGAATTGTTACCTTAGAAGAAGCGCTCCGGAGGGCTAAGGAGCGCAATTTAGATTTAATCCAGGTAACAGGGAAGGTAAATCCGCCCGTCTGTAAGATAATGGACTACGGGAAGTATGTTTACAGGATGAAGAAAAGAGAAAAGAAGGCCAAGAAAAGTGTGGACATCAAGGGCATCAGATTGAGATATAACATATCGTCCCACGACCTGGAAACCCGTCTCCATCAGGCGGAAAAGTTTCTTAATGCAGGACACAAGGTAAAAGTGGAAATGCTTTTGAGAGGAAGGGAAAAAAGACTCGCTGATTTCGCCAGGGGAAAGACGGAAAAATTCATTCAAGACCTTAATGCAAAAATACCCGTCAAACAAGAAGGGAAATTATTAAAAAAAGGCAAGGGTTTTGTGGCCGTATTGGTAAAGGAGTCATAACCTGTTCCGATTGACAATTATTAAATACCAAAGTAATATTTTGGTATATTATTGTATTTTATGAGTAAACAAAGCAAAAAGGGGAAAGCCAAAACAAGGAAAGCCATCCTTAAGCGTTTTAAGATTACTAAAAGCGGTAAGGTGCTAAGAAGACAAACCGGTCTTGACCATTACCGACGTAAAAAGTCAGGAGCTTTTAAAAGAAAAAAAAGAAAATTCGTAGAAATGTCAAAGGGAGAAACTAAAAAGATTAAAAAGTTATTACATTCTTAAAACATGGTGAGAATAAAGCGCGGCAAAGCCGCCCACAAAAGACGCAAAAAGGTTCTCAAGGCAGCGAAAGGGTATAAATGGGGTCGGAAATCAAAGTATCGATTAGCCAAAGACGCGCTTTTTCATGCTTGGACGCATGCCTACCGCGACAGAAAAAGGAAAAAAAGAGCTTTCAGGGGCTTATGGCAGATTCAAATAAATGCGGCCTGCAGACAGCACGGAATTTCTTACAGTAAATTCATCAACGGCTTGAAGGAAAAGCATATAGAAATAGACAGAAAGGTACTGGCGGAAATTGCGCAAAAACATCCTGAAATTTTTGAAAAAATTGTAGCCGAAGCCAAAATCAAATAGAGTTTTACCGACATCAAAAACCGCTTCCCGAAAGAAGCGGTTTTTATATTGAGTTCCCGATTAATAGGTATGAGCCGCCCGCAGTATGGCTTTGGCGTTTTCGAAGGTCAGCCGTTCCAGGGCCTGCCGGTAATCAAGCCATTCAAATCCCTGGTGTTCCCATGAAATTTTAACCTCCCTGTCTGCAGTTTCCACCAGGAAAAAGATTACTTGCTTAAAAATGGTATTACCCCGCCTTTTGTAGAAATAAGTAATGGTTTTCCTAAAACCGGGAATGAATTTAAGGCTTGTAATTCCGGTTTCTTCCTGAATTTCCCTGACTGCCGTTTCTTCCGGTGTTTCTCCTTTCTCTATGTTTCCCTTAGGGAAATCCCAATGACCTCCTTCGTAGTACAGGAGAAGGTAATAAGTTTCCTGTCCTTCTTTTCGGAAAATTACCGCACCGGCTGAGCGTTCTTTTAACATATTAACGGAAAAGGGGTATAAGCTTTTTAACGGGCATGGTATTGATAATATTCTGCTTCTCGGTCCATCCCCTTCTGGCCTGAGCCACTCCCAATTCTAAACATTTCATTTGATTCTTATGGTGGGCATCGGTATTAATCACCATCAATACTCCTTCTTCATTACACCTTTTAATGTAGTAATCACTCAGGTCAAGCCTTTGGGGAGAGGAATTGATTTCTAGAAAGACATGGAATTCCTGGGCTGCCCGCAGTATCTTTTCAAAATTCACTTTATATTCTTCCCTTCTCTTGATAAGACGGCCCGTGGGATGAGAAATTATATTGATGAAAGGGTTCTTCATCGCCTTGATTATTCTTTCCGTCATTTCGTCTTTAGACATTTTAAAATTGGAATGGATTCCGGCGATGGCATAATCTAATTTTTTTAAAGCTTTGTCGTCAATATCAATAGAGCCGTTATTTAAAATATTTGTTTCCGCTCCCTGGAGAATAACGAACGGAGTTCGAGGTTCTGAGTTCGGGGTTCGGGGTTTACCTCGCACCATCTCTGGTGCGGGTTCGGAGTTAATCTTATCTATCTCCTTTCTCTGCTCTGAGAGCTGTTTTTCATTGAGACCGCTCTCAATTTTAAGGAATTTGGTGTGGTCTGAAATTCCAAGATATTCGTATCCCATTTCCCGGGCTTTCTGTGCCATTTCTAAAATGGAATTTTCTCCCCCGTCCCAGGAGCAGTGGCAGTGCAAATCTCCTTTAATATCTTCCAATTTCACCAAATGCGGCAACTCTCCCTTGATGGCAGCCTCTATCTCCCCTTTATCCTCCCTTATCTCCGGAGGAACCCAGGACATGCCTAAATTTTCATATATTTCCTCCTCGGTTTCGCCGGCCATTTTTTTATCTCCTTTGAAAAGTCCGTATTCGTTAAGCTTAAGGCCTTTGGCAATGGCGATTTTACGGGTAGCGATGTTGTGTTCCTTGGAGCCAGTAAAATACTGAAGGGCGGCGCCGTACGATTCTTGCGGAATAACCCTGACGTCAACGTCAAAACCCTGTTCCATTCTCACGGAAGCTTTTGTTCCTCCTTTACCCCAGACTTTCACTACCCCTGGCAGGGAAACCACGAATTCCATTACTTCGGCAGACTTGTCCGATATTACCAAAAAATCCAGGTCTCCGATGGTTTCTTTCATCCTCCTCAGAGAACCCACTATATCTGCTTTCTTAACCACTTTCAGGGAGCGCAACTTCCCTTCTATCTCACGGGCTGTGGGAAGGATGTCGCCCAGCAGGAATCTCCCTTTGCTCTTTTTCAAAAATTCTATGCCTTGCAAAATATTTTGCTCGGTCTTTTCCCCGAAACCGAACAGGGGGGCTATTTTGTGGGCGAGAGCCGCCTTTTCCAAGTCCTTGATGTTCCTGATGTTGAGATTTTGATAAAGAGTCCTAATTCTCTTGGGGCCCAACCCTTCCACAGCCGTCAGTTGTTCTATGTCTACGGGTGCCTTTTTACGCAGATGTTCGTAGTATTTAATCTTGCCTGTATCTAGGTATTCTGCAATCTTAGCTGCTATGCTCTTTCCCACGCCGGGGATATCCTCCAGCCCCTTCAACCCCTGCTTGTCATAGATTTCATCCACGCTTTCCTCCATATTCTCAATCGCCAAAGCCACTTTCTTATAAGCGGCCGGTTTAAAGGGAACCTCCTGCATTTCCAGGTACTCGGCGATAAGGTTGATGATTTTAGCTATCTCTTGATTGTGCATATTGATTCTTATAAAACCGTCGCCTGTCTCATTTATGAAAAATTTCTTTGAAGCTGAAATGCATACCGTGGTCTGCCGAAGCCATTATGTCCTTCCTCAAAAAGAGGAGAATAAGTACCCCCACAATCTCAATCAGGCCTACTGCGATAAAGACGGGATTAAAGCCGAAGCGAGCTACCGCCCAGCCACCCACCGCACCCGATATGCCCATACCGATACCAACAAAGGTGGCGTCAATTCCCCATTCGGTGGCTTCTTTTTGTTTGTCGATGTGACGGGTGAAGATGGCTGACCAGCCCGACAGACCCATGGCCATACCGATACCCTGAAGGACCTGGATGAGATAAATGTGCCAAGGATAAGCGGCAAACAGATAACAAAATGGAACAGCAGCCACTATGGCAAGCCCAAGCATTAAGAAAATATAATCGTCCATTTCACCCGGACGATTGTCCAAGAAAATTCCTATGGGAATCCTGAGGAAAGACTTTACTATCCAGTAAACTGCCGAAGCCAACCCGGCTGCCGCCACCGAGCCTCCCTTGATATTGTCTGTGATAAAGATAGCAAAAATGGGGCTGGTTAAGCCCCAACCGCCCCAAAAAATTAAATCGCTGATGATGAAATATTTGATGACGCGGTTGATTTCCATGTTAATTAAAGATTATCCCTTTATTATTTTCACGTTAATTTCCCGCTGACGGGGACGATTGTCAAAGTCGATGAATGCTATCTGCTGCCAGGTTCCCAAGACCAGTCTGCCCTCTTCTACGGAAACGGCGAGGAAGGGTTTAAGCAGCGCCGACCTCACGTGCGCATAACCGTTGCAATCTCCCCATTTCTTGCAATGTTCGTAATCCTTGGAAACCGGAGCTATTCTATCAAGCGTTCTTTTTAAATCCTCTATCAGGCCGGATTCATATTCCAGAGTAGTAATGCCGCAGGTGGAACCTGCGCAGGAAACGAAACAAACACCTTCTTTTATGTTTGCATCTGCGACTATTCCCGAAACCTGGTCTGTAATGTCAATTATGTCCGTAAATCCCCTCGTTTCTATGGAAAATTTCATATTGAAGACTTATCAACCTTATCAAGGATGATTTTTTTAAAAAATATCACCCCGTAACGCATAATGACAACCAGACCGGCCAGAGAAAATAAAAGCTCTGCTGCCCTGATAATCATGGTAAAGGCAGTGGCAGCCGGCACCCCCATGCCTAATGACTTGAAGGCGAAAGCCTGAATGGCCTCATGGGAACCAAGGGAGGTGGGGATGGGGATCATAGCGGCCAAATAAGTAAAGCTGAGTATGGAAACAGCCGAGATGGGAGAAATTTCCTTCACCAAGAAAGCTATCAGAAGCCAAGTCCGAAGATACATCACTGCTGCCCGCAAAAAGGAAATTAAGAAGCTTTTAACCATTGGCTTGTTCTCGAAACGAAAGAAATCAAAAATCTCCTTTTCTATCAGCAGAGGTTCTTCGCTGAGACTGCCTCCAAAAAGGCGTCTGAATGTTTTGGCGATACTTTCTCTTCTGAAGGTTTTGAAGTAAAACCACGAAATGGCAGCCGAAAACAGCAGAAAGACTCCTCCGAAGGTTATTAAAAGGTTTTTGGGAGGCAAACCCATCCTGCTTAGAAAAAAAGTGAGGCCTGCCAGAATAATAACCAGATTCACGGTCCATTCCAGCACCCTGTCGATTACGACGGAAGCCAGGGCCTTTGACCAGGAAAGGCTGCTTTTTCTTTTGACGGCATACGCACGAAAAACTTCTCCCCCCCAAACCAGAACCGGAGCCAAAAACATAACCGCAAAACCTGCCAGATAGGGACTGAAAAGGTCCCAGAAAGAGATATTCACGTCCTGACCTTTTAAAATTTCCCGCCACCTCCAGTTAGCTGTGAGTATTATCAGCAGGGTTAAGATAAAAATCAATATTCCCTCCCATCCTTTAAATACCATCAAGGCTCCTTTAATTTCATTCCAGCCAACAAAACCAATAACCCATTTTAGGAGTATTATTCCCGCAATCAATGATAAAATAAGCAGTAAAATGCGTTTCATGACGTTAGTTAATTATAGAACTTTTCGAACGGTGATGTAAAACATTAAGCTCCGCCCGCGGGAATAAAAAACGAGACTTTTAAATGCCTCGTTTAAAGAACAAAACCTACGGGAACTACAAGCATCGCCATAATTCGTCTCCATTCAGACGTACTACCGTCCATTGTAACACCTGTCCATCAGCGCAAGGTTCTAATTTCGTTCCAAAATTTATTTCTACTCCGTCTTCCAACACAATGGTAAATTTATCGTCGTGCGTCCGGACATCAACTATTTTCTTGTTTAGAATACTCAAACTTGTGCTTTCTAACATTGCTTTCTCACCCTCTTATTTTTTTAAAGATTATTATAATTTTAATAGATTGCCCCTGAAAATCAAAAATACTTATCTACTTTTCCCCCAACGGCTATCTTCGGAAATTAATAAGCTTGACACCTTCTGTTTCCGTGGTAACCGGGAAAGAGGAAAAACCTTTTTCATTAAAAAGTTCAGAGAGAGCTTTTTCTCTTTTGTCATCCTCTGCCAATATTATGCAGCAGCCTCCTCCCCATCCTCCGGTAGGTTTTGCCCCAAGGGCTCCGTTCTCGCGAGCCAGGGAAATTATCCTATCTAATTCGGGAGTGGAGATATGCAGCTTACTCAGTTCCTGATAATATTCCGTCATCAGCCCGCCAACCTTCCTTAGATTGTTTGTGGATAAAGCCGACAAAGCCTTTCGGGAAATTAAATCCAGGTCTTCCATTATCCGGCTCACCTGAGAGGGATTTTTTTCCCGCAGTTCTCTGACATAGGAAACCGTTTCTGAGGTCATGGCTTTCTGGCCGCTGTCCACAATCAAAAGGGGCAGGCTAAAGTCAATTTTCATCCGCCTGATACCGCCGGATTTTCTGTAGGTAAGGTATCCTCCCCAGGTAACGGCGCTGTTATCGATACCCGAAGGAGTTCCTCCATGTGCTATAATGTCTCCCCGGTAAGCGAATTCTGAAATCTCTCTCTCGGAGAGACTCTTACCCAAAAGTTTCAGGACTGCCGCGCTAATGGCAGAAAAAACGGCTGAGCTTGAACCCAGACTGTTGGGAATGTCAGAATCAATCTCAATATGTATACCATGAAAGGTGCGGTATTTTTTAAAAATCTCAGCTATTACAAAAAAACTCGGCGCAAGGTTATTTTGCGCCAGGTTTTCCTTTATTTTCTGAAAATCTCCGCTCTTCTCCCAAGCCCTTATCTCTTCTGCTTTCTGGAAAAGACCCTTCTCATCCAGGGAATCTTTAAACCCCAAACCATGGGAATCTATATCAATCCTTTCTTCCGACAGCAGCGACGCCTTAACCCGGCATCTCCTGTCTATGCTGCAAACGATGCCTAATTTGTCATAAACAACGGCGTGTTCGCCAAAGAGAATAACCTTTCCGGGAGCTGAGGAAATAACCATTTTATTGTGAAGAATCAAAATTTTCCCTTAAAAATTGAGAGATTTGGCGGCCGGTTAATGATTCCCAGGTATATTCGTGCCCCGGCACCTGAATAGAGCGGGCAAAAGAAATATTTGTTCCGCAAAGCTTGGCCGAAATCACTCTGAAAGGGGCTTTAATAAGAGATATTAACAAATTGGATACCTTCCTGTCGGCCAAGGAATCCTGCCCGTTGTTATCTAAAAAAAGAACGTTATCTGCCTGTAAAGGTTTTTCCCAAAAAGGCGTGCCTACCTCTACGGCCAATATTTTGCTTCCTTCCGCCTGCGGTATCTTTTCTATTATTTGATTGCTAAAAGCGGCACCATTGGAAAGACCGGTAATAATTATCCTCTCTTCCGGGTTTTTAACCAGATGGAGTTCTAATTGTTCCGCCAGTGCGGAAGATTGGGAATAAAAGGAGGAAAGAAGGCTTTTCAGTCCGGTAATCTTGCCAAGGAAACTATTTTCGGTCCTCTTATAGGGAATCACTATCGGATTGTAATCCATTTTCTCAAAGGTCTCTTGGATACCCGATAAAATAGATTTGAAATCGTTCGCCTCTTGAGGAGGCGTATAACCCCATCCTCCTGAATTAAAAACGATTATCACGCGCTTGGGAGTAATCTCGTTCAGCTGAGCTACGAAATCGGCATTGTCGGGAAATTTATTGGGGGCTAAGATAAAGACGAGAACCGCTGCCGCCGCCAAGATTGTTAGAGTTTTTTTTAACTTTCCCATATTTTGGGTTCTTATGCCGGGGACTTTATTCAAAAAACCTATTTTCTTCCCCTCCGGGAATAGAATTTTTTCTTGACCTCATCAAAAAAGTCAAAACAAAGCTGATTGTCACATTTTTCAAAAGCCCATTCCCAAATGGGAGCCGCGGAAAATTTATTATTCTGACGTTCATACAATAGATTCTGAAGGAGAACCGCCAGAACATTAATCTGAGACAGAAAACTGCCTTCCGGACTGCTCCTGGTTCTGTATTCTCTCCATAAATCGATAATCTCTTTCTTGAAAGGAGGCTTTAGATTACGGGAAAGATTTTCCAGGGCTTCTTTTTCTTCTTTAAAGTCTTCTGCAAACTGCTCTGCCTTTTCTGCCTGAGAAAGCCGCACCCACTTTTTAAGGGCTTCCTTTCGAGTTTTTCCTTCCCTGGGTAAATTACTATCATAAGGAGTGGTATCTCCGGTATAGACGGCTGATATCTCATGGCAGAGAGCCATTTTGATGAGCTTATCCAGATTGCACTTTATCTGACTTCCGAAAACCCACGCCATAATAGAGACTGTAAAGATGTGGCCTGCTACTGTTTCCGGCTCCTTAACCTTCCTTATCTTCCAGTACATCCTCGGCAGTCTCTTCAGTTTTCCCACTTGAAGAAGAAAATCCAGAATATTCTCAAGTTCCCTGTCGCCTTTCTCCATCTTCTTGCTTTTAGGATAAAATCTTGCCTGTATAACCTTTAAAAAATCTATCAACATGGGGTCTTCAACCATTTCCTCTGTCCCTTCCCACCAGCTGGTACCGCTGTCCTCTTCCTTGCTCCCCAGATATTCTATTGACTGGAGAAGGGTTTCTATCCTGTCTACCTGCTTTACAAATTTACCTTCCTGCGACATTCTCCTTTCGTATCCCAGCCATGAAGAAAACAATTCTCTCTTGAGCTGGGGAGAGAGACTTTGAATTAATTTCTCCAAGCTCTCCTTTTCTTTTTGAAACTTTATTCTTCCTCTTTTCTCCTTTTCCTTTTTAGTCAGCCGCACCCACCTCATCAAGGCCTTCTCCTTATCCATTTTCCCTTTTCCCTGCGGAAGGTCCACATAGTAAAAAAACGGGGTCATATCCCCCGCATACACTTCACATAGGTCATGGGCCAAAGCCATCTTGACTGCTTTGGCGGCGTTGAGCCCTCTCTTTTCGGCCAGAAGCCAGCAGGCCAGAGCAAGCCGAAAGGTATGGTCTGCGATGGTCTCCGGATTTTTTACTCCCATCAACACCCATCCTGTTCTCTGCATTGTTTTTAATTTACTGACTTCCAGGAGGAAGTCCAATGCTTTATCCATAAAATTTCAACTTCCAATTTAATAACCCTTATCTAATACAAAAATATGCTCAGAGCTCCCCTGAGTATATTATCGTAATTTATGAGAGATAGTCAAACCTACTCCTATTATATGAAGCGGTATTTGACGTCTTTAATTTTATAGACAACCTTGATAGGAGAGGTAATAATCACTTCTTCCCCCTTTATGTGTCCGAGCAGGGTTCTACCTATGGGGGAGGCAGAAGAAATCTTGCCTTCTCCCGGATTGGCCTCGAGGCTTCCTACAATCATAAATTCGTTAATCTGACCGTCTGCCTCCTGGAGGGTTACTGTCGCTCCAAGTGATACTATATCCCGCTTGCTCTTGGCGGGCTTCTTGATAGTCTCTGCATTTTTGAGAACATTGGTGAGCTCAACAATCCTGGTCTCCAAAAAACTGAGGTCTTCCCTAAAAGAAAGGTATTCCGGATTTAAATCTTCTGAGTGTAAAGCGGTGGGGGTTTCTCCCGTGGTTTTGGCAAACTTAATCTTCTTCAAATCCTGATATTCTTTTTGAAGTTTTTTTAATCCTTCTTTAGTGAGGTAAAACTTGTTTTCCATGGTTTTAAAGAGAAAAGGCCTCTCTTGGTGAGAGGCCTAGTAGTGAGTTCCTGATGATAGTGTTAGCGGCTTTTTCTACTAAACCTCTCGTGTTTTTCTCCGTAAGTGGTGGAGACACAAATTTTCCAGGTTTTAATCCCGGTTAGTGTAAAAAATGTATTTTGCCTTCTTTTATTCATAATCTAATCTGGGTTTACTAGAACTTTTTTCATTATAGCCGCAAGGTTAATGTTGTCAAGATTAGAATATTAAAGCGACCGGTGAGCCGGTAAGCCTTTGAAAATTTATTTCTTTCTTTTAGAATAAAGGAATCACGGCTAATATCCCTGATATATGATTACAATCGACGGTTCCAAAATGGAAGGAGGAGGACAGATTTTGAGAACCTCCCTCGCCCTGGCCTCAAGTTTAAGACAGTCCTGCGAAGTTTCTCATATAAGGGAAGGAAGGGAAAAACCCGGCCTCATGCCTCAGCACTTGTCGGCCTTAAAGGCGGCGGCTGAATTGTGCGGAGGGGAGGTAAAGGGGGATTTCCTGGGAAGCAGGACGATACAGTTTTTTCCCGGCGCCTCTACAGAAAAATCTCTGACCATTAAGCTGGAAACGGCGGCCAGCATTCCTTTAATAATGCAGGCCCTAATACTCCCCAGTCTTGTGTCTTCTTCTCCTGTTTCTATAAGTGTCAGAGGGGGGGCTACCGACACCTTCTTTGCCCCGTCATGGGATTTCTTCCAGCATGTATTTCTAAAAATATTGGAAAGGATGGGAGCTGAGATAGAAGTGGAAACTAAAAAAAGGGGTTATTTTCCGGAAGGCGGTGCGGAAATCATTTTGAAAATCCATCCCTCTTCTTTGAAAATTCGTTCCCTTACTAAAAGAGGGGAATTGACGAAAATATCGGTTTTTTCGGGAGCATCTTCTTCTCTACGGGAAAGAAAGGTAGCCGAACGCCAGATTACGGGAGCCAGAAGTGTGCTAGACAAGCTGAAAGGTTTTCCCGTACATACAGACATTAGGTATTACCAAACAGAATCCCCCGGCAGTCATATTTGCCTGGCGGCAGAATTCACCGGCACGGTTCTGGGGACAGATGTTCTGGGAACCCTGGGTAAAAGAGCTGAGGACGTGGGACGGGAAGCTGCATCCAACTTACTGGAAGAAGAAAAAAATGGCGCCTGCCTGGATAAACATCTGACAGACCAGGCCCTTCCCTTTCTTGCCCTGCATCCAAAAAAAATCGAGGTCAAGACCTCGCAAATTACCAGCCACGCCAGGACTAATATGTGGGTGATTGAAAAATTTATAAAAGGAAAATTCGAAACGCGGGAAAATAACATTACCTGGCTGCCGCTACAATCTAATCAGTGAATTCAGATAGACTTATGCAAAGAAATGTTAGACCATTTCCCGCATCGGTCCCCCCAGCGCGCCATGGTTTTTCCTTCCATCTTTGCTTCTATAACTTCGCAGTGATTCGGACACCCGTCGCACTGGAAAGAAGTGCACTGGACGTCTTTATCTGAAACCTCAAAGCCTAAAAATTTTGTTTTATCGGGAGCGGCTTCTTCAACCAGAAGAGCTGCTCCAAATGCCCCCATAACAGTATTATAAGAAGGGACAATAATTTCCTGCTGCAAGGCATCTTCAAAGGCCTTCCTCATTCCTATGTTTTGAGAAACTCCTCCCAGGAAAACTATAGGAGCACTGACGTTCTTGCCTTTAGCTACATTAGCTAAAAAATTCCTCGCCAGACCCTGGCATAAACCAGCGACAATATCCTCCACCCTGTGCCCTATCTGCTGTTTATGAATCATGTCGGACTCACAAAAGACCGTACACCTAGAGCCGATGTTGGTCGGCTTTTTAGATTTTAAAGACAGACCTCCAAATTGTTCTATGGGTATTTTCAGCCGGAAGGCCTGAGCGTCGAGGAAAGACCCCGTGCCGGCTGCACAAATCAGGTTCATGGCAAAATCCACCGCTACACCATTGTCCAGAATAATAATCTTGGAATCCTGACCTCCTATCTCTATGATAGTCCTGACGTCCGGCACCACGAAAGACGTGCCTTTGGCATGGGCTGTAATTTCGTTCTTAACCAAGTCCGCTCCTGTAATGACTCCGGCTAGATAGCGTGCAGAACCCGTAGTCCCCACGCCCACTATATCAACGTCCATGTCATTACTTTTAAGATAATCGTGCAGGTGTTTAAGCCCCTTCTGGACAGCGCCGATGGGGTTGCCTTCCGTTCTCCTGTACAGATGATATAGTATCTTCCCGTCCGGGTCTATTAAGACCAGCTTAGTAGAAATGGAACCTACGTCTATACCTAAATAAGTCTTCATGATAAACTTTGGCGATTATACTTCTTATGATGGTTTTTGACAACATCCACGAAGGCCTCCAGCCTGGTATCAATACCCGCTTCAGCCACCTGTTCGTCCAGAGAAAGAGATAAAAAAGGAATGTTTTTTTCCTTATGGATGTTCTCCAAGATAGGCCTTACCGTTACTTCAGGCATGCAGCCGAACGGCAGCAGGTGAACGACCCCGTCAAACTTTTTCTCTGCATAATCCAGCATCTCATAAATAGCGTCCCTGCCGTGGCCTCCAACGGTGGATTTCAAATAGGGATTTATCTTCCGCTGGATAACCCAATCCTTCCAGGGAAAAATTATCTTCTGAATATGATAAGTAACGTCCATTTCACGATGAACCTCAATGCCTTCTTTCCCCAGCTTTCTCTCCACTCCAAAATTGATATGAGGATCGCTCACGGTATATATCTCTCCTATAATGCCCACCCTAGGTACGGATTTATTCTTATCAACCTTGATCTTAAGCAGTTTTTTCCCTATTTCAGTTTCAAGGCTCGACAATTCTTCCGGCCGATCCGCTCTTTCCATCCTGGCTAAAAAATAATCTACTAATTTATCCGTTTCTCCGGCCTGAATTTCCCGCGGCCGATAATACTGGGCCTTTCTATCCACCTTTTCTACAAGCCATAGTTTTTTGAAAAAGATTCTGGCAGCCCTGAAAATCTGTGAAAAGGAAGCTCCGGAAACGCTTTTTACTTTCTTATAAATATTCTTGGGCGTTATCTTAAGGTCAATGAAATCAATATCCCAACCGTTTTCCTTGAGAATCTTATTCTGTATGGCTCCATAATACCTTTGTCGGCAGGATCCTCCTACGTTTTGTACCATAAAAATGGTGTTGGCTCCTTTTCTTAAGGCAGGTAAGTAGTTTCCGATAGTGGCTTTCATGGGAAAACAAAACATGTCTGGAACCAACTTAGCTCCCTCAGAAACGGTCCTGGGGTTAGTTTTTTCGGGGGGGATAACTTCCAAGCCCAATTGTTCAAAAAGGGTTTTGAAGGCTACGGTATAATTGCCCCAGCCGGCAAAAGTAACTATGGTTTTTTCTCTGGGCATAATATTAATGGAGGGTATCCACGAAAGCCTCCAGCCTGGTTTGAAGGCCCGCTTCTCCCGTATGTTCGTCAATAATCAAATAAAGAAAAGGGGTTTTTCTTTTTTTAAATTCTCCTTCCACCATCTCTTTAATGACGCCGTCGCATCCGCATTGAAAAGAGGATATTTCCACTCCTCCCGTAATATTATATTTAAAGATTTCCCTGATTTTTTCAACTATTTCCTCGGCAAATTCCCAATGGAAATCCACTTCGGACAAGTCGCCGGCAGCACCCTTTCTTTTGGGTAAAAATTTACGATGTCTGACCGGCACTTCTTCCAGCATAAGCGGCTGAACTCCCAACCGGAGAAGTTTCTCTTCGGTTCTCAGATTTACATAGGTATCATACAGATTGTAGGGATGGGAAATTAAAATAATCTTAGGCTTTTTAGACGCCAGTTTTTTAAAAAATTTTTCCTCTTTTTTCAGCTCTTCTCTTTTTTCCTTTAAAAGTGAGTCCCTCAGCGCCGCCTTGACGTCTTGGACATTTTTATCAAGTTGAGCGCCCAGCTGCTCCAGGCTTTTCTGAAAAGACCTTTTCTTTTGGTCTAAGGTGCAGGTCAGTATGGGCGTAGTCACAAGAATTTGAGCCAGGTCCGGCAAACCGAAAAATTTCGGACAGTATTCCAGTTTTATTTCGTTGGTTTTAAGCCGTGGAACAAAGATTAAATCACATTTCTTGTCCAACCACATAAGGTGGCCCCAATACACCTTATTGGAGAAACATGTTTCCGGGTCTGCCTTCTTCACCCCCATCTCCACTATCTCTCTGTTGGTGGCGGGAGAAAGCAAGACCTCAAAACCCAGATTCTTGAAAAAACCCTCCCAGAAAAGTGGTCTCTTCCAATAAACTAAAGCTTTAGGAATGCCTATAGTAACCATAAATATTAAAGCAGAATCCCCTGCTTGGATAGACTTCTGTTTTCTTCGCTGGAAAATATTTTTACCTTCCCATAAACTCCGTCGTAACCGGGCTCTATAATTACTCTTCCTTCCCGAACTCTTATAATGCCTTCTGCAATCTCAGCTGCTGCCGTCCGCTCCAAGTCTTCTCTGGGTACGTCAAGCAGAATTTTTATCTCACTCCCCAGATTTTCGGTCAAAGAATTATATTCTTCCCTTACCTTTTTAGTTTTAACCCCAACTCCCAGGGCTTCTGAAATTATTTCCTTCAGCGGAACCAGTCTTTTAAAGGGAATGGCATGTTCCGGATGGAAACCGGGAGGATTTTGGGCCAGCTGTTCTATCCGGTTTAATACTCCTATAGTCAGCTGACGCCCACAGTTTGGGCAGATATTATTACATTTCCTTGATTCTGCTGGAGAAAAGCAAACACCGCAGATTCTGTGACCGTCGTAGTGATATTTACCCTCTTGGGGAAAAAACTCAATAGTATAAAGAAATTTTCCGTTGTCTCTATTTTTAAGCGCCGAAATAAGTGATGGATAACTCATTTCTGTGTCAAAAACATTCACCTCTCTCCCTATGTTTTCCGGCGAATGGGCGTCGGAATTGGACACAAGGGTTAATGTTCCCCCCTCCCCCAGCCTCCATATCATTTCAGGGTCTGCGGAAAGCCCTGTTTCCATGGCAAAAATATAGTCGGAATAATCCTCAAAACATTCTTTTAGAGAATTGAATCCCGATTTGGAGCCGAAGAGAGCGAACCAGGGAGTCATCACGTGGGCCGGAATCACCATACACTGCTCCGACGCATCAAGAATTATGCCGGTCAATTCCTTAGCGTCCAAACCCAGTATCGGCCTGCCGTCGGCGGACAAATTGCCTATTTCAGAAAGCCTCCCGTTAATTTTTTCTACTGCCTCAATAGAGGGGGCTAAGACCAGAATATGGATTTTGCGCACCCTGTCGTTCTTGGAATAAATACAGCTTATCTCCGCCGTTAAAATGAAACGGGTAAATTCTCCTGTCTGTTTTTTTATTTTAAAAAGACCTTCCTCTGCAGATTCTAATTTCTTTTTAATATTCTCCATCCAATAGGGATGGGTGAAGTCGCCGGTCCCCAAGACATGAATCCCCTTGATTTTTGCCCATCGGTCAAGGGTTTCCAGTTCCATTTGGGGAGAAGTGGCTCTAGAATATTTAGAATGCAGATGAAGGTCCGCTATGAGCCTCATCACTCCTTATTAAAAACTTTCTTTTCCAACGATCCCATCCCTGACAGCACCAATAGTACTAAGAAGGTGGTAAAAGCTGAAAGGGAAAAGAATTTCATTCCCACAGCCGTACCTATGGCGGACACTGTCCAAAGGCCGGCAGCCGTAGTCAAACCTACTACTCCGGAAGACTGCTGGAAAATCACGCCAGCCCCGATAAAACCTATTCCTATCACTATGGCTTGAATAACTCTGATGGGGTCGAAAACCATTTTAGAGTAATCCTTATAAACAGACACTATACTGAATGCAATAATAGTAAAGAGACAGGAACCCAGACAGACCAAACTGTAGGTTTGCAGACCGGCTCCCTTCTTCTTGTATTCTCTTTCCAGGCCGATGAGGGCACCTAAGAAAGTAGCTAAAACCAGTTGATAGATTATTTGAAAATCCATTATTAATGAAATGGAATTAAGTTATATTTTATAAACCTTGTATCCTTCCCTAACCTTCTGGTCAAACTTCAAACCCACAGAATCACCTTTCTTGGCCTTTTTCATTTTTTTGTGGTCAACCTCCATGGATTCCACCTGCTGTTCAAAATCAGTTTCTCCACCCACAACCCTGATATTTTCTCCTTCCTCCAAGCCGCCAGAAAGCTCTACGACTCCTACTCGTATATGCCCGAAATAATGACTAATAATGCCGATAAGTTTCCCCTCAGGATTTAATTTTTTTTCCGGCATACTATTTTATTGGTTTATTTTGCGACCTTTACCTTATCTTGTTTGATAAGTTTGATAAGCTTCCTAACGATTTTCTTAGGGTCTGTGTCGTAGGCAATCTTTTTAGTACCTCTAAAGGGAACGTTGGCAATGAATTTTATTTTATCTGCCGTCCCTCCCGTACCTTCCAATACGCCTATGGGTTTCTGTATTTCGAAGGCGGTGACAAATTCGTGCAGGGTGCCCATTCTGCCGCAAATGACGATGACTCCGTCAGCCGCCTTGGTCATAATAATATTTCTGCCCGTGTAGTCCGCCCCCGTATATACTATCGCATCAAAAGGATCCATGGGAAGCTTATAAGTCTTGACATGAGCCGCTTCTGAAGTGGCCGGAGAAAAACCGATGGAAAGCCCTCCCACCTCCTTAAATCCCAAGGCTGAAAAATAGGGAACCCCAGTGGTTGCTCCCGTCACTAAAACACATTTTTGCCGGGCCAGCTCCTTTCCCACCTCCCTGGAGATTTCCTCAATCCCTTCACAGCAGTGGTTTATCTGAGCAGCTCCGGATACTGCAATTTTGTAAGGCATAATAAATACATTTTACCCTCTCCTTTTCTAAAAGGCAACATAGGAAAATTAGCCTTTAGAGACAACTAAAAACGGGAGGTCAAACGTCCCGTTTTCAGTAAGGAGAGAACAATTCTTTACAAAATTGGCGTTCAAGTTTAACTTCAACTGGACAGGGTTGAGGAATTCCTTCTGCCTCCTCCGTTAAAAAATTGCTTGTCCTACGGAAACAATTCCGTATCCCCTTTCGCTTCCACTTTAAGGCCAAAAACCTTCTCTGTCAAGCTAACTTTTCTGGCAACATTCCTTCTTATTACTCATTACTAAAGACTAATTACTAAAATCGCCCCGTAGGGCGATTTTGGTGGTGCTCTCGGTAGGACTCGAACCTACAGTCTCTTCCTCCGGAGGGAAGCATTTTATCCATTAAACTACGAGAGCCGATTATTTCAGCGCCAGCTTTCTGGCTACGATATAGGTATTCTGGCGGGTTTCCCGCTGGTTCTCCGCTATCCCTAATTTTACCACTCTGAAGCCTGCTTTTTCCAGAGCGTCTCTTAGTTCCTTCCCGTAAAAATAATGATAATATCTCTCCGTCCTATCTCCCCAGGGCACCAGTATGTCTCCCCAATCCAGCTCTGATTTCCTAATTACTTTTAGCCAGGTATACTTAAGTAACAGCATAAGCTCGCGGAAACGGTTAAATCTCCATACCGTCAGCACTAAAAGACCCTTATTTTTCAACACCCTCTGCGCCTCCTTTAGGAATTTTAATCTAAGCTGACGGGAAGGAATCTGATGGAATACGGCAACACTGAAAATCTTGTCAAAAAATTCATTAGGAAAAGAAAGTTCCAAGGCATCCTCTACAAAAAAATTGGCTTCGGGAAATTTTTTCCTGGCAATCTCAATCAGTGCTTCCGAATTATCCCCTCCAAAGTAAACCACCCCTTCTCTCTGAAAGAATGGATAATATCGTCCATTACCGCATCCCAAATCCAAAACCTTATCTCCGGGTTCGAGATACTCTTCAAATAAAAATTTTGTTTCCGGCCAGGGGCTTTTCCGAGTTCTTGAAAAATCCTTGGCTATCAAGGTATAATCCTGTTTAGTCTTCCCGAGAAGATACCTTGCATATTCTTCTTGCATATGAAATCAGAATATTTAATTCTAAAGGATTTATCCAACCACCAAAAAGAGGCTCGCAGCAACCTCCATGCCTTTAAGAGAAAAATGGCTAAAAAGTACCAGATTCCTTTTCCCAGCAACTTCCAGCTGTTAAGAGCTTATCATAATATTAGGAAAGAGAAAAGAATCAAGAAAATAGAAGGCATAAACCGCCTGCTTAGAACGCGGCCTGTACGCTCGCTTTCCGGTATTGTTAATGTCTCTGTACTGACCAAACCCTATCCTTGTCCCGGCAAATGCATCTTCTGTCCCCAAGAAGAGGGAATACCTAAGAGCTATCTCTCCGGAGAGCCCGCAGTAGAAAGGGCGAAAGAATTGGACTATCAGCCCTATAAACAGACCAGGAAAAGGCTGGAAACGCTGAAGGACCAGGGGCATCCGGGTGATAAAATAGGACTCAGAATAATCGGAGGGACGTGGTCTTTCTATCCTAAACGATATCAAAGCTGGTTTATGAAGCAGTGTTTTGACGGCTGTAACGGCAAGATAAGCAAAACCTTGAGGGCGGCGCAAAGATTTAATGAAAGTTCCCGCCGCCGAATCGTTGAATTGTCTGTTGAAACCAGACCGGATTTCATCGATGAGAAGGAAGCGAAAAGAATGAGAAAACTCGGCGTTACCAAAGTAGAAATGGGGGCTCAAAGCCTTTCCGACCGCGTTTTAACACTAAACCAAAGGGGGCATAATGTCAAAGCCCTTATAGACGCCACCAGGCTGCTGAAGGACGCGGGTTTTAAGGTCTCCTATCAGATGATGCTGAACCTGCCCGGCTCGACCCCCGCGGAAGACATTAAAACTTTTGAAAGGTTATTTGACAATGCTTCTTTCAGGCCGGACTCCTTAAAGATTTATCCCTGCGCCCTGCTCAAGGAATCCCGTCTTTTTCAATGGTATTTGAAGGGAAGATATAAACCCTATACGGAAAAAACTCTGATTAACGTTATAAAATCAATAAAAACTAAGATTCCTTATTACGTCAGGATAGAAAGGGTAATCCGGGATATACCCGCTCCCAGGATAGCGGCAGGTCCGGCTAAAGTATCGAATTTAAGACAACTAGTTGAAGAAGAAATGAAGAAGGAAAAAAAAGACTGCAGATGCATCAGGTGCCGTGAGATAAAGAACAGGTACTGCCTCTCAGAAAAAGCTGAGTTGCATCGGCATGATTACCAGGCCTCATTGGGCAGGGAAATATTTTTGAGTTTTGAAGACAGGAAAAGAAGAAAACTTTACAGCCTCTTAAGGATGAGAATCCCTTCATGGGTTTCCTCTAATCTGGAAAGTGAATCCCGACAAGCCCGCGGCCACAAGGGAAAATTATTCCTTCCTGTTTTAAAAAACTCGGCCCTCATAAGAGAAATCCATACTTATGGCCAAATGGTTCCCATAGATAAAAAAAGAACTGCTCCCCAGCACAAAGGATTAGGTCAGAAGCTGCTGAAAGCTGCTGAAAGAGTAGCAAGGGAAGAATTCGGTCTGCCCAGGATAGCTGTCATCTCGGGTGTCGGAGCCCGCAACTATTATCGAAAGAACGGATACCGCTTAAGTTCCACCTATATGGTAAAAAACCTCTGTGAAAGAGGTTCTCTATAAGTTTCTCCTTGGAAAGAGGATATTTAAATAACGAATTTGACCGCCAGGTACCCCAGAATGGAGAAAAAAGCAATGGGCGGCAGGGCAGGAATAGGATTCCTTCTTTTCTGGAAAGCAAAAAAATAAAAGCTGGCCAAAAGCCCCATCACCGAAAACAGGGCCACGATAAGGGTTTTAGTAATGCCGAATGAAGGAACCAGAGAACAGCACAGGAATAACGGAAAAACTATGTCACCACCTCCTAAAATAAGGAATTTTCCCCCGGGCTTTAATTCTTCCAGGCGCTCCTGGAAACCCAAGATACTTCGGGGTATTATCAACCCTAGAATCGCCCTGCTTTCTATCATTTGTTTGGCCATTTCCACCATGTGTTTGGTTTTATAGACCGCCACAACATCGTATACAGAGAAAACTATCAAGAGGGCTACTACTATTTCCGGCTTAAATGCCAGTCCTAAAAAACTCCCGGCTCCGGAAATCCCCAGTACGATACAGAGATCCTGGATAAAAACAGAGGGCCACAGCCACCACCAGGCTAAAAAAATTGTCATCAGGAAAAGTGCCGGCAGATAAGGAAACCAAACGCTCATCATAGAAATGCCCCCTAAAAAAACAGCTGCCACAAAAATCAGCTTAAAAATCAATCCCTTCTGTTTTCTAAACTTCACTAGTTGAATAATCAGAAGAACAAAAAGCGTAGTCAAAAGAAACTGGAGAATGAAATGCCAAAATGATATTTCAGGAATAGCCATATTTTGCTCCTTGAGAGTGGCGCTGATTTCAAGAGCGGTAAAAATACCCAGCAGTAAAGTGAGAGAAAAGAGGAATACTTCAATAATGAGAATTTTCCAAAAAGGTTTTAGAAAAGAAAGCTCTTCATCAACCTCCAGCTGGCGATTATTTGTCTCTTCTGCCATAATCTATCGTCCATTCCATTTTTAGGAAGGAAGACTGATAATCTTATATCTTCTGCGATTACTTCTGTAAAATGGGTAATTATCTACCGCTTTCCTGTGAAAAATATCTCTATTTTCTTGACACCCTTATCAGTCCGGAACACGGAACAATCGCAATATTCCTTTTTTCCAATTCATCCAGGAAAAGATTTACCCCTAGGGAGTCTGAACTCATATGGCCGGCTATCACCACGTTGATATTGGCCGTTTCTGCCTCCTTCTTGTGCTCTTCCGAGATATGCATTCCTACAACGGTGCCGATGCCGGCGATGGCCATTTTTTCGTATAATTTCGGAGAACCCTCCGTGCCTCCTGTTATTTCAGTGATGGCTATTTTACCGCATCTGTTGTCTTTTTTTCCTACAAAAATCTTGGGTCCTGCTCCAAGCTCAGCAGCTCTTTGGTATTCCGGAATTTCTTCTAAAAGGCGGATGAGGTCGCTGAGTCTCATTAAGCCGTCTTTTTTGTCAATTTTCCTCTTCAGAAAATTAGCGGCCAGATTATCACAGACTGTATGGAGGCACATTAGATTGAATCCGAGAAGCCTGGCTGCATCAACGGCCCTCTGATGGTTAAGTTTGTTCACCCCGCGAGCTACTTCTGATATCCTTTCCCGCATCAATCCCTCAGCCACGTTGATAGGCACGCCGTACTGGTGAAGCACGTCGCACTGCAGTTCCATTACCTCGTGAAGACTGGCTAAAGCCTTCCCTAAAGGGTGGTGGGAGATAATAAGGTCTATCCCGCCAAGCTCCTTAGCTAAAATGATTTCAGCTGTATCTATGTCTATACCCGTCAAAACCTTCTTGATTTCCTTATTCTCGGTAATATTCAAAATCCTGGAATCCAGGTAAGGATTTTCAAGCGCTTCTTTATCGAAGTGCCTTTTCTGATATTCAGACATTTTTTCAAAAGCTTCTTTCTTCCTATCTAAAATTATCTTTACGCTCTCGCGCCCCCTGAAATCGTTATCTATGGCCTTATCAATTGCCAGCCTGTATATCTCTTTTACTCTCATATGTCTTAAGGAGTTTCTTATATAATCCCTCAATTATTTTATTTTGTTCTTCTTTATTAAAAACCTCCCGCCTGATGCGCGCTTTCTCCAGGCGGATGTGTTTTCTTAAACTTCTGTTAAAGTTTTTTCCCTTCATAAAATAAAAAATAGGGGTTTGGCGTCGGAGCGTCAGTGTCTTCCATGCTAAGGTTCATCTTAAATCACTCTCCCTTAATCACCGCTAAGGGTTTTAAAATTGCGACTTTTTTAGAAAGACCGGCTTTACTCACCACCTCTATCACTTCGTCTATGTCTTTATAAGCAAGAGGAGCTTCCTCGGATATACCTCTCAAGCTGTGACATTTTATAATTACCCCCTTTTGTTCTAACCTTTTTATTACTTCTTGTCCAGAAATCCGTCTCTGGGCTTCTCTCCGCGACATGGTCCTGCCGGCGCCATGGCAGGTTGACCAAAAGCTTTCTGCCCCCTCCTTGATACCGGCCATCACATAAGATGCAGTGCCCATGGAACCCGGAATCAGAACCGGCTGGCCTACCGCGCGATATTGTTCAGGAATCTCTGGGCGGCCGGGAGGAAAAGACCTGGTAGCTCCTTTTCTATGAACACATAACTCCTCCTTCACCCCGCTTATCTCGTGCCCCTCTATCTTGGCAATATTGTGAGAAACATCATAAAGCATTCTGAGATGTGCTTTCTCTCCCAGGACAGATGCCCAGGCCTTCCTGATATAATAAGCTATCATCTGTCTGTTGGCCCAGGCATAGTTTGCCCCGCAGGCCATAGCAGAAAAATATCTCTTCCCCTCCAGAGAATCTAAAGGACAGCAAGCCAGCTCCCGATCTGGTAAAATGATGCGGTATTTAGCCATAACATCCATCATTGTCTTAATATAGTCTGTGGCAATTTGGTGTCCTAAACCCCGGGAACCGGTATGTATCATTACTACTACTTGACCTTCGAAAATACCGAAGGCGGATGCTGTTACCTCATCAAAAATCTTTTCCACCTTTTGAATCTCGCAAAAATGATTTCCGGACCCCAGAGTACCCACCTGGTCCCTTCCCCTGTTCTTAGCCCTGGCGGAAACGGCGGACGAATCCGCCGCGTGCCCAAATTCCCCCTCTTCTTCACAGTTGCTGATATCTTCATCGTTCCCAAAACCCTGTTTCACTAAATAAGCAGATCCCCCTTCCAATACTCTGTCTATGAAGTTTATGTCAAGCTTCTTCCGTCTTCCCTTCCCCAGACCCGAGGGTACTTCCGTCTGAATCATGGAGGCTAAAGCATCCAAATATTTTCCCAATTCCCCTGCAGTATATTCTGACTTCAGCAGCCGCATCCCGCAATTTATATCATATCCCACACCTCCCGGAGATATCACCCCTTCGCTTACCCTCACTGCAGCCACGCCCCCTATGGGAAAGCCATAGCCTTCATGCATGTCCGGCATAGCTAAACTGTATCTTGCGATACCCGGCAGAGAAGCAACATTCACTAATTGATTCAGTGACCTGTCACGGAAAATCTCACCCATCATTCTGCCTCCAGTGTATATTCTCGCCGGCACTCTCATATCAGCCCTAAAACTCTTTGGAATTTCCCAAACCCAGTCGGATATTTTATGCAGGGTTTCCCTTGAAATCATTTTTTTTGTTTTATATTGCATCAGATATCAAACAATACAACAGCTTCCCAGAGCCCCTCTCCTTTTTTCCTTACGTTCAAACCGTGGTAAGTGGCAGCTTTAATGTCCCTGCCAAACCGCGCCGCTTTCCTGCCCTTCAGCTCTCCCTCGATTAATTCAGCGGAAAACTTTCTGAAATCAATACCATTATAAACTTCTTTTTTGACGGAACTAAGATAGAGGCACTCGTTGAGAAAATCTACTAATAAGGCCTTTGAGTCTGGTCCCTTCACCTTTATTTTTCTCTTTACTCTCTGTTTGTCGGCGCTGATTTCGGCTTGCTGGGAATCCTCCATTCCACGCATCATATTTAGAAAAAGCTCTTTTCTGGTTCTGCCGAAAGATTTTATTTTTAAATCTGCTTTGTGATCCAAAATAACGTATTTATCCATAGGATTGGCCGTGATTCCTCTTCGAGAATTCCTCCCTTACTACTTCTCTGTCATCCCATGGCACCTTTCTGCCCTTTTCCATAATACAGGGCTCAGAACCCTTGCCTGTAATTATTACTGCGTCTCCGGGAACGGCCTTTATGAGGGCTTCCCTGATGGCCTTCCTTCTATCTAATATTTTTTCGGCTTTGGCGCCTGTCCCTTCCATAACCTGGTCAATAATCTTTTCCGGGTTTTCGTCATAAGGGTCTTCATTAGTAACTATAATCAAGTCACAATGTTGGCGTGCTATCTTACCCAGCACCGGCCTTTTCCATTTATCTCTGCCTCCGCCGGCAGCTCCGATTACACATATCATCTTGCCGGGACGGAAATTGCTTCTTACTTCCCCGTACACTTTTTCCAGCGCATTAGGGGTAAAAGCGTAATCCACCACCACCTTAAAGGGCTCTTTAATTACCAGTTCCATTCTTCCCGGAACCTCCGATAATTCCACCAAGGCCGTCCGGCATTTTTCCAGGCTGACACCCTGAGAAAGGCCGACACAAATGGCCGCCAGGGCGTTAGATATATTAAATCTGCCCAATACGGGAACATTAAACAAGGTATCGCTTATCTCGAAAGTTATTCCCTCCGCTGAGGATGCGGGATTTTCTGCTTTTATTATGGTCAGATTTTTCTGGCCAAAAACTTCTTTTTCAAAACCGTACCCGTATTTCTTTTCCGCAGGAAAGCTCAGGAAATAATCCGTGTTTTTATCATCGAGGTTAAGGACGTGAATGCCCTTTGTCGCTTCGAAAAGTTTACCCTTGGCCCTTTTGTAATTTTCGAAAGAACCGTGGGATTCTATGTGTTCTGGAGAAAGATTTGTAAAGACCGCGATCTTAAAGTCTATGAATTTATGGCGGTACTGTTTTATGCCCTCGGAGGTAACCTCCAAAATAGCATACCGGCATCCCTTGTCCGCAGCCCGCTTTAAAAAACCCTGAAGAGCAAAACGTCCCGGCATAGTCATCCTGAGAACATTAGGCTTATCCTCCTTGCCTACTTTAATATTTATGGAAGAAAAGGAAGCTGCGGAAAGTTCTTCCTCCTCCAATATCCGGGATATCATTTTCACAACGGTCGACTTTCCATTGGTGCCGGTAACGCCTATCACCTCTAAACGCCTTGAGGGAAATCCATAAACCGCAGCGCCTAAAAAAGCTAATACAAAATGATACCATCCGACTACAAAGGAAGGGATTATTTTTTTAATTATTTTTTTAAGCATAAGCCCTAAAGGAATTTCTTTTTCCTTTTTTTAATTATATCACACAATCTCCAACATTCTTGAAAAAAGCATACTATTAAGATAAACATAAAGCAGATATGAATTTTAAGATTCAGACAAGATTCCAGCCGACGGGAGACCAGCCCAAAGCTGTAGCCAAACTGACTGCCAACCTGGAAAACGGCGCCAAACATCAGGTACTTTTAGGCGTGACGGGCTCCGGGAAAACGGCAACCATGAGCTGGATAATAGAAAAGATGCAGAAGCCTGTTTTAGTAATCAGTCCTAACAAGACCCTCTGCGCTCAGCTGTTCCAGGAATTTAATGATTTCTTTCCTAAAAACGGAGTCCATTATTTTGTCTCTTATTACGATTATTACCAGCCGGAGGCCTATATTCCCCAAACAGATACTTATATAGAAAAGGACGCCGACATCAACGAAGAGATAGACAGGCTGAGGCATGCCGCCGTCCAGGACGTCCTCAGCAGAAGGGACGTTATTATAGTTGCCTCTGTGTCCTGTATATACAATATCGGCTCTCCTGAAGGGTACCAAAAAGTTTCTCTGCAGATAAAAGAGGGGCAGCAGATTGGAAGAAGGGAACTACTGAACCGGCTTACTGCTCTCCAATATCAGAGAAATGAAATCGACTTCAAACCCGGGACTTTTCGAGTGAGGGGAGAGGTTTTGGAAATTTTCCTTGTCACCGGCGACCGGATACTGAGGTTGGAGATGTTCGGGGATACGATAGAGAAACTGCTAGAGGCAGACGCAAGCATCAGCCCCAGCTTTAACCGTTTGGAAACGGGCAGTTTCCAGCTATTTCCGGCCCATTTTTGGGCAACCCCCCAGGAAAAAATAAAAATTGCCCTGCAGAACATCAGATTAGAGCTGCAGGAACAGTTAAAAAAACTGCGGCAGGATAATAAGCTCCTGGAAGCCCAGAGGCTGGAGAGCCGCACTAATTATGATTTGGACATGCTGAAAGAAGCAGGATTCTGCAGCGGTATAGAAAACTATTCCAGACATTTGGAATTCAGAAAACCCGGGGAAGCTCCCTATACCCTTGTTGATTATTTTCCCGAAGATTTTCTTATTTTCGTCGACGAATCTCATCAAACCCTTCCCCAGGTGCGGGCTATGTCTGCGCAGGACAGGGTAAGAAAGGATGCTTTAATCAAATATGGCTTCCGGTTGCCTTCCGCCTTAGATAATAGACCCTTGGACTTTAAGGAATTTGAGGAGCGGATTAATCAGGCCGTCTACGTCTCCGCCACTCCGGGCAGGGAAGAAATAGAGAAAACCCTGGAACAGGGAAGAAATAGGGTTGAAGGAAAAAAATATATTGTAGAGCAGTTGATAAGGCCTACCGGTCTCCTAGAACCAACTATCGAAATCCGCCCCACGGAAAATCAAATTAAAGATTTGGTTTCCGAAGCTCAAAAGAAAAAATCTGCCGGACAGAGAGTGCTGGCCCTTACCCTTACCAAAAGGCTGGCCGAAGCCCTTTCTGATTATATGAGCGAACAGGGATTATCCTGCCAGTGGCTTCATTCTGAGGTGAAAACCCTGGAAAGACCGGGCATTTTAAAGGAACTCAGAAAAGGCAAATACGATGTGCTGGTAGGCATCAACCTTCTGCGGGAAGGCCTGGACCTGCCGGAGGTAGCGCTGGTAGCAATACTCGATGCTGATAAAGAAGGATTTTTAAGATCCAAAACTACCTTAATCCAGATTATGGGGAGAGCCAGCCGACATCCTGAAGGACACATTATTCTTTACGCAGACGCCATTACCGGCTCCATGAAGGGAGCTATAGATGAAATCGAAAGGAGAAGGGAAATTCAAGAAGCCTTCAATCGCGAGCACCAAATTATTCCAAAACCAATAATAGCCAGCATTAAAGATTGGCCCTTTGCCAGGGAAAAGAAGAATATTTCCACGGAATTCTGGATGGTCCGGGATAAAAATCTACTAAGAAAAGAAATGAAAAAGGCCGCTAGGGATTTGAATTTTGAAAGGGCTGCGGAAATAAGGGATTTAATAAAGAAACTGGGAGAACAAGAAAAATAGCACAGCTGCACCCCGTCCTTGAAATAGAAAGATTTATCTGTTATATTGATTAGGGAAGATTACTGCTTTAAATATGCCTATCACAAAATCAGCTAAAAAAGCCGTGCGACAAAGTAAAAGGAAAGGGAGAAGAAACACAAAAAAGAAAGTGCAACTGCACGATCTCTTAAAAGAGTTTGAAGGGCTGGTTTCTCAGGGAAAAAAGAACGAAGCTAAGAAAATGGTGCCGCGGGTTTATAAATCTTTGGATAAACTGGCCAAAGCAGGTATTATTAAGAAGAACTCAGCCGCCAGAAAAAAATCACGAGTCGCCCGCCTTGCAGAGAAAAAATAAACCCTAAACCCTGGCTATTAGAAGGTCCAGGGCAGTTTCCGGATCTATCTTTCCTGTTTTAACATCAAGGTCTACCTGAAAAATTTTTCGGTAGACCTTTTTAAGTTCCGCCATTTCAAACTTACGACAGAGGGCTAAACTTTTCTTTACCACGAAAGGGTGAAGCCCGCTGGCAGAAAACGGGGAAAGTCCTTTCAGGACGATATCTGACACTATGATAAGGTTGCGGAATTGATAATTAATCATAGCTAAAAGATATAATGGTTCATCACCCCTATTCAGATGATTTTTTAAAAGCCGCAAGGCCTTTTTTTTATCACGTGAAGCGATAGCATCTATTGTTTTAAAAATATCAGGTTCTATCTTAGGCTTTACTAGAAGCTCCACATCCCTCTCCTTAATTGCCTTGCCCTTCTCTTTGAAATTAGAAAGCTTGGCAACCTCATTGGCCATCTGCCAAAGGTCGTCCTGTACATAATCGCTTAAGAGAGCCAGCGCTTCGTCTTCTATTCTACTTCCCAATCCTTCTGCCTCCCCTCTAGCCCATTTTTTCAGGCTGATACCCTGGAGGGGATTAAATTCCTGGGCCTGGGCATGTTTTTTCAAAAATATAAAAAGGGAATCCTTTTTGAGAATCTTGTTTTTTTCATAAATCACCATTATATCCTGTGATTTTTCATAAGATTCTGCTTTCTTTAAAAATTTTTCCTTAAAAGCCTTGGCGGAAAAGAGATTATATAATATCAAAAGCTTCTTCTCTTCGAACATAGACGCCTGGTTCGTCCCCTTGTTTAATTCGTCAAAATTACTCTCCTGGCAGTCAAAGTGCATCAGATTTAATCCGCTCTTATGAATCTTCCGATAGCGCTCTATTATGCTTCTAAGTTTTCTGCCGGACCTATAACTGTCCGGGCCATAAAGGAGAATAATCATTTTTTCACGGCTTTTTGTTTTTGGCATTTAGGGCAAAAATAGGTTGACCTGCTGCCCTGCTTTTCCCTCACGACAATGGAACCGCATTGCGGACAGATTTTGCCTTCCCTGTCATACACCTCGCCGTATTCCTGAAAACCGCCTTTCTTTCCGCTGGTTCTCCTGAAGTCAGAATAACTGGCCCCCTTTAACTCAATACCCTTTTTTAAAGTCTCTTTCACGGCTGAAAAAATACCTTTTAATTCCTTCTCATTTAAGTTTTTAATGCGTTCGAACGGATATATCCCAGCACGCCACAGTATTTCGCTGGCGTATATATTGCCTACGCCGGCTATTATATTCTGATCCATTAACACCTGTTTTATTTCTCCGCCGCTTTTTCTATTCACTGCTTTCTTAAATTCGGAGAAGGTGAATTTTTTATCGAGGGGTTCCGGTCCCAGCTTTTTAAACCCCGGAGAGGACTCCAATTTCTCCCTGTCCCAAAACTCTACCTTGGAAAATTTACGCATATCAGAAAGCGCCAATTGAGAACCATCACCGAAAAAAATAATCAGGTGCAGGAATTTGTTTCTGGAATCTTCTTTTATTGGACCCTGTGTTTGGGCTGTCCATTCTCCCGCCTTCATCTTCCAGCGTCCTATCAGAAGATGACCCGTCATCTTCTGATGTATTAAAAGCACCTTGTTCTCAGTCAGATCAATAAGTATATTTTTAGCCCTTCTCCTAACCCCTTTTATTTCTTTCCCTCTAATCTGCTTTTTGAAATCATCCCATGCCGCAGGGTGCTTGATGGGTTTGTTAAAATCCGTCCAAACCTCAATTATCTTTTTCCCTATCACCCTTCTCCTTAATTCCCTGACTGCTGTTTCTACTTCGGGTAACTCGGGCATGTTAAGCTGATTGGAGTCTTATTAAGCTTAATAAATAAGCCCCACCCCTTAAGCTTGTTTTCCGTCAGCAAAGCACAAGGGGCGGGGCTCTATTCTCTTGATAATCGCCTATATATTGGAGTTTATCCTATCCCAAAACGTTCTTTATTTTTTCGATAATCTCCCCGGGAGTGAAGTGAGCCTTAATGAGATAGTCTGCGGCTCCCAGATTCAAACCCTTCTCAACTTCTTCCTTCTGGCCGAGATTGGAGAGAATAATAACGGGGATTGCGGAAACACTGTCGTCACTTTTAATAGTAGACAGAACTTCGAAACCATCCATACTAGGAAGGATAAGGTCAAGCAGAATAAGGTCGGGCTGGGACTCTTTGACCTTATTAATGCCGTCTTCTCCGTCAACGGCCTGGGTAATGTCGTACCCTTCGTCGGTCAATTTCCTGGAAATAAGCTCTCTCAGGAATTTATCGTCCTCTATTATTAATATTTTTTTTGCCATATACCTTTTATGCGATTATTTACCGATTTGTTTAACCACTTTTTCTATTACCTCTTGGGGATCAAACTCTGTTTTAATCAACCAGTCGCTGGCGCCCAGCTCCTTGGCCTTACCGAGTTCCACCGGCTGTCCAGAATTGGAAATAATTATAACCGGTATTCTCTTCAACTGGGCGTCCTTCTCCATTTCTTCCATCACTTCAAATCCCCCCATTTTCGGCATAATGATGTCCAGTAAAATAATATCAGGCTTCAGTTCTTTCATTTTTTTCAATCCCTCCTCGCCATTGACCGATACCGTCACTTCATAACCCTCCTGTTCAAGCTTCTTTTCAAGCAGGTTAATCATAATCTTCTCGTCTTCAATTAGTAAAATTTTTTTAGCCATAATTCTTCTTTTATTATTTTATATTATTAAGAAATCTTTTCAACTGAAAATTACTTTGCCGGAATAGAAAAGAAAAACGTAGTTCCCTTTCCTAGTTCGGACTCAAACCACACCTTCCCTTCATGAGCCTCTATAACATTCCTAGTAATAAACAACCCCAGTCCTGACCCCTCCGTTTCTCTTTTCAGGACATTAGAACCTCGGTAGAATTTGGAAAATATCCTTTCCTGCTGGGATTCAGGAATACCTATACCCGTGTCTTTAACATAAACCACTATTTCTTTTTTATCATAATCTATGCCGACTGTCACCTTTCCTTTCTCCGGAGTGTACTTGATGGCGTTATCTATCAGGTTCTGCAGAGCCAAACCCATCTTTTCTACGTCTATCATGGCTTGGGGCAGAGATTCCTTAGGCTTAATAAATTCAATTTCGATTTTCCTCTTCTTAGCCTCATCTTCGTAAGAATCTATCAGGGATTGCGTCAGCTCCGTCATGTCATAGGGAACCTTTTTGTAAAGGTATCTGCCCTCCTCTATACGGCTGACATTCAACAGATCGTTAATAAGCCTTATCATCCTTTCATTGGATTCGTAAGTCTTTTCAATAAATTCTCTCTGCTCCGAAGAGATTTTACCCAAGTCTCCATCTAACAGCATCTTTAATGTCCACTTTATAGCCGAAAGGGGCGTCCTTAACTGATGGGCCGCAACGGAAACAAACTCCGTCTTCATCCTTTCCACGGTTTTTTCCCGACTGACGTCGTGCATCACCACCACATTCCCCATGCTTCTGCCGCGAGCAATCAAGGGTATAGTTGAAATTTCCAGGATAAAACTGTCTCCCACCTTTAGCTCTTCACGGAAAAGCCTCTTAATATCCCTACCCAAAAGATAAGCTAATGGCCTCAATTCCGAGGTATGAAAGAAGTCAGAAACCGCCTTGCCTATTATTTTCTCCTTTTCCACCCCGAAAAGTTTCTCGGACTGAAGATTCATCAGAGAAAGCTTATTGTCTTTGTCGAAAACCATGAGCCCATCGTTGAGACTGGCGATAATCTCCTCTGTTCTTTTCCTTTCTTCCTCCGCTTTCCTTCTGGCCTCTTCGGTATCCTCAAGGATATTCATAAGAGCGACCTGGCTCTTTTTGAGCTCTTTTTCCACGTCTTTGATTTTAGTTAAATCAAAGAGCCCAAGGAAATAGCCCACCACGTCTTCTTTTTCGTCTTTCCGCACCCTGGTGAAAACCTGGGTGATGATGTTGCCTTCCTGCTGGGTAAAGAACTCCATTTCTTTCCCTTTGACAGATCCTTTTTCCAAAGTCTCCTTGGCTAAATCCTCGATTTTTTCTTTGTTAAAGAGCTTTTCTATAGGCTCTCCTATTAATTCGTAGGATTTCATCTTGGAAATAGACTCAAAGGCAGGATTCACTTCAAGCAGTACGCCTATCGGGCTTACAAAACAGATGGGAAGAGGAGAAAAATTAAAAAGATCATGGATATAGTTCTCCAGAGAAGCCAAGTCATCCGCTAAAAGAGAGCTTTTAACGCGGTCTTCTTCGTTTTCTTCCGGCATTTTATAGATTGGTTTTTATTATTAGCAAAGAATATCTTATTCTATCAAATCGGCTGCTTTTAACAACCGGAAAAGCTGCCTATTCACCCTTCTCTTTAATTCTGTCTAATTCTTTTTTCAACTCCACCATCTTCATTTCTCTGCCCACAGCTATCTCTCTAAACCTTTCCAGTTCGCTTATCTTGTTTTCCAGCTCTTCAGTCCTTTGTTTTATTTCTACGTCCAAATTTTTATTAAGGTCTGCCAACTCTTTAGTTCTAGCCTGCACCTTGATTTCCAGCGTGGTCTTAGCTTCTTCCAGGGCCGTCATGGTTTCTTCCAGTTCGGCCGTCCTCTCCCTTACTTTCCTCTCCAGGCTTTTCTTTGCTTCTTCAAGGGCTTTCTGGGTCGTTTTTAATTCCTGAGTCATATTATTGAAATGGGAAGCCAGCTCCCCCCATTCGTCCTGGGAGCCCGTTTGTACCTTAAAGTCCAGATTTCCCTTGGAAATTTCCTGAATTCCTTTAATAAGCCTCTGCAGGGGTCTGGTAAATCCCCGCGAGATTAACACGTTTCCAAAAAGAGTGAGAATGATGACTATGAATACCGTCAGGACAGCCTGAATGCGGGCGTTGTTCAGGGTCATTGACAGTCCCTCCATCACTTCCTTACTTGCCTGAACCCCTCCTCCGGTCAATAAAGCTTTGACTAAGTCCTGATAGGTATAAATAATCAAGGCGGCTGTAATGAGAAGCGGGATAATGGTAAAAAATAAGGTAAACAAAAGAAGCTTGGTGCTTATTTTTATATTTGTCTTTTTTTGAGAAACCATTATGGAAAATCAAAATTTAGTTTATCCATTATTATAATATAACATTTTTATCGCCCGCCTTTTAGTGTTAAGCCTTCTCCCTCCGATACCGGGAGAGGGGTTTGGTGGTATCTCCTTTTGGCGAGGCGTCGCTTTAGAATTAATTAGAGTAATTTCATTGTCTTTTCTCTTCCTGCTTGGCCGTTTTCCTTCTGCTGAAAAAGTCTTTTGATAAGAGTTTTAAATCCTAAATCCTGAAAAGCTTCCATTACGGCTTGACGGTCATATTCTCTCCATTCGTATTCCTTAATGGGAATATTAATAGGTACATCTTTTTTAATCTGGGATAATTCTCGGCTCATAAAGGCCTTATCCCTGCCATCTAAAAGCAAGTCCTTAATCCGGGGAGTAATCAGCGGATGGTTTTTTCCTTTTTTCAAATTATCGTAGATAGCCGCAAGTGAGCCGAACTCTCCCAGAAGTTTCAGGGCGGTTTTTTGGCCGATGCCTGGTACGCCGGGAATATTGTCGGAAGCGTCTCCCGTCAAAGCCCTCAAATCGACCAACTGTTGTGGTTTTAGGCCCGGGTACTTTTCTCTTATCAAGTCTTCATCATAAAGGTCGGCATTCTTCACTCCTTTAGCCAGAAGATAAACACGAGTTTTAGCATTGATAAGCTGAAGAACGTCCCTATCACCGCTGACAATAATCGTTCTAATATCGAAAGAACGCTTTATTCCAGGGAAGATGCGGCTGACGGTTCCTATCAGGTCATCTGCTTCAAAACCTTTCTTTTCTAAAACCGGTACGGAAAAAAGGCCTAACATCCTTTTTATTTGGGGAATTTGTGCCGCCAGTTCCTTGGGGGTGGGAGGTCTTTGAGCTTTATACTCCTTGAATTTTTCATGCCGAAAGGTAAGAGCCGGATAATCGAAGCAAACGGCTAAGAATTCGGGGCGGAACTCTCCAATCACTTTTAAAAATACCAGCAGAAAACCGTAGACCGCGCCAACTTGCTGCCCGTCCCTGGCGGTCAGAGGCGGGAGAGCATGGAAGGCTCTATGCAGAACGGAATTGCCGTCAATGACAACTATTTTTTTTTGTTCGGCCATTTTATTCTAATTATTCTTTCCTCTTTTCCCTTTATTTCAAAGTGAACCCCGACCGTATCTTCGGGCAGAATATTCTTAATTCTGTAAGCCCATTCTACCGCTGCAATATTGCCGGGATTTGAAATTATCTTTTTAAATCCCAGATCCAGAATTTCTTTAGCCTCATGGATGCGATAGCAATCCAGATGGTAAAAAAAAGAAGGTCTAGGATTAGGAACTTCAAATCTTTTAAGTATCACGAATGTTGGACTCAGTATTTTTTCTGCCACCCCCAAGCCGCGGGCAAAACCCTGAATAAAAGTGGTTTTTCCTCCTCCCAGTTCTCCTGTCAGTGCCACCACTAAAGCTTTCTTCCTCCTTCCCTGTTCCAAAATTCTGTGAGCCATTTTTTCTCCCAGCCGTTTAGTTTGAGAAGCGCTGCGGGAGCGATATTTTTCACCAACCTTTATGTTTTTCATCACTCGCTGCTGTAAGATGTTTTGTCAAGATTGACTTTTAAATTAGAATAATATAAATTCAACTAATCAAGTTTTTACTGCTTTCCATTTTAAATCTTTATGGATGGAATTTCAAAAAAAATAACGGGTGAGGTTAAAATACCTGTTGAGATTCTAAAGGATTCTCAGAAAAAGGTTAAGAATGTACCCGCCCTAAAGGAACACCTGGAAAAGTCTTTCCAGCAGAGGCTTACGGAAGTTGTGGAAATTCTTTTGGCGGGCGCCATTAACCTGAATGCCTCCGATATTCACCTGGAACCCAAGGAGGAGAAATCAAAAATCAGGGTGAGGGTGGACGGACTTTTGCAGGAAGTAACCTCGTTGGAACGGGACCTTTACGAAAAAATCGTTTCAAGAATAAAACTTCTTTCGGGTCTTAAATTGAATGTAAGTGATCGGCCTCAAGACGGCCGATTTTCTATTGGCGTCCCCGAAAATACGGAAAAAGCGATAACTAAATTTTTTACAGTGGAAGTAAGGACCTCGACCCTTCCCACTGAATATGGAGAAACCATAGTGCTTAGAATATTAAATCCCAAAAGCCTGATTAACCTGGAGGCCTTGGGTCTAAGAGAAGATTTATTCGCTCTGTTCAATAAGGAAATCAAAAGGCCGAATGGAATGATTATCGTAACGGGTCCTACAGGTTCGGGTAAAACAACCACCCTATACGCTTTCCTGAAGAGTATACAGAGCCCCGAGAACAAAGTGATAACTATTGAAGACCCTATAGAATATCATCTTAAAGGCATTTCCCAGACGCAGGTAAGTCCGGGAAAGGGGTATGATTTTGCTAATGGTTTGCGCTCTATTATGAGGCAGGACCCCGACGTGGTACTGGTGGGAGAAATAAGAGACTTGGAAACCGCCAGTATTGCTCTCCAGGCCGCCCTTACCGGGCATCTGGTCTTCTCAACCCTCCACACCAATGATGCTGCCGGGACAATCGCCCGCCTGCAAGCTTTGGGAGAAAAATCGGCCAATATAGCGCCCGCTATCAATCTGGTTATAGCCCAGAGACTGGTAAGAAAAGTTTGCAAAGAGTGTTCTAAAAAAGAAAAGGTTTCTCCCGCCCATCTGAAGAAAATAAAAAAGGCCGTCAAGGGCCTGATTGGGAAAACGGATATTCCGAAGATAGATGCTTCCCTTGAAGTTCCCAAGGCTGTAGGATGCAAGGAGTGTAATTTTACCGGCTATCGGGGAAGAATGGGTGTCTATGAAGCTCTTACCATAGACGACCAGATGGAAAAATTCATATTGAATGTAGCTTCCATAGCCGCCTTGAGAGAAAAAGCTGCTGCTTTAGGCATGACTACTATGTATCAGGACGGAATCGTTAAAGTCTTGCATGGAATCACCACCCTGGAAGAAGTGGAGAGGGTGGTCGGAGAACAATAAAACCCCAAGGCTGGGGGTCGACTTAGGTATTGGGAACGCAAAGTTTAGAACTTTTCCGAGGAACAGCTTCGCCTAAACCAAGCTGTCCAACTGAGAAAAACTCCTAACCCCCAGCCTTAGGGCTCTATTGTATGCCTTTATTCTAATATATTATGAAAAATTTGTCAAGAGATAGGTCTCCTATTTTCGGCTTTACGGCAGGATTAATCCTGCTTTTTATTTTTCTTCCCTTCAAAGCTAATGCTTTTTCTTTCCTAGACGTAGTTATTAATGAAATAGCCTGGATGGGGACATCTGTGTCGACTGCCGATGAATGGTTGGAACTGCATAATAACACAGATTTTTTCATAGACGTCACCGGCTGGAAAATAGAAACCAGCGACGGCAGCCCGAATGTGGAGCTGTCAGGAAAAATTGGCCCTTCCGGTTTCTTTGTTATTGAAAGAACAGACGATAATACTCTCCCTAATATTTCCGCCAATCAGATATATGCGGGTTCCCTGAACAATAAAGGGGAATATATAAAACTTTTGGACAAGGAAAACAATCTGATAGACATGGTTGACTGCGATGACGGTTGGTTCGGCGGCGACAATGTTTCCAAGAAAACGATGGAAAGAAAAGTAAGTAATGGAAAAGGAATACCCGAAAACTGGCAGACTTCTCTTTTTGAAGCCGGGACCCCGGGCGAAGAGAACAGTACGCTGCCATACGACGAAGACGTTTCTGGGGCCAATGCTTTTTCTATCGGAAATTTTATCATAACAGAAGTTCTCCCCTCCCCATCAGGCCAAGATGAAGAGGAAGAATGGATTGAACTTTTAAACCAGGATACTCGCCAGATAAATCTCACAGGATGGAAGCTTACAGACCAAGCAGGTAGGACAAAAACATATTCTTTCGAAGAAAAAGTTTCGATAGAATCCGGCACATTTATCGTCTTGAGCCGCCGGCAAACGGGCATCACCTTGAATAATGAAGGAGACGGTCTTTATCTGATGGCGCCTAACGGTAAAATAGCTGACCGTATGGATTATGGAAAAGCACCTATGGGAAAATCTTATGCCTTAATCGACGGGGATTGGATGTGGAACTCTTCGCCGACGCCGGGAGGAAAAAATGTAAACATACCTACGGAAGAGGGTGGGGTTGAAACAAATACCTTTATGGAAGAAGAAAAAGTGCCGCATCAGCCTGTCAGGAAAGAGGAAGTCAGTCCAGGACAGACGGGCGATAAATCCAATAATTCTGTATTTATTAAAACGCTCCTGGCCGCCTCCCTTACTTCTGTGATTTCCGGCGCAGTTTTTTTTGTCTGGAAAAATTTCCTGAAGAAAGCCATTTTAGAAACTTAACGCTGGTTTGATTTTTAATGAAAAATAGTTTAAAGTTGAAAGAGCAAGTTTGCTTTAATAAGCTTTTATTAGTTAATAACCAAAAAACAAATATGTCAGGACACTCTCATGCCAGAACTGTTAAGCATCAAAAGGACCTGGATGCTCAGAAAAGGAGTAAGGCATTTTCCAAGGTTTCCAGACTGATTTTAGTAGCGGTAAGAGAAGGCGGAGCTAACCCGGAAACTAACGCCTCTTTAAGAATGGCTATAGATAAAGCCCACTATTACAATATGCCCAATGATAATATTGAACGGGCCATCAAACGCGCCACGGGAGAGCTTCCTAGCGGAAAACTGGAAGAATTTACTTTTGACGCCTATGGACCCGAAGGCATCGCTTTGATTATCGAGGGCATTACGGATAACCGTAAAAGGGCTTTGGCTGACATTAAAAAAATCCTCAGCCAGTATAACGGCAAGCTGGTAGCCGAAGGAGCGGTAAGATGGATGTTTGAAAGGAAGGGCTGTATCTCGGTTAATATCGAGGAGCAGAAAGAATCTTTAAGAAATAAGGAGCATCTGGAGCTGATAGCTATTGAGGCGGGAGCCGAGGATACTGTCTGGAGAGAAAATTATTTGGACATTTATACGAACCCGGAAAAGATGGAAGACATCAAGAACGCATTGGAAAAGAAAGAGATTAAGATAGATTCAAGCTCCCTGGAATGGAAACCCAATAAGGAAGTGGAGCTAGAAGAAAAGAAAAAAGCCTCCAGCTTGAAGCTTTTCGAGGCCCTTGACGACAATGAAGACGTTCAGGATGTATACTTTGACTTAAAACTATGACTATATTAGGCGTTGACCCGGGCACTGCCAGTACCGGGTATGGGGTAGTTAAGAAAACGAAATCCCTGCAGTGTTTAGATTATAATGTCATCCATACTTTCCCGGGAGTCCGCACGGAAGAACGCCTGAGAATAATCAACAACGAACTCTCCAAGGTCATAAAAAAACATCAGCCAGACGTTTTAGCTATAGAAAACGTCTATTTTTTTAAGAACCTCAAAACCGCCATCCCCGTTTCCCAGGCCAAGGGTTCCATAATGCTGACGGCGGCAAAGAAAAGGCTGCCCGTATGCGAATTTACCCCTCTGCAGGTTAAATTAGCCATTACGGGAAACGGCCGGGCTGACAAAAAAGATGTTCAAAAAAGCATTAAAAAAATATTGAAGCTGAAAGAAATACCAAAGCCCGACCATGCCTCAGACGCCTTAGCTATCGCGATCACTTATCTGATGCAAAGCGGCTCCCTGTAGACCTTATCCTCTTCTCTGTCCTTGACAGAGTTTTTCGGGAAATTATAATATCTTGTAAGGTTCCTTAATAAAGGGAAAAAGGTCGGGAAAGGATAGGACCTTAAAGAAACCGATATGACTTACCAAGGTAATTTCCCCTTTTCTTTTATTAATGACGATGAAGAAGATTTCATGGACGAGGAAACGGAAGATGAATCAGAGGAATTAGACGATGAAGATGATGTCTTAAAAGACGATAAAGGCGTGGAAGATGATGATGAAGGGCTGGAAGATGTAGACGACGAATTCGACGAAGATTAAAGCCCCTTAAAGGGGGTTTTAATTTTTCCGCCGCTCATTTCTCTTTTGAAAAAAAGAAGAAAATTATTATAATAGGTAGATACTATGCCGAAAAGAAAATATAAAAGGGCAACCTATAAAAAGGAGGGGGGGCGTTTCTGGCTCGGAATACGGTTGTTTTTTGCAGCTTTACTTTTGGGTGTTTTCGCATTTTTCTTTCTGTTTTTCTATTACGCCAAGGACTTTCCCCGCCCCGAGCTTTTTTCAGAAAGACAGCTTTCCCAGTCCACTAAAATATACGACCGCTCAGGCCAAGTCCTGCTTTACGAAGTATACGGCGAAGAAAAAAGGACATGGATTCCTTTATCCCAGATACCTCAGCAGCTCCAGCAGGCAGTCATCGCAACGGAAGACGCTCATTTTTACACCCATTTCGGCATAGACGTTGGACGTATTATCCGGTCCCTGTTGACGGACTTTAAAATAGGTAAACCCACCTACGGCGGTTCTACTATCAATCAGCAGCTAATCCGTTCTACCTTCTTAACTCTGGATAAAACCATAGAAAGAAAATTCCGGGAAATTATCCTGTCCTTGGAATTAGACAGGAGGTATTCCAAAGACCAGATTTTAGAGTGGTATCTTAACCAGGTACCCTTCGGCCAGAATGCTTACGGAGTAGAAGCCGCCAGCCAAACCTACTTTAATAAATCCGTAGAAAATATTTCCCTCTCTGAATCCGCCATCCTCGCCTCCTTAATAAATGGCCCTTCACGCCTTTCTCCTTATGGACAGAATAAAGACGAACTGTTGGCGAGAAAAGATTACGTTATTGATAGGATGGCAGAAGAAAGATATTTGACCGCAGAGCAGGCCGAGGAGGCAAAACAGGAAAACGTGGAATTCTCAGATAAGCCCCTGCAGATAAAGGCCCCCTACTTTACTTTATGGGTAAAGCAGCAGCTGGAAGAAAAATACGGGGAAGAATTCCTGCGCGCCAAGGGATTAAAGATTTATACCTCCTTGGACTGGGGAATTCAGCAAACCGCGGAAGAGGCCTTAAAGAACGGCATAGAAAGGAATAAATCATACAATGCCCACAATGCAGGCTTGGTTTCTATAGACCCGAAAACGGGCCAGATTTTAGCCATGGCGGTAGGCACCGGAGATTATTATGACGACCCCTTTCCCAAAGATTGTATTTCCGGAAAGAATTGTCTCTTCGACCCAAAATTTAACGTAGTGGTGGGGACGGAGAACAACCCGGGGAGACAGCCGGGTTCAGCCTTCAAACCATTCGTTTATGCCACTGCTTTCAAAAACGGATATACGGATAGAACTACCGTTATTGATGAGCCCACCAACTTCGGGGTTTGGGGAGGAAAAGAATATACTCCGCAGAATTATGACGGACTTTTTAGAGGGGAAGTTACCCTTAGACAGGCGTTAGCCCAATCTTTAAATATCCCCTCCGTTAAGGTTCTTCTTAATTTAGCGGGGCTGGATGCAAGCATTAAAACCGCCAAGGATTTAGGTATCACCACTTTAACCCCTCCCTACGGCCCTTCCATCGTCTTGGGGGGATGGGAGGTTAAATTATTAGATATTACTTCGGCTTACGGGGTTTTTGCCAATGATGGCAGGAGAGTGCCCCCTGTTTCTATTTTAAAAGTAGAGGACGCAAGCGGACGAGTCTTGGAGGAAAATAAAAAAGAACCAATAGTGGTGCTGGATAAAGAAGTTGCCAGAATGGTCAGCGATATACTTTCCGACAATCAAGCCAGAACCCCCATGTTTGGTCCTCGCTCCAATCTTTATTTCACGGATTACCAAGTGGCAGCCAAAACAGGTACCACCCAAAATTACAGAGATGCCTGGTCTATAGGTTTTACTCCTTCGCTAGTGACCGGGGTGTGGGCAGGCAATAATAACAACGCCGCCATGTCTTCGAAACCGGCCGTTACTCTGGCTGGCTCCATCTTTCATGATTTCATGGAAAAGACGCTTCCCAAATTCCCGAAAGAAAATTTTATAAAACCGGCCCTGCTTCTGAACCATCTCTTGGAAAATAATTCTACATCGACAAACCCCACACCGTAACCTGATGTGGGGTTTTAAATTATAAATCAGCGTTCTTTATTAAGACGGTTTTATGGGCATTATAATATAAAGATAATCACTCTTGCCCGTCGGTTTTAATGCAGCCGGTCCGTCTTCGTTGGTGAGGTTAAAAATCACATCTTCGGTATTTATCTCACCGATCCCGTCTATAAGAAAACGGTGATTGAAAGAAATAGAAATATCTTGCCCTTTAATTTTGCCCTTGAAAAAGCTGTTGTATTCTCCTAGGTCAGGGCTTTGACTGGCGACATTTATCTTTCCCTCTTTTGCTTCAAGGTTTATCTTAACTTCATTTATTTTACCGCTGAAAAGACTGGCGGCCTTTACCTGGTTAAGGAAATCCTTTTTCTTAACTTGTGTTTCGGTGTTGTATTCCTTGGGAATAATTTCCTGATAATCAGGATACTCCCCCTCTACTAATCGGGAGGTAAATTCTATCTGAGGCTGGGCAACCCTGTCCGAGGCAAATTCAAATAATATTTGGTTTGGAGAAAGATAAATGTTTAAGTCTCCTTCCTTGTCTCCGAAGACCCCTATAATTTCTTTGGCGGCTGACTGCGGTAATATTAAAGAGTGTTCTTTAGCAACCCCTGTTTTTATAAATATTTTTCTCTCAGCCAGCCTGAAGCTGTCCGTGGCCACCATTTTAATAGAATCTGGCTGAAAAGAGAGATAGATCCCGGAAATCTCAGGCCTGGTGGTGGAGGGAGAGGGAATATTGATAATTTGGGCTAACGCTTTACAAAATTCAGAGTTATTAACCACCACAGCCTTACCTTCTTTAGGCTGGGGAATAATGGGGAAATCTTCTGGACTTAATCCTTTGATTTTAGTATTAAAATTATCGCACCTTAACCCTAAAGAGAGATTTTTAACCTCCAGCTCTATGGGTTTTTCAGGAAGAGAATTTATTAAGCTGGACAAGAATTTAGTGGGTATACAAATTTGTCCGTCTTTTTCTATTTTAGCTAACCCCTGCCATTTTATGCTTGATTCTAGATTGGTGCTAGAGAGCTTTAAAAAGTTTTTCTCCGCTGTGAAAAGGGTATTTTGAAGTATGGGCAGGGTTAAGGATTTTTGGGAAATCCTTTCCACAATTTTAATTCCCTCGTTAAGTTTTTCTTTTAATATAATTAATTTCATTGTTGTTATTGTTGTGGTTGTTAATAATTTATTTTTTAAATATAAATAAGGTGGGGAAAAAGCGATGATTAACAGCGGGTTTTCCGCCGCATAAAGGGTATTTAATTTTTATTATAAGAAATCTCCACAGCTTACCCACACAAAACCCTTTGTTTTATTAACTCTATTTCTTCGCTTAAACTTTCATCCTTTTTCACCGCTTTGGAAATTTTTTCATAAGCATGGATGGCGGTAGTGTGGTCCTTTCCTCCTAGTTTTCTCCCGATAAAAGGAAAAGAGGCTTTTAGTTCCTTTCTTAATAGATACATGGCTATCTGCCTTGGTTTGACGATTTCTTTTTTCCTGGATTTTGATATCAGTTCTTTTATCTTAATATCATAAAAATCAGCCACAGAGCCTATAATTTTTTTAGCGTTAAGAATTTTAGTTTGAGAAGATGTCAGGTTTTTTAGCAGGGACTTTACGGTCGTAAGATCAGGAGAGGAATTATTCAATTTCTGATAAGCTGCGAGAATATTAAGAGCCCCTTCTAATTCCCTTATATTTCTCTTAATATGGGAGGCGATAAAATTAATCACCTCCTCCGATGGTTCACTTTTCCTTTCCTGGCACTTGGTTTTTAAGATGGCTATTCTGGTTTCGAAATCGGGGAGGGAAATATCTGCTATCATTCCTCCTTCGAACCGCGACCTTAAGCGCTCTGTCAGGGCGGGAATTGCTTTCGGAGGCCTGTCAGAAGACAGGATGATTTGTTTGTTCTTTTCGTAAAGGCCGTTGAAGGTATAAAAGAACTCTTCCTGGGTTTTTTCCTTGCCTGCCAGAAACTGGATATCATCGATAATTAAAGTGTCAACCCGCTGGTATTTAAGTTTCAATTCTTCAGTATTTCGGTTTCTTATAGCGGCTATCACTTCGGAAACAAATTTTTCAGAGGGAATATATTTTACTTTATTGTCTTGGAAGTTTTTGCCAATCTCATTGCCGACGGCCTGAAGAAGATGAGTTTTCCCCAACCCCACTCCTCCATAGATGAAAAGAGGATTGTAAACCTGGCCCGGATTCTGGGCGGTAGCCCAACCGGCCGCTTGGGCTAATTCATTAAAGGGACCGACTACGAAATTTTCAAAAGTGTATTTTTTATTAAGATTAGTATCTTTTTCTACCGCGAAGTTATCAAATTCTAGCTGTTCACTTTCCTCAGGCATTACGGCCGGCATTTGTTGAGAAGCTTTCATAGTTCTTTTCCCCACTTCATATTGAATGGACTTAATGCCGGTGTCTAGGCTGTGCAGGACCCTGAAGATGGTTTTGTTGTATTTTTGCTCCAGCCACTCTTTGGCAAAAGAGTTAGGTACGGACACGAAAACGGTGCCTTCTCTCTGAGAGGCTATCTCTGTATTTTTAAACCAAGTAGCAAAATTAGCAGAAGAAATTTGAAGTTGAATTTGTGCTAGAACCGTTTGCCAGAGTTCTTCGTGGTTCATAAAAATATAATAAATAGGTTGTTAAACTTTTTCACAGCCTGTTAATATTTTGTTAAAAAGAGATTCGGCTTGCCGAATACTTTTTAATTATACTACATGTCAAAAGAATGTAAAACAAAAAGGAAAGAGGCTCTTTTGTTAATAATATGGGTAAAAACTGTGGATTAAATTTTCCCTCCGCCTTTCCGCTTTCCGAGGAATAAAGCAACCTCCAGAATTGACTCTTATTATTTTTATGTCTAAAATAAACCATATGTCAATAACCTATCAGCCGCGCAAAGGCAAAAGGAAAAAGACTCACGGGTTTTTGAAAAGGAAGAGTACGAAGTCCGGGAGAGAAGTCCTTAAAAGAAGAAGAAAAAAGGGCCGCAAGAGGCTGACCCCATAGCTTGATGTTGGCGAAAGAATTCAGGCTGTGTAAGAAGAAGGACTTTGAACAGGTTTTAAAAAGAGGGCGGGGCGTTAAAGAAGCATTTTTTGTTTTAAAAGTTAAAAAAACAAAGGAGGGAAGAATGAGATTCGGTTTCATAGTTTCTCAGAAGGTCTCCAAAAAAGCCGTGGTTAGAAATAAAATTAAAAGAAGATTCAGGAGTGCTGTTCAGGAAGAATTAGGATGCAGGAGGGGTTCCGAGACCGCAAACAGATGCTTAGAAAAGAGTTTGGACGTTGTCTTAATAGCGCTACCGGGCGCAGAGGAAAGGAGTTTTAAAGAAACACACGAGAGAATTAAAAGAGCTTTCGGCAAGACAGGCGTATTAAACCCATGAATATCTTCACAGAAACCTTTAATACAGTATTATATCAGCCGCTATTTAATATTCTTATTCTACTGTATGAATATTTCCCCGGACACGATTTTGGAGTGGCTATTATAGTGCTTACTTTTATTATAAGGCTGCTTCTTTATCCCCTAATGGCTCAGAATATCAGGAACCAGAGGGCTCTTACCGCCATGCAGCCCAAATTAAAAGATATCCAGGAGCGTTTTAAGGATGACCAGGAGAGACAGGCTAAAGAAATAATCAATCTATATAAGGAGCACGACATCAGTCCTTTCAGCGCTTTCGTACCCCTTTTGATACAGCTGCCGCTTTTGATTGCCCTTTTCCAGGTTTTTCAGAAAGGTCTTGTCCCGGACAATCTGACCGGCTTATACAGCTTTGTATCCCATCCCGGAGAAATCAATTACACCTTTTTGGGAATTATAAGCTTAGGCAGCGCCAGTGCTTTCCTGGCCGTTATGGCTGCCGTCCTCCAGCTTATCCAGTTCAAAACCTTAGACGTTAAACCTGCGGCGCGGGAGGGAAAAAAGAAATCCGATAAGGCGGATTATATCAGCAACTTAACCCAAAGGCAGATGCCCTACTTTCTTTCCGGCTTCACCTTCATTTTTCTCCTGAGACTTCCGGCGGCTCTGGCTCTTTACTGGATTACCACTTCTTTATTTTCTATAATTCAGCAGTATATACTGCAAAACCATGATAAGTCCAAATCAAATTGAAAAAATAAAAGAGATTACTAGGGAATTTTTTAACAAAACAAGCTTTGGAGTGGAAGTGGAAGTTTTACCTCAGAGCGGCCTGACAATCCCTATTAATCTTGAAACCGACAATCCCCAGGTTCTTATCGGAGAGGGAGGGCAGACCCTGACAGATTTCCAGCATATCCTAAAAGCCATCTTAAGGCGGGAAATACAGGAAGATTTTTATATAGACCTTGATATCAACGGTTACAAAGAACAGAAAAAAAGATATCTCAGGGAACTGGCCGGCTCCTTAGCCGACGAAGTGTCCCTGATGAAAAAAGACAAAATACTTCCTCCCATGCCCGCTTACGAGAGAAGGATTATTCATATAGAACTAGCCGATAGGACGGACGTGACCACGGAAAGTATCGGTCGGGAACCCGAAAGGAGGATTATAATAAAACCCTACCCTTAAAGTTTAAAAAAGAGAATTCGAAACCCCCTCCAATGAGGGGCTTTTTATAATCTGGACTCTTTAGCCTTTTTTATTTTTAGTACCTCTTCCGGGCTGGTGGTAATAATCTGGTCTTCCGTATAAGAAGCTATAGACCTTGTGGCTACATGTTTTTGCCCCGCAAAGAATATTCCTTCTCCAACTTCGGCTTCCAATAGGAGATATTTTTCCTGGTCGGTCAGGTTAAAAGTCTTTTTAACGATATCAATAGTGGCTGGAGACTGCTTCATTAATATTTGGAGAGCAGAGTTAGTAATAATCGGCTGTCCGTAGGAAGATTTCATAAAGTCGTTGACGTCCTGGGAAATAGTGGTTACTCCCAACCAGTACTTCCTCCCTCTTTTGCAAATCCCATAAAGGAAGGACGCCCCGTCTTCGTTCTTCATTATCCACCAGGCTTCATCCACCACCAAAATTCTTTTTTTCAGTTCCGTCCTGACTTTATTCCAGATATATCTCATAATAATGAACATGGCGATGGGTCTGAGCTCGTCTTCCATATCCCTGATACCGAAAACCACGAAGGGTTTTTCCATAGTGATATTAGTGGGCTCGTTAAAGAACTGGGCAAAGGTTCCCTTGGTGAATTTTCTCACTCTCCTTACCAAAGACTCCGCCCCCTCCATACCCTCCAGGATGGCTTCAAAGTCCTCCATTAAGGGTATCCTTTCCTGCCAGGTGCCGGGATCGCTGTCGGGGGTAATATCCTTGGCTGCATAAGTTTCCGTTAAGGCCCTGTCTATAATGGCGTCCTCTTCAGGGCTTAGTCCGCCGAGCATTATCCTTAGAAGCCCGACCAGATTAATAATATTAGACCTTAAGACATCCTCCGGTTTTTCGTCTTCTCTGGGAGTGGGCAGGTCAAAGGGGTTGATGTGATTAGGAGAAGCCAGGGAGATGCTGAAATAAGAACCTCCTACCCCCTCGGCCAGATGATTGTATTCGTTTTCAGGGTCTATCACTATAACCTCCACGCCGGTCATTAAATATCTTAGTATTTCCAGCTTAACAGTGTAGCTCTTACCGGAGCCCGACTTTCCGAAAAGTACTTCATTGGCGTTTTCCAGGCTGAACCTGTCAAAAAGGATTAGGGAATTATTGTGCTGGTTTACGCCGTAGAGAACTCCTTCATTGGAGCTTAAATCAAAAGAAGTGAAGGGAAAAGAAGAAGAAAGGGGTCCCGTGTTCATGGAGGTATGGACCATCAGCTGGTCCATACCATAGGGGGCGGTGGAATTAAACCCTTCCCTCTGCTGGTAGAGAGCAGGCTTTACATATATCAGCCTTGATTCCAGGATAGAACGCAGATTAGTGGTTACATCGGTCAGCTCCTGCCTTTTTTCCCCGTAAATGGTGATATAGACTCCCAATCTAAACATCCTCTCCTGAGCGGTCTGTAATTTATCTCTGAGGGTTTCCAAATCCTGATAGGCCACTTCTAAAGCAGGGTCGCGAATAAGCCCCTTTTCTTCTCTTTCAGCTATCTCCGCCATTACTTCGGTTACCTTTTTCCTTAATTTTTTAAGTATGTCCCCCGTTTCAATGGGAAAGATATGGAAACCTACATTCATAGGAGTGTCCATATTAATAACGGGTGAAAACCATCCGGTGGTTATGTACCTGGGATAGGAAAAAATGAAAAAAGACCTGGCTAATCTCTTCCCCAGTTTCAAATGGTCTGGCTTAAGAGATGTTAAAGCAGAGGGAGCGATGATGTCCTTGATGTCTATCTTAGAGGTTTCAAAAATCTGTTCCGGTATTTCCCTTTTTTTAAAAAAGGGCAGTTTTCTTAAGAATGGAGGTAGTTTCATATTACTGAGATAACTCAGGAGGTATTTCGGGGTAATAACCTACTTCAGCTTCTTCCGGGTGGTAAAGGCTCCAGAAAAGCTCCACCAGCTCTGAAGTATTCAAGGGAACGCACTGCAGTCCGCACCTTCGCAATCCCAGGGCCACAAATTCCATCCTCTGCCACAGCTGGGACTTGGCTCTTTGGAATCGGTCTTCCGTGAGGGAAAGGGATTTAACCTTTTTATCCCCGCCGTCTTCCGCTATGGGTCTGGGGAGTTCTCCCAGGGTAAAAGGCACCACCACGAAAAAATTTTTAGACATAATGGCTCCTCCGGCAATCATTTCCTTAATAAAATCGTGGTATTCTCCTATTTGAATTTTCAGCAGTTCATTTTCCTCTTTTTCTTCCAATTCCTTCAGTTTATCCAGGTAGCCGGTAATATTCAGCTGTCTTGACTGTATTACCACCTCCAGCGGAAAATCCAGGGAATTGAGGAAATTTTGGAACTGGTAAATTATAGCCTTTTGTTCTTCTTCGGACTTTAAGGCAAAGTTAATCGAGGAAACCATAAGGACTCCTCTTAAGGCCTTATTCCTTAGAACAATAACGCCTTCCCTTATCTGGTCTAATTCCAAAAATTGCTGTGTGCTTGCCTTAGGCATGATTATTGGTTAATCTTTTTTGTTTCTATCTCTGTTTTTTTATTTTTCAGTTTGCTGCGGGCAGCGATTTTCAATGGGGTCTGGTCTTCGGGTATTTCCTCCTTCTCTACAGTTTTCTCCACAAACCCCGCATTACTTCCTTTCTGCATCTTCCATAAATACATCTTGGGGGAAAGGGTAAATTTTAAGAAGTTCCCAATACGTATGAGCAAAGGAACGCCGTCTACCTTAAAAAAGGCAATGGAGAGGGCGGCTCCACCTATTAGAAAACAGGCCAACAGGAACAGGGGGAAAGGCAGGCTGAAATAAAGAAAAAAGCAGATAGCTGCCGCTATTCCCAGATAAATAAATTGATTGAATGTTAGAGGGCCCACTATCTTAGGCTCTCTCTCAATGAATTGGGGTATGGTGAACCTCATTACATTATTTTATCACACTTCCTCGCGGTAAAGGTCTTCGGCGCTGGAAGGTCTTTCTTTAAGCGGTTCCCTTTCCTCTATCACAGGTTTTTCGGCGGCAGGCTCTGAATTATCTATGGCAATTTCCATTTCATAAATATCTTCCAGGTTGGATTTCACCGGGTAGAAAACGAAGCGGTAAAGCTCCCGGCTGACCTTTTTGGCTTTTTCTTTGTCTATTTTTAATGAATTTTGCAGGATTTCCTGGAATTCGTCAGGAGGCAGCAGGCCGAGCAAGACGTTGCGTACCATGACGACGATGTTGCCGTGTTCTTCAACCAGGCCGTTTCTCTCACAGATATCGTAAATGCTATTGCCGGTTTCTTCGGAGAACAAAGACTCCTGCACTTCGGGCGGCAGTTTCTTATATAATTGCCAGAACTGTTCTGATGTTATTTCTTTAGCCATGGGCGATTTATGTTGACAAATTTACCTAATATGTTATAGTTTAATAAAAGATTTTTTAAAATTTAATAATGAAACGAAGTGAGCGTGATAAAAAATGAATGAAACTAATAAAGAATTTGTGGGAGTAAAAATTGAAGAAGTTCACACCGTTAAAGATGTGAGAGGGTTAATAGTCGAATTAATGAGAGTTATCGAAGTCGAATGGGGAGACGCAATAGATAAATTTGGTAATGCGGTTAGGAGTGGTCACAGAAATGAAATAGAAATGAAAAAGAAAGAATTAAGGGGGGTACGTAGTAAAGTTCTAAAGTGGGAGGAATCCCTTTTAGCTCGCGAGAAGGATTTAGTAGATGATGACAAAGACCTAAAGAAGACGATGAAAGGGATGAGGAAGGCGTACAATTTTTCGAAACAATTCGGCGATCAATTTTTAACATAGATTTTTCTAACTAGGAAAATCTATTTTTTTATTCCTGATGATATTTAGTAAATTTGAGTCTTTTCTCTTGTCAAAATATTAAACAATTATTAGTATAGTGTAAGCACATCAAATTTGAAGAGGGATGTTAATGGAAGACATAAGCGGAATGATAAAAAGACTAAACGAACAATTAGACTTCATGCCAATTTTACAAGAGAGTATTAGTGAAAAAGCAGAATGGGCAGAAGAATGGAATTTAGTAGATGAGCGGTATAAGAGGTTAAACCAATTAGTGGATGATCCATCAAGCACAATAGAAGATTATAGAGAGGCGTTAAGTAGTATAGAGAAGCGTGAAAAGCAATTTCAGGAAATAATTAAACAAGATAAGCGGGCGTTAAAATTTTTTTCTGAAAACACAATTATAAATATAATAAGGTGCATCAATAAATTAATTGAAGGAGAATGGGGGAATGCAATAGATGAATTTGGTAGCGCGATTCAAGAAGGTAGAGATAAGGAAAGAAAGTTGAAGAGAGAAAAACTGTACGGAGTAAGACGTAAGGCTTTGATATTAGAAGAATTTCTTCTCAATCAGAAAGGAAAGATTCATTATATTGGAAAGGAGCTTAAGAAGACAATTAAAGGGGCTAGGAAGGCGTACAATTTTTCGAAACAATTCGGCGATCAATTTTTAACATAGATTTTTCTAACTAGGAAAATCTATTTTTTTATTCCTGATGATCTTTTGGTGGTAAATCGACGTCCTTTTTCTGCGAAAATTTTTCTATCACAGAGCTGATATAATTAAAGTCTTCTTTCATCTTTCTCAACTGTTCCGCGTCTTCCTTGGATATAGTTGTGTTCTGCTTTCTTTTTTTCTCTATAGATTTAATTTTTTTATTAATATTTTTCCGTAAATCCTTAACATCTTTTAAATTTTTAATCGTTTCTTTATAATCTTCTGGCAGTACGCCACTCTCGAAAAACTTCTTGCCGTCACTCTTTTTTATTTTGATAGGAGGAATCGATTTCAGTAAATTATCATCTATTTCCACGCCCTTAGGAGTACTTGCTTGTGTCGGGCCGGATTTGGCTGCTCTTTCAAATTGCTTTCTCTTTTCCCTTAGGACGGCTTCTTCCATCTCTTTTACTTTCTCTTTCTGTATTTCCTCCTTCATTCTATCGAAGTCTTTCTGTAAATGAAACCCTCTTGCTTTCTTAGCTCCCCGTTGCTCTAATCTGTCCATAACTTCATCATCTTCAACCTCAACTTCTTTATAATTTTTCCGCTGGGCATCCTTTAATGAAGCGGTGAAGTCCGGTCGGAATTCGCCCTTTTCTTTCAACTCCTT
>CAZEQH010000005.1:0-57340 GCA_964514375.1 uncultured Candidatus Saccharibacteria bacterium
TTTATAGAATAGACGCGGCTTTACCCGAAGGGTGACTCGCGATTTCATATCGCGGCTTTACCCGAAGGGTGACTCGCGATTTCATATCGCGGCTTTACCCGAAGGGTGACTCGCGATTTCATATCGCGGTGTGGAGGAGTAGTACCTCGCCAGTCCCATAAGCTGGAGGCCTCCGTGCAATTCGGAGCACCGCAACACTTCGACTCGCTCATTGCAAGCACTTTATGAGTCGGCCGGTGTAGCTCAACGGTTAGAGCAATGGCATCATAAGCCAGAGGTTACAGGTTCGAATCCCGTCACCGGCATAAAAATTGCTTAAGCAATTTTTAGTTATTAGTATTTAGTTTTTAATTTCTTGTCTAATTACTGATTACTAAGGACTAATAACTACGCACACAGTGCGTAAGGGGACGTAGTGTAGCCTGGTTTAACACGCCTCCCTGTCACGGAGGAGATCGTGGGTTCAAATCCCATCGTCCCCGCTATGGAACCCGAGCCAAGAGCTCGGGTTTTTGGTATAATATTAGCATAATAACCATCAACGACTTAACTCTAATAATGGGAAAATCATTTTCAAAAATTAGTTTTTATATTTTACGGGCGCGAGAAGTATATAATGAAAAAGGAATCTATTACGTTATATGTGGAGCGGTCAAGGTGATTTTTGAGTACCTCAAAAGTTTTTTGAGCTATTTTTCCTACCTGTACTACAAGATTTTCAAGACATCAAGAACTTTTCGTGTTCAGGGAGAAACATATACTTACTTTTGCCACAGATATAATGGGGCCTGGATAAACGAAAGGGCGGTTGAAGTTCCGATAATCTGGAAAATTATAAAAGAAAATAAGGGAAAAAACATTCTTGAGGTAGGCAACGTGCTGTCCCATTATTTCTCCGTAAATCACGATATCTTAGATAAATATGAAAAAGCAGAAGGTATAATAAATGAGGATGTTATTAATTTCAGACCTTCTAAAAAGTACGATTTAATTGTCAGTATATCTACCCTGGAGCACGTAGGGTGGGACGAAAGCCCAAGGGAGCCTAGAAAAATTTTACTTGCCATTGATAATTTGAGAAATATTCTTACTGAAGAAGGAAAAATAGTAGTTACTTTACCAATGGGTTATAACCATGATATGGACAAACTTTTGAAAAAGAGAGAAATACCTTTTGACAAGGCACTTTACTTAAAACGGGTCTCCAAAGAGAGTTTATGGATTGAAGCTGAATGGAAAGAGATTAAGGATTTAAGCTATAACTCACCATTCATCAGTGCTAATGGATTAGTTATCGGCTTCATTAATAAAAAGTAGCTCTTTTATTATTTTTTCAAGTCCATAACCAGCTTGTGATTTTGAAAAAACCCGAAACCCCGACGCACCAGCGCATAGAGTTTTTTGGTTATATGGGTTTGCGCTTGATAACTGTAAAGTAGTATAATAAACATATAAAGGTTATAAAAAGGCCGGTTAATAAATTATTAAAATCTTTATTTAAGCTAATATGAACGAAGAATTAACCGCCGAAAAAGTAAAAGAGCTGCTGGCAATTCCCGGGGAGGTGAAGGGAGCCGTTTTTAAAACAGACGCAGCCTTTGTTATCAAGGAAAAGGGGGAGGAAGGACTAAAGCAGTTAGAAGAAGAGCTGAAGAAATTGGGCTGTCCCATAAAGTATGAGGAGGCTAAGAGCGTAAGCTTTCATCCGGTAGGAATGAGGGCCATTTCTCTCTTGGCCATGAAGAAGGTTTTTGGATTTGATAACGAGAAGATAAAGGAAATAGGCCGTTTTGCTACAAGGGTATCATTGATCGTCAGGCTTTTCGTAAGGTATTTTTCTTCAACTGAGAAATTTCTTAAAGAAAAAGCCCCCGAGCTTTGGAGCGGACACTGGACCAAAGGAACTCTGGATATGGCGGACGTGAACGTCAAAGAAAAGTATGTCGTGGCCAGAGTAAAGGATTTTAATCTTTGCACTACTTTTTGTTATTATTTGAGAGGATATTTCGAGGGTATATTGGAACTTACTACCGGAAGTGAAGAGGTTCACACCGAGGAAGTAAAGTGCACTTTCCGCGGAGATGACTATCACGAATATCTGACAAGATGGAAGTAGTTTCAGACGACATGGTATTTTAGTAAAAACGCCTTTTAGGAAAGGCGTTTTTAATTCTAAGTAAGGGAAAACTTGACAAGCGATTGTTATGGGTATATACTCATAATAGCAGCAAAAGGTCAGATTATTAATCATTATTACCTTAAAATAAAAAATCAATATGCCTAGATTTGATGGGACAGGACCTTCAGGATACGGTCCCGGTACGGGATGGGGCTTAGGGCCCTGCAGAAGGGGAATGGGACGGGGTAGAGGATACGGAAGAGGTTTCGGTTGGAGAAGATCTTACTCTGGGAGTGAAGAATCAGAGATATTGAAAGACGAAATATCCGTTCTGGAGGATGAATTAAAATCCGCCAAGGAGCGCTTGACCGAACTGAAGGCTAAAAAGTAGGAAAGCTTTTGCCCGGTGCTTTTTTAATAAAGCCTGGGTTTTAGCTTGTTTATAGACATTATTATTTATAATCTCATGGTAAGACCAAGACTTCATAGAAGAATCAGGTTTGAGCCGAAGGCAACCTATTTCAAGCCTCGGGGGATACCTTTAAGGTACTTGGAAGTGATAGAGCTCAGTTTTGAAGAAGCCGAAGCTTTAAGGCTGAAGAATTTAGAAGGCCTGGGACAGATGGAGTGCTCTAAAAAAATGAATACTTCGCAGAGTACTTTCCAGAGAATTTTGTCCTCCGCCTACCAAAAAGTAAGCGAAGCTCTGATAAAGGGTAAAGCCATTAGGATAATAAAAGAAAAAATTTCTTAGATTTTTGGCTAATCAAAAACTGCCCTTCTACGGTCCGGCTGTCCGAGATCTTGGGCAGTTTTTGTTATTTCCTTTTTCTATTAATCTTCGTCTGCCGTAGCAAAGAAGAAGATAAGCAAAGGAACGACGCTCTCCCCGGCTCGGGAAATTAATAGCCTCCATCCTTCGGCGCTCCCCAGGGCATCAAAAACTCCTATTACGAAATAAATCAGGAAAGTAGAGGCGAATCCTAACATCCATTTAGCTGTCGGACTTTTTGTTTTTTTCCAGCTCATTATTCTTCTTGCCAGTTCTATCGCGATTATCAAAGATAGAGGGAAGAGTACGCCGATAGTGAAAATTTTCTTGGCAAAAGCATTAGCTGAAGGGTCGGTACCCCAATAGGTAGCTTCTCCAGGCACAGCTCCCTTTGAAACGAGCACAAAGGTGGCTGCTAATATAATAATGGCAAAAAAAACGTTAAACCAGTTTCTTGTCTTACTATTATGGAAAAAGCTCCATCCGAAGTAATAGAAGAGGGGCATCATGTGAAGATAGGTAAGAGTTCCTGCGAAATAAGTAAAGATGAATAGATCAAGTGCGGGTCTTCCTGCCCAGAAGAAGAAAGTTCTCAGGGCTACGAAAAACCACATAATTCCGAAAAGGAGTAAGAAACAGTCAATACTTTCCGGAAATTTTAAACTACCCTCTTTTCTTCTTCTTTTTCTTAAACTCCACCATACCACCAGACTCACTACGGCAGTTAACAGGCAGGCCAGAATATTGTATATGGCACCTGCATATATTGAAGGCATATATTAGTTGTTTTATTTAGATGTTATATTCTCGACTGTTTTAAAGAAAACCACTGTTCCTCCGAAAAACTTATCTTCTTTTATTTTACACATTATTTCTCTTAATGTAACCCCTTGCAGGGCGAATTGTGGTTAGATAATTTTTAGGTTAAAATGTAGAAATATTATGGAATATCCAATTTCTCCAACAGAATTAAAGGAACTTGAGGATAAATATAAGGGCAAGGGAGAGGAAAGGGGTTTAACTTTCAAGAGTGAAACCATGTATATAGAAGAAAATGAAGGAGCGGACGGTTTAAAGAAACTTGAAGAAGCCATGGCGTCTTTGGGGTATCCTATAAAGTATCATGATGTAAAGTTCAGCCACTTTTATCCCATCATTATAGAAGTGCTTACCCTGGTCCTTATTCAGAGAATTTTTAATTATAAGGATGAAGATTTTGAGAAAATCGGCAAATATTCCTTAAAGGTTCCCGGAGTGGTGAGAACCCTTTTTATGATCCAGAAATATCTGCTTACTTCCAAAAGCATATTGGATAGATTAGTTTCCAGGGTTTGGAAGCAGTATTATATGATTGGTGATTTAAAGATAGTCGAATATGAGTTGAATAAAAAGGTGGTATTGAGGGTTGAGGACTTTATGCACCATCCCTTAAATTGCCTGATGATAAAAGGCGGTCTTACTACACTTTTCCAGATGGCTACGAGAAAGCCTACCGTGTGTGAGGAAGTAAAATGCATGCACCGGGGAGATGAGGCGCATGAGTTCGTGATAACATGGAACAATAAATAGCTGTCTTTCCTGTGTCTATTCTAGAAACCAAAAATCTTTTTAAGATATATAAAAATAAAACAGCCGCCATTAAGGATGTCAGCTTTTCTATTAAACAGGGGAATACCATTGTGGGCCTGCTCGGTCCTAACGGTTCCGGGAAAACAACCTTTATCAAAATGTGCTGCGGTCTCCTAAAACCTACCCGAGGAGAAATTCTGATAAAAGGGATAGACATTGAACATAAGCTCCCCAAAGCACAAAAGAAGATAGGATATCTGCCTCAGCAGAATGCTTTATTTTCTGAGCTTACGGTTTATGAAAATTTGTACTATTTCGGCACTAACTACGGCATTTTCGACGGTGCAGAACTTCATAAAAGAATAGAGCATCTCATGAAAGTCTTTCGCCTGGAAGAGTTCAGGAATACCCTTTTAGAGAAGTTGTCTTCCGGCTTCCGCAGAAGAGTAGCAGTAGCAGCCACTTTGCTCCATAACCCGGAGATTCTTTTCTTGGACGAGCCCACCATTGGCTTAGACCCTTATATCAGAATTCAGTTTTGGAGTCTCTTTCACGACCTTAAACGGCAGGGTAAAACAATCTTAATAAGCACCCATTATATGGAGGAGGCCGATAACTGCGACAAAGTTGCTATTCTGAGGAACGGAACGTTGGTGGCCTTCGATAAACCCGATGAACTGAGAAAGATTATATTCGGAAGCGTCTTCAAGAACAAGGAGGATGAAACAAAAATAGAATTCGAGAAAGTCTATCTTAAACTTATCAAATAGACCGTGAACTACCTAAAAGTAATCTATCGAAATCTAATAAGAGAGTATCTTATCCTGGTAAGAAAACCGGCCGGTTTGATTTTCGCCCTTTTCCTGCCCACCTTGATTCTAGTGGTCATCGCCACATCTTTTCCCGGAGAATTTCTCGATGTTAAACATGCCAAAGTACCCATTATGGACGATGGGAGCAACAGTCAATTCGTTTCAGAATTAAAGGAAAAAGTATCCTCCGAAGAATTAAGCGTTGTTATAGAACAGGGAGCTTTGAACAAGCTTGAAGACTTGGTAGGAGATAAAAAATACTTACTGGGACTTTATCCCCATTTATCGGAGGGAAGATTTGAAAATGTTGTAGTGGTTGATAATTCTAATCCTCTGGCCAGAGACGCTGTCTTGTCAAAGATTAAGTCCCGCCTAGGAGCGGAAGAAGATTATAATGTTGTCCAAAAGGATATATACGAGGCCGATTTAAGGTTTATTGATTATTTATTCCCTGGAATCATCGCCTTGGGAATAATGTTTTTCTGTTTGAGTTTGGCTTCTATTGGGGTGGTGAGAGAGAGAGTGTCAGGCACCCTGGAAAGGATTAGAAGTTCTTTTTTGCCATTGGGTGTTCTTTTGGTAAGCAAGTATATTACCTATATTGTTCTGGCTGCTATATCCGGGATATTTATTCTGGTATGCGGGTACGTCTTCTTCAATATTCCTATCGCCGGTTCCATCTGGTTGGTAATAATTCTGGAAATTATCACCGCAACCCCCTTTATCGGATTAGCCCTGATTACCTCCACTATCGCCAAGACAGAATTTGAGTCCCAGGTAATAGTGCTTTTTGTAAGCATTCCTTCTATTTTTATCTCGGGAGTGTTTTTCCCCATTGAATGTATGCCGGAATATGTAGCCCGGGTGGTCAAATATTTTCCTCTTTCTTTTTCTGTGGAAGCTCTAAGAGACGTAATTATCAGAGGTTTTAATATTTATGAAGTAGCGCCTGCCATCCTGGCTCTTTCTTTGTATTCCCTGGTCTTTTTTGTAACAGCTTTAGCTATGTTTAAAAAAAGAGATACTGAATAACGTGAGATTCTTCACTAACGTTAACAAAAAAGTATTTTATTTCTGGCTTGTTTGGGCGGCTTTGAGCATTATTTTTTCCGCAGTTTCACATTTCTTTTTCTCAGCTTCCCTCTGGGGTTCTTTAGTCGGTATTATTGTTACTGCTGCGCTGTTTACACCCATCTTTTTAATTATTCTTAAGGTTATTTTTAAAAGGCTGGGTATAGCGGAACGGGAAAATACAGTCTTTTTCTTGGCACTTGCGGCCCTGGTCTTTTTTTCATTCTATACTGCTTTTTCCCTTCACAAGCATAATGATTTTTTTACAGGTTACGACCTGGCTATCTTTGACCAGGCCGTTTGGCATATGAGCCGGTTTGAGGTTCCCTCCAGCAGCATAAGAGATGTCCCTGTTGTTTTCGGTGACCATTTTGACCCTGTTTTGGTGTTCCTGGCACCCTTTTACTGGATAGCCTCCGATGCCAGGACTCTTCTGATACTCCAGGGTATCATATTGCTTGCTCCCGCAGTCCTCATATATCTATGGGGAAAGGAATGGAAAATCAGTAATTTCCAGATAGCTGCTGTATCCCTGTTTTATTTAACCTCCATTCCCGTGCAGGCATTAGCAAATTTTGACTTCCATGAAATAATTTTCGCGCCCCTGTTTCTCTTGCTGACATTTTACTTTTTAATTAAAAAGAGATGGCCTTATTATTTCCTAGGACTGTTTCTGCTGCTCTTTACAAAAGAAGATCTGGCACTTCTGGTTTCTGCCGTCGGTCTTTTCATTATACTGGAGGAGAAAGAATATTTTAAAGGACTGATGACTTTTTTTCTGGGTATCATTGGTCTTATTATTATTACGGGAGTGCTGATGCCGGCAATGAACTATGCCGTTTCCTATGATTACTGGAAGATGTATCCCGGTTTTGAAAACGGCATTACGGAGGGGATTATCCGTTATATAAAGGACCCGGGTGCCCTCTTTAATTTTCTGTTTCTCACCATGCAGGAAAAATGGTGGACTATAATCTTCTTTATAGTTTCCTGCATAATACCTGCGATTTTCGTACCTGCCTTTGTCTTGCTGGCAATACCAGTGATAGCAGAAAGAGTATTAAGCTCTTATCCGTATTTTGGGCTTATGAGGGTTCAATATAATATTTTATTTGTGCCTATAGGAGTGATAATCATGTTTTATTTTTTGAAAAAAACTGAGCATTCCGCACTGGTTAAGAAAATTCAGGAAAGATTTGATAAATTGGAAATTTCTTTCGCCAATTTAGTGATTGCCTTTCCCCTGGTCGTTAATCTGGTTTTTAGCTACCAGTTTAGTTATATGTTTTCTCCGGTAGAGAATTGGAAGAGCGTTGAGGAACCGGGCAGGGAGGAGGGTTTACAGGAACTGCTTCAGGAAATCCCAGAAAACGCCGCTGTTTCAGCTTCCCAGGTTTTTCTTCCTCATTTGAGCCACCGCCAACAGCTCTATACCGTGCCCAGGATAAGTGACGCCGATTTTATTATTCTGCACTTTTGCTACACCCAAGTTTGTAATGCCTGGCCTCTTACTCCGGACATGCTGGGAATCTTCTACTTATATCTCAAGGCCTATCCCTCTTTCGAAGCCATAAAGGAAAATCAATGGGGGGCCGTGTTCAGAAAGGTACATCCTCTTGATGAGGAGGCCGTCTCATCTATCTGCTCCATATTCATTAAATCTTCGCATCTGGAACCTGTTCATGAAAGCTACCTTTTAAACAGCTGCGAGCGGTAGTTTCCTGGAAATACAAAACAGTCGGAAAACCGCTTTTCACCTTATTTTGGGTATATTTTTAAGGCTTTCCTCCTTTTTTATTCACAGATTATGATTTGCTTTTAGCTTAATTTTAAGCTAAAATAAAGGCATATAAGACAGCCTGCAAGAGAGGTAAAAACAGTAGAAATAAGGCTGAAAAAAGTTTAGCAAGTAGTCACTTTTAAAGCGTTTCAAGAACAGAGGATGGTATGGGAAATTAATTTCAGATTTAACCATGAAAGTTGTTTTTTGTTTCTTAAACGCAGGATAAATAAAACTTATTATTAATTGAAAATGGTGAAAAAAAAGAAAAAAGTCAGCAAGAAATCCAGGGTTCTCTCCAGGACTAAGAAAAGCGCAGCAGTTGGCACAGAAGAGAAAAAATCTTATACAGCCAAAGATATCTATGTTTTGGACGGGTTGGAACCTGTCAGGAAGAGGCCGGGAATGTACATAGGTTCCACCGGAGTGGAAGGTCTTCATCATCTTATAAAGGAGTGCGTTGGGAACAGCATAGACGAGGCTATTATGGGGTACTGCAGTAATGTCGAGGTTACGCTTTTGGCGGACGGCGGGGTAAGGGTGGAAGACGACGGCAGGGGTATTCCGGTAGATAGGCATCCCCAGACTAAAAAGTCCGCCCTGGAAACCGTAATGACTACACTGCACGCGGGAGCAAAATTCGGAGGAAAGGTGTATGTATCCAGCGGAGGGCTTCACGGAGTGGGTATCTCGGTAGTCTGCGCCTTATCTAAAAACATGAAGGCTGAAATATGCCGGGACGGATACAGGTATATCCAGGAATATTCACGAGGAAAGGTAGCCAGTAAGCTTAAGAAATCCGAGAAATGCAAGAACAGCGGAACTATCATCACCTTTTATCCAGACTCGCAGATATTTAAAGACATTACATTCAAGAAGAAAGACATACTAAAATATTTGCGCCAACAGGCTTATTTAACAAAGGCCTTGAGAATTTCTCTGGTCGATGAACGCTTCCAACCCAGCGGCAGTTATTCGTTTTATTTTGAGGGAGGTATAGTTTCTTATGTAAAACACCTAGTCAGGGGGAGGACTCCTATCCAGGACAGGATTTTTTACTGCAACGAAAAGAGTGAAGACATAATAGTAGAGTCTGCTTTTATTTACACAGATGAATACGAAGCTTATGAGGATGCTTTTGCCAACAATATTTTTACCGGAGAAGGAGGCATGCATCTGACCGGTTTCAGGAGCGCCTTGACCAGGTCTTTCAACGATTATGCCAGGAAGAATGAATTAATAGACGAAAAATCCAATAATTTTTCAGGTAATGACACCCGTGAGGGATTAACAGCCGTGGTGTCTATTAAGATAAAAGATCCTCAGTTTGAGGGTCAGACTAAGGCTAAGCTAGGCAATTCAGAGGCCAAGACCGCCGTAGAGCAGGTGATAGGCACCACTCTCACCGATTTTTTAGAAAGAAATCCCAGGGACGCCAGATCTATTATTCAAAAATTCCTTTTAGCTCAGAAAGCCAGGAAGGCAGCCAAAGCCGCCAAGGATATAATACTTAAAAAGAGAGTATTAGACGGGCTGGCCCTGCCGGGAAAACTTGCTGACTGTACTTCGCGGAAACCGGAAGAATCCGAGCTTTATATCGTGGAGGGGGAATCTGCAGGCGGCAGTTCCAGGCAGGCGCGCGACCGTCACTTCCAGGCAATCCTTCCCTTGAGAGGAAAAATTCTTAACGTGGAGAGAGCCCGATTAGACAGGATTCTTTCTTCCAAGGAAATCAAGTCCCTGGTCATAGCACTGGGAACAGCCATCGGGGAAGATTTCAACATTGAAAACAGCAGATATCACCGTATTATTATCATGTGCGATGCCGATTCTGACGGCAATCACATCAAGGCTCTGCTCTTGACTTTATTCTACCGTTACTTTAAACCTTTAATTGAGAACGGTTATATCTATTTAGCCCAGCCTCCCTTGTATAAAATTCAGTCTGGTAAGAAAATGGAATATGCCTACACTGAAGACGAAAAAGGGAAGATTATTAAGGAGTTGGGAGAAAAAACCAGAGCTTCTATTCAAAGGTATAAAGGTTTAGGAGAGATGAACGCCGGCGAGCTTTGGGATACCACCATGGATCCAGAGAACAGGACTTTGCTTCAGGTTAGCATAGAAGATGCCAGAGAGGCCGACAAAATATTTGATACCTTAATGGGTAAGGAAGTTTCTTCGAGAAAGAAATTTATCCAAAACTACGCTAAGAAGGTAAGGAATCTGGACATATAATAAAATCTATGAAAATCACGGAATTTCCAAAAAAGACATCAGTGTTTTTCAAGGAGGTACAGACGGAAATCAAAAAGGTAAGCTGGCCCACTTCCAAAGAAACCTTAAGAGACACTTTGATAGTCGTCGGGGTTTCCATTGCGGTGGCTATCTTTCTGGGGAGCATGGATCTTATCTTTACCACCCTATTAAACAGACTTATATAGTAAGGAAATCTAATCATTATTCTTTATGCCTAAACAAAAATTGCCGCAGAAAAGGAATTGGTACGTTCTGCACACCTATTCCGGTTACGAAGAATCGGTAGCAAAAAATCTAAGACAAAGAATTGAATCTCTGGGTATGGAAGATAAGATATTCAACGTTATTGTTCCCAAGGAGAAGAAGATAAAAATAAAGAACGGTAAGAGAAAGGTAGTGGAAGAGAAGATATACCCCGGGTACGTACTGGTAGAAATGGTAGTGACGGATGATTCCTGGTATGTGGTAAGGAATACCCCGAACGTTACCGGCTTTATCGGTGCCGGCACGACGCCCGTTCCTGTTTCCGACAAGGAAATTACCAATCTCAAGGAAAGGATGAAGGTTGAAGAGCCTCAATTTAAGATAGACGTGAAGGAGGGAGACCTGGTCAAGATTACGGATGGACCTTTCAAGGATTCGGATGGCAGGGTGTCTGAGATAGACCAGGAGAGAGGTAAAATCAAGGTCTTAATAAATATGTTTGGAAGGGATACGCCAGTTGAACTGGATTCCCTGCAGGTCAAGAAGCTCTAATTTATTTTAAAATATTATGGCTAAAAAAGTTGTTTCCGTGGTAAAACTGATAGTCCCAGCCGGAGAGGCAACTCCTGCTCCTCCGGTCGGGCCCATTTTAGCTCAACACGGCATTAATATTCCCGACTTCTGTCAGAAGTTCAATGATGCGACCCAGGATAAGAAGGGTTTTACTCTTCCGGTAACCGTTAAGGTATATGAGGACAGGAGTTATGATTTTCAGGTTAAGCAGCCTCTGGTTTCAGATTTGCTGAAAAAAGCAGCTGGAATAGAAAAGGGTTCCGGGGAGCCTAATAAGAAGATAGTTGGCAAAATTACCAAAGAGCAGTTGAAGGAGATAGCGGAGCAGAAGATAAAAGACCTCAATACCGAGGACGTGGAAAAAGCCATGAGAATAGTGGCTGCCACCGCCGGCAATATGGGAATAAAAATAGAAGGTTATAGTTTATAAAGGTTGATTATATGGAAGAAAAATCCATTAAGAGGCCGTCTAAAGACCAGTATTACCTTAAGATTGCCAGGGAAATATCTAAGCGTTCTACCTGTTTTAGGGCCAGGTCGGCCGCTATCATAGTCAAAGACGACGTGATTGTGGCGACCGGGTACATAGGCGCTCCCAGAAAGACCAAGGACTGCCTGGAAAGGGGTTTTTGCATCAGAGACGAACTTAACATACCTCACGGCAGGCAGTATGAACTCTGCCGCAGCGTCCATTCGGAACAGAATGCCATTATCAACGCGGCACGCTCCGGGGCCAACGTCCTGGGAGGGGACATGTATCTTTACGGCGAAAAACCAGACGGGGAAAAATTCGACGCCCTTCCATGTTTTATCTGCAAAAAAATGATTATTAACGCCGGCATCGACAGGTTTATCGGCTCTACCGCAGACGGCAGCTATAAGGTGTTTTATATAAAGGATTGGATAAAGGACTGGCAGAAGGGGGATATCATAGACGACAAACAACAGTACGGGGCGGACCAGAATAAAAGAGCAGGAATGGAGAGCTAAAATTCACAAAGCAGAAACTTATACAGAGAGAGCCGAAGCGCTCTTTTTTTATTGACTAATTTCCAGAGCTGTTTAATATGGTCACAGTACTTAAAGTACTTTTAAAAAATAGAAAAGTGATATTGATGAATGGGATTTTACCCGTATTATTAATAGAAGCGAAAAATTTGGCCGAAGCATGGGAGAAAACAGTTCTTGAAGTCTGGGAGAAAGGTTTCCATATAAAGACGGAATACGGAGGCTCGAGCAAGGATGCTACCGTGCTCATTCATGTAGTCAACCCCTTACAGGAACCTAGGAAACACAGAGGTGATTACGTGACTTTTCTTGAGGTCAAAAATTATGTGCCCATGGTACTGGAAGGCAGTATTGATTACAAAATCGGCAAAGGAGTTACGTATACTTATCATGACAGATTGTTTAAATATAAGCAGGATTCCAATAATCTTTCCTGGGAGATAGACCAGATAGAAAAGATTGTGGAGAAACTCAAAAAGAGCCCCTATTCAAGGAGAGCCCAAGCTATTACCTGGTTTGTTGACCGCGACTGGTTAACAGATGAACCTCCATGCCTTCAGAGAGTTTGGTGCAGGGTTTACGAAGGAAGATTAATTATGGAAACCACGTGGAGGTCCCGGGACCTATTTCATGCCTGGGGTTCCAATGCTTATGCTCTGACAGAGCTGCAGAAAGTCATGGCAGAAAAAATCGGCGTGGAGGTCGGCCAATATACAGACTTTTCCAATTCCCTCCACATCTACGAAAAGGATTTCAAGGAAGTTGAGAGATTTATCGCTACTCTTGAGATAAAAAAGAAGAATTAAATATTTTTTTATTCAGGCTTCTTAAAGGAGCCTTTTTATTTTGTGATTGAGGGGTGCTATTTTTGGATTGACAGCGATAGTAATTTAATGTATGCTACGACAACGCTTGTTTATAATTTAATATGGAGGAGATAGATTTGGAAAATTCATTAAACAAAAAGAAGGTTGAGGGAAAAACAGGTAAAACTCTTATTTTCATAGATAATGATAACTTGTTTATCGAGCAGATACATATAAATAAGAGGGTTGACCTGACTAACTTTTTTAAATTTCTGGCAGAATGCCGAGACAATAAAACCTTTATCTACTTTTATTATACGCCCGGTGACATAGATAAAGCTAATTCCTCTTTTATGGGATTTCTGCGTTTTATATCCCGCAAGCTGTGGAGACAACTGGAACGGGAAGGAATATATTTTAAAGATTTTCCTTCCGCCAAGACCAAGGGGGGCGTAGACTCAATGATAATCTATGATCTGGCCGAGATTCTTCACAGAGAAGAAAATTCCATAGAGGAAATAGTTCTGGTTTCAGGAGACGGAGATTTTACAGAGAGCCTGGAGGACGCCAAAGCTAAGGGAATTCAGATAAAGATAATAGGAGGGAAAGAGAGCATTTCGGAATCCTTGAAAAAAATAGCCGACAAAGTTTTATGCCTGGAAGATATTCTAGAACAGCACAAAGAACTTGTCAGAAATGACGAAGACTAAAGGGTTTTTTACACCCTTTTTTTATTGGGTAAAATCGATTAAAATAACAACAGTATGTTAGATAAATATTTTAAAAATCTTGACGGCACCGTGGCCTTGCCCAGGAAAGGAAGGGCAGCCTTTATTGTATTCGAGGGACTGGATGGTTCAGGGCAGAGTACCCAGGCTGAGCTTCTAAAGGAGTTCCTTAAAGAAAAAGGATGTCAGGTTATCTTGACCAAAGAACCCACTTCTGATTCTGAACCAGGCAGAGAAGCAAAAAAAATGCTCAACAAAAAAATTAATTCATCTCCAAGGAAAATCCAGGAACTTATAACCAAAGACAGGAAAGAGCATCTGGAAAAAACCATTACCCCCGCTTTAAAAGAAGGTAAAATTGTCATATCCGACCGCTATTTTTTCTCTACCTTGGCCTACGGTGCAGCTGATGGTATTGGTTCCGATTGGCTTTTCGAAATAAACAAACTATTTTTATATCCCGACATAATATTTCTTTTCAAGGTCAGACCCGAGGTCTGTATGGAAAGGATTATTAAAAGGGGAAGGCAGATATCTGTGTTTGAAGAAGAGAAAAAGCTGGCTTCCATTTGGGATGTTTATAAGACTTTCCCTGAAAAATTTTCTAACTTCCATTTAATTGACGGAGAAAAGGACATCAGGGGAGTTTCTGAACAAATAAAAGCGCTAATCAGTAAAAACCTACTTTAATTTTAAGTTTCATTTAAGATTGACAAATTATCTTAATAAAAGTTAAATACAAGAAAAGGCCAACACCTTTTTAATCGTTCTTTTAAATTTTTTTGAGGTAATTTTATTTGGTTGAAAAAGAAAATATATCTCTTTATAAATTTCAGTACGGCGTTATCCGTTCTATTTACCACATCAATAAGGTGACGGAGTTCGGCTCGAATTGGGCTGTTTTTGCCCATCTGGTGGAATCTCTTTCTGATGTATCGGAATCCATGCGTAAAAAGGAACAGAAGAAGATTAACGAAGAAAAAGCAAAGGATATGATTTCTGAAAACATAACAGTTACGCTTAAGCGTATGCTTTGCTTGGCTAACCTTCTTGAAGTGAACGTAGAAGAGAGCGTATGGAACAAATATCCCAACGTATGCCCTTATTGTTTAAAAGAAGAAAACTGCAGATGCGGAAAATACGAACCGATTTATGAAAACAGGGAGGACGAATATCCAAAAAAACTTGATGATTACAGAAAAAAGCAGGAAGGAAGACCTAAGAACCTATATGAATTTCAGCTGATGTCAAAAAGGATTTACGGCAACGTTAACAAGGAAGACGGAAGAGAGTCTTTAAGGACAATACTGGACCATGTTTTTGAGGAAGCAGGGGAAATAAGTAAAGCTATTAGGATAAAGAACAGGAGTAATCTTAAGAATGAATTCGCAGACCTTTTTATGTGGATCGTAGCCTTCGCTAATGAACTTGGTATAGCGGACCTAGGGAAGTCTCTTTGGGATTTATACCCCGGTAGATGCCGAAAGTGCGGTAGAAAAGAATGTGAATGCAAAGTTTGTTAAATTGAAAATTACGCCCTCTAATTGTTTAGAGAGCTTTTTTTTTCGGAAAATTCTGCTAAAATAGTGTTATAAAATAAGCTTGATTTAAATATGAACAAAAAAGACATATTAAAGAGGATAGACCATACCAACATTGAAAAGGGAGCAAAGGCTGCAGACATTAAAAAGCTCTGCCTGGAGGCTAAGAAGTACGGCTTCAGGGGGGTCTGTGTGAGGCCGAGATGGGTAAGGTTGGCTAAACAGGAGCTCCGGGGCACTAGCATCAAGGTAGTAGTCCTGGTAGACGATCCCATGGGCCTCAGTCCTCACCAAAAAAGAGTTCAGGTTTGCAAAAAGGCCAAACGCGATGGAACAGACGACCTGGATATCGTTATAAACATAGTTGATTTGAAATACGAAAGATACGATAAAGTACTCACGGATCTCAAAGGTATCTGTAAAATAGGCCCGACCAAGGTTATAATCGGTTCAGGCTATCTTACGGACTCTGAGATAGAAAAGGCTTCTTCACTAGTCAAGAAGGCGGCATGTGAATGCGTCAAAACAGCCACCGACAAGGACCCCTTGGAACACAGAGAACTGAAGGAAAAATTCCATCATTTAAGGCTGATGAGAAAATCGGCCCCTGGACTGTTGATAAAAGTGGCAGGTAAAATAAAAACTCTGGAGGATGCTAAAGCCGCCGTCAAAGCAGGAGCGGACATTATCGGGACCAGCTCCGGAGTGGAAATCGCAAAAAAAATCTAAATCACAACTGATAACTATCATGGCTTATAGGCCGACCATAGGTCTGGAAATACACGTTGAGCTTAAGACGAAATCCAAGATGTTTTGTTCGTGCCTGAATGACCCGGAAGAGAAAAGACCCAATACCAATATCTGTCCAATTTGTCTGGGCCATCCGGGTACCTTGCCTGTAATTAATAGAGATGCCGTCAGGAGAGTACTTAAGGCAGGATTGGCTCTGGGATGTAATATATCGGAAAAATCCAAGTTTGACAGGAAAAATTATTTTTACCCGGACTTACCCAAGGGATACCAGATTTCTCAGTATGATATGCCCTTTTGCGAGAAGGGAAACCTTAAGATAGGGGACAGGAAAATCCGGATTACCAGAGTGCACCTCGAAGAAGATACAGGCAGACTCGTCCATCCGGAGGGAGCTGATTACAGTTTGGTTGATTTTAACAGGGCCGGCATCCCTTTAATGGAACTGGTTACAGAGCCAGATATTAACTCGGCCGCAGAAGCTAGGAGTTTTGCTCAGGAACTACAGCTTATTCTTAGATATCTGGATGTTTCCGATGCCGATATGGAAAAGGGACAGATGAGGGTAGAGGCCAATATTTCCATAGCTTCGGCTTCTTCCGAATCAGGTAAACTGGGAACCAAAGTTGAGGTAAAAAACTTAAACTCTTTCAGATCAGTAGAAAGAGCTATTGATTATGAAATTAAACGGCAGGCCAAGGTTCTGGACGGAGGCAAGAAAATTATACAGGAAACGAGAGGATGGAACGCTGGCAAGGAGATAACTTTTTCTCAGCGCGAGAAAGAAGAAGCGCACGACTATCGTTATTTCCCGGAGCCAGATTTAATCCCTCTTAATTTTACAGAAGATGATTCAAAAGAGATAAAACAGGAGATTTCAGAACTTCCCCAAGCCAAGAGGGAGAGGATGGTCGGAGAATACGGTCTTGATAATAAGGAAACAGAATTTTTTGTGCAGAACAAGGGAATGGGAGAATATTTTGAAAAAGTAATAAGCGAATTTGAGTCAGGAATTTCCGGGAAAGAAACCTCCAAGCTTATCAAGTTGGCAGCTAATTATCTTATTTCCGACCTTCAGGGCATTATGAAGACTGCCGGAGCCTGCGAGGAAGAATTAGTGATCAGCCCGAAAAGTTTTGCAGAATTCATCTCAATGATAGATAAAGGGGAAATATCCAGCAAGATAGCCAAGACGCTTTTGGCGGAAATGTTTAAATCAGGAAAAGCTCCTTCGCTTCTAATAAAGGAAAAGGGTTTGGAGCAGATTGGAGACTCAGATATTATCAGCAGCACCGCAAGTGATGTGGTGGCGGAAAACCCAAAAGCTGCCGAAGACTTTATAAAAGGGAAAAAAGAAGCTTTACAATTCTTAATAGGTAAGATGATGGCTAAAACCAAAGGAAGGATAGACCCAGATGAGGCGCGTAAGGCTTTAGAGGAGAAACTTTCTTAGGTGTTCTGCGTAAGATGATTATTGAAGTACTGAGCTCGACTCAGTATTTTTATTTTGTAAGGAAATTTTTTACCAGTTTCTCGGCCTTATGATAATCCGCAACCCATTTAATTGTTTCGTCTTTCTTAAACCAGGTCATCTGGCGTTTGGCAAATTGTGCGGTGTGCAGAGCGATTTCCTTTTTTATTTCTCTTTTTTCTTCTCTTGTTATATTTTCTTTTTTTAAATAAGGTAACCACTCTTGATATCCGATGGTGTATAAGAGGGGAGAAGAACCGTACTCCTTGAAAAGCCTTCTTACTTCGACTTCCAATCCTGATTTAAACATCTTTTCCGTTCGCAGGACGATTCTTTTCCTGAGCTCTTTATTTGCTAGCTTGATGCCTATCTGCAGTACGCCGAATAATCCTTCCCCCTTTTTTCGTATTTCCCAGAAAGGTTTACCCGCACTCTCGCAGACTTCAATAGCCCTTATTAATCTTCGTTTGTTATTTCTGTCTATTATCGAGGCCCCTTTTAAGTCAAGCTTCTTGTATATGGCGAATAATTGTTTTACAGTCTTTTTTTCTAATTTTCTTCTCAGTGCCATTTTAGGGGTTACTTTCGGGAAAAGATAATTATATACAACTGCGGCAATATACAAACCGGTTCCGCCTACCAAAAAAGGGATTTTTCCTCGGCGGACAATATCTGAGATGGCTTCAAGAGCCCTTTTCTTATATAGGGCTGCATTGAATCTTTCGTCAGGAATCAGAAAATCCACTAAATGATGGCGGATTCTTCTTCTTTCTTCCGCCGTAGGCTTGGCAGTACCTATCCCCATTTCTTTATAAATCTGCCTGGAATCTGCCGACACGATTTCTCCGCCGAATTCCTCAGCCAATCTCAATGCGAACTCCGTCTTGCCGGAAGCCGTAGGGCCTAAAACAACTATTATTTTTGGAAGCTTCTGTTCCATATTTACTTAATAATCTCACCCGCTAAACCCCAGGGGAATGCTTTTATCACTTTCACTTGTGCGAAACTGCCCATCATTTTCCCGGAATTTTTTCTTCCCTTAGGGAAATACACTGTTTTATATGAGCTTGTTTTAGCGGAAAAGAATCTCTTTCCGTTCTTTACCACCTCTTCCATGACCAAAACCCTTACCTTCCGACCGACGTATTTTTCATTCTGTTCCAGAGCGGTGTGCTTCAAGACGCGGGTTAACATTTTAAACCTGCTTTCCTTTTCTTCTTCCGGCACTCTATCTTTGATTTTACCAGCCTTAGTATCCGGCCTTGCGGAATAGCGGGCGATATAAGCCATATCAAACTTTATTTTCTTGAACAGTTTTATTGTGTTCTGAAAATGTTTTTTGGTCTCTCCCGGAAATCCTACAATCACGTCGGTAGAAAGGGCGATGTCGGGAACGGTCTTTCTTATTTTGTTTACCAGGTTTGTGTATTTACTTGCAGTATAAGGTCTGTTCATTTTTTTCAATATTGTATCGTCACCCGACTGGACCGGAAGATTCAGGTATTTACCCAGTTTTTTAGAGGCATCCATTGCCTTTATTAGTTCCTCGGAAAAGTCCTTGGGATTGGGGCTGGTAAACCTGAGCCAGAAATCTCCGGAGATTTCATTTATCTTTTTTAAAAGCTGCGGAAATCTTACGGAAGAGTTTGTGGGGCTCTGATAATCGTTGACGTTTTGCCCTAAAAGCCATATTTCCCTGGCGCCTTCCGCAATCCATCTTTTTGCTTCCTTAATAATCTTTTCATGAGGACGGCATACGAGAGGGCCGCGGGTATAGGGGACAACACAGTAGGAGCAGAGATTATTACATCCCGTGGAAATAGGTATAAAGGCCGATATCTTGCTTGAAGGGGTACAATTTTCAAGATATTCTGTCCTTGAATCAAGCTTTTGTAATTTAAGAAAATAGTTTTTTTCCTGCAGGAACTTAGACCAGGAAGGCAGGAATTTGATGGGCAGGATAAAATCAAAAAATTTCCGGAATTTTTTCTCATCTTTCTTTAAAATACAGCCCGTCAGTATGGTTTTAAGAAGCGGTTTTTTTTCTTCTAATTGCTGGAAAAGTGGTGCCAAGCCGAAAACCCGATCAACCGCAGACTGTCTTACAGAACACATATTAATGATAATTAAGTCAGCAGTCTCCATTCCAAAGGCTTTCTCGTATCCATCGTTCTTGAGAACGCACTCAATCTTCTCACTATCACTCTTATTCATCTGGCATCCGAAAGTTTTAATATAGTACTTCATAAGCTAATATCCCTTATTCATCCCTGCCCTGCACCGAATGGTGCGGATGACACCCGAATGTTTTAATGTAGTATTTCATAGCTTTCTCCCTTATTTATAGCAGAAAATGACTTTTTATAAAAAAAGAACACCAAAGAATTTCTTTGATGCGTAATTATTTCTTCTTTCGGACAAATAGTACTATTATTGGCGCTAGTACCATCGTCCCTATTATTATTCCGGAATTACTTCCGGAAACATCGGCGTTAATCCGTACCATAACCATTATAAAAATTAGAACACTGAAGATCGTCAATCTTATTCGGTATCCCGCGTACATCAGCGACCCAATGATCATCACAACTAATCCTATTATGGCCATCTCCAATTTATTATCGAATATCGGGTAGAAGTTCGCCGCAAGAACAAGCATTCCTATGACGAACAGAAAAGAAGCGAATACTTTTGTTGCATTTCCCATTATTGATCACCAAAAATTTTAATTTGCTACTTTCATATTATAACATATTTTTATCTTATAGTCAAACACATTGAAACAAAAAACAGCCCTTATACAGTGCTGTTTTTCCCATAAAATTTACTTTTTCTTTTCTACTTCTTTCCTGGCTTTTTCTATGAACTTTTTCAATTTAAACTCACCCATATCTTTTCCTTTTTTTCTGGCTCTGATGGTTTTTGCCTTCATTTCCCTGTCTCCCACCACCAGCAGGTAGGGGATTTTCTGTATTTCCCCCTGCCTGATTTTTTTGGAAACGGTTTCACCGCCGTCTTTCAGCTGACAGCGGAATCCGGCTGCCTTTAATTCCTCAGCTATGACTTTGGCGTACTTTTTATGGACAGAGCCCACCGGTATGGCCCACATCTGCTCTGGTGCCAGCCAGAGAGGCAGGTTGCCTGCATAATTCTCCAGCAGCACACCTATAAACCTTTCCAAGGAACCGAGCAGGGCCCTGTGTATCATGTAAGGTCTTTCCTTGTTACCTTTTTGGTTAACGAACGTCATGTCAAATCTTTCCGGCAGGTTGAAGTCTATCTGGATGGTGGTACACTGCCATTCCCGTCCGATGGAATCCTTTACCTTAATGTCTATCTTCGGCCCGTAAAATGCGCCGCCTCCTTTGTCTACGTGATAATCCAGCTTGTCTTTCTTCAGCACGTATTCCAGGGCGTTGGTGGCTTTTCCCCAACCCTTATCAGTGCCCACGTATTTTTCCGGCTTGGTGGAAAGGTAAAGTTTGCATTCCTTGAAGCCGAAGGTGCGGAAGATTTTAAGAGCCTGCCTGAGCAGTTTTGCCGTTTCCTCATTGAGTTGGTCGGCCCGGCACCAGATGTGGGCATCATCCTGGGTAAACCCTCTCACCCTAGTCAGTCCGTGCAGGACGCCTGACTTTTCGTAGCGGTAGACCGTTCCGAATTCCGCGTACTTGATGGGCATATCCTTATAGCTCCTGATTTCCGACTTGTATACCTTGATGTGGAATGGACAGTTCATGGGTTTTATCAGGTACTGCTCGTCTTCCACCTGCATAGGAGAATAGAGATTTTCTCTGTAAAAATCCCAATGTCCGGAAGTCTTCCAGATATCTATTTTCCCGATGTGCGGGCTCACTATCCACTGATATCCATGAGCACTCAGTTCTTCGTAAAGATAGTCTTTGATAATTTTAAGCAGGATAGCTCCCTTGGGATGCCAGACGTGGAGGCCGGCTCCGATTTCTTCGTCAGAAAGAAATAGTTTCAGTTTGCTCCCCAACAGGCGGTGGTCTCTCTTTTCTGCTTCTTCCTGCATTCTGAGGTAATTGTCCAGCTCTTTCTTTTTTGCAAAGGCTACTCCGTAAATCCTCGTAAGCATGGGGTTTTTCTCACTGCCCTTCCAGTAAGCTCCGGCCAGACGGGTCAACTTGAAGGAATCACTATCAATTTCTTTGCTGGATTTTATGTGAGGGCCGCGGCATAGGTCCGTGAAGTCTCCGGACTGGTAAATCGTCACCTCCTTGTCTTCCAGGTCGCGGATCAGCTCTTTTTTATAGGATTGGTCCTTGAAAATTTCGGCAGCTTCCTTTTTGCTGACCTTTTTCTTTTTGAAGGCAATGTCCTTTTTTATAAGTGCCTTCATCCGTTTCTCAATCCTGGGGAGGTCTGAGGGCTTCAAACTCACCGGCAGGTCGAAATCATAATAGAAGCCGTTTTCTATGGCCGGTCCCATCCCGATTTTTGCTTTTGGGAACATTTCCAGGACAGCATAGGCCATGAGATGGGATAAGGAATGGCGCATGCTGTCTATTTTTGCTTTTTTATCCATAATTTTAATTTAATAAATTATTTTAGCACAGCTGAGTGCCTTTACCCAGCATGACAATTTTCAGGGAAAAATCATTTGTCCGGGTTTACAAACAAAAACCTCTTTTTCAAGAGGCCAGTTTTTTCATTGGACAAACCAGCCCCTTAACTAAGAGGTAGTGGTAGTAGTGATTGCGTTGGTCAATGTTGGTGCCTTCATAATCTTTTTTAATTCTAAAATATTGTATTTTTTTGTCAATAAAAATTCTAAGCCTCTATTATTTCTTCGATGTCTTCACAGATGAGCTTGGGCTCATCACTTTTCCTGTCCAGTCTTCCAGAAACGAAAACCACCTTGTTTTCTATAAAGGCCGCAGGGTTTTTTTCTAAAATACTGGGGAATACCACGACCTCTATTCGGTCTGAAAGGTCTTCCAGATTTACAAAAAGCATGGCCCGTCCTGACTTGGTTATTATCTTCTTAATTTTTGATATGATGCCTCCCAGGGTTACCTGATGTCTGGCAGGAGGAGCGTCGGGGAGGTCGGCTATCTGGACGGTTCTTTTATGCAAAATATCCTTGTAGTCTTCCAGGGGATGGGAGCTGACGAAAAGACCCAACAGCTCCTTTTCCCAGGACAACTTTTCCTTTTTGGCGGCCGGCTTGATGGGTCTTAAATGAATCTTATGAGCAAAGTCGCTCCCACCGAAAAGATTCTTCTGGCCTGATTCTTTCACCTTCTGGCTTTCCCTGTTGCTCTGCAGTATTTCCTCCAGGTTGTAGAGGAGGAGATTCCTTTCAGCCAGCTTGTCGAAAACGCCCGCCTTAATCATGCTTTCCATGGACTTCTTGTTTAGATTCTTGGAGTCTATTCTGGAGATAAAGTCGTCAATGGATTTGAAGTGGCCGTTTTTCTTTCTCTCCGCTATGATATTTTCAACGATATTCTCTCCTACATTTTTAATCGCCAGCAGTCCGAATCTTATTTTCTTTTTCATGGGGATTACCGTGAAGTTGCGCCAGCTTTCATTGGCGTCTGGAGGGAGTATTTCTATACCCATCTTCTTACACTCTCCGATAAGAAAACCTATTCTTTCAATGTCAGACTTTTCCGAGGTTAATAGGGCGGCCATAAAGGAAACAGGGTAATGGGATTTCAAGTAAGCTGTTTGATAGGCGATAATGGCATAGGCACAGCTGTGGCTCCTGTTGAATCCGTAGCTGGCAAAAGGCAAAATCCACTGCCATATCTTATTGGCTACAGAATCTGTGATGCCGTTTTCTCTCATTCCCTTTATCAGTTTTTCTTTCTGGTCCATCAGAAGTTCCTTTATTTTCTTCCCTACGGCTTTTCTCAGAATGTCAGCTTCAGCTAAGCTGAAACCCGCTATTTCCCGGGCGATGAGCATCAGGTCTTCCTGATAAACCGGCAATCCATATGTCTTTTTTAGAATTTTTTCCAGTTTCGGATGGATGTACTCCACTTTTTCTTTTCCTTTTTTCCGGTTTATGTACGAAGGAATCAGCGACATGGGTCCCGGCCGATAGAGAGCCACCATGGCCACGATGTCTTCGAACTCATTGGGCTTAAGCTGTTTCAGATAGCGCTGAAATCCTCCGGACTCCATCTGAAATACCCCTACGGTATTTCCCTTTTGCAGAAGCTTGTATGTTCTTAGGTCGTTTAAAGGCAGGTTTTCTATGTCCACCTTCTTTTTCTTTGTGGCGTATATTCTGGCCAGGGTGTCCTCAATAATAGTTAGGTTTTTTAGGCCGAGAAAATCCATTTTCAGCAGCCCGATATCTTCCACGGCATGCATTTCATATTGGGTTACTATACTGTTGTCATCTTGGGTAGGATGTTGTAGAGGCACGATAGTATCAAGCGGCTCCTTGGACATGACTACTCCGCAGGCGTGGGTAGATGCGTGCCTGGCCACACCCTCCATTTTCTTTGCAAAATCTATCAATTTTCCGGCCTGCTGGTCTGTTTCGTAGAGCTGCCTGAATTCAGGCACCTTAGCCAGGGCTTCGTCCAAAGTGTATCCGAAGGGAATCATCTTGGCCACCCTGTCGCAGAAGCTGTAGGGCATGGCTAGTGCTCTTCCCACGTCCCTGACTGCCGCTCTGGCCGCCATGGTTCCAAAGGTGATAATTTGCGCCACCCGGTCCCTCCCGTATTTGTTGGCTACGTATTCAATGACTTCATCTCTTCTCCTGTCCGTGAAATCCAGGTCGATATCAGGCATTGATATCCTAGAAGGATTAAGGAATCTTTCAAACAGTAGGTTATATTTCAGCGGGTCTATACTGGTAATGCCCAGCAGGTATGAAACCAGAGAGCCTCCAACCGAGCCGCGTCCCGGTCCTACCACAATCCTCTGTTCCTTGGCCCAATTAACGAAATCCTGCACTATCAGAAAGTAGGAGGAAAATCCCATCTTTTTAATCATTTCCAATTCGTAATCCAGCCGTTCCTGTACTTCCTTGCCGGAAAAAGCTCCGAATTTTTTATTCAGCCCTTTCAGGCATAACTCTCTCAAATATTCATCTTCGGTTTTGTTGTCCGGTGTTTCGAAATAAGGAATTTTTGTTTTTCCGAGTACGAACTCAAAATTACACATCTCTACTATCTTCTGAGTATTTTCTATAGCTTCGGGTACATCCCGGAAAGCTTCTATCATTTCTTCGGGCGACCTCAGTGAAAAATCATCCGATTTCATGGTTATTCTTTCTGGGTCGTTGGGGTCAGCCCCCGTGTTTATCAGCATCAGCACATCCTGTGCTTCGGCATCTTCGTGCCTTAAATAGTGAGAATCGTTTGTGGCTACCAGGGGAATATCGAGTTCTTTAGAAAACTTTATCAGTTGTTCATTAACTATTGCCTGCTCCTTAATGTGGGGATGGTGCTGCAGCTCCAGATAGAAGTTGCCTTTCCCTAAAATCTTTTGATATTTGAGAGCGGTCTTCTTAGCCTCCTCAATCTTACCTTTTAGTATCATCCGGGGTACTTTTCCCGCAATGCAAGCCGATAGACCTATGAGGCCTGAAGCGTGTTTCTGTAGGAGCTCCTCGTCAATCCTGGGTTTATAATAAAATCCTTCCAGATGTGCTTTGGTCAGAAGCTTAACAAGATTCTTATATCCCTCCTGATTCTTAGCCAAAAGAACCAGGTGATACCTGGCGTTGTCGATATTTGGCCTTTTTTGTTCCATTCCTTCGTAGGCCACGTACATTTCACAACCTATAATCGGCTTTATTCCCTTTTTTTTCGCTTTCTTGTAAAATTCTATGGCACCGTACAGGGCGCCGTGGTCGGTCAGGGCGAGAGAATCCATACCCAGTTCTTTGGCATATTCCAAAAGGTCATCTATCTTAGATAGCCCATCCAGTAAAGAATAGTGTGAGTGAACGTGTAGGTGAGTAAACTTTGACATTGGAATTTAGTGAACGCCTGCTTTGGCATGGAGATAAAATTATGCCCTTTTGATTTTGAGCATTGTTTCATTTTACTTTCTTGTCTATGCTTCGTCAAATCATAAAAAACAGAGGAACTTTTTAGTTCCTCTAAGGGTCTTTTTTTTCAACCCTCCCTCTAATTTTAGGATTCCCGATTAGGGAATTTGTTATTATATTGTATCCTCTACCTGATTCGATCTCGGCGGCTTCAATGCTTTCTGCTTCTATAAATTGCCCTGCCTTTACTCTCCCGGCCTTCAAGAGTCCTTTTATCTTAATATGGCCTCCTGCGCTTATTAAAGCTTCATCAGCATTCATTATTAAGTCTCCTTCTATTTGCATGTTCCATTTTGTTTTTACCAGCCCTCCATCAACCGCCAAGTTTTTAGCTTTCAGCTCTAAGACCTCGAGGCTTGTTTCTACTTTGCAGTCTTGCTCAATTACTAGTATGCTTTTCGGATTATATAATCCCAATAATGTTTTACTCCTTACTTTTCTTATATCTATAACCAACAATATCACTTTTAAAGGTTCTTTTTAATTAAAAAATAAACTCATTGTTTTGTCAATGAGTGAAATAAAAAAGAGAAGGATTATTGGAGAGGTTTCAAGATTACTTCCGGCAAATGTTCCGGAAAGACAGTGACGCTTGCAACCTCAAATTTGTTCGTTTTGAGGTTTATTTCTTCACCTATCCTTGCTGGTACAATAAGCTTCAGGTCTATCGCCACGTAATCTCCTTCTTCCAATAATCCTTCCTTGGTAAAATTGGCGATGGGAATAATTTTCCCATCCATTTCCAGTCCGCTAATTAAATAACGATCTAGCATGTCTACAATTATAATATTAAAATACAATTTTGTCAAGAAACTTCACCTAATCTGTTTTTCCCTTTATAATTGAGGAATGGAATATCCCAACCTCTCAGAGGAAAAGAAATTGTGGAAGAAAGACTTTGATAGTGTAATAGGAATAGATGAAGCGGGCAGGGGACCTTTGGCCGGTCCTGTGATGGCCGCAGCCGTACTTATTAAATCAGATTTCAAACGCAGCGCCTCCGGCATTAAAAAGCTGACCTCAGACCTCAAAGTAAGAGACTCAAAATTGCTTTCAGAAAAAAAAAGAGAGGAGATTTACGATATTCTAATACATTATCCTCATATAGAATGGGGGATAGGAAGGGTTTCACACAAGGTGATAGACAGGATAAATATTTTACAGGCTACCCGTCTGGCTATGAAAAGGGCCGTTATAAATCTCAATAGAAAAATTGGCAGAGGTCCGACCTCTGTCAATTTAGCAGAGGCCCGTCCTCTGTCGGGCCGGGAGTTTCTTCTGCTGGACGGCCGCATCACATTGGACTTGGATATTCCTCAGAAATCTATAGTCAATGCTGACCGCACCGTTTTTTCCTGTGCAGCAGCCTCCGTCATTGCCAAGGTGAGGCGGGACCGGCTCATGAAAAAGTATGCTAAGATTTATCCAGAATACGGCTTTATTTTCCATAAGGGTTACGGCACCCGACTTCACTTTGAGAGACTGGAGAAGCACGGTTCCTGCCCCATCCACAGAAAGTCTTTTAAGCCGGTTTCAAATATAGGGTGATTAAAGGACAGGTATTGCCAAAGAATTGAGAATTTGTTATTCTTGTATTATATCTTTGGTCGAAATTTTTCATTTCGGCCCCGCTTAATTATCATGCCGGCACCGAAAAAGAGAACAACCAAATCAAAGAGAGACAAAAGAAGACAGCACATCTTTATCAAGAAGCCTGCTTTAGGAAAGTGTCCTAAATGCGGCAAAAGCATCATACATCATACGGTGTGCCCTTTTTGCGGCCATTACGCCGGCAGGGAAGTAATAGATGTTATGGCTAAGCTTAATAAGAAGGAGAAGAAAAAGAGAGAAAAAGAGATTAAGGAAAAAGAAAGAGAAGACAAAGGAATTTCTCCCAAGAAGAGGTCGTTGGATTGGAGATCTTTATCGCGAAAGTAAAAATTTTATGGCTTCACGTCATCTTTCTCGTTCCATCGCCATGCAGTCACTCTACGAGTGGGATTTTTCTGACCAGGAACCGGCCCTGGAAGGGTTGGTAGAAAGGAACCTGGAAGAATTCGGCCCCGGCCTGGAAGACCATGAGTTTGTCTGGAAACTGGTGACCGGAGTGATAGAGCACCTGAAGGAAATTAACGAAATCATCAAGAAAGCCGCTCCTCAGTGGCCCATTGCACAAATTTCCATTGTAGACAGGAATATTTTAAGGTTAGGAATTTATGAATTGCTGTATTCAGACAAAAAAGCGGTTCCTCCGAAAGTAGCCATTAACGAAGCCATAGAACTGGCCAAATCATTCGGAGGAGAGAACTCAGGAAAGTTCATCAACGGAGTTCTGGGTACGGTTTATGAGCTGATAGCTCCCGAAGAGAGCTCCCAGAAAAAAGAAACAAAGACTCCGCCAGCTGGCGGGGAGGAAAAAGAGTCAAACGAATAAAATAATAAATAATAAACAATAAACAATAAACTGGTGGTTGGTAGTTAATAGTTGAATCTCTTAGCTGCTAACTACAAACTACTAGTTTGAAAGTCTGTGAAGGAGTTTTCAAAATTTGAAAAAGGATTAAGTATTAATTTTAAAAACCGTGATTTGCTGACCCAGGCTTTTGTCCATAGGTCTTATCAGAACGAGCATCCTGATTTTCATCTTTCCAATAACGAACGGCTGGAATTCTTGGGCGATGCAGTACTGGAGCTGGTGGTAACAGAGGATCTTTTCCAGAAATATCCGGATAAACCCGAAGGAGAGCTTACTAATTGGAGAGCATCCCTGGTGAACTCCAAGATACTCTCCCGAATCGCCAGGAGATTGGGATTTAACGATTTTCTTCTGCTTTCCCGGGGAGAATCAAAGGAAATAGGTAAGGCCAGGAAATATATCTTAGCCAATACCTTTGAGGCAGTCATCGGCGCCATCTATCTTGACCAGGGATACGAAGTTTGTCAGGATTTCATTATAAAGAACCTTATGGGGGAGCTTCCTCAGATAATAGAGAAGGGTCTATATAAGGACTCCAAATCACGTTTCCAGGAAGAAGCACAAGAGAAGGTGGGGATTACCCCTACTTACCGGGTGTTGAAAGAATGGGGTCCCGACCACGCCAAAAGTTTCGTGGTAGGAGTATTTTTAGGCAAAGAGCTAATAGCCGAAGGCGACGGTTCCTCCAAACAGGAGGCTGAAGAATCATCCGCCCGCCAAGCACTAGAAAGTAAACAATGGTAAACCAGTAAAAAAATATGTTAATGATAAGATTATTCCGTGTAGGAAAAAGGAATCAGCCGATTTTTAAGATAGTAGTTACGGAAAAAAGGAACTCTCCGAAGAGAGGGCGTTTTACTGAGGAAATCGGTTTTGTAAACCCTTTAACCAAGGAAAAGAAAATAAATAAAGAGAGAGCAAGTTACTGGCTGTCGGTGGGGGCTCAGCCTTCAGCTACGGTATATAATCTTTTGATAGATGAGAAAATTATAAAGGGACAGAAAAAGAGAAAGCACGGAAAATCCAAGAAGAAAGTTTCTGCTGAAACTTCAGAAGAACAGGAAGTTAAAGCTGGAGCTGCAGAAGGGGAACAGGCAAAGGAGAAATCCAAGGAAGAAATTAAGGAGGAAGCGAAGGAAAAAACTCCCGAGGAAAAACCGGAAACCCCTATCAAGGAAGAGGAAAAAGAGCCCCAGGAGAAGGCTCAGGGACCAGAGCAGGAAAAAGAATCTGGCGCAGAACCAAAAGAAAAAAAAGAAACAGTTGAGGATAATAAAGAGATTGAAGCCCCCGAGAAGAAAGAAGAAATAGAGGCGCCGGAAAAAGGAGAAGAAAAAAGAGAAGAAAAAAGAGAAGAAGAACCTTCTGGAGAACGGGAAAATATAGAGGAAAAATAACCATTATTTTCGAGTTAATTCTATGAAATGAACGGAATCACCGTTCATTTTTGTGTAATAAATATCGTCTTTAGACGTCATACTATAAAGAGCACTAATATGGCCGAATTTTACTTACCATTGTTATTTTTCTATTTTTTACCAAGAGGCCTTTTCGTCACTGCCACTACCTCTTCTTAGTGAGGTTGGTTTGTAGTTTAAATAAAAAAGTATATAACACTGAAAAACAAACCAACCTCTCTGCGAAGAGGTTTTTTCGTACTTTTACAATCAAAAATAAAGAGGTGAAAGCCGAATGGAAAGCGAATTGGTATCAGTTAAGGATTTATTAATAGGAAGAGCCATTGTCGATATAAAGGAAATATCAGATAACCAGGGATGCAATATTATTAAATTTTGCCTGGATAATAACAGTGTCCTGGAGATGGGCATGAAAGACGGGATAAGAGACAACGGTATTTATCTGTACTCCTATTTATCTTTGGACGGCCGGGAAATATATAATGACGTTGACGGCCAAATCAGCTCCTTCTAAAGAATAATATTAAGGCCTTTCAGGCCTTTTTTATTACCTAATTCACTGTTTGGGCGGATGCCGAAGAACTCAGCCTGTTTCTCCCGTCGGGCGGGAGCGTAGTCGTTTATCCTGAACGAAGTCGAAGGAAATCCGTTGACAAATCATACTAAAATGTTATAATATTAATAGTCGCGACTGGACAGAATCAAATAAAGATTCCCTTTCCTACACCATTCACGTAATGGTAGGGAAAGGGATGGAGGAGGGAGCACTTTTTATTACAAAATATAATCTCCTCCATCCCTTTCCCTATAGAGGGAATTGTTCTTTATAAGGAAAAAAGGGAAGAACCCTCGGATGGTGTAATTTGTTCGCTGAAAAAGAGAGGATAAATTACACCATCTGAGGTAAACTAGATGAAAGAAAAAGTTTTTAAAGATGAGAAAGACATAGAAATATTCAGAAGGATCAGTATGCCTAACGTAGAAGATCTTTTGGATATAGAGATAGAAATCAAAAACCTGTCCAGTTTTTTCAACGAAGAGAGAGTTATGAAGGCGGTTGAAAAATTGATTATCCGCTTTGCCAGGATGGTTATTGTGTCTGGTATCACAACAGATCTCTTGGGGGACTGGTCAATGTTGGATAGAATAGACTCGTTTATAGAAGAGCTCAACAAAGAGTTAACATTATTTTAAAATCTTCCTTTTTTCTTTTTTAATATTAACCCTGAGCTTGTCGAAGGGTTGACAAAGTCATCATAAACATTAATAATTTTAGTAGGCAGTAGCTTTTTTCTGAATAGCCGTTTCTCCGAAATGATGGGAAACAGTTAGGCTGAAAGGTCGGGCTACTGGGAAAATACGAACGAATTCTGTTGGAACTATGACAAAAGATTCAATTGACAAGGAATTTCTTGAGTATATTGTCAAAGCCTTAGTCGATAATCCCAGCGACGTCAAAGTTGATAGAAAAGTTGACGAAATGGGCGTATTACTTTCCCTGAAAGTAAACCCCGAAGATATGGGCCAAATTATCGGTAAGGGCGGCTCTACTGCTAGAGCTATCAGGAATCTGGTTCGGATTGTTGGGCTGAAGAATCACGCCCGCGTGAACCTCAAAATAGAGGAACCAGAAGGCTCTGCTAAAGGAAAAAAGTCCTCAGCAGACGAAAGTCTTGAAGACTTAAAACTGTAAATCTTAAACTCGATTTACTTTGCGAGAAAGCGATGCTATAATTATTAGCATCGTTTTCTTGTGTTTATGCTGAAAATTGATATCGTTAGTATTTTCCCGGAAATATTTGACCCTTTCCTTAAGACAAGCCTGATAAACAGGGCACAGAAAAAGGGGCTTCTTGGAATTGAAGTACACAATCTGAGAGACTGGACCGAAGATAATCACCAGACGGTTGACGACAGGCCCTATGGGGGAGGTATCGGCATGGTGATGAAAGTTGAGCCCATATTTCGGGCCGTGAAAGACATCAAAAAATTAAAGCGGACCAGTAAAAGAAAAGTCATCCTGTTTTCTCCCCGCGGAAAGAAGTTCAATCAGAAAGCAGCCCATTCTTTAAGCAGATTAAATCATATTATTATGCTGTGCGGAAGATACGAGGGGGTGGATGAGAGGGTGGCTAAGAATATAGCAGATGTCGAACTTTCCATAGGAGATTACGTTTTGATGGGAGGGGAATTACCTGCTATGGTGGTAATGGAATCTTTGGCTCGCCTCATTCCCGGCGTGCTGGGAAAACCCGCCTTTCTAAAGGAAAGAGTGACCAAGCAGAAAGGGTTTGTAGAATATCCGCAGTATACTCGTCCCGAAGTATTCAGTCCGGGTCCTCGGCAGAGTAAAAGCAAGAAAACAGCGAAATGGAAAGTACCCGAGGTCTTGCTTACAGGCGATCACAAGAAGATTCAAGAATGGAGAGAAGAGCACTCTAAAGTTATTGAGGAATAGGTTGAAATTCCGATTAAAATAATGTAAGGTGATAAATTGAGAAAACGTTAGAAACCGTGGGTTTCTAAAGAGCGAAGCCTTTAAGGCTGAGCGACTGATTACATATTACCACAGGGTGGTTGGCGGAGCAGCTATCGCACCAGTCTGTAAAACTGGCGTCTTATGACTTCGGGGGTGCAAGTCCCTCACCACCCACACAAAGAGATATTAGTACGCTCGCCTTGCGAGCTTTAGTAGATGAGTAAAGAGAACTTATTTGCTTATTAACTCATCTCCCCATCTGCTCATTAACTAATAAACTTTTAATTACACGGTAATTACAAGGAGCGTAACGACTGATTCCTATTACTAGTTATCGCCGATGTAGCTCAGTTGGCAGAGCACCTCCATGGTAAGGAGTAGGTCGCCAGTTCAAGTCTGGCCATCGGCTCATAAATGTGTATTGTTTAAATTAGAAACATAACCTGGAGTTTTGAAAATTAATCCTGAATTAGAGGGATTTAATTCGAAATTCTTCTACGGGGATGCCGAAAAAAAAGAAACCATACGTAAAAATGAAGTGTACCATTTGCAAGAGGGTGAACTATTACACCCGCAAATCCCAAAAAATGATAGGGGAAAAGTTAGAGTTGAAAAAGTACTGCAAATGGTGCAAGAAACATACCCTTCATAAGGAGGCGAAATAATCCTGTGTTTATAGTTTAGTATTTGACTATATGGGGGCGTCGGTTAATAGGCAAACCACCGGTCTCCAAAACCGGCATACTGGGGGTTCAATTCCCTCCGCCCCTGCAACCCTTCGCTAAAGCTACGGAATTGCTTCGGGGCTTTAAAATAAGATATCCGCATAGTCAATCAGGTGTTCTGAAGCTTTAGCGAAAGACACCTCTCCGCCCCTGCTTGTCTCGCCGGAGCCTTGTAGGGCGAAGGTGGGCCTTTCTTAAATGGCGTGGAAACACGTCATTTATTCTTCTCTTAAAGGGTATCTTCGTGTTATAATAACGTAGTAAAGATATGAATCTTCCCAAGCTGAATAAAACTAAAATTCTACTTACCGTCCCATTAGCCGTTATTTCTCTGAAAATATATCTAGGAGCTGTTTTTGGATATTTTTTTGCCAGGTTTATGGCCGAGCATCTGGATTCAGTTATTCTTTCATTCGGTAGCTACCACCTGCATTTTCACCATTGGATGATGGGCTCGATAGGAGTATTATTTTTCCTGTTGTACGAATTTACTCCTTCAATAGAGCATTTCATCTTCGGATTCTTAGGAGGATTAATCTTCCAAGGGGTGACTTCTTATCCTGATTGGTATCGCATACTTAGAAAGGGTCAAGATTAATTTTTTTAAAATATATTATAATTATTAAAGTACGAAAGTACCACTAATTTATAATTAAAAAATAATTTTTCACTTTTATGAATAAAGCAATCATTTTCTTAATAGTCGTTGTGGTGGCAGCAGGGGTTATCTATCAGACCCTAGTCAGGAAGTCTGAGCCGGAATTCAAGACGGCCGAGGTTGCCCGGGGGCAGGTAGTTCAGGAAGTTTCGGAAACAGGACAGGTGGAAAAAGGTGACAAAATAAACTTAAACTTTCAGCTTTCCGGTACCATTAAGGATATTTACTTGGAAGTGGGGGATGAGGTGCAGAAAGGAGACATTCTTGCCAAGCTTGATGATGAGCAATTAAGAATCAGGATAAACGATGCCGAAGCGGCCTTGGATCTGGCAGACGCCCAGTTCAATAAACTCCTGGCCGGGGCCACCCCTCAGGAAATAAAGATTGCCGAGACATCTGTTAAAAATGCTCAGACTGCCCTCTCCTCAGCCCAACAGGGCCTTAATGATGTTAAGGCTCAGGCTGCAGAAGGCCTTGAATCTGCATACGAAGACTCCTTGAATTTATTAGATGATGCTTCTCTTCAGCTTGCCAACAGTTATCATTTAGCTGATTCTGTCCAGACCACTTATTTTAAAGCCAGCGATCAGGAAGGCATAAAGGTGCAAAATCAGGCCCAGGAGATAAGGATGGCTCAGAACGAATTTAATCCTGTTAACAGCAAGGCTCAGGTCTCAGGGGAGGAACAGGATATTGACGCAGCCCTTATTTCAGCCCAGCAAGCACTAGGAAGGGTTTCAGAAGCTCTAAAAACCATCAGACAGGCCTGTACCGGTCTTACTTATAAAAACCTTGTTTCATCAGCAGATAAAACCTTGCTGGAGACCCAGCAGGGTTATGTGCTTGCGTCCTTGACCAACATAGTCAATTCACAACAGGCTGTGGCTTCGGCCAGATTAAGTAATCAGACGAACGTAAATACAGCCCAGGCCAAGGTGGAAGTTTCTTCCGGTCAGCTTGCCGCGGCTCAGGACGAACTAGACAGATTAAAAGCGCCTCCCCGGCAGGAGGACGTCAATCTATATCAGGCTCAGGTTAAACAGGCCAGAAGTCAGATTACTTTGCTGGAAAACCAATTGGAAGAAACATTACTTACCAGTCCTTCTTCCGGCCAGATTGTCCAGATTAATAGAAGAAAGGGGGAGGTGGTCCAGTCCGCTTTACAGGAGCCGGTTATGGTGCTTCTGCCTCAGGACCCATTTGTTATAAAGGTGGACATTTATGAGGAAGACGTAGCCCATATGAGCCTCGGCAATCCCGTATCCATCTCTTTAGTGGCTTTTCCTGACCAGAGCATTGAAGGCGAAGTGGTGGCCATAGATCCGGCTGAGAAAATGATAGAAGGAGTAGTTTATTACGAGGTGACCGTAGATTTTTCTCAGGTTCCCGAAGGAATCAAGCCTGGTATGACAGCAGACTTGATTATTACGACCCAGGTTAAGGACAACGTGTTGTTTGTGCCGGATGAAGCGATTCAGCAGCGGGACGGAAATACCGCCGTTATTGAGATAATGGATTCTGGCAAACCACGGGAAATAACCGTGGAGCTTGGTTTAAAAGGGAGTTCTGACCGCCAGGAAATACTATCCGGGCTCAGCGAAGGAGATTTGGTGGTGATAAGATAAGGAGGTTTTGGAATATGTCCAATGAGCCTTTGATTAAATTAGAAAAAATATTCAAGACGTATCAATTAGGCAAGACTGACATAGCCGTTTTAAAGGGTTTAGACCTTAATATCAGGGAGGGTAGTTTTGCAGTGATTTTGGGGCCTTCCGGTTCTGGTAAATCGACTCTTCTTAATATCGTGGGCCTGCTGGACACTCCCGATGCAGGGAAAGTCTTTTTTAAAGGACGTGATACATCTCACCTTTCTGGAGATGATTTGGCAGAGATAAGAGGCGGGAGCATAGGTTTTGTTTTTCAGCAGTTTAATCTCTTGTCCAACCTGACGGCCTTGGAGAATGTGATGATTCCAATGCTTTTTCAGGATATCGAGGAAAAGAAGAGAGTGGCAAGGGCGGAAAACCTGCTTTCTTCCATGGGTTTGGCCGAAAGATTGGATCACCGTCCATCAGAAATGTCTGGAGGGGAGCAGCAGAGGGTAGCGATTGCCAGGTCTTTAGCCAATCAGCCGGATGTTATAGTGGCAGACGAGCCAACGGGAAACCTGGATTCCACCACCGGCAAGATTATTATGGAAATCTTGATAGACCTCCACAAAAAAGAGAAGAAGACCATTATCGTGGTTACCCATGACCCGACCATAGCAGACTACGGAGAGGAAACCATACGGATTAAAGACGGCATGCTTCTGAAAGACCATAAGCATGAAGAAGAAGTGGTCTGGGAAGAAAAAAAATAGGATAAAATATGAGCCTTAAAGAATATTTTAAAATTGCAATAAAGAATCTGATGACCAGGCCCCTGAGAAGCTGGCTGACTATTCTGGGGATTGTTATCGGGGTTTTTCTGATAACTTCACTTCTTTCTATTAGTGAGGGGCTGCAGAATACGATTATGAAAGAACTTAAAATGATAGGAAAAGACATTGTCATTATTGTTCCCGGAGAAGCTACCAATTTCGTTACGGCTTTTCTTGGACATCTTAAGTTGAGTGACGAAGACCTCAAGGCCATCAGGAAGACGGAAGGCGTGGAGGCTGTAGTGCCCGTCATAGATAAAACCGAAATTGTCAGATACAGAGGCGAAAGCAAGCCCATTCTGATATCCGGGTCTGATTGGAGGAATTCCCTGGAGATTTACCAGACAGACATGGGTCTTTCATTAAAAGAGGGAAGATGGCCTGTGGCCGGAAAGAAAGAGGTGGTGGTTGGCAGTTTAATTCCAGAGGAAATCTTTAAAGATTTGATAATAAACACCTACCTCAGCATCCAGGGCAGAAACTATGAGATAGTGGGAATACTTAATTCCATGGGTTCGAAAATGGACGATTCTCTTGTCCATCTGGATGCGGATATTTTCAAGGAAATAACCGGAGAAAGGAAAGGAGCCAATCAGGCCTTGGCTAAAATAAAGTCTGGCTATTCTCCGGAGACGGTTGCTGAGAACATCAAAGAGAATCTGAAGGAAGTGCAGAAAAGAAGACAGGGACAGGATGAAATTCCATTTTCCGTCTTAACCAGTGAAAAAGTGGGAGGTATTGTGAGTAATGTTACCGGAGTGATTCAACTGGCAGTTTTCAGTTTCGCCAGCATAGCCATCGCCGTCGGAGGAATCGGCATTATGAACACTATGTATACTTCCGTTCATGAAAGGACCAGGGAAATAGGTATCCTAAAAGCGGTGGGAGCCAAGAGCTCTGTCATTACTTTTTTATTCCTTGTAGAGTCGGGAATCATAGGAGTAGTTGGGGGATTGGGAGGTCTTTTGCCGGGATTGGCTTTAGCAAAACTGATTGAAAGCGTGGCTCAAGTGCATCCTGTATTTTATATCGAAGCTTCTTTTTCACCATTTATCCTTTTCTTTGGAGTGTCATTTTCATTCTTTGTCGGATGTCTGTCGGGATTTTTGCCGGCCAGGAGGGCGGCCTCATTAAAGCCTGTTGATGCACTAAGAAGTTATGAATAAATTTAATTTAAGAACATTTTATTATAATTATTAAAAATATGCTTCAAGTATTTTCACCGCAGGAAAAGGAGGAAATGGAAAAGGTGAAGGGGCAGGTTAGGGGTCTGGCCCTAAAGTCAGAATTGGGCTTTGTTTTCCGCGAAGAAGGGAGAGATGGCCTGCATCAGATGGAGCAAGCCTTAGCCGAAGCAGGGTATCCTTTGAAATACAATGAGATTCAGTCCGGCACATTCTATCCCTTGAAGGTTTGGGGCTATCTGTTGCTCGGTATAAGAAATATCTTTCATTATGATGATGCTAAATTTTTCAAGATAGGTGAATTTGACGTCAAATTATCCCGGTTAATTACTCTTTTCGTCCAGCACTTCGTGACCGTGGACAGGGCTTTCAAGGAGGCGGAGAAAATGTGGAGCAAATACTTTACTGTAGGGAAGCTGGAGGTTAAGGAACTCGACAAAGAACAAAGATATATCCGGGTTGTTTTGGAAGACTTCTATTTGCATCCGCTTCACTGCCTGGTTTTTGCCGGTCATTTCACGGGAGCCATGAAAATGATATTTAAGGGAGGGGGCAGCTGCGAGGAAGTGAAATGTATGTACCGGGGCGACAAATATCATGAATTTATTTTAAGGTGGTAAATTATTAACATGTACCTACAACTTTTCGTCGCAGGTTTCCTGGGAGGGGTGGTAAGGGGGCTGGTGGGGTTCATGAAACACCAGTTTGCTTACAAAAACGTGCCTTTCAAACCTTCTTACTTTCTGGGCACCACCATGCTTTCCGGTATAATAGGAATGGCTTCCAGTTTGGCCGTTCAGAACGTAGGATTTACCCTGCAAGGGACTTTTACTCCCGCCCTGGGTTTTATTATAGGGTATGCGGGAGGAGATTTTATAGAGAACGTCTATAAGATTATTATAGCAAAGTCATCTCTCACCAAGACAGAAGAAGAGAAAAAGCTGCCTTCAGAATAGCTTTATTGTCATGACTTTAATAGAAAAGCTAATAGACGGCGGCTGGCTAAAAAGCCCTAAAATCATAGAAGCCTTCCGGGAAATAAAGAGGGTGGATTTTTTGCCGAAATACATGGCGGGTCTGGCAGAAATTAACGAAGCCCTGCCCATAGGTCGCGGACAGACCATTTCCCAGCCCTTGGTAGTGGCTTTTATGATGGAAAAACTGCAGCCTGAAGAAGGTGATAAAGTTTTAGACATAGGTTCGGGTTCTGGTTGGACAACCGCCATATTGGCTCATCTGGTGGGAAAAACGGGTAAGGTGATTGCACTGGAAATAATCCCGGAATTAAAAGAATTCGGAGAAAAGAACGTAGCCAAATACAGCTTTATAAATAGGGGAATAGTGGAATTTATCTGCGCGGACGGTTCCCTGGGATGTCCCGACATTACTTCGCGTCCTGAATTTGTCGAAGGCTTTGATAAGATTCTGGCTTCCGCCGCAGGAAACTCCTTGCCTAAAAAATGGAAAGAACAACTGAAAATAGGGGGTAAGATAGTGACTCCCCTTAAATCTTCCATCTGGGTTTTCGAAAAGAATCCGCCAGCCGGCGGGAAGGACGGATTTAGAGAAACAGAATATCCCGGCTTTGCCTTCGTTCCTCTGATAACGGGAAAATAGATTAATGAGCAGCTCAAAAGTTTTCAAAATAATAATAGTTATTTCACTGTTCCTGTCGCTTTCAGCGGCTGTCTTTATTCTTGTCTGGCAGGGTATTTACATACCTAAAAACCCTGCAGATAAAGAAAATAAGATTTTTGCCGTAGAACAGGGAGAAGGTCTATTCCAGATAGCTTCTGGTTTGGAGCAGGAGGGTTTTATAAAAAGCAAATTATTTTTTGACCTCCATGTTTTTATAATCAAATCTCAGGGAAAGTTGCAGGCGGGAAATTATTCTCTCAGTCCTTCTATGAACGTATCTCAAATAGCCAAGATAATGATTGCAGGGCAAACTGTTAAAGAAACCATTACCATTCCCGAAGGATGGAATATCAGGGATATAGGGCAATATCTTGAAGAGAGGGGACTGGTAAGGAAAGATGATTTTTACAAAGTGGCGGGATTTCCGGCAGCAGATTATTCTATACCCGGCGAACTGCCCTTTCCCGTGGATTTCAGCCCAGACTATAACTTTCTTTCAGGAAAAACTGACCGGGTGGGCCTGGAGGGTTTTCTTTTTCCCGATACCTACGAGATTCAGGGGCGTGATGCGGAAAAAATAGTGAGGAAAATGCTGGATAATCTTCAGGAGAAACTTTCTCCTGGTGTTATGGGAGAAATAAAGCGGCAGGGAAAAAGCGTTTTTGATATCCTGACCATGGCTTCCCTTTTGGAAAAAGAAGTGAGGACCGTAGAAGACAAGAAAATCGTGTCCGGAATATTGTGGAAGAGGTTGGAAAATGATTTTCCTTTACAGGTTGACTCCACCATAACTTACGTTACAGGCCGAAAGTCCAGTAAGGTTTCCAAGGAAGAAACGGAAATCAACTCCGCTTTCAACACATACAAATATCCTGGTTTGCCGTTGGGACCTGTCTGTAACCCGGGCTTGGACAGCATTATGGCAGCTCTATATCCTAAAGTTAGTGATTATTGGTATTATTTGTCTACTCCCGAAGGAGAAACCATTTTCAGTATTACCCTGGCTGACCACAATACAGCTAAGGATATGTATTTAAGATAAAATATGGAGAATAATCATCAAAAAGCAGTTATAGTGGTTGCCTTCCGCGATTTCCGCGACCCGGAGTATTTTATCCCCAGGCAGATTTTGGAAGAAGCCGGAGTCGAGATAAAAACGGCCTCCAACAAAAAGGGCACTGCCATTGGAGCTGAAGGAGGAGATACGGAAGTCGATTTACTGGTTTCTGAAATTGATATTGCGGATTTCAATGCCGTAATTTTTGTCGGCGGACCGGGATGCCTTAAAGGTCTCGACAACGAGGACTCCTATAAGGTAATTCACAGCGTGATTCAACAAAAGAAAGTTTTGGCTTCCATTTGTATTTCACCCGTTATCCTGGCCAAGGCAGGAGTCTTGAAAGATAAACAGGCAGTGGTTTGGAACTCTCCTATGGACAAGAGCGGCATAAGGGAGCTGGAGTCAAGAGGAGCAAAATACCTTAATAAGCCCGTTGTCCAGGACGGATTGATTATTACTGCCAGCGGCCCCCAGGCAGCCGAAAGCTTTGCCAAAACCGTACTGGAAGAGCTTAGAAATCAATCCTAAAGGGGTTGACACGTTTTGAGGGAAAGTATATACTTTATTATTATTCCACAGACAGCAGGCAGCTTTAAAAAGCGTAAACACTCCTGCCGAGGAAACTTAAAAGTTTATTTTTTTGTTTTTTGTCTGTGGTATTCCACAGATTTTTATTTTTCCCATAGAGAAATTTCTGTTCAATATTAGTAGATATCCGAATTATTATATTAGTATGGCTAAAACAAAAAAACAAAAAGAAGAAGCTCTAAAGGGTTTAAAGGAGAAAGTTGCCAAAGGGCAAACCCTTTTACTGGTTGACTTTAAGGGTCTTAAGGTCAGCGATATGTTTGACTTAAGAACCAAGCTTAAAAAGGAAGGGGGGGAGCTTAAGGTAGCCAAGAAAACCCTTATTAAGCTCGCTCTTAAAGAGAATAAGTTACAGATAGATGACGAAAGACTAGAAGGTGAAATTGCCCTTGTATTCGGATATGAAGACGAAATAGCTCCTGCTAAAATAGTTTACGAGGTGGTTAGAAGAAACCAATCGTTAAGGATTTTAGGAGGGTTTTCCGGAAACGAATTCAAGGATGCTGATTATTTCACAACCCTGGCCCAGCTTCCTTCCAGAGAAGAATTATTGGGTCAGCTTGTCGGGAGCTTATCAGCTCCGGTAGGGAATTTCGTTCGCGCTTTACAATATAATATTAAAGGTCTACTTTTCGTTTTTAACGCAATAAAAGAGGTAAAACAATAAATATGGCAGAAGAAACAAAAAATCCGCCAGCTGGCGGAGAGGAAAAGGAAGTGGAAGTCCCTGCCAAATTCAAGGATTTGGTGGAAAAGATTGAAAAGATGAACGTCCTGGACCTGGCTGAACTGGTGAAGATTTTAGAGAAGAAATTTGGAGTTTCGGCAGCCCCTCAGATAGTTGCCGCAGCCGGTGCCGCAGCAGGTGCCGCCGCAGGCGATCAGGGAGGCGAAAAAAGCAGCTTTAACGTAGTTCTGGCAGGCGTGGGAGAAAAGAAAATAGAGGTCATTAAGGTTGTCCGTGATATTACCCAGAAGGGCTTGAAGGAATCCAAAGACCTGGTTGACGCGGCAGCTTCAACCCCTCAGGTGATAAAGGAAGGGGCCAAGAAGGAAGAAGCAGAGGAAATGAAGAAGAAGTTTGAAGAGGCGGGAGCCAAGGTTGAACTGAAGTAAAAATTTCCTTGTGTAAAAACAAAAAAGGCCTTGTTGAAAGGTTCTTTTTTGTTGAAAAATCCGATTTTTAAGCAAAAAAAATAAGGGACTTATCATCGCGTTGGTAGGCGCCCTTAAGCCTTTTTTTCTTCGAAGCCTTTTAATGTTTCCGCTACTATAGTTACGATAGCGTCTAATTTTATTTGTGTTGGAGGCACATCCGGGGCAGTAAGACTGCCGTTGAAAATGAATATGCCTCTTTTTCCGTCGCTTTGAGCGTCGCCCAGAAAGTAGTACCATTCCGGGCACTCCAGAATGCTTCCTTCGTTATTCATGCTTTCCCTATCTTTAGGAAATTCTCTGTTTTGTTTCATTACCTCTAATTTTCTTAAGTCGTGAACGATTTTATCTGTCATTTCCTTTGTCACAGCTGCTTTATTAAAGAATATCTGCACCTGCTTCGTCTTATTTTTTTGTACTACAGCCATCGCTCCGCATTTAAGAGCAACGACATGGCTCTTTTCGTTCAATAAAATTTCTTTGGAAAAGGCATCGATTACCATAATAAAGTGACCTCCTCCTATTCCTATCCTCTTATAGTCTTCCACGCTATTTTGTGCTTTCCTATATTTCAGGAAACTCCCATACAGGAGTTCCATTAGTGTTTCTCCTAGCTCTTGAGTCGCTTTCTCTCCGTATTTCTGCAAAGAGGAAGATAATATTTCACAAAGGTCGCAAGGCCTCTGGAAATTCTCTTTGCCTAATTGGTTATAGTATCTTCTAAACCGCTCAGGAGTTTTTATCTTTTTCTTATCAAAGAAATCCTTAAGCAGTTCCCTCGTTAAATCAGTATTCCTCTCAATTCCCTGTTTGTGGAATAGAAGCACCAAATAAGCTGCTTTTATTCCCAATTCCGATTTTTCTTTTTCAGATAAATTGCTCCTGCCGATGACTTTCGACACTTCATTGCAGTCGAAGGGGTTTGATAACCCTTTTCTTTCCGCGTTATATATTATTTTACGGACAGTCAAAAGCCATTCCTCTTCTGCCAATCCCAGCTTTTTTACCGCCATGTCGAAGCTGCTAGATTCTCCGGTTCCGTGGTGGTCATAATCTTTCCGACCTCTGTCAACAAAATTGCCGTTTTTAATGCTAACCGTGTATCCGTCTCCGTTCTTCAGAGACAGAAATTTCATTTTTTTTAGACTATCTTCTATTCGTATCCCGCTGAGTTCTTCATGCCTCATGAGCAGTATAGCTTCAGTAAAATCCACGTCACTGTCTTTTTGCGCGTGATGAGCAAAAGTCTCCGGGAGCTTTATTTTTTCTTTCCTTTTTTTCTTTTCGGCTTCTTTCCCTTCAAGCGTTTGGAACTTTTTGAAGGGATCTTCTTCGTCCGGGTTTAATTCTTTTTCCATTTTTTGAATCACCCCGATTTACCCATCTTTTTAGCCGGGCAAATCGGGATGATTTTCTTTGTAAAGAACAGGTAAAAGTGAATAATTTTCACTTTCTATCATAATTATAATATCAAAATATAATTTTGTCAACAGAAACCATGAATTTTCTAAAATACCTGAATCTTCTAAATACTCACTAATTATGCATATGCATAATTAGCGCGTATCGAGAGAAAAGAAGAGGGTGGGAAAAGTAAAAAACCGGGGGTTAGCCGGTTTGCGAATCCAGAGAAAATTTAATTAGATCAGAGGTCTATTTTGTAGAGGATGAGGCCGTTTAATAAATAAACGGCCTTTTCGTCTTCCGATACGGTAAAGTCAAGCAGGTTATCAAACTTTTCACTTTGAAACTGCTTTATGGTCTCGCCGTCTTTATCTAATATGACAAGCCGTCTTTGCTCGGGCTCCAGTATATAAAGGTAAGAGAAATGAGAATCGGTAATCACTTTGGAGAATTTCTTGGGGGCAGGGAAGATATTGATGTCCAGTTCTCTCTGTAATTCTCCTCCATAATATTCCTGGAGTTTGTTTTCCCTTAGAATCCACACAGAGCCGTCGATGGCAATGGAGTCAGCTCCTACCACTTTGGTAGTTTTTCCCGTAAGCCAGAGCTGGGGAGAACCCCATTGGAACGCTGAAAGATACGGATATTTTATTATTTGACCGGACTTTTTATCAAGGAAATATAAACTCTGATTGAAAGAGTCAAAATCACTCAGCGCATAATCAGGATAAGGACTTTCCAGAGAGAATCTGGAGGGCGAGTCGTTCTTCAGCACGATTACCTGGTTGGGAGCAGAGAAAAAGGCTGCCGCCTTCTCGAGAACTGCGGAAGAGTTTATTTGTTTTTCCGTTCCGATAGTATTTTCCTCACCGTTTGTCTTGAGTTCAAAAATATTGGCGGCGTAAGGGCTGGAAAAATAAATATCGGAGCCTGATATTACCACCTTATAAGGCACAAAGGATCCATTTTCAAATTGATGAAAGGCGGTCGGTTCTTCTATAGTTTCCAGACTGTTGAGCTTAAACAATCTGTCGGTAATCTCATTCTTAATGATGGAAACCTGATTGTTAAAGGATTCGGGAAGGCCCGAGGTTTCTTTTGACAGGGAAGAAATCTTTTCCAAGCTTTCCATCAGAAGAAGATTGGCTTTTTGTACAGCTTCGGGTTGAGTATCTTTTAAAATTAGATAGCTGTCTATGGTGGTAATGTTCTGCTCTATGCCTTCCAGTTCCTGAGTATAAACATCAATCTTTTTCTGCTCATTTCTGGTGGCAAAGAAAGAGCCAATTATCAGAATGAAAAGAAGTGTTGCTATTAAAATTACTTTTCTGTTTTTAATAAAAATGCGGGTTTTTTCTCCGAGAGAAGCAAAAAACATCCTGATTTTGAGTGAGATTTTTCCCAAAAAGTCTACTGCGAACTTCGGAGCGGGGAGTTTAATTTCCGGTATCTTTAGCGCCTTAGGCATACTCATCTTCCTTCCGGATTTTCCGGATACAGACTCGGTTCTCTCTTCGCGCTGCAGGAATTTCAATAAGGGAGAGAACACTTCCTTGAAAGAGAATTCTTTAAGTGTTTCGGGCGCGAAAGTCTCTTTGGTGCCGATAACAGCCTCTTTGGTGAGAGCTGCGACCAGCATAATTCCCTGGATGTTGGTCATCCGCTCTCTTCTTTCCTCCAAAATCTTTTTTAAGGCCTTTTCGTCAAAGAATGGGATTTGAGCCATCGCATCAAGCACTTTTTCTTTTTGGAAGAAATCAAAAACGTTTTTTGTTAAAACCAATATCAGGTCGCCTTCAGCTAACTTCCCTGAAACCGTATTACTAAAAACCTTCAATGGATATGGTTCCAAGTCCTGACCGTTTATTTTCTTGTCTATGTCTATAAGTATATTCTTCCTCAATACCATAATTTTAATATCTCCCACTTTTGCGAAATTCAATTTGAAGTCCTTAATGGATAAAACGGTGAAATTAAGGTTTCCCAGCCAGCTGACATTACCCTGTTTGATTAGTTTGTCCAGAAATTCATTAGCCACCTTTAAACTTTCTTTCAAAGACTTTTCCGGTTTTAAGATGCTTTTTCGGTAATAGTAATCCTTTATCACTTTGGCCAGCTTTTCTATAAAATGGTTGTTCTGGGGAATGGTATTTTCCAAGAGACCTACCATATATAGGCTGCCCATCCTTTTTTCATAGATATTTATCGGCTCATAACAAAAACTGTCGAAATTCAGATTCGGTTTAACTTTCGGATTGAAATGGAACTCAAAAACCTGCATTCTTTGAAGTTATATCTCCCTTAGAATATTTTACTTTTTATTTATCTTATTGTAAAATAGCAAAGTTGCTTTAAAGGTGAAAAATTGTGATAATAAGATTAGATAAAACTATGTTAATAGAAGGTTATAAACAAGAAATTAAAAAGATAGGGTTCGACTTTGACGGGACCTTCACTTATTGTAATCAAGAATTAAAAAGAACGCTGGAATCTCTCAGAATTCCCTGGAGCATAATCAACTTGTTGTTTATCAATAGCCGTCCCAATAAGAGACTCATCAAGGCCTTGAAAAAAATCCAAAGAGACTACAAAATAGTCATAATTTCTTCGAGGCCGACGTTCCTCAGGAAAAAGATAGAAAATTTCCTGGTAACCCAAGGATTGCAGGAGATAGAGATAATATGCACCGGCTGGCTGCGCAGAAAGAACAGGAAGCTCAAGGCGTTGAAGGAGACTGGAATCAATGTTTATATTGATAACGAAAAAGATATCAGGGAATTCTTGAAGGAAAACCTGATATCGACTTTTTCTCCGTTGGCTTTTTGCAAGCTTGTTTCATAGGGCATTTTAACAGTGCCCTTTGTTTTTTATTTACTTGCAGCGCGATATCTGTTAAATTAATGTAGGTTTGGGGCGAATGGCTCAGTTGGTCAGAGCGCTGCATTCACATTGCAGAGGTCACAGGTTCGAATCCTGTTTCGCCCACCTTTCCCTTCAACTAGGTTCAGGGCAAGCGACTCGCGTTGCTCGCTCCCTTCGACAAGCTCCGGATAAAACAGGACAGGCTATTTAATCGCTTTTTGGCGATTTTTTGTTTACAAAATTATTAGGAAATGAGATGATTAACTAATAGTCTTATATGAAAAAGATATACATTGAAGAAGAATTATATAAAAAAGCTCCGGTTAACGATTTGATTATATTCAGCGCCTACCTGATGATGGAGTCCGGGAAGAAATGCGATTTTGAAAGTTTAACAGAAAAATGTTTCGGTTTATTTCCTAAGGTTTTTTCAATTTCCGGATATCCCAAATGGCCCGATACACGCAAACTTGACCGCCCCCTGAGAGCTTTGCGGAGTGACAGTCTTATTACGGGAAGCCCTCAGGCAGAATTCGGGCTGACTAAAAAGGGAAGGAAACGTGCCGTAGAAATAGCAGAGAATTTCAGGCAGGGAAAGCTGCTTTAGCGGCTTGATTATCGACTTTTTTTCCGTTAGAATAATCTTATGAAAGGTCGTATTAATAGAGTAATTTGACATCAAAAATGGGATCGTCGTCGCTAATTGACCTTTACGAAACATTCGTATTTGGAGTAACCGTTTTGTTTACAATAGGCTTTATAGTAACAGCATTATTTGCTGCTTTAATTAAAAGCCTAAGAGGATTTTAGAAAAAATCTTATAAAAATTATCTTATATGGCAAGCCCGGCCAGAATTCATATGCTGGTATCAGGCCAAGTCCAGGGTGTCTATTTTAGAGAGAACACCCGGAAAAAGGCTGAAGAGCTGGGTATTTCCGGTTGGGTTCAAAATATGCTTGACGGGAGGGTTGAGATTGTAGCTGAAGGAAACAAAGAAAAATTAGAGGAACTGGCGCGCTGGGCCAAACAAGGTCCAGCTTTTGCTAAAGTGGAGGAATTCCAAACAGATTGGCAGGAATATAAGGGAGGCCTGGAAGAATTTCAGATAAGATATTAAGCAGCTTACCCCCTGTATTTATATGCCGAAGAAAGACAATGATTAACGAACTTTTCCTTCAACTTTCGGGCTTGGGTTATGTAGGCATTTTTATTATAAACCTGATAGGTGCTTCGACTATAATTTTTCCCATGCCAGCTGCAGCTTTCGTGCTGGCCTCGGGAGCTTTCTTGAACCCCGTTCTTTTGGGTCTTAGTGCGGGCTTGGGAGCAGCTTTGGGTGAGTTGGTTGGATACGGTTTAGGATTGGGAAGCAGGAAAATTGGAGAAAAAAAATTTGATAAGGAATTATTGAAGGCGGAAAAAATGTTTGAGAAATACGGAGGGTTTGTGACGCTGATGGTGTTCGCCGCTACTCCTCTGCCGGATGACGTAGTAGGTGTGGTGGCTGGCATATTAAACTACAAGGTTAAGAAGTTTTTCATAGCTGTCCTAATTGGGAAAATCGTTCTTAATATAACTTTAGCTGCAGCAGGTTTCTACGGTATTAAAGGAATAATAAAGTATTTTTTTTAATCTATGAATATCGTCAAAAAGATTATCTTTTTTATCAGGAAAATTCTGGAAAAACTGCTGGTTTTCCTGGAACTATTTTTGTTTTTGAGATTGCTTTTGAAGCTCTTGGCCGCTAATCCCTTTACTCCGGTAGTAAAATACCTATACAGATACAGCGGTCTTCTGGTAGAGCCATTTCAATATATATTCCCCGATTTCTATTGGAGAGGGAAGCTTGTTGAGATGTCCGCTATTTCAGCCATGATAGGGTATGGTATTGCGGTATATGTTGTCGTGCGTCTAATAAACATATTGTTAAAAGATTAATCTCTTTGCCTTTCGGACGGGACACTATGCCTGCTGAAAATAAAGAAAAAAGGAAACCTAAGATAATAATGTTTTTAATAGATACGCTGTTGGGTATGCTGTTGAAGAATATCTTTTCTATGGCGGGCTATGAGGTTAAAGCTTTCTACAGCTATCAGGGTGCCGCGGAGACCATTATTAAGGAGAAGCCCGACATTTTAATCTGCGATGTTTTGTTAGACAAAACCAAAGAGAGGGTGGACAAGATAGGAGGATTTGATGCCATCAAAATATTCAAGTCAGACAAGAAAACTGCCGATATTCCCGTGGTTATCTTAAGCGACCTCTGTTATGAAGAAAACGTCAAGATGGGCTTGAGATTGGGGGCGGAAGAATATCTGTGTCTTGCCTTGTATCCTCCTTATAAAACTTTGGAGTTTGTAACAAACTTTTTGATAGAGAAGAAATATTTTAAGAAGGAGGATTTTAATCTCGTGAGAGGAAAATGAAGTCTTTTAAATCTATAGAAGCAGTTTTGGCTTTTCTGCTGATGATTGCAGTGGTTTTTGGAGTCTGGCATTCAAGGGAGACAAAACCTGAAGAAGAAACCGTAAAAGACAAAATTTTTTCTGTTCTGGCAGGATTTGATTTCCGTGACCCCGAGAGCTTTTCTTCGGTTTCCCAGATAGAAGAATTAGGGGAAAAGACGGTGCCCGTGCTTCAGGGTCTGCTTGACAGTGATTCCATTTCCGAACGCTGGGCGGCCGTAATTCTTCTGCCCAGGTTTGCCGCACAAAATGAGGAGCTTGTGCCGTCAGTTGTTTCCGGGCTGACTAAGACCTTAGATGACCATGACGATACCCTGCGGATGCTTTCAGCCGTACAGCTAGCTTCTTTGGGGGAGAAAGATGGCATAAGGGTTTTGATTGAATCTTTATCTTCAGAAGAAACCACTCATTTTGGAGAACCGCCGGAATTGGTAAGGGAAAGAGCTTTGATTTACTTACAACATTATACCGATTTTAACGGGACTTCTTTGTCGGCGTGGGAGAGCTGGTGGCAGGAAAACCAGACAGGATTGTTTTGGAACGCAGAGAAGAAGGTTTTTGAAACAAATCAATAAATTATCATGAAAGGGAAGTTGATAACATTGCTAATAATTATATCTCTGTTCGTTCTTGGCGGGACGGCTCAAGCCAGGACTACCGTTACCGTAAAGAATCGTACCATTGAAGTGGCTTTGAATCTTGCCTTTTCCTTTAAGGACAAAATTTCCTCAAAGGAACAGGAGCGCCTGATTGCAGAATGGGTGGACGGTATGATGGATATATGGAACAACCCTGATTTTTCTTACGGGTCCTGTCGATATCCTGTCCATTTTCAGGTTACAACCGAGATACTGCCCGAAGACAAGACTTGTCTTGATGCACAGGAAAAGATGCCTGGTTTCCACTGCATCACCGTGGTCAGCAGTCCTGTTAATGCACGAGGCAATATCTCTGATTCTTCTTTAGTCTCACAGCAGTCTCCCAATAGTTACGGCGAGTGGACTGTCCACGCCACACCGGAGGACGCCGCCCATGAAATGGGGCACATGATGGGTTTGGGGAGAGAATATTACAGAGATGAGCGGGGTAATTGGATAACTGATAAACCTGAGGCGAATGACAGTATCATGGCCAGGGTCTGGAGTGAAGCCCAAGCCAAACAGTATCACATCGACGAGATTATGGAAGAAGCCGGAATTTCCTGTCCAAAGTCTTATGCCGGCGGCGAAGTAAAGGATATTATTCTGGTGGGGGACATCATGATGGACAGGGGAGTTGAGTATTTTATGGACAAAAACAGCAGTGTTTTTTATCCCTTTGAAAAATTTAAAGATTTTTCCGAGGGCAAAGATATAATATTCGGCAATCTTGAAGGGCCCATAGTTACAAATTATCAGATATCTCCTGAGGAAGAGTATCGTTTTGCCTTTGCCCCGGATACTGCCGAAGCCCTCAGCTTTGCCAATTTCAATCTGGTTTCTCTGGCCAATAACCATACCCTCAATATGGGGAGGGAAGGCTTTGAAGAAACCAAAGATTTTTTGAGTGTTTCTGGTATAGATTTTATCGGAGATTCTGTCTACTGCAACCCGGAAGACGGCTGGCAAACGGAGGGTTTGGTTTTTTTGGCTTTCAATAAGACATTTCCTTTTAATTGCGGAGACGAAGAGATTACAGGAGTTATAAGAGATGTTTCAATAGAAAATCCTGATAAATTGCTGATAGTCAGTTTTCACTGGGGCAATGAATACCAGGAGACGAGCTCTATTTTTCAGCAGGAACTGGCCCATAAGTCCGTGGACGCCGGAGCAGACCTCATAGTAGGCCAGCACCCCCACGTGGTGCAGGAAATCGAAGAATACAAAGGAAAGCTTATTTTTTATTCCTTAGGCAACTTTTTATTCGACCAGTTTTTTTCCGAAGAAACCAAGCAGGGCTTGGTGGTTGAGGCCGTATTATTCCAGGATTACACAATTTATAAGCTTTTCCCTTTTGACTTAAGCTTGGCCCAGCCGACTATGATGCAGGGTGAAGATAAAAACAATTTTTTAGGAAAATTGGCACTGAGGTCTGATGAGGCCCTTACCTATCAAATAAAAGAAGGAGTTATAACAATCGAGTCGCAAAATATTATTTTAAATGTAGATTAGCCTAAGATAATTTTATGCCTGAAAAATTTGAGAATTTGGACAAATGGCTGAAGCCTGAGGAGGAAGAAGAGAAAAAAAAGGAAGAAAAAGACGGAAAAGCCAAAAAGCCGACCTTAGATAAATGGATGAATCCGCCGGCTGGCGGAAAAGAAAAAGAGGAGGAAGAAGAGGATGATGACATGAAAAAACAAGGTTACGGAGATAAAGATTTTCTTCGTCCTTTTGGATGAGTTTGCTTGACTATTTTTACAAAAGATTTACAGTTTATTAGTAAAACAAAAATTTAAAAACGAGGTGGGAATGAATGTTCAAAAAATTAAAAGCAGTTTGTAAGCTTTCGAAGGTAATGTCTGAATTGAATTTATATAAATTCAGGCTCCCCAGGTCTTTTTAAATTAATTATCTGTAAGCTCTTTCTAAAAGAGCTTTTTATTTTACCCCCGGGCAGTTGTCAATTTAAGGGAATGGCGGTAAAGTAGATATAGTAACCAGATAAACATATGAAAAAAACATTTATTCTGCTTATTGGCATCGTTCTTGCCACATTAATTACAGGTATTTTCACGGTTTGGTATTGTCCTGCCTGCCGCCAGAAGCTTTTCCCGCAAAAGGAAGCTCCGGCAGCTACTTTCCAGGAATGTGTGGACAGAGGGTACCCTGTTATGGAGTCCTATCCCCGCCAGTGCCGGACACCCGAAGGCAGGGTGTTTATTGAAGATATAGGCAACGAACTGGAGAAAGCGGATCTCATAAGAGTTTCAAACCCTCGCCCTAATCAATCCGTAGCCAGCCCCTTAACCATTAATGGGGAAGCCAGGGGTTACTGGTTTTTCGAAGCGAGTTTTCCCGTAGTATTGTTTGATGCAGAAGGCAATACGTTAGCCCAGGGTATTGCTCAGGCTAAGTCAGACTGGATGACCGAAGACTTCGTTCCTTTCGAGTCAGAGCTTCAGTTTGCAGCTCCTGCTACTGTGGAGGGAAATCTGGTTTTAAAGAAGGATAATCCTTCCGGGCTTCCGGAAAACGATGACGAACTGATAGTGCCTGTGCTGTTCAGTCAGGTCTCGCAGCTGCCCAATCCTGCTTCCGTTTACTGCGAGCAGCAGGGTGGTACTGAGGAAAATAGGGATTTCACGGCTGGAACTAAAGGATTTTGTATTTTTGATGACGATTCTGAGTGCGACGAATGGAACCTTATGCGGGGAAATTGCCATGCGGGAGAAATTTTCTGCAAAGATCTCTGCGGAGACAGCCAGTGCCAGGAAATAGTCTGTGCGGCAGTGGGATGTCCTTGCGCCGAAACCCCCGTTTCCTGTCCCCAGGACTGCGGAGAATAACTCCATTATATTGTGATTATCATTAAGAACAGCCTTGAATTAAAGGCTGTTCTCATTCAAGCTCTTATTTTCGAAGAATAATTCTTCTGACGTATAAGTATTCCTGGGTGAGAGTTTTCCACAGTTTTTACACTATGGAGGGTTGACACTATGACAGGGTCTGTTAAGATTTAAAACGCAGACGGGAAAACTATGGGATAGTCTGCAAACACACTCGACGGTAATCCGTCACTTTGTAAATTTTTTACGAAGGTCCGCAAGGAGAGGGTTAGGTCCCATACAATGTATTTTTCAACGCACAGATAGCAGGTAATACTGCCGTCAAACAAAATATATACCTCGAAAGGGGAAATCAGGCGAAAGCTAGTTATTATATATTAAATACGTTGAAAATAAAAATACATTGAAGAGAACAATCCGAAAGGAGAATCTCAAGACCACTCCTTTTTTCTTTATACTGAGTAAAACCGAAGTATTTGTTTACATTAAAAAAGCCGGCTCTTACGAGGGCCGGCTTTCAGTTCTATTATTATCCGACAGAGGTCCGACCTCTGTAAATTTATGAGCAAAGGAGGGAAGTATTTGTGGTGCCGCCTTTGGCCCGCTTCGCCGTCGAATCGGGGCGAGCGATCCTCGCCCGTTGGGCGGGAGCGAAGTCGTACATCATGAGCGGCGCCGAAAGAAACCACTTGTACTGGGCGAGCGGAGGAGAAGGAGGGAATGATCTTGTGGTGAGCTGCGCCGAACCATTGACAAATTCAATAATATATTATATAATAGTGATTATGATAGTGAGAAAAAATACAGAAGTATTTTCCTTCTCCTTCATTATTAAAAATTAGAACCGAGTGAGAAAGGTTTTAAATAGTCGCCTAAAAATCAACCCAAGAGGGTAAAGCACGACTGTTATTACCCACGGTAGAACAACGTTGACGGTTCCTGCTGCGCTGCGGCTAGAGAGCTGAGTGAAATGACGCCAAAGAGAGGCGCCGAAGCAGGTATTGCACTATGGCTGAGATAGCAAAGTTCCTGTTTGTTCTAGGTAGGGGAAGAAAGCGTGTAAAGTAGCGGGCTTGACTATACCATTAACTCCTCGTTTCTATTTTCCAATTTTCTTACTTTTTGAGCCTTTCAGGCAGCTGGAAAGTTCAAAAAAGTTGACAGAAGTATTAAAAAAGGACGGCATCTCAAGGCCGTTCTTTTTTTAATGCTTAATTTGACAAGGAAATATTTTGAAACTAAATTAAAGTAGAAACTTAAATCATACAAAAGGAGGTGGTATGAAAATGGGAGAGGTAATGCTCAGGTGTGAAAAGTGCAAACAGATAGTCGATGAAGACCCGAGGTGCTACCGGGAAGGATGCGACGGAAAACTGGAAATAGTTGCCGAAGACAAAACAGCCAACGTAGTTTTTTGCAAGAAATGCAGAAGGTCTTGCCTCATCGACGATTACAAAGTGCAGTGTCCTTTCTGCGGAAGCTCAGCGATATTTTTCATAACGGCAGACCTGGCTAAAAAAGAAAGGGAAAGAGCGGCATCTTGAATGCCGCCCTTTATTTTCTTATTGTCTTCTAGCTAAGGAAACGACTTTTGATTTGATGATATCCCTGATCTTCCGGACGCCATCCATGTTCTCGTGGTAGGGGTCTTTTATCTCCCAGAATACAGCCTTCTTGCTATTCAGCACAAAATCCGGGCAATATTGTTTCTGACACATAACAATTACTTTATCGCTTTCGTCTATCATTCCCTTGGTAACAATCTTCACTTTTTTATCGGACACATCAATTCCTTCCTCTTTCATTACTTCAATAATGTCTTCTGTGGGATGAGCGTATCTCTCAGGCGTTGTGGAGTCTACGCCCGCACTTATGGCTTCCCCGGAGCTGGTCAGATGATTGTAAAATGCCTCTGCCATCTGGCTCCTTCCTATATTCCCGCGGCAAATGAAAAGCATTTTTTTGTCACTCATAATTTGTATTACAAATAATACGATTAATAATTAAAGATAATTAATAGTTATGACTTTGGCAAATTCTTAATTTAAAAAAGAAAAAAATCTGATAATATTAAAGCATATGGACAAATCTATTACCATATTATCGACCTTTGCCCAGGATAAAATTATCAATAAAGATGCGGGAACGGAAAGAATCGTAAGAGGCGGTCCTGCCTTTTATATTTCCAAAGTTTTTGAGGAAGAAAAATTACCATTCAATCTCATAACGGCTTCCAATGCCGAAGTAGAGATATTGATAAAAGAGGACAGTGAGAAAGGAAGATTAGTGAAAAAACCCGTTATTAAGAAAGTAGATTTTATTAAAATCAAAACTCCTTTTCTTCTGATTTCCACTATTCTGGATGATTTCGATTTAGAAAATATATCTGCTTTTAAGGGTAAGGTGTTTTTAGATATACAGGGGTATGTGAGAGACGGAGAGAGATTTGGAGGAAAAAAATTGTACAATCTTCAGACGAAAGTACAGTCTTCGATATTCTGCTTAAAGGGAACGGAAGAGGAACTGAATTATATCCCTAGGAATTGGCTAACCTCCCAGAAGAAAAAAATTCTAATTATCACCAAGGGAAAGTCTGGATGTATTTTATTTACATCTGGAGAAGAGTTTGAGTTGAATGTTTCAAGAAAAATAGTTTCTCACAATACTATCGGAGCCGGAGACACTTTTTTTGCTTATATTATCAGTCACTTTATCAATACCAATAACATCAAGGAGAGTATAGGCTATGCCATTGAGAAAACCTCGGATTTTTTACTCTCTAAAAGCAGTCCATGACAAGCTTTACGGTAGATAGAAATTAAGCTCGTAAATAGTTATTTTGCGGGCAATTTTTTATAATTTTGACTTAGTGTTAAAAAATCTCTGTTCAATATAATTCAGAATATCAACAACCCCCTTAGTATATGCTTTATTAGAAACGTAATCGGCTTCCTCCTTAACTTCACTCAGAGCATTTGCAACCGTAAAAAATCCCTCTGCTTCTTGACGTGTTTCTGAATCAATTAAATCGTCACCAATCATAAATAAAAGGTATTCAGGGTAAAATTTCCTTATTTTATTTAGAGCTTTTGTTTTGTTTACATATCGCGGCCAAAATATAACGTTTCCAAAAGATTTTGTACTTTCCACTGATAAGCCTAATTGTTTTTTAAGAAAATACTTTTTTAAAAAAATGCATAATTCATTCGCTAATCGGATATCTCTCTTTCCATATCGGAAGATGTGGACACTTCCTGTATACTTCCTAAATTTATTCAGGAATATTCCGAGAGGAATTTTCTTGAGTTTTTTAGACCTGATAGCTTTTACCGTATTAGTGCTCGAAAACTGGCAGCTTAACCTGTTTTCCTTGATAAAAGCCTTTATCGCTTCAACTGACATTTTATTAAGCAAGGGAGGTCTTTTTATCAAAAAAATTTTTCGTGCATTTAAGGATTTTAAGAAATACACCCCATTCTCTAAAATAACCGGACCATTGAGTCCAAATTGACTATAAATAGGTACGATATCTTCGAGTGAACGATTAGAGTTCAAACCAAAAAGCACTCCCAGCTTGGCTAACTTTTGGATAATAGAGGGTAACTTTTTGGTATTCGGACGTTGATTTGGTTGAATCAACGTACCGTCAATATCTAAAAAGGTTAATACTTTTTTCATAATATATTATATAAAAAAATAGAGTAGTATTTTTAAACTACTCCTTATTATGAATTAATTAACGATTTTGTCCAGATACTTCTTGCCTTGATTAAAAAGTGCAAGTGCTTGTGTCGGCTCCTTTTCCATTCTAAATCGGGCCGAGAGGAAACATTGTAAAACTCTCCCTAAGAAAAATACTTTTTTAGCAATCTCATTCGATACCTCCAGGAGAGAAGCTACTTGACCCATTGCAAAGTCGTATAATAACTTATATCCTTCTATGGTTCCAGGAGCTTTATAAGCATCGCGCACTACTCCGCCGAAACAAGCTAAATCAATTATGGGTATACCGAGAACATCCTCATGAGGATCTCCGTATTTAATTCCTTGAGGAGTCAAGTAGATATCTTCTGGAGTAAAATCCCAACTCGAGAAACAAGAAAATCGAAGATTGAGGGAATTTAAAAAATTTAAGAGTTTTCTGAGCTGCGGTAACGCCTTATTCAAGTCAAGAGGATTTAAATAACGTTCGTATTGTTCTATCACCTTATTCGCAACGCTAATTATCATACGCTTACTGTCTTCGCTAACGCGTAAACTTTCAAAATAGATGGTTTGCATTTCCGTGATCAACCTTCGGAACAATTGGATTGGTTTCTGAGCTTGACGCAACAAAGTAATGAAATTGGGACCGCAATATTCCAGAAGAACAAAAGCTGAATCCTTGGAAACCTGCGAGCCGATGATTGTTGGAATAAATTTATTCAATCCCATATTCTTTAGCTTCTGATAACCCGCAATATTCATCTGAATCTCTGCAATGGTACGTTCAGTAGTCCCAATTTTTAATACTAGGGGACTGCCATCTTCCTGCTGGACTTTGTATACGGCGTTGCAAATGTTACCTCCCGTCAATACTTTTTCTACTTTAAGCCGGTATTTATTACAAATCATTAAAAGATATTCTTCCATTTTTGCACCTCCCGTCCTATATCAGTGAATCTAAATAAAAATCCGGTGTCCAATCTAAATGATTTTGTTTTCCAATCAAAGCAACAATACAACCCATCTTTTTCGCCATCTGTGCGTTTTCTGAATTATCTTCTACAACGACTACTAGTTTTCCCTTCCCCAACTTTTCTTTCAAAGGATTGAAAGCTTCTGGTGCCGGTTTTATCATAAAATTCAACTCTTCCATGCCAAATATATTAGAGAAAAGAGATAATACCCCTAACGTTTTTAGGATTCGTCTAGCAAAATTCGAGGGATTATTTGTGAGTATGATTTTATCGCCCTTTAGACTAGATATCAATTCGTAAAGAGGCTTAGACTCTCTAATCCCATAATCTTCAGGCGAGACAGAGAGGTATGTAGATTGAATAAAACGCGATACGTCTATTCCTTCATTCCTTAATGCTATGGCAGTATATCTAGTATCATACTTTCTTAACAAAGCTTCTCTTAATGCTTTTGCTTCACGGAAACCAATATTATACTCCTTTTTGATGAAAGCGACCATTAAGTTCTCTACGGCGGACTTGATTTCTTGTGTATTAGTATATAACGTCCCATCACAATCAAAAACCCATAAATCAGCAGGAATTTTTCTTAAACAGTTATGCATGAATACACCTCCTTATTTTCTTATAAAAGTACGAATTAATTTATTGCATTACCTTTTTTTGGTACTATGCATATAAAACCATAACAGACCAAGAAACTTTCGTCAATAATAACCATACTTAAATATTGATAATGATTAGCTTAACGGAGTCTTACATTCGTTTGACAGCGACTCGTTGTGATTTAAAAAAATCTACTGCATTGTTTTTATACAAGGCTTGACAAAGTTTTTAAACTCTGATATTTTAGTAAGCAGTTGTAAGAAATTTGAAAATTAGAAAATCCATAACTAAGTCCCGGGTTTTAAATTCGGGGTTGGGCTTAGTTCTCTCGATTTACGAGAAGGATGGCCTTTGCGACAGTGAAGGCCCGGCAGTCTCCGTAACCAAGGACTAACTGATGCTGCTATCAGCAAAGTCGGTAAAAGTGATTTTGATTCGTTTTACTGACGAATTTTTTCGTTATAACGGGTTAAAATAAAAAAGGTGGCACCGCGGGAAATACCTCTCGCCCTTTTGTCCAAGCTTT
>CAZEQH010000006.1:0-44799 GCA_964514375.1 uncultured Candidatus Saccharibacteria bacterium
ACGGCTATGATGTCGACGGAGTCCAGGCCCTGCACTGTCTCACCGGATGGGAGGTTGTCCAAACCACCCAGACGGGAGAGGACGGCTCATACTGTTTTGAAGAGGTGGAAGACGGTTCTTACCGGATAGCGGAAGTGATGCAGGAAGGATGGTTTAATACCACACTCTTATATCACGACATAGTCATTACCGGTCAGGAGCCCCAGATGATAAACTTCGGCAACAAAGAGGAAAGTCAGCCTCCTGAAGAGCCCGTCTGCGGCAATGGCATCGAAGAATCAGGAGAGGAATGCGATGCAGGCATAGATAACGGAGTACCCTGCGTGCCTGCCTACGGCAGTGACTGTTCCTACTGTTCGGAAACCTGCACCATTATTGACGTGACCGGCGCCTACTGCGGCGACGGCACAGTCAACGGGGAAGAGCAGTGCGAACAGGATTCAGACTGTACCGAAGGTATGGTTTGCAACGGATGTGCATGCCAGGAATCCCCGGAGCCCGAATGTCAGCCGGAAGACACCCAATCTTGTGATACCGGCCAGTTCGGCATATGTTCCGCCGGTACTGAAACCTGCAGTTCAGAAGGATTCTGGGGCTCATGCGTGAGAAACCAGGAGCCTACTACAGAAAACTGCAGCAATGGTCTGGACGACGACTGCGACTCTTACGCTGACAATGGCGACCCGGACTGCCAGATTATAATTTCAGGCGGAGGCGGCGGAGGCGGAATCTTCGGTCTCTATATTTTTCAGGAACACACCGGAAATAAGGAGGTGAATACCGTGACGGTGACATGGTTCACCAATACTCCTGCTACCAGCAGGGTCATCTATGACACTGTTTCCCATCCAGTTTTAGGGGCACCTCCCAACTACGGATATGCTTTTTCTAACACTGAAGATTCAACCAAGGTAACCTACCATTCCATGACTATTACGGGCTTGATTCCCGGCGTTACCTACTATTGGAGAGCCGTTTCCCATGGTTCCCCGGAAGTGCTTGGAGATGAACTTTCCTTCCAGATGGGAACTTCCCAGCCGGGACCGGAAATACCTCAACAGCCCGAACAGCCGATTGTGGAACCCCCTGTGGTGACTCCTCCCGAAACGGGAGGGGAGACTCCTCAGCCTCCAGCCGGAGGAAGTGAGGAGCAGGGGACTTCTACGGAGGAAATAATTTCAACCTCCACAGAAGAAGGAACTATTCCTGAATATGGGGAAGGGCAGGAAGAAGCCCAGGTAACAACTACCAACCGCCTGATGAGTTTCCTGTCCAGTATGGGAGCTTCTCTTCTGCAGTCCCTGGGACAGGGAGTCTCTGCTTGTCTGCCCTGGTGGATAATTCTGGTTCTGGTTTTCTACTCATTATATAAATCAGTGGATGCCTGGAAGAAGAACAAGAAAGAGAAGAAGGTCTGGATTATCTGGACGCTGATACTGGCAGTGCTTACCGTTTATTTCTTCTTAGGGCTGTGCGCCTGCCTGAACGTACTCAGTTTCCTGGTATTGGGAGCAGCTACTTTTCTGATTCGCTGGTATATTGCCCAGAAGAAAAGGGAGATGAAATAATGCAGCTGTTGACTAAGAAATCGGATAAAAATACAGAGTCTTTTTTGGCTCTGTATTTTTAGTTTCCAAACGTAAATTTAAGTGCTAAAATTGAGTGAGAAAAAGGTTACCTTGGGATAGCATAATTAGAGTTCAAATATGAAAAAAATCATTATCAAAGGTCTTTTAATTACCGCATTTTGTACCATTCTGAGTTTGGCGGCATCAGAGATAGTTTCAGCTGAGGTCCCCGTACTTAGGGAAGTCCGGAATATCGCCACGACAGGTTATGCGGCAGACGAGATTATAGTCAGGTTTAAGAACGACTCAAAGCCCTTTAGGGTTATCAATATCAACGGGGCAAGGATGGAGGAAAAATTGAAGGAATACTGGTCAAGAGGGGACGTGGAGTATGCAGAACCCAACTTCACCGCCCATGCCCTTTGGTCGCCCAACGACACCTATTACCGCTACCAATGGAATTTCAGCTCGGTTGGTATGGAAGATGCCTGGGAATCCCTCGGAGCACCTGGAGAACCCGGTAAAGACGTTGTTGTTGCGGTAGTAGATACCGGTATCGCCTATGAAGACTACTGTCAGGGTTCTGGATGGTACAGCACCTGTTATCAGCAGGCTTCTGACCTTAAAGGAACCTGTTTTGTCTCAGGTTATGACTTTATCAACAACGACTCTCACCCCAATGATGACTCCAGCCCAGGACACGGGACCCACGTGGCCGGCACCCTGGCCCAGACCACCAATAATAATTTAGGATTAGCCGGAATATCCTTTAATTCCTGTTTGATGCCCGTTAAGGTATTGGACCAAAACGGCAGCGGAAGCTACGCAGACGTGGCAGACGGCATTATCTGGGCCGCAGACCACGGAGCAGACGTCATCAATCTAAGCTTGGGGGGAGCTGCTTCATCTCAAACATTAAGAGATGCCGTGGCTTACGCTTATAATCACGGAGTTACAATAGTGGCGGCAGCCGGCAATGATAATTCCGGTACCGTCAGTTATCCCGCAGCCTATGACGACTATGTGATTGCCGTAGGAGCTGTCCGTTATGACGAAACCAGGGCACCTTATTCCAATTTCGGCAACAGTCTGGATCTGGTAGCCCCGGGAGGGGATATGAATGTGGACCAGAACGGAGACGGATACGGAGACGGCATACTGCAGCAGAGTTATGAGAAGAGGGGATCAAGATTTTATTTCGGATACTATTTTATGCAGGGAACGTCTATGGCTACCCCCCACGTTTCAGGGATTGCCGCCCTTGTTCTGGCTGATGGCAAGGCTTCTAATCCTTCGGAAGTGAGAAATGTGCTCCAGGAGAGTGCCCGGGATTTAGGAGCTCCTGGGAGAGACGATACCTACGGCTGGGGACTGGTTGATGCCTCAAATGCCCTGGGCGGAGGCTCGGTGCCGGCGGTCGGATGTTCTGTTGATACAGACTGCGGCGACGGTAACGAGTGCACTACTGACGTCTGTGTTGATGCCGGTCTTCCCGGTTCCTACTGCCAGAGTAATTCTGCGGCTGACGGAATCTCCTGTTCGGACGGCCAGTTCTGTACGGTGGGAGACGCGTGTATTTCCGGCGTTTGTCAGGGTTCTGCCAGAGACTGCTCGGATGCAGTTACCTGTACCGCAGACAGCTGCAGCGAATCAGCCGACATCTGTGTTAATGCGCCTGACGATGCCTACTGTTCAGATTCCCTTTACTGCAATGGGGCGGAGTACTGCGATGCAGGTTTTGGCTGCCGGGTTTCAGCTCCGGTTAACTGTGATGACGGTAATGAATGTACTGCGGATTCGTGCAGTGAATCCCTCAATGCCTGCCAAAATAATCCTGCGGCCGACAATACCGCCTGTGCGGAAGGGGTCTGCTGTCAGGGCTCATGCAGTATCGGGCTGGAGGAATGCAGCCAGGGAACGCTCTGTTGGAAAGCAGACTACCAGTATCTCTACCGCCGGAGTGACCAGCTGAGAAAATTCTGCAAATGCGCCGAGGGCACCTACGGCTACAACAGCTATCACTACACCTTTGTCCGTGCTACGGCTTTCCGGTATATTGACGCAAAAGACAATGAAAAATGGGATGTCAGAGCCATAAACTATTTTCTGCCTGTTTATGAAGTAGTCTGCCCGGACAGGAATGTATATCCCACAAATCAGGATTACTATTATTAGTTAAAAATTCTTTGCTGTTCGGGGAGCGAAATTATTATCTCAAATTACGCTTTCTTCCATGAATCTTCAGGTTAAGAAGTATATTTTGGCTGCGACCATATGCTGCCTCCTGTTGGGAGGGGCTTTAGCGGTTAAAGACCTGGAATTTGACAAAAAGGCCGGGTCTCCGGTCATACTGGAAAACAAGGGACAGAACGACAAGGAAACGGTTCCGCCGGAAGATACGGAAAGCAGTGAGGTTGCCGAAGGTTCTACCCTGGAGGCGGCCGGAGAAGAAGATTGGGAATGGGTGGTCGACCAGAAAAAACTTTACTTGTCGGACTCTACCGAGATAGATGAAGTTCTCAAGGAGTTGAAGGTCCGTTTTCCGCTTGATGGCGAACGGCTCAAGGCCCTGTCTATTCTCAGGGTCGGCACGCCCCATCAGGCCGACTGCCTGGGTGAGGAATCGGGGCGCGACCAGGACCCCCTCTTCAGGGTGGATACGGCTGATTGTACCGGTTTTGTTCTGACCAGCGCCGCTCTCCTTCATGCGGAAAGCGTGGAACAGGCCCGCGAGACTATGAAGACCATTAATTATTATCCGGGAAAATCTCCCAGTTTTGAAAACAGGCTGCATTTTACCACGGAAAGGAATGCCTTTTCTCCCCATTTTGAGGATATAACCGAGCAGATAGCGCCAGCTGAGGGTATTGCGACCCAAAAGGTAATAATGAATGGCTTCGATTCGCAGGGCAACCGCATTATTGATCTTGATTGGGAAAAAGGAGTAACGGTCTATTATATTCCCTCAGAATTCCTTTCCGCGGAATTTTTAAAGACCATTCCTTACGCCGTCGGCGTCGCCTTCATCCGAAAAAGCGATGTCTACCGGGGCCTGGACGTTGCCCACGAGGGCCTGCTTTTTGCCGGGCACGACCTTTTCTATACTAGTGTCATCCTAAAGAAAGTGGTGGAGGTGGATTTCCTTGATTATCTGCACTCCACAGAACACGTAGTGTTCGACGGTATTCTGGTGTTTGAAATAAAATAAAAAAACCGTCTTTTGAAAAGACGGCGGATGATTTTCCTTATACTGCAACGTTTCCCCATATCTTGTGGAGATTGCCGTTCTCAACCACATACGCCCTGAATTCCTTATCCCAATCTTTGACATTGATGACCTGGCCTTCTTCCAGGCGTTCCACCTCTTCCCGGAAAAGAAGCACTCCAGTCTTATCCAGCCAGAGTCCGCTTTTTTCAGCGGATTTTTTAAAATTACCTAAATTCCAGTAGATTATATTTTTCCAGTTTATTAATGAGGAATCTTTTTTTGATTCAGATATCATTTCCAGAATGACGCTGGGGGATTCCCTGAAATCCTTTTGAAAAAAAATTTCATTGTCACTGTCTTTTCCAACCACGGTTTTGAGAGGACGATTCTCTTCGTCATTTTTCACCATTAAGCCATCGGGACAATATCCCTGCTGTTCTAGTATATTGGTTCTTACGTGCTCCCTGGTTATTTCTAAGGATTTCCTGCGCCTGAAGACGAGAGAAGTGAGAAAAAACCTAGACATTATCAGGATTTTAATGCCTATTTTTCTATTAAGGAGCTCTTCTGCTTGACTGACCAGGGAAAAAACATTACCTACTTCTTCACCGCTATTTGCAAAAATAATTTCTCCCACAATAATTCCCCTTTGATTTAAGGTACTGAAACCCAAATTAAACCAAAAACGGGCTGGCGTCAACCCGTTTTTATGTGGAAAATTGTTTCTCTTATCTGGATAGGACCTTAGTTAAAGGGGGAACAATCTGCTGTTTTCTGGACATGACTCCTTTCAGGTAAAGGGTGTGGTTGTGCGGCTTTTTGCCGAAGGCCTTTTCAATATATTTTTCCTCTCCCCAGAACAGGATTTCAGAACCCATGGCCAGAATGTCGGTGGCTATCAGCAGTACCAGGTTATATCTTTTTTTCTGAGCCAAGCTATTTAATCCTTCAATAAGCTCTTTTTCTCTGGTTTTTATTTCCTCCAATCCGCATACCTCCACCTGGCCTAAGGCGATTTTTTTACGGCCGAACTCGTATTCCTTAAGGTCTGAGGTAATAATCTTTTCTGCGCTTTTTCCCGCCAAACTCGCTTTTGTCCTTTTTATTTCCAGGCCGAACCTTTCCATATCCTTGATTCCTGCTTTGCGGGCCAGCTTTCCTGCTATCTCCACGTCCTGCTTGGTGGTAGTGGGGGAGCGGAAGACAACGGTGTCAGACAGGATAGCCGAAAGCAAAATCCCTGCTGTGCTTCCGGTCAGCTTCACAGTCTTATCATAGAGGTACAGCTTGGCTACTATGGAAGCGGTGGCCCCGATGGGCTCTGAATGGAAGAAGATGGGCTTTTCTGATTGGAAACTTATCTTATGATGGTCAAGCACCTCCAGAATTTCCGCCTCCTCAATGTGGTCCGGGCTCTGGGTCGCTTCGTTGTGGTCTACCAGCACGAGGGTCTTGTTTTTGGCGCTGGATAAAAGGAGCGGGCTTTTTTCCTTGAAAGCTTTAAGTACGAACTTTGTTTCTTCGTTGAGTTCTCCTGCCCGGCACGGTACGGCTTTTTCCCCTTTATCTGTAAGATAGCGGGAGTAGGCAATAGCCGAGCAGATACTGTCGGTGTCGGGCTTCTTATGGCCCACCACATAAATGGGTTTTTCTTTTGTCATAAAAGACTTTAAATTATATGTTAATGATAATTTATTATATCTGAATTCTTTCTACTCTCCAAGATGAGCGCTTTGACAATTGGCTTTATCTCATATAATATATTCTGAGAGGTGATTGGATGTTTAATTTCTATCATATGGATTGTGAGGAAACCATTTTTCCCGTTCGAAGGCTGAAATATACTTTCCCCAAAGATGTTCCCATCTGGCAGGGAGAAGATTCCATGTTCTTTCTTAATCTTAGAAAGAAAGGCAAGAAAAACATGATTATGACCCGCCCGTGGAAATTCAGAGGAAGAACCTGCGAACCCATGCTGGATTCAAGAGACGTTTCCCTTATTAGGAAGATTTTTCAGGATATTAACATGGATATGGTGACCGTAAGGACAGAAGGGGACGAGAGAATAATAACCCTGTGGTTTAAAAAAACCGGACCTTCAGCCCTGACCAGAGAAACGGCAGCCAAAATGCTTGAAGAAAACATACCTCAAATCGATTGCCCTTTTCAAAATTGTTCAATGACTTTTATACATTTATAAGCGCTTCGTAAAGCCGGCTCTTTGCTCGGCTTTTTTATTAGGGGTTACGTTTATTTGAACAATAGAGGGATATTCTGCTATAATACGGGAAATCAGACTTAAAAATAAAAATGAACAGGGAAGAAGCTTATAATCTGCTGCGGCAGAATTTGAAAAATCAGAATCTTATAAAGCACAGCCTGGCGGTGGAAGCCGCCATGAAGGCTTTGGCATCTCATTTAGGTGAAGATTCAGAAAGGTGGGGCATTACCGGCCTTCTTCACGATATTGATTATGAGCTGGTCAATGATAACCTCAAAACCCATTCTGAAAAGGGAGCTGAAATACTGAAGGGCTTGGGATTGGACGGGGAGACATGCAAAGCCGTGCTGACCCACAACGAAGCCCACGGAGTTGCGCCGGAGAGCCTGATGGCTAAAGCTTTATTCTGCGTTGACCCGCTAACCGGCCTGATTGTGGCCGCAACCCTGGTGCTTCCTTCCAAGAAGATAAAAGAGCTGGAATCAGAGAGTGTCTTGAAGCGCTTTAAGGAGAAGGCCTTTGCCCGGGGAGCCAATCGGGAAATCATATCCAAATCCCGGGATTATCTGAATCTCTCTCTGGAAGAATTCGTAGAGATAGTACTGTCTGCCATGAAGGAGATATCAAGTGAACTTGGTCTGTGAATAAAGATGGATTTACCCCCTGTTTATTTATATGGGGCTTGACTATAAATTAAACTAAAAATAAGATAATATAATATAATCGTAGAAAGGTCGGTTTTTTGGAAATTAATTCAAATCCTATTTTATGGCAACTGAAGCCTATTGCGTAAAGTGTAAAAAAAAGCAAAACATGAGCGATGCCAAGGAGGTCGCTATGAAGGGAAAGGGAGGAGTAAAAAGAAGGGCGATGAAGGGGAAATGCCCCAACTGTGGCACTACCATGTTCCGGATTCTGCCCAACAAGTAAAATTGTTAGAAGATTTCCGGAAGTCTTTTGAAAGCACCAACCTGATAATTAGGTTGGTGTTTTCATTTTTAAAAAGCGCTTTAAATCTAAATGAAAAGAAGCCAGGAATAGGCTTCTGAAAAAAAATAGATATTAATTTTTTTCTTCATTGCGTGTCTCGATTAACTTCCAAAGAAAGGCGATGAAAAAAAATATTGAGACAATTATAGCGCCGGTATAAAGTCTCGAGAATATTCCCAACAGCAGGCACGCTATAGTGACAAACACAGACCCTATCATCAACGGCGGAATATATTTTGGAGCACCTGTATCAAAAAGAAGTCTTACCGAAAAAGCAATAATCACAAATCCAAGATATCCTAAAAAGTAAAACCAAAAGTTTGGATTCAAACATATCACCTCTTATTTTTTTAATGTACTTCTATTTTTTTGATTATCTGAAATTTGGCTCTTTGTCAATAATTTTTTATAGTTATTTAAGATGGAAGAACGCAGAAAAAACATTATTATCTGTTTCTTGTTGTTTCTGGGCAGCGTCAATGTCTTTGCCTGGTCTTTTGTTTACGAACTTTCCCATGGACCGCTTTTGGAGGTAAATTTTTTTGATGTCGGCCAGGGAGACGCCGCATTCATTGAAACCCCGGCCGGCCACCAGATTATTATTGACGGTGGGCCGGATAATTCCATTTTAGAGAAGCTGGGGGAAGAAATGCCTTTCTGGGATAGGACAATAGACTTGGTTGTCCTAACCCATCCCGAACACGACCATATTTCAGGTTTATTAGAAGTGTTGGAAAGATATGAGGTGGAAAAAGTGCTGTGGACAGGGATTTTGAGGGATACGGCCGAATACCGTGAATGGACCAGGCTTTTAGACGAGGAAGGAACGGAAGTGACGACAGCTCTGTCCGGGCAAAAAATTATTTCCTCAGACGCCGTTTTTACTGTTTTATTCCCTCAGGAAGACCTCTCGGGCAGGGAGGTAAGCAACACCAATAATTCTTCCGTAATCTTAAGGTTGGTGTTCGGTGAAACCTCGTTCCTCTTTACCGGCGACGCCTATCAGTCGGTAGAGAGAAAACTTATCGCGGGAGGAGAGGATATCGCAGTCAACGTCTTGAAGGTGGGACATCACGGCAGCAAGACCTCCACGGCAGAGGACTTTCTGGCTGTTTTGTCTCCGGAGACGGCTGTGATTTCTGTCGGTCGGGACAACAGTTACGGCCATCCCAATACTGAAGTTTTGGAACTTTTAGATAAATATGATATAAATGTTTTAAGAACCGACCGTCATGGGGATATCAAGATGGTTTCCAACGGCAGCAATATCACTATCCAAACAGAAAAATAATAATTTTAAAAACCCCCATTGTGGCGCAGTCTGTTTTCAGCCAGTTACCTCGGGTGACACGAGGTCAGCTAAAATATCTATAATTATTTTTTTCACCGCTGCTTCCATTTCTCGCCGAGCTTCAGTTTATTGGTAGTAAAGCCTTATTCATTCCCGGGCTCGGCTGCGAAGTGTCTCCCTCGGCAACTGCCTGAATTCTAAATTCTAAGTTCCACATTCGATATTCTATATTCAAAATTCTAAATTCAAAACATGGAATTTCCAATATTCAAAACCAAAATAGAGGGATTGGACAAAAAATTCGACCTCATCAGCCCCGAAGGCAGACAAGAATACTTCGAAGCCAAAGCCGGCAAGGAAATAAGGGAACTGAGGGAATATTTGGAGGATAATTCTTTCATTGCTTACCTGCTCGGTAAGAAGAGTTCCGGTAAGGGCACCTATGCCAAGATGTTTGACGAGATAGTAGCTCCTGACAAGATAGAGCATTTTTCCATCGGCGACATGATAAGGAAAATAGACCAGGAAATGGCGGACAAAAAGGAGAGAGAAAAACTATTTGAATTCCTGAGGAATAACTACCGCGGCAGAATGCCGGTAGACGAGGTAATCCATAGCCTGGAAAACAGGAGCACCAAAACCCTCCTTCCCACGGAACTTATTCTTACTTTGATAAAGAGGGAAATATCCAAACTGGAGAAGAAGACCCTTTTTGTGGACGGTTTTCCCCGAGGCTTGGACCAGATAGATTTCTCCCTGTTCTTCCGCGACCTTATTGGATATAGAGATGACCGCGACGTTTTTGTCCTCATAGACGTTCCTGAAAAAGTAATTGACGAGAGGATAAAGTGGAGAAGGGTGTGTCCGGCCTGCCAGACTTCCAGGAATCTTAAACTGCTTCCCACTTCCAAGATAGGCTATGACGCGGGAGGGAAGGAATTTAATTTAATCTGCGACAATCCCAAGTGTCAGGAGGCCGTCATGGTCCTGAAAGAAGGCGACAAGATGGGCATAGAACCCATCAGGGACAGATTGGAAAGGGATGAGGAACTCATCAAGCAGGCTCTCGGGCTGTACGGCATCCCCAAGGTAATGCTGAGAAATTCTATTCCCGTGGACGTGGCCAGGGATGTGGTTGACGACTATGAAATCACTCCAGAATATTTCTATGAAAGGGATGAGAAGACCGGTAAAATCGAGATAAAGGAAAGGCCCTGGGTGGTGAAAGATGATAGGGGAGTTCCTTCCTACAGTTTGATGCCGCCGCCCGTAGTGGTTTCCATGATAAAGCAGCTGGACGAAGTATTTAATCTATAACGGTTCGACGTTCGGTGTTCGATGTTCGAGGATTACCTCGCAACCATAGGTTGCGGGTTCGACATTCGAAGACGAAGGCCCTGCCTGAATCGTTAAACTCGAACCCCGAACTCCGAACTCCGAACCCCGAACGTCGGTGGAGAAAGGGTTGATAAGGAAGTTGACACTTTTGAAATGCTTTCTACAATAAAAATAGCCCTGCTTTTTCTGATTAAAAATCTGGTATAAGCTTTTATAGGGAGTCTGAAATGATATGTATCCTGCGGGATACGTCTTAGACACCCACCTGGAGTTTTCCAGACACGTTTTGACAGAATGAAGCAGGGCTTTTGGATAAAAAAGAGGAGCTTACTGAAAGCTCCTTTACTTTTTTAAACTAATCGTGCTCTATAATTTCTGTGTAAATGCCTTCTGCTTCGGCGGCCGTCAGGAGAACAGTATCAGGGCACCAATTTTCTGAATCGGAAACAGTAATGTCTTCTTCACCCGTGATTTTTATCAGAGCTCTGGTATAGCACTGCCCTTCTATGCCGCCTCCCCACAGCTGGCTTATGGTAGGGTAAGGCTGCCAAGAGCCGTCGTTCTTTCTTACGTCAGCTTTTTTTAGCAATCTAACTCTTTTTCCGTTTTTCGTAATAAGGGCAGGATCATACCTGCAGTGGCAGGGCAGTTCAATAACATTGTCTGGGTCAAACTTGATGATAATTTCCCGTTCCTCATAGCGAAGCCAATCTTTTATCCTTCTTATCTTTTCCATTAATAATCCCTCCAAATTTGTAAAATGTCCTGTTTATTTCTATTAGAATTGGACCCAGAAGTCAAATCAAAAATCAATTTTTAGGAAAACTTCTTTATTTAAAAATATTTTTGCGGTACAATGATGGTATAATCGATGCACCGCCTTTTTTGTCAGCTCGGTGCTGATTTTATAAGAAGGCAAGCGGATGTCACAAAAAGATACTTCCAAAAGGTTTTATGCATTGTCTCTTGCCTGGCAGTTGGGATTTCTCATTTCCGTTCCCATAGGAGGCTTCTTATTCCTTGGAATTTTAGGCGACAGGTTTTTTCACACTCAACCTACACTCCTCATTGTTGGGCTGGCAGTTGGTTTGACGGTAACCGTTTACGAGGTATATCATCTGCTGGCGCCCTTAATATACGAGGATGACAACGAAGAAAAATGATTAATATAGGATTACAGTCCGAATACATCATTTCCATTTTAGGGATTCCTATTACCAACACTTTCTTTACCTCCCTTCTGGTAACTGTGATTCTTGTGATGTTTGCAATAATTTTTTATTACAAAAGGGACAGTCACGAAAACTTCATCATCAACGGAGTGAGGATTTTGATTTCAGAACTCTTGGATCTCGCTGATACGGTAACCTTAGACCGGCGGTTTTCCAAAAAGATTTTACCCGTAATAGCCACCTTTTTCCTTTTTATAGTGACTGCTAACCTCGTCGCCTTGCTGCCAGGATTTTTGGGTTCTTTTTTTGTGGAAACTCCGGCAGGCCGCTATTCGCTCTTAAGGTCGCCTAACAGCGACCTGAACACCACGCTGGCTTTGGCCTTTTTTTCCGTACTGTCCATACAGTCTTTTTCTCTGCATGTCCTGGGCATTACAGGATACATAAAAAGATTCCTTAATTTCAGCAACCCCCTCAATTTCATTCTGGGATTTTTTGAAACGATTTCAGAGTGCGTTAAGATACTATCTTTTTCCTTCAGACTATTCGGTAATATTTTTGCGGGAGAAGTCCTGCTTCTGGTAACCGCCTTTCTGGTTCCCTACGTCATCCCGGTGCCCTTTATGATATTGGAGGTTTTTGTAGGAATTATTCAAGCCTTCATCTTTGCCGTTTTGACCCTGACATTTATAAAGACAAGCACTGTGCGCCACATCAGTCGAAGGCGCCAAAGTAACATAGAAGGAAGCTAAAGTTTATGGTCCAAGATGCATCTGCGCTTACCATGGCTGTCGGCAGTATCGGACCCGCCCTGGCGGTGGGAATGATAGGAGCGGCCGCTCTCATCGGTATGGCTCGCAATCCGGAGAATTCCGAGAGAATCCAGATTGCCATGATTATCGCCATTGCCTTTGCCGAAGCCATAGCCATTTATGCTCTGGTGATAGCCCTTATTCTTAAGTTCGTTCCTTAAGCGTCAAGAACTATGGAAGAAGAATTAAGGAAGCGGCTTGACCATCAGGAAGAGCTGCTTAAAGAAATTTATCTTTCCACTGAAAAGACGAGAAAATACTTTCTGTGGACCTTTATAATTTCACTGTTGGTGTTTATCCTGCCCCTGCTGGGATTGATACTGGTGCTGCCCAAATTTCTGAGCACCTATTCCTCGCTCCTAGAGGGGCTGTAACATTATGTCATTTTTAGGAAATCTCGGCATCGATGTAAAACTTCTGGCTGCTCAGATAATAAATTTCGGTTTATTGGTATGGCTGCTGAATAGATTTTTATATAAGCCAGTTATGGAAAGCATTGAAAGGGCCGACGAGAAGATGAAACAGGCTCAGATCCAAAAAGAGGCACTGGAGAAAGAAAAAGAATCTTTCCGGTCACAAAAGGAAGAGGAGATTGCTTCGGTCAAAGAAAGGGCCAAAGATATTATCAATGAGGCAGAAGGAGTGGCAGAAGAGATAAAAAGCAGGAATCTGAAAGAGGCAGAAGAGGAGAAGAAACTGGTGATAAAACAAATTCGTTCCCGCCTCAAGGAGATAGAAAATGAAACAGCCAAAAAGAAAAGCTCAAAATAGTAAAGAAGCCGCCGGACGTATAGTTTCCCTTTTTTCCGGAGTGGGAAAGATTGAAGGCCTGGAGGGAGTGTTTCTCCACGAGGTTTTACTTGACGGAGAAGGGAAGCCGGCTGCTTTAGTGATAGGTTTTGACGACAGGTTCGTTGAAGCCTTGCTTTTCGATGACAGTTTCGCATATGAAAAGCCGCTTTTTAAAAGCGGAGAGAGTTTTTCCGTTCCCGTTTCCGAAAGCTGTTTAGGAAGGATCGTTGACGGCTTAGGCAATCCTCTTGACGGTTTGGGGAAGCTTCGGGGGAAAGAATATCCCGTTTTTAAGCAGGCCCTTCCTATTATTGACCGGACTCCGGTTTCATCTGCCCTCTCAACGGGCATTAAGATTATTGACACCAGCCTGCCGCTGGGCAGGGGACAGCGCGAGCTTATCATCGGAGACAGGAAGATAGGGAAGAGCGCTATAGCGGAAGACATAGTACTCAATCAGAAGAAGGAGAGACCTGAGGTTTTCTGCATTTATGTGATATGCGGTCAGACGGAACAAAAAATGACAGACCTCATAAATCTTTTTGAGAAAAATAACTCTTTTTTATATTCAACACTCGTGTCTGCTTCCTCGGGAACCTCCTTTGCCTCCCAATACCTGGCTCCCTTTGTGGGCTGCAGTATAGGAGAATATTTCCGGGACGCAGGAAGGGATGCACTGGTGATTTATGACGACCTTTCCCAGCATGCCAAGAGCTACCGCGATATTTCCCTTCTGCTGGAACGGGCTCCGGGCAGGGAAGCTTATCCCGGAGATATCTTTTCCCTGCATGCAGGCCTCCTGGAACGGGCTGCCCGTCTTTCTAAAGAAAAAGGCGGAGGTTCACTTACGGCTATTCCCATAATAGAAACCCAGGAGGGAGATATAACCTCTTTTATTCCTACAAACCTAATTTCCATTACAGACGGCCAGATTTATCTGGAGAGGTCTCTTTTCCAAAAAGGATTTCTTCCGGCAGTCAATGTTGGGCTTTCCGTTTCCAGGGTCGGTTCCCAGGCCCAGCCCGAGATATTGAAGCAGGTTACCGGCGGAATCCGTCTGGCTTTGGCTCAGCACAAAGAACTGCAGAAGCTGTCCCAACTGGAAACTACGGCCAGCAAGGAGGCACAGAAGAAGATTTTCCGCGGCGAGCTTACCCTGGAACTGCTGAAGCAAAAAAAGCACTCCCGCGTTTCCTGGCCAGAGCAGGTCATCCTGTTTTACGCGGTGGGTAAAGGCTTCTTTGATGATATCGAGAAGGAACAGTGGAGTGATTTTGAAGCGTTTCTTCTGGAATTACTGCGCGACCGGTATTTTAAAGTTCTGGAAAAAATCAAAAGCGGTGTTTTTGATGAGGCAATAATTGAGGAAATCCAGGAGATAATCAAAGACTTCAAAAAGGAGTTTTTGAAAGAAACCGTATGAAAAATTATCTTTCCTATAAAAACCAAATCCGCGGATTTCAGGACGTAGCCGAAACCGTTAAGGTAGAGGAAAAGATCGCCGCCTCCGCCATACGTATTCTCAGAGGCAAGGTTGCCAGCCTGAATGATTTCAGCGGCGAGGTGAAGTCAGTATTGGAGCGTTTATCGCATTTCTATAATAGCGGTGGCCATCCCCTGACGTTAAAAAGAAAAGGGGAGAGGGCAGCGGTTATCGTTACGGGAGAAAAGGGACTGGTAGGAGGATTGTGGCACTCGCTCGTTAATCGTTTCCTGGATGAGGAGAGCAGCTACCAATTTGTCATTGCCATAGGGGCAAAAGGTAGCCAATATCTTGGAGAGGAAGGAATAACCCCTCATAAACAGTTTTATCCCGAAGAAGGAGATGAAGCCGGAGCAATTACCGATTATCTTTTTTCCGAGTTTAAGCTGGGCAGATTTACCTCTCTTGACGTTATTCATCCCCGCTTTTACAGTCTGGCTCAGCAGACACCCGAAGTAATACCGTTTCTGCCTTTTGATTTTTCCAACGGTCACCCGGAAGGTTATGCTTCCGGTCTGCCCATCTTTGAACCGTCGGCTGAAGCATTATTCGATTTTTTCCTGGAAAATTACATCAAGGTTTTTTTCCACAAGATTTTATTGGAAACGAAGCTTTCCGAACTTTCTTCCAGGACGGTGACAGCAGAACACGCCTCCAAAAAAACAGAAGACCTTATCGGGGATCTAAAAAGAGAATATTTTAAGGACCGGAGGCGCAGTCTGACCGGAAAACAGCTGGAAAGCTTTGCGGTCCATAAAACATTATGAACGATATCCGCGGAAAAATATCATCTATCAGGGGAGGGGTGGCGGAAATATCCTTTGGGGATTCCATGCCTCCTATTCATGCCCTGTTGAAGAGCAGTAAGGAAGGCGCCTTATTTGAAGCACTGGAGTTCAAGGAACCGGGTATTATAAGAGCCGTGGCTTTATCCTCTCTGGATGGAGTGAAACGGGGAGAGGAAGTGAGGCTGACCGATAAGCAGATTTCCCTGTCTCTGGGGAAAAACATTTTAGGAAGGATGTTTGACATGTTCGGCAATTCCATTGATGGGGCTTCCTATAAGGCAGAAACCGAATGGCCGCTTTACGGTTTCAAGAAAGAAAAGGTATTTGGCAACGACGGCGGTGAGAATAATGTCAGAATTTTGGAAACCGGCATTAAAGCCATAGACCTGCTGACCCCGGTCCGGGTGGGGGATAAAATAGGTTTGTTCGGAGGAGCCGGTGTCGGCAAAACAGTCCTGATTACGGAGCTTATTCACAATATGGCGCTTAAAAAATTAGGGTATTCCGTTTTTGCCGGCATAGGTGAGAGGATAAGGGAAGGAAATGATTTATATAACACCCTAAAGAACCTGGACGTATTAAAAAACACGGCACTTTATTTCGGGGAAATGGATAAGTCTCCCGGGGTGAGGGCCCGAGTGGGGCTGGCAGCCGTAAGCGCTTGTGAGTTTCTCAGGGATAAACTTAACAAAGATGTTTTTCTTTTTATAGATAATATTTTCCGCTATACTATGGCCGGAATGGAAATCGGAGCTGTGCTGGGGAAGGTACCCTCAGAACTCGGCTATCAGGCCACACTGGAGCGCGACTTAGCACTGCTTGAAGAAAGAATAGCTTCCACTCACCGCAATGCCATTACCTCTCTACAGGCCGTATATGTCCCAGCTGACGACCTTACGGACCCGGCTGTAGTGGCAGTGTTTTCACATCTTGATGCCTCCCTGGTGCTGTCCAGAGATATGGCAGAGAAAGGAATCTATCCCGCCGTTGATGTCCTACGGTCTTCAGCCGTTTCTCTAGATGAGGAGATTGTGGGGTCCCGCCATTTTCAGATTGCCTCAGAAGTAAAGGCGGTGCTGCAGAAATATCAGGAACTTTCCCACATCATAGCCATTTTAGGTGTGGACGAATTGTCCCGGCAGGACAGGATTATTGCCAAGAGAGCGGAACGATTGCAGAGATTCCTGACCCAGCCCCTTTTTGTCACGGAGGCCTTCAGCGGTAAAAAAGGTATTTATGTTCCCCTGGAGGAAACACTGCGGGGCTGCATGCAGATACTGAGGGGAGAATGCGACGAGATGGAACTGGAGAAGCTGTATATGATAGGCTCTCTTGGAAACATAAGTTAAATGTATGTTCGACTGTACAATTACCTCAGCTGAATACACGGAAAAGCATAATGATTTGCAGTCGCTCATTGTGCCGGCTCACTCCGGCCGCCTTCAGATATTATCTGGCCATGCCGAAAGCTTTATCCTGCTTATGAGTGGGGAGCTTGTGTTGGAATCAAGTCAGGGTCGAAAAATAGTTTCCATCGGCGGAGGGGCCTGCCACGTGGGAAATGACGAAGTCAAAATTATCTTATAAATTGAGGTTTAATTGAAAACCGCCTCGAAGGCGGTTTTTCTTTCTCTGTCGGGGTGCGGGGAATTGAACCCCGTTCGCAGGACCCCCAGCCCTGCATAATAAACCAGTATACTACACCCCGGAAAAGACGCCTGTTATTTTCTTTTTGACAGGGTCTTAATGCATCTGGTGCAGGCTCGGATTCTCTTACCGGCAAAAGGCTTAAAGGCCTTTCTTTTGGTATTCTCAGGCACTGTAAGCCACTGCAGGTTGGGATGCCTCCTGGTTTTAGTGCTGGGGTTATATTTTCCGCGGAGCTTTAACCTCTTTTTGAAAGGATGGGAGGTTTTGCCGCAGATTTGACATTCTCTTGCCATAATACGATAATCTTAATAGAGTTTTCAAAAACTTTCAAGTTTGACATTCGGGAAACCCAATTAATTAGAAATTATGGATGCGTTAATTACCATCTTTTTTATTATCGTTTTATTTTTTTCCGTCATCATCCACGAAATCGCCCACGGCAGCGTGGCTTTTTATCTTGGAGACCCTACGGCCAAATATGCGGGTCGCCTGACCCTTAATCCCTTAAGCCATATAGACCCCATAGGTTCTGTTATACTGCCGCTTTTTCTGTTTTTAACTACAGCAGGCAATGGACCCATTTTCGGTTGGGCCAAACCGGTACCCGTCAACCCTTATAATTTCAAAGACCAGAAATGGGGAGAGGTGAAGGTGTCTCTGGCGGGTCCTGCCGCTAATATTTTGATAGCCGTTATTTTCGGGCTGCTTATAAGATTTTTTCGGGTACCCGAACCATTATTTACATTTTTCAGCATCATATCCATATATAATTTTGCCTTAGGAATTTTTAACCTGGTGCCTATTCCTCCCCTGGACGGATATCATATTCTTTTCAGGTTTCTGCCGGCAGACACTTCCAACTTTAAAAACTTAATGATGAGATACAGCTTGGTGGTACTGCTTGCCTTTATTCTGCTGGGAGGAATCAGCCTGGTTTTTTCCGGGGCGGAAGGATTGTACTTGTTGGTTTCCGGGGCGGGAGCATTAATACCCTAAAGAATTCTTGACTTTACTTTTTCTAAGTGTTAATCTTATCAATTAAGCGCTGGGCGCTTAATTGTTTTAGTGATTTTAAGAGAGAAACAGCATGCCTACTATTCATCAGTTAGTGAAAAAGGGAAGAAAAAAGCCTAAAAAAAGACCTAAGTCTTCGTTCTTTAAATTCGGCTTCAATACTTTAAAGAATAGAAAAATAAGATATCCTGCTCCTTTTAAGAGAGGTGTCTGTATCAAGGTATTTACCATGACTCCCAAAAAGCCGCACTCAGCGCTGAGGAAAGTGGCCAGGGTACGCTTGAGCAATAAACAGGAGGTGACTGCTTATATCCCGGGAGAAGGGCACAACCTTCAGGAGCACTCCGTTGTCCTGATAAAGGGAGCTAACGTCAAAGACCTCCCCGGCGTACACTACAAGGTAATCAGAGGGGTATTGGATGCGGGAGGAGTAGAGGGAAGGAAACAGGAAAGGTCAAAATACGGCACCAAGAAACAGAAAGAATAAAAGCATTTGCCATCCAAATTTCTTTATCAACTATAATTTTATGGCCAGAAGAAAAAAAACAGTCAGAAGAGATGTTGCCCCAGACCCTTTGTACGACAGCGAGATAGTTTCTAAATTCATCAATTACGTGATGAAAAAGGGAAAGAAAACCATAGCACGTAAGATTGTCTATGAGGCTTTTGACATCCTCAAGGAAAAAACCAAGCAGGAGCCACTGGAAGCCTTTGAAAAAGCGCTTAGGAATGCCAGCCCGGATTTGGAGGTAAGGCCCAAGAGGATAGGAGGGGCCACCTATCAGATTCCCATAGAGGTAAGGGGCGACAGAAAAGTGTCTCTGGCCATGCGGTGGATTCTGAAGGCGGCTCGTTCCAAAAAAGGAAAGAATATGAAAGATAATTTAGCCGAAGAATTAATGAATGCGGCCAATAATACCGGATGGGCCGTTAAGAAAAAAGAAGATACTCATAAGATGGCCGAAGCTAACAGGGCCTTTGCTCATTTTAGATAAATAATACTTTTATGAGAGAATATCCACTAGAAAAGTACCGCAATATCGGCATCATAGCCCATATAGATGCCGGTAAAACCACCACCACCGAAAGGGTGCTGTTTTATTCCGGCATGACCCATAAAATAGGCAGTGTGGACGAGGGGACGACCATTACCGATTGGATGGCCCAGGAAAGAGAAAGGGGCATCACTATTACGGCGGCCGCAATTACTACCTTTTGGCTGCCTGATGATTTAAAGGAGAAAGAAGGCAAAGGCTACAAAATTAACATCATCGACACGCCCGGCCACATAGACTTTACCGCAGAGGTCCAGAGGTCCCTGCGGGTTTTAGATGGAGGAGTGGTGGTTTTCGACGGCGTAGCCGGTGTAGAGCCCCAGTCGGAAACAGTCTGGAGACAGGCTGACAAATTTGAAGTTCCCAGGATTTGCTTTATCAACAAGATGGACCGAATGGGAGCCAATTTCGAGGCCAGTATCAAGTCCATCTGGGAGAAACTTTCTCCCAATGCCGTAGCCGTACAGATTCCCATTGGAGCGGAAGAAAATTTCAAAGGAGTAATAGACCTTTTAAAGATGAAGGCCGTAAGGTTTGAAGGCGATTCCGGCGAGATAGTTAAGGAGGATGAAATACCCTCAGAGCTCCTGGGGAAAGCCAGTGAATGGAGGAAGAAAATGGTAGAAAAGGTGGCCGCTGAGGATGAGAAGCTGTTGGAGAAATATTTAGGCGAAAAAGAAATCTCCATAGAAGAGATAAGGACGGTTTTAAGGAAAGCAACCATTGCCTACAAATTAATTCCGGTATTCTGCGGTTCTTCCCTGAAGAACAAGGGGGTACAGCCTCTGCTGGACGGCATAGTTTACTACCTGCCCCATCCGCTCGACATGCCTCCCGTCAAGGGTACGGACCCCAGAAACGGAGAAACGGTAGAGCGCAAGTGTGATGACGAGGCACCTTTCTCAGCTCTGGTTTTTAAGATAGCTACCGACCCTTACGTCGGTACCTTGAGCTTTTTTAGGGTTTATTCCGGCCGTTTGGAAAAGGGTTCTTACGTTCTTAACACCAGTTCCGGCAAAAAAGAAAGAATAGGGAGGATTTTAAGGATGACGGCAGACAAGAGGGAAGACATCGATGAGGTGCTGGCGGGCGACATAGCCTCGACCGTGGGATTGAAAAATACCTCCACCGGCCACACCTTTGCCGATGAAAATGATCCTGTGGTTTTGGAAAAGATTACTTTCCCGGAGCCCGTTATTTCCATAAGAATAGAGCCTAAAAATAAGATAGATGAGGAAAAAATGAATGCTGCCTTAAAGAGGCTTTCGGATGAGGACCCGACCTTCAGAGTTAAAGGCGACGAGCAGACGGGAGAGCTGATTATCTCCGGCATGGGGGAACTTCATCTGGACATTTTGGTTGACCGCATGAGGCGGGAGTTTAAGGTGGAGGCCAATGTCGGCCGTCCCCAGGTGGCTTATAAGGAAACTATTAAGCAGGAAGCTGAAGCCGAAGGAAAATACGTGAGACAGTCGGGAGGAAGGGGACAGTACGGACACGTTATGCTCAGGGTGGAACCTAAAGAGAGGGGACAGGGCTTTGAATTTCTGGATAAGATTAAAGGAGGGGTCATACCCAAGGAATTTATTCCGGCTGTAGAAAAAGGAGTACAGGAGGCGATGGAAAAGGGAGTGGTGGCAGGGTATCCTTTAGTGGATATGTCAGTGGCCCTGTACGACGGCTCTTTCCACGAAGTTGATTCCTCTGAGTTTGCCTTTAAGATAGCCGCTTCCATGGCTCTGCAGGAAGCCACCAAAAGGGGAAAGCCGGTATTACTGGAGCCCGTTATGAAACTGGAGGTGGTGATACCGGAAGACTTTTTAGGCGACACCATAGGTGACCTTTCCGCCAGAAGGGGAAGGATAAAAGAAACCAAAGACCGGCTTAATCTTAAGATTATTGACGCCGAAGTTCCTTTGGCCGAAATGTTCGGCTATGCGACCGCCCTCAGAAGCTTGACGGAAGGCCGGGGAACATTTACAATGGAATTTGACCGTTACGAAGAAATCCCCTCTAATGTGGCGCAGGAAATCATTGAGGGTAGAAAAAAATAACCTGCTTTTTAATCACCGCTAAAAAGGTTGACTAATTTCAAAAGTTACCATAGAATAATAATATAATTAAAAATAAGATAACGAAGTATGGCAGAAAAAGAAAAATTTGAGAGAACAAAACCCCATGTCAATATAGGTACTATTGGCCATGTTGCTCATGGAAAAACTACCACTTCAGCTGCAATTTTTCATATAACCAAGCTGAAGGGTTTAAACGCGTCAAATATGGGAGTGGATGATCTTAACGCCGCTCCCGAGGAAAAGGCCAGAGGTTTGACCATTTCTCTTACACATGGTGAGTTTGAGACAGAGAAGAGGCATTACGCCCTCATCGACTGTCCCGGACACGCAGACTATATTAAGAACATGATTACCGGAGCCGCCCAGATGGACGGCGCTATTCTGGTTGTTTCCGCCGTTGACGGCGCTATGCCCCAGACCAGGGAACACGTTCTGCTGGCCAGGCAGGTTGACCTTCCTTCACTGGTGGTATTTATCAATAAGTGCGATATGGTTGATGATCCGGAAATGATACAGCTGGTGGAGTCGGAATTAAGAGAGCTGTTGAAGAAATATGAATTTCCAGGAGACGAAGTGCCGGTTATCAAGGGTTCTTCGCTCAAAGCCCTGGACACTAAGTCTCTGGAGGATGAGGCGGCCAAGCCCATTGTGGAATTGATTAATGCGGTTGACGAATACATCCCAGAGCCCACCAGAGATACGGATAAGCCTTTTCTAATGGCCATTGAAGATGTCTTTTCTATTGAAGGGAGAGGCACGGTAGCTACGGGAAGGGTTGAAAGGGGAATTATCAAACCTAATGAAGAGGTAGAACTGGTGGGTATTAAAGACACCAGGAAAACTACGGCCGTTTCGGTTGAGATGTTTAATAAAATACTTGAAGAGGGGAGGGCCGGAGACAACGTTGGTATCCTGCTGCGCGGCATCAAAAAAGAAGAGATAGAAAGAGGTCAGGTTTTAGCCAAGCCCGGAAGCATTACTCCGCACAATGAATTTGAAGGACAGATTTATGTCTTGACCAAGGAGGAAGGTGGAAGGCACACGCCGTTTTTCACTGGCTACAAACCCCAGTTTTATTTCAGGACCACCGATGTGACAGGAGACGTTGATCTGCCCCAGGGCACTGAAATGGTAATGCCCGGAGACACAGTCACTCTAAAAGTTAAGCTAATCGCCCCCATTGCCATGGAAGAAAAGCACAGATTCGCCATCAGAGAAGGAGGCAAGACCGTAGGAGCAGGGGTGGTGACTAAGATAATTAAGTAAGTTAAAAAATAAGTTCTAAGTCTTCATGCTTAGGACTTGTTTTTTTAAAATTATTTCGGACCAGGCTCATTTATAAGAGAACCTGCAGATCCAACCATAGGTTATTGAAATGCCTAAAAAGAAAGCTACAGCAGAAAAAGAAGCGAAAACCAAAGCAAAGCTGCGCATAAAATTGCGGGCTTATGACCATAAAGTAATTGACAGTTCCGCTAAACAAATTGTGGAAGTAGCGCTTCGTTATGGTTCTAAAATTTTAGGACCTATCCCTTTGCCGACCGAAATTCATAAATATACGGTCAATAAGTCCACTTTCGTACACAAGACCAGTAAAGAGCAGTTTGAAATCAGGGTACATAAAAGATTGATTGACGTACTGAACCCCAATCCGAGGGTTTTGGATGCTCTGCGGAATCTTAATCTGCCGGCGGGAGTGAATATTGAAATGAAGATGTAAGGAGCGGGATTTGAAAGATTTTCCTAAAGTGATTTTCGAACAAGCAGATGTTCGATAAACTATCCGTCAATCAATGTTAAAAGTAAATCGTAACAAAATATAATTTTTTGAAATAGCTACTGGTTCCAAGCCGGGCTATGCCCGGCTTTAAATTGGTAGACTGAGCTACAAAACGCATGAAGTTCATACTCGGATTAAAAGAAGGAATGTCCCAGACTTTTGAGGGAGAGGAAGGCCACGTTGTACCGGTGACCGTAGTTGAGGCAGGCCCGTGTCAGGTACTGCAGGTTAAGACCAAGGATAAAGATGGATATGAAGCGATACAGGTGGGATTTAAGAGATTGAAGGATAGAAAGGTAAAAAAACCCCAGAAAAACAAGCCTTTTCGTTATATCAGGGAATTTTCCGTTTCAGAGAAACAGGCCGGAGATAATAAAGAGGACAAATCTCCTGGCTATAAGGTTGGAGGCAGTATAGATGTTTCAATTTTTGAAAAGGGCGAAAAAGTAAGGGTGTCCGGAACTTCCAAAGGAAAAGGATTCCAGGGAGGCGTAAAAAGATGGGGATTTGCAGGACGTCCTACCACAAGGGGCACCAAACATGAAGTCAGGACTATCGGCTCCATAGGAGGATCTATACCGGCCAAGGTACTCAAGGGCAAGAAGATGCCGGGAAGGATGGGGGGTGACAGGATAACGATAAAGAACCTGGAGGTGATAGAAATTGATAAAGATAAAAATTTGCTGGTTCTTAAGGGAGCGGTGCCCGGCAGGAATGGTTCCTTGCTGGAAATAATTACCTCAAAGTAATATATATGAAATATCCGGTTTACAATCAGAAAGGTAAGGAAACAGGCGAAGTGGTACTACCAGACGGCATTTTTAACGTAAAAATCAGCCCCGACTTGATACATCAGGTAACGGTTTCCCAGATGGCTAATCAGAGGGTTGCCACAGCGCATACCAAGGACAGGGGAGAGGTGCGGGGCGGCGGGAAAAAACCGTGGCGCCAGAAGGGATTGGGAAAGGCGAGGCACGGTTCCATCCGTTCTCCGATATGGATAGGAGGGGGAGTCACCTTCGGGCCTACCAATGAGAAAAACCTGAAGAAGAAGATACCCGTTAAAATGCGGAGACGGGCTTTATTTATGGTGCTGTCGGCTAAGGCAAAGGAAAAACTGTTGGTAGTGCTGGATGATTTGCAGATTGAAGAAGCCAAAACAAGATTGATGGTAGAAGTTCTCAAGAGTCTCCCTTCTGGAAAGGGAAGCGCTATTTTAGTTCTGCCCGAAATAGACGGAAAGATTATCCGGGCTTCCAGGAATATTGACCGTTTGAAAACAATTCAGGCCAGAGACTTGAATTGCCTGGACCTTCTTTCATTTAAATATGTGGTGCTGCCTAAAGTCGGCATCGAAGTAATAAAGAATACTTTTTCTGGAAACAAATAATAACATGGCATTAAAAGATTTTTTCAATAGAAAAAAGAAACCGGATGAGAAAGAAAGGGATAAGGAGGATTCAGCGAATAAGCAGGCGCCTCGTGCCTCATCTGCAGAGACTAAGAAAGAAGCGGGAAAAGGATTAAAAAAAGAAAAGAAAGGGAAAAAAGCAGCTGGAGCAAAAAAAATTCCAGGCTCCTCTTTCGGGGTGCTGAAAGCACCTTTCATTACCGAGAAGGCAATCGACTTGACTGAGAAGAATAAGTATACTTTCAAGGTTTTTCCCGGAGCCAATAAGACGACTATCAAGAAAGCGGTGGAAGATTTTTATGCGGTTGACGTGGTCGACGTTAAGATTATCAAGGTTTCTCCTAAAAAGAGGAGGATAGGCAAGGTATCAGGCTGGAGGGACGGATTCAAGAAGGCAGTAGTCAAGATAAAACAAGGGCAAAAAATAGAAGGATTGTATCCATAAAGCAAAAGCATTATTATGAAGAAGGTTTCTTCCAGAAGAAAATTAAGCAAGAAAAGACCCGAGAAAAAACTCACGTTTCCCTTAAAGAAAAAGGGAGGCAGGTCTAGTTCGGGTAGGGTTAGCGTACGTCACAGGGGAGGAGGGGTTAAAAGACTCTATCGGTTAGTGGATTTCGGACAGGAAAAGATAGGGGTAAAGGGGCAGGTTAAAGCTATTGAATACGACCCCAACAGGACATCTTATCTGGCCCTGATTGAATACGAAGACGGGGACAGAAGATATATTATAGCCCCTTCGGGTATCGAAGAGGGAGAGAAAATTATTTGTGCTGAAGAGGCGGAAGTAAAGCCTGGAAACAGGATGAAGATTAAAAATATTCCTTCCGGCACCCAAGTTTACAACGTTGAGTTCCAGAAGGGAGGAGGAGGAAAACTGGTCAGGTCAGCTGGTGCCTCAGCCAAAATCCTGACCCACGAAGGAAAGTATACCCATCTTAAGATGCCCTCGGGAGAAGTCAGAAAGGTGTTCCAGGAGGGATTTGCGTCAGTCGGACAGGTTTCTCATCCTGAAAAAAGATTTGAGAAAATGAGGAAAGCTGGAGATAGAAGAAGAAGGGGGTGGAGGCCGGCAGTGAGAGGAACGGCTATGAACCCTCCTGACCACCCGCACGGCGGCGGGACGGGTAAAAGCCCGGTAGGATTAAAGGGTCCGAAAACTCCGTGGGGTAAACCCGCCAGAGGCGTCAAGACCAGAAAAAAGAAGTGGACAGACCACCTTATTATAAAGAGAAGAAGAGGTAAGAAATAAAATACAAAATTTAGAACAAAAAGTAATTAACTTAAAATATTATGCCAAGAAGTTTGAAAAAAGGTCCGTTTGTCGACCCTAACCTGATGAAAAAGATGAACAGGCTGCAGGGTAATAAAAAGGAGCCCGTAAAAACCTGGGCAAGGAATTGCGTTATTTCTCCGGAAATGATAGGGTATACTTTTCTTGTACACAACGGAAAGGATTTTATTTCGGTGAAGGCTGACGAATCCATGGTCGGTCATAAACTGGGAGAATTCTCTCCCACCACCAAATTCATAAGGCACGGAGGGAAGATGCAGAGAGATATTGAGAAGAAGGGAGTGGAAAAATAATTTTAATCAATATGATTTCCAAAGCAAAATTAAGTTATCTGCGCATTAGCCCGAGGAAAGTAAGACTGGTAGCAGATCTGATAAGAGGTGAGAGGGTTGAAAAAGCTCAAGCCGTTTTGAAATATACAAGGAAGAAGGCGGTACTTCCCATCCTCAAGCTTTTAAATCAGGCCTTGGCCAACGCCAAAGATAAGACAAAGTCAGAAGATAAAGAGCTTTACATTGCCCAGATTTATGTAGACGAGGGGCCCAGTTTTAAAAGAGTTTTTCCCAGATCAAGGGGAAAGGCGGACACCATCCAGAAACGGACTTCCCACATCACTCTTGTGCTAGACGAGGTAGTGAGAAGAGAGAAGAAAGAAAAAATTCCCGCCCGACAGGAAAAACAAAGTAAGGAAAAGACCGTTGCAAAGAAGACAACCTCCAGAAGAAAAACCACTGGAAAAACTGCAAAAAAAGTAGTAAAACACAATAAAGAAAAAAGCACAAAAAAAGATAAATAGTTTATCATGGCAAGCCACGTTCATCCAAAGGCATTCAGAATAAAAGGATTAAAAGACTGGAGTTCCAGAGGTTTTTATGAGAATGATTTTTCCTCTTACCTTGAGGAAGACTTTGAGATACGTAAATTTTTAAAAGAAAAAATCGGCAAGCTGGGAGTGGGAAAAGTAGTTATTGAGAGATTTGCCGGGAAAATAACGATAGTCATTTATACGTCCCGCCCGGGTTTGATTATCGGAAGGGGAGGCAAAGGAGTGGAAGAATTGAAAAATACTTTGGAAGCCAAGATTTCCAAAGGTAAGGAGGCAGGGAAGAGAAATCTCAGGATAGAGATAAAGGAAATAAAGAATCCCTGGGTTTGGGCTTCTCTCGTAGCTGAAAACATAGCTGTCCAGGTAGAAGGCAGAATGCCATACAGAAGGGTGCTGAAAAGGATGTTGGATAAAATTATCAGCCAAAAAGAGGTAAAAGGGGTAAGATTGGAGGTAGCCGGAAGGCTGAACGGTATCAGTATCGCCAGGACAGAATGGCTCAGTGAAGGATTGATGCCCAGACAGACGCTAAGAGCTAATATAGACTATGCTACGTCCATAGCTTACTGTACTTACGGCACGATAGGAGTAAAGGTCTGGATATATAAGGGAGAAGAGTTTGAATAATATATTTTATAAGTTATGGCAGCTTTAGGACCAAAAAAGTTAAAACACGCTAAGATGTTCAAGGGCAAGTCAAAAGGATTTGCTAAACGAGGGACAGAGGTTTCTTTCGGCAGTTTCGGATTGAAGATAATGGAAACGAAATGGATTACTGCCAGGCAGATAGAGGCCGGCAGGCGCACCATCCTAAGATATTTAAAAAAGGGAGGAAAGCTCTGGATTAGGATTTTTCCTGACAAGCCCGTTACCTCCAAGGGAGTGGAATTTCCCATGGGGGCGGGAAAAGGAGCATTTTCACATTATGTGTATCCGGCGAAGGCAGGCAGAATCATTTTTGAACTGGCAGGCATTCCCGAGGAAGTAGCCAGAGAAGCTTTTGATAAAGCGGCCGACAAGCTGCCCGTTAAAACAAAATTCATAAAGAAATGAAATCTTCAGAGTTAAGGAAAAAAAGCAGGCAGGATTTGGAAAAGATTTTAAATGAAAAGCGCGAACGGGCAAAGGTTCTGCGCTTTGATTCGGTTCTGGACAAGGTGAAGAACGTCAAAGAGCTGGAAGCCGCAAAGAAAGATATTGCCCGGATACTGACAATATTAAAGGAGGAAAGCTTTAAGTCTTAATATTAAATTTTTATGCCCAAAAAATTATTACAAGGTAGGGTGATTTCCACCAAGATGAATAAGACGGTAGTGGTAGAGGTTGAAGCTTTGAAGGAATTTTCCAAGTATAGAAGGAAATATAAATTCCATAAAAAATATAAAGCCCATGACGAGGAGGAAAAATGTCGCAAGGGAGATAAGGTTACCATAGAGGAAACCAGGCCTTACAGCAGGGAAAAAAGGTGGCGGGTAATCAAGATTGAACCCATGAAAGAAGTTGAAGGTGAAGAAGAGAATATTGAGGAGGTAATCGAAGATGAAATTAGGAAGGGAGAAGCCCTCGGCCAGAGTCCTATGGGCGGGGCGGAGCAGGACAGGCCATCCGAGGCGGTTTCCGACGAGGAAAGCGAGTTAACAAAGGAGGAGGAATTTCAGGAAAATAATAATCAGGAACTATGATACAATTAGGAACAACATTAATAGTAGCTGATAACAGCGGAGCCAAAACCGCAAAGTGCATGCATGTACTGGGAGGAAGCAAGAGGCGCTATGCCAGCCTCGGCGACATTATAGTGGTCGTGGTTAAGACCGCAGAACCCAGGCGGGAAGTAAAGAGGCACGAGGTGGTTAGGGCTTTGGTGGTGCGGCAGGCAAAAGAAAAGAAGAGGAAAGACGGTTCCTACATCCGCTTTGACGATAACGCCTGCATTATTTTAGATGGGAAAACCAAGAATGCCAAAGGCAACAGAATCTCTGGGCCTGTGGCCAGGGAAGTTAAGGAAAAAGGATTTGATAAAGCCGCTGCTATGGCCAGGGAAATTATATAAAATTATGAAGATTAAAAAGGGAGACACAGTGTTAATAATTTCAGGCAAGGACAAGGGTAAGGTAGGCAAGGTCATAAGATCATTTCCGGAAACAAGAAGATTGACCGTTGAAGGCGTCAATATGGTTACTAAACATCAGAAGGCAAGGCAGAGGAAAGAGAAAGGGGAGATTGTACGAATGCCTTCTCCCATGTCTATGGCCAACGTTAAGCTCGTCTGTCCCAAATGCGGCAAGGCGACCAGAGTAGGTTATAAAATGTCAGATAGGGATAAAAGTCGCATATGTAAAAAGTGCGGTAAAACATTATGATGAGATTAGCTGAAAAATATGCGAAGGAAGCAGTGCCTGCCCTGATGAAGGAATTCAATCTTCCCAACAAGATGGCTGTGCCCAGAATAGAGAAGGTGGTGGTGAATACGGGATTCGGCAGGATGATTGCAGGCAAGGGTTCCCACGACCAGAAAGGGATTATTGAAGCTATATCTCAGGATTTGTCTTTGATTACCGGGCAGAAACCTGTTATAACCAAAGCCAGGAAATCTATTTCGGGCTTTAAATTAAGGAAAGGTATGCCGGTAGGGGCGGCCGTAATCTTGAGAGGCAGAAGGATGTATGACTTTTTAGAGAGGTTAATCCATATTACCCTTCCTCGTTCCAGGGATTTCACCGGTCTCAAACCCAGTTCCCTTGATAAGAAAGGTAACCTCACTTTCAGTATTAAAGAACATATTTCCTTTCCGGAAATACTACCCGAAAAAACCAAAAGAATATTCAGTCTGGAAATTACCGTAGTGACTTCTACTAAAAACAAAGAGAAAAGTTTAGCCCTGTTAAAGGTAATGGGTTTACCCATGAAATCATAAAGACATATGGCCAAGAAATCACAAATAGCCAGAGCAAAGAAAAATCCCAAGTTCAAAAGCCGGGTCGTACGGAGATGCTTTAGATGCGGCCGGAGTAGAGGATATATAAGAAAATTCGGATTATGCCGAATCTGTTTCCGGGAAATGGCAAACAAGGGATTAATCCCGGGTGTAAAAATGAGCAGCTGGTAAAAACAACTATGGACCCAATAGCAGACATGTTAACAATAATAAGGAATGCACAGTCAGCCAGGCGCAGGACAATTAAGGTTCCTTTCTCTAAGTTAAAGTTGGAAATAGCTAGGATTTTGGAGAGGAAAGGTTTTTTGGAAAAAGTTGTAAAAAAGGGCAAGGGGACAAAGAAACTGATAGAAATAAAGTTGAAATATCAGGATAAACAGCCATTCATTTCCGGTCTGCAGAAGGTTTCCAAACCTGGCCAGCCGATTTATGTTGGCGTCAGACATATAAAGCCCGTCAGGAACGGATACGGAATTGCTGTTATTTCCACTCCAAAGGGTTTGATGACTGATAAGGAAGCAAGGAAACAGAAAATAGGAGGTGAAATAATATGTAAGGTTTGGTAAAAATTATGAGCAGGATAGGTAAAAAGCCAATTAATATACCGGATGGGGTTGAGGTGACGATAGATGAGGATAAGGTTATGGCCAAGGGTCCTAAGGGGGAGATTTCCCGTAGGTTCAGGCCGGAAATTAAAATTGAGATAAAAGAGGGGAGAATAATAGTAAGTCCGAAAATCATCACCAAAAGAACAAATGCCTTCTGGGGATTAACCAGGTCACTGTTAGCCAACATGGTGGAAGGGGTGAAGGAGGGTTATGAAAAGAAGCTGGAAATCAAGGGACTGGGCTATAAAGCCAAGATGGAAGAGAACGAAATAGTGCTTATGGTTGGTTTTACTCATCCCGTCAAAGTAAATATTCCTGATACTGTTAAGGCCGAGGTAGATAAAAATATCATTACCATTTCCGGAGTTGATAAGGAGCTGGTGGGACAGATTGCTTCTAAAATCAGGAAGGTAAAGAAGCCGGAACCTTATAAAGGAAAAGGTATAAGGTATTTGGGAGAAAGGGTCAGAAGAAAGCCCGGTAAAAGGGTAGTAACTGGAGCAGGAGGGGCCTAATAATTTTAATGATAACAGGTCTTACGATTAAAATATGAATCCCAGAGAAAAAAAAGAGAAAAAGGAAAAACGCCACCGAAGGATAAGGGGTAAAGTTTGTGGAACGGCGGCAAAGCCCAGGCTATGCGTCTTTCGTTCCCACCGCCACATATATGCCCAGTTGATTGATGACGAGAAGGGGAGGACGTTGGCGGCCTTGAGCGATTTAGACTTAACAAAGGAGAGCAAAGGGACTGCTTCAAAGAAATCTCTCTCAAAAAAGACAGGAGGGAAAAAAGAAATCGGCTACGAAGTGGGGAAATTAATAGCCCAAAGAGCTGATAAATTGAACGTTAAGGAGATTGTTTTTGACAGGGGAGGCTATAAATATCACGGTCGAGTTAAGAGATTGGCCGAAGGAGCCAGAGAAGGAGGTCTTAAATTTTAATAACAATATATTAATATCCATGCCATATAGTAGAAGAGAAAGAAGAGGGTCATCAGGGAGAGGTAGAAGGGAGAAGGAAGAATTCGAATCCCAGCTTTTGGATTTGGCGAGGGTGGCCCACACAAGGGAAGGGGGGAAGAAACTTAAGTTCCGCGCCGTGATGGTGGTAGGCGATCAGAAAGGTAGAGTGGGAGTGGGGGTGGCTTCCGGCTTGGATGTAGCCAAAGCAATTGAAAAGGCCACCAGGTTGGCGAAAAAAAACATCATTATGGTCCCCATTAAAGAATCAACCATTCCCCATGAGGTAAGAGCCAAATACGGGGCTGCCAAGGTAATGCTTAAACCCCAGAGGTTGGGAAGGGGGTTGGTTGCCGGAGGTACGGTAAGGATTATCTGTCATCTATCAGGTATCAAGAATATTTCTTCCAAAATACTGGGAGCTACCGGAAATAAAATCAACAATGCCAGGGCGACTATCAGAGCTCTGAAAAAATTAACCGTCCAGAAGAAAGGACAATAACTTTATGCAGCTGAATCAACTTAAGCCAATCCATAAAAGAAAGAAGCGGAGAAGGGTGGGGAGGGGAGATACTTATGCGGGTCTGGGGAGAAAGGGACAGACTACAAGGGCTGGAAGGAAAATGAAGCCGGCCATCAGAGAATTTGTTAAAAGGTATCCAAAGCTGAGAGGTTATCGGTTTAAATCAAGGAAGGCTCCGGTGGAAATAATCAATTTACGGATTTTGGAAAAAAAATTCAAGGAAGGGGAAACCGTTTCTCCTTTTTCCCTGTTGGAAAAAGGATTAATAGCCAAGTTTAAGGGAAAGATACCTCAGGTCAAAATTTTAGGCAGAGGGGAGCTGAACAAAAAACTGCATTTCAAAGACTGCATCCTTTCTAAAAGTGTACAGCAAAAGGTTAAGAAGGTAGTTTCTGACGAAAAGGCGGCTTCCTTATCCGTGACAGGAGCTTCTTCAAAAAGAAAGAAAAAGGCGGTAAAGCCGCGCTCTGGAACGAAGAAGAAACCAGCCGGTCGCAAGGCGCCCAAAAAGAAAGCAAGCAAAAGAAATAAAGCGGCAAAATAACCTTCCAGTCAAATGTGGTACGATAACGTCATTCAAGTTTTCAAGATAAAAGATTTAAGGGAAAAGATATTATTCGTCCTTGGGATTTTTGTGGTGGTCAGATTAATGGCTAATATCCCTATTCCCGGAGTGGATGCCCAGAACCTGAAAGCCATTTTTGAGCAGTTTCAGGCCTTAGGGCTTTTGAATGTCTTTACTGGGGGAGCGTTGGAAAAATTTTCTATTATCATGTTGGGGCTGGGGCCTTATATTACGGCTACCATTATCCTCCAGCTTTTGACTATGATTTTTCCCAGATTGGAGGAAATGTATAGGGAACAGGGAGAAGAGGGAAGAAGGAAATTTGAACAGTATGGAAGGATACTGGCTGTACCGCTCTCTGCACTTCAGGCCTTTGCTATGCTTACCATTTTTGCCAGGCAGGGAGTAGTAGGCGGCATGGACGCAGTTAGTAAAATCAGTGCCATCGTAACCATCACTTCCGGAAGTATTTTCCTGATGTGGCTCGGTGAACTGATATCGGAGAAAGGAATAGGCAACGGGGTTTCCCTGCTCATATTTGCCGGCATTATCGCTGATTTCCCGCGTAATATGGGCCAGCTTGTTGCTACCTACGACCCTTCCATGATACCCTCATACCTGATATTTTTCGTGTCTTCCATGCTTATTATAGCCGGAGTGACCATTATAAACGAGGCCAGGAGAAACGTTCCGGTTTCTTATGCCAAGCGTGTCAGAGGGAGAATGCTTTACGGAGGATCCTCCACCTATCTCCCTATAAGCGTAAATCCTGCCGGAGTGATACCTATTATCTTCGCTCTTTCCGTGCTGACCTTTCCTTCCCTGATAGCAAATTTTTTAAGCGGCTCCGAGAGCGCTTTTGGAAAGGCGGCTGAGTACGTGCTGGGTCTCCTGAATGACCCCATTATCAACGCGGCCGTTTATTTTGTCCTGATATTCGTCTTTACCTATTTTTATACCCTAATTACTTTTGAGCCGGAGTCTGTGGCGGAAAACCTCCAGAAGATGGGAGGCTTTGTCCCCGGCATCAGGCCGGGTATGCCCACTACTCATTTCCTCAATTATGTACTCAACAGGATTCTTCCCGTAGGCGCCCTCTTTCTTTCCGTAATAGCCCTTACTCCCACTTTGATTCAGGCGGTGACCAGGATTACGGTCTTCAGATTTCTGGTAGGAGGCACATCCATCATCATTATAGTTTCCGTTATTCTGGAAACAATAAAGCAGATACAGACTCAATTGGAGATGAGAGATTATGATACTTTCTAAAAATCTCTAGAAAATTATGGCAGAAGAAAAACCCCTTAATTTCGTTTTAGTAGGAAGATCGGGATGCGGCAAAGGAACCCAGGCAGAACTTTTAATGAAGCATTTTGGGAATCTGGTGCCGATTCCCATAGGAAGTCTGTTCAGAGAATTAAGCAGCATTGATACGGATGTCGGTAGGAGGGTGAGGAAAACGGTGGCGGAGGGTAAATTGCCTTATGACGATTTAGCCGCAATGCTTTGGATGCACTACATATCTTTTAAGATAAGAGAAGATCAGGGCATTATAGCGGACGGTTTGCCCAGGCGTTTGAGCGAAGCTAAAACCCTGGACCAATTCCTGGATTATTTAGAAAGAAAGGATTCTACCCGCGTATTATCAATAGAGATATCTCGCCAAGAAGCTTTTGATAGACTAACCAAGAGGAGAAGCTGCGAATCGTGTGGACGTTTGATTCCCTGGGTAGGGGAGTTTAAAAGTATGAAGGTATGCGATAAATGCGGTGGGAGATTAGTATCCCGCCATGATGATGTGCCGGAAGTAATTAAAAATAGACTTGATTATTACGATTCCAGAGTGACAAAAGTCGTTGGCTATTATGAGGAGCAAGGGAAGTTGATTAGAATCAATGGTGAACAGCCCATTGACGATGTTTTCCAAGAAATATTAAAAGCCGTCCGATGATTTCCATCAAATCAAAGAAGGAAATTAAAATAATGAGGGAAGGGGGGATAATACTGGCTGGGATAATGAAAGAAGTAATCAGAGCTGCCGAGGCCGGCATTACCACCAGTGAATTAGATAGACTCGCAGAGAGTCTTATTTTTAAATATGGAGGCAAGCCTTCCTTTAAAGGGCATGAGGGGTATCCTGCCGTCCTATGCACTTCACTGAATGAAGAGATTGTCCATGCCTTGCCTTCCTCTAAAAAACTCAAGGAAGGGGACGTGCTGTCGCTGGACCTGGGTATCTTGTACAAAGGTTTTCATACGGACATGGCGGTCACTATTCCCATAGGGGAGGTGGATTTTGAAACAAAAAGATTGATAAAGGCGACCAGAAAAGCCTTAAAAAGGGGGATTAAAAAGGTACGGCCTCAAAAATCCTTCGGGGATGTTTCCAATACCATACAGAGATATGCAGAAGACCAGGGATTTTCCGTAGTACGCGATCTCTGCGGCCACGGTATCGGCAGGGAACTGCATGAAGAACCTCAGATTCTCAATTTTGGAGCTCGAGGTAAAGGCCCAAAGATTAAGGAGGGTATGTGTTTTTGTTTAGAACCCATGCTTACTGCCGGCAGCTGGGAAATTGAAAAGGGGAAAGACGGATTCAGCTTCAAGGCCAAAGACAATTCCCTATCTGCTCATTTTGAACATACGCTGGCCGTCACTGCAGACGGGTGCCGGGTGTTGACGGCTTTGGCATAATTCCGAGATAAGCTATAATAAAAAAAGATGTGGTGCGTTAGAGAGGTTGATGAACTCAGGAAGAAAAGACTTGAAATTTTTTTAGAACATTTAGAGCCAGAAAAAAAGCGTCTGGCCGATAATATGGATTGGGAACAGATACACAAGAATATCTGTAATAAGACTATCAAGGTTCTTACTCCGATTAGAAGTATAACTAATAGCTCTAATTTAGGAGAAAAAGATATATCTTGCTTTCTGACCTGCGAATGCGGGTTTCAGAAGAAACAATCTCACAGATATTGTACACCATCTAAATGTAGCTCTTATTACCATTAAGTTTTTAAAGAGGAACTTTTAATCCTCTTTTTTATTTTTGTTCCTATATGTTAAAATAAGAGCATAAGACGCTTTAATAACTAAAAATATGGCGGAAGAAGTTTATCTCTCTGTGGTAATACCGGCCTATAACGAGGCCAAGAGGATTACGCACACCCTTGAGGAAACGGAGAAATATCTAAAAAAACAGCCTTATACCTGGGAAATTTTAGTTGTCAACGACGGCTCTAAAGATAATACGGCCCAGGTGGTTAAGGGATTGATGCCTAACATAGCCAATTTGAGATTAGCAGATAACAAGGAAAATCACGGAAAAGGTTACGTAGTGAGGCAGGGGATGCTGGAAGCTAACGGCAAATACCGCGTTTTTACCGACGCAGACAATTCAACCTCCATCGACCATGTGGAAAGGATGTGGCCCTTTTTCAAACAGGGGCACGAGGTGGTAATCGGTTCCCGGGATGTATCCGGCGCTAAGCTGGCAGTGCCTCAGGGGGGGCTTAGGCAGATGGTAGGTAACGTTTTCAACCTTATGGTCCAGATCCTCTGCGGACTGTGGGGCTTGTGGGATACACAGTGCGGATTTAAGGGTTTCAGCGACAAAGCCTCCAGGGATATTTTTCCCAGATGCACTATCGACCGCTTCGCTTTTGACCCGGAGATTCTGGTAATTGCCAAAAAGATGGGATACAGTATCAAGGAGATTCCCGTTACCTGGATAAACGACCCCGACAGTAAAGTAAGATTTAAAAGTATTTTCAAGATGGCGGTCGACCTGATTAAGATAAGAATAAACATCATGAAGGGTTTATATGCCAGATAAAGCAAAAAAACAGAACAATAAAGAGATTAAGTTTCCTTCCGAGTTGAGGCAGGACCTTATTTCTCAGAATTGGGTTATTATAGCTACCGGGAGAGGCAAGAGGCCTCATTCCTTTAAAAAAAAGACCAGGATAGATATTAAGATGGAAGAGAAGGACTGCCCTTTCTGCAACATAGAGACCCAAAAGCCTCCGGTGCTTATTTATTCCCGGGGCAAAAAAATTATTCCGGAAAAGGGCAGAGAAAAAATACCTGGTGACTGGACCACCATCGTTATTCCCAACAAGTATCCGGCCCTGCTTCCTTATTCAAAACTGGAAAGGAAGAAGGAGGGAAAGTTTTACCACAGGATGAACGCCGTAGGTTTCTGCGAAATTGTCATTACCAGAAATCACAAGAAATATTTTCCTCACTTTACTCTTAAGCAAGTTGAGGAGGTCTTCGATGCCTATCAGCAGAGGTATCTGGCCCTGATGAAAGAGCCCTTTGTCGACTATATTTCTATTTTTCATAATCACGGCCCTGAAGCAGGAGCTTCTCAGCCCCATCCCCATTCTCAGATTATTACCACTCCCCTTATAGACGTTGATCTTAAAACCGCTCTGGCCAACGCCAAGTCTTACTTTCAGAAGAATAGGAAGTGCATATACTGCGAGCTGAATAAGTGGGAGAAGAAGGTGAAAAAGAGAATAGTTTTCGAAAACAAGCATTTTCTGGTCGTCTGTCCTTTCGCTTCAAAGATGGCTTTCCAGGTAATTATTTCCCCCAAGTCTCATCTCCCTTATTTTGAAAAAACAAGTTCCTTGGAAAGGAAATATTTGGCGGAGGCTTTCAGCATGGCCATGAAATCACTTTATAAAGGGCTCAGTGACCCGGCTTACAACTTTTACCTTCATACGGCGCCCTGCGACGGGCATGACCACCATCATTACCACTGGCACTGGACCATCCTCCCCAAGACTTCTACCATGGCGGGCTTTGAGATAGGGACCCAGATGGAGATTTCCACCATAGAGCCTGAAAAGGCAGCTGAATATTTAAGAAGACAAATTAAAAAATAAAACCATCATTATGAAAGAGATATATATTGTAGGAAATTGGAAATGCAATCCTGCAGAACCTAAAAAAGCTCTAAAAATTTTTGGGGCCCTTTCCTCCAAAATTAAAAAGATAAAGCTCGGTAAGGTGAAGGTGGTAGTGTGCCCTCCTTTTGTCTATCTCGGCAGATTTAACGGGGAAGCTTCCAAAAAGATAGAGATGGGAGCACAAAATTGTTTTTGGGAGAAGGAAGGGGCTTTTACGGGAGAAATTTCTCCTTATATGCTCAAAGGGCTGGGATGTAGTTACGTGATTGTCGGACATTCAGAGAGGCGGAAGTATTTTACGGAGAAAGGAGAAATCATACGGAAAAAAATAAATTTAGCCTTAATCTCTGGCTTAAGGCCTATACTCTGCATAGACAATATTTCCCAAATAAAGCCAGCTTTGAGCGGTCTTTCGCAGAGAGAAAAGAAGAAAGTGATTGTGGCTTATGAGCCCATCTGGGCTATCGGTACCGGTAAGACCCCTACTTACGGCCAGGCGGCTAAATTCAATGCTTCCATGAAAAAGGTATTAGGAGACGATCATCCTACCCTCTACGGCGGGAGCGTGAACGCAGAAAACGCCGCAGGATTCATTAAGATTTCCGGATTTCACGGTCTGTTGATAGGCGGGGCATCTTTAAAACCTCAGGAATTTATAAAGATAGCGGAATTGGCCTCCATTCTCTGATTTTACTTTATCCAAGTTGCTTTTTGCCTGCTTTGCTTCAGCTTGATTTTCGAAGCATTTTTTTGTTATATTGATAAATAGCAAAAAGCGGCAGGATTAATCTCTATGAAAAAGAAAAAGTTGAATTTAAAAGCCGTACCCAGAGGAAAAGTGCCCCTGTGGCAGGGTTATTTTTACAATCCTACCAGGGGAAACCTTACGATTTCTCAAGTCATTGAAGAGATTTTAAGCTATATAAAGGAGGGGCCCGAAAGATTTTATGACGTTATTATCGGATGTGATTCTTCTTCTGATACCTGTCCTCACTTTCCGGTGGCAGTGGTTGTGCTCAGGGTGGGAGAGGGGGGCAGAATGTTTCTTAAGAAAGTGAAATACAAGAACAGAAAGTTTTTTTCCTGGAAGGAGAGAATCCTTGAAGAGGTGCTTATTTCATGCGAAATGGCGCTTCATTTCAGAGAACAGTTAGAGCAGAGGATGGATAAAGAAGATAATAAATACGATTATCAGTTTCGCTATATACATGCTGACATTGGAGAAAACGGAGGAACCAAAGATATGATTAAGGAGGTAGTGGGATTGATACGCGGCAATGGATTTGAGGCTAAGATAAAGCCGGAGTCGTGCGTGGCTTCCGTAGTGGCAGACAGGTATAGTTAATTTTTGTCCAAACATAACCATGACTTCTCATGAATTAAGGAAAAACTTTCTGGACTTTTTTAAGAACCAAGGGCACAAGATAGTTCCTTCCTCTTCTCTGATTCCCGAAGACCCTACGGTGCTGTTTACTACGGCCGGCATGCAGCAGTTTACCCGGTATCTTGAAGGATCCGCAGATCCTCTCAAGGATTTCGGCGGGCGGCACCTAGCTTCCTGCCAGAAGTGTTTCCGGACTAACGATATCGACGAGGTGGGAGACGACACCCATCATACCCTGTTTGAAATGCTGGGTAACTGGTCTATAGGCCAGGATGCGGAAAAGGGTTATTTTAAGGAGGGAGCCATAAGGTATGCCTTGGATTTTTTTGTAGAACGGCTCGGCCTGGAAAAGGAAAAGTTATGGGTGACGATTTTTAAGGGTCAGGAAGGAATACCTGAAGATAAAGAATGTATAGTCTTGTGGAAAAATTCCGGCATACCAGAAGAAAGGATAAGGAAATTCGGGTTAAAGGATAATTTTTGGGGGCCGGTAAGCCAGACCGGACCATGCGGTCCGTGCTCTGAAATTTTTTATGATCGGGGAGAAAAATTCGGATGCGGCGCCGCCGACTGCGGCCCCAACTGCGATGGTTGCAAGAGATTCGTAGAAGTTTGGAATCTGGTCTTTATGGAGTATTTCAAGGATGGGGAAGGTAATTACAGACTTCTGTCACAAAAGAATGTTGACACCGGTATAGGGCTGGAGAGATTGACGGCTCTGCTTCAAGGGAAAGATTCAGCTTATGAAACGGATATTTTTTCTGAGATTATCAAGGAGTTGGAAGTCATCTCTTCTCTGCAGTATTCCGGCCATCGGCGCATCTTCAGGATTCTGGCAGACCACGCCAGAGGTATCGCCTTTTTAGCAGCGGAAGGGGTATTTCCTTCCAACCTGGATAGGGGATATATAGTGAGAAGGCTGTTAAGAAGGGCTATCAGATTCGGAAAAATGCTGGAGCTTCCTGATGACTTTCTCATATCTCTGGTTAAAAGGGTGGTGAAACAGTATTCCCGGATTTATCCCGAACTGAAGTCCGGGGAAGAAGAGATTGTAACCGTCGTTCAGAAGGAACAGGAAAAATTTGAAGAAACTTTGGAAAGAGGTATAAAGCAGTTTGATAAGGTAGCCGCAGAGGGAAGGATTTCCGGGCAGGAGGCTTTCCATCTTTATGATACCTACGGTTTCCCTTTGGAGCTGACAGAGGAGCTGGCTAAAGAAAGGGGGATAGAGGTTGATAAAAAAGGATTCACAGAGGCCTTTGAAAAACATCAGGACATTTCCCGGGCGGGAGCTGAGAAGAAATTCGGAGGTATTGGCAAAGAAGCCACCTACGAAGCCACTCGCCTCCATACCGCCACCCATCTCGTGCATCAGGCTTTAAGACAGGTACTGGGGAATCATGTTCAACAAATGGGTTCTGATATCACGTCCCAGCGTTTGAGATTCGACTTCTCGCATAGCCAGAAATTAACAGGGGAGGAAATCAGGGAGGTCGAGGAATTAGTAAACCGCAAAATACAAGAGGATTTAAAGATAGAAAAGGAAGAGCTGCCTTACCAGCAAGCTCTAAATTCCGGCACCTTGGCTTTTTTCAAGGACAAGTATCCCCAGAGAGTGACGGTCTACTCTGCAGTTGACTCTGAGGGGAAAGCTTTTTCCAAAGAAGTATGTGCCGGACCTCACGTTGGAAGAACGGGAGAGCTGGGTAGATTTAGGATAATCAAAGAGGAATCTGCGGGAGCCGGAATAAGAAGAATAAGAGCCGTTCTGAAATAGCTGTAATTTTCTACTTTTTCATCAGCATGAGCAAGACTTTATTTAAAATAGAGTATTTTTTTGATATAATATGTCAGTAGGACATTAATTTATGTCAGATAAAATAACAGACATTATGCCGCCCGGGGAACCTGAGAGGACCTCGGAAGAAGCTGTAAAGGAAACTGCACCCAAGGCGGTTAGAAGGAAAAACGTGCCGGTAAAACGCGGATGGGGATGGAAATGGTTTTTCCCTGTCTTTATTGTTGTGCCTGTAATTTTACTATTGTCACGTATGGGCAATACTGAGGTTAAAATATGGCCCAAAACAAATACGGTGTTTTTCGATACAGCCTTGACTGTTGATTCAGAAACTTCGAATGTGAACACGGCCGAACAGATTATCCCGGGGCAAACCTTTGAAGCCACTGCAGATTTCTCACAGGCCTTTACTTCTTCAGCCAAGACCGTAAAAAGCGCCAAGGGAATAATTCGGCTTTATAATGCTTACAGTACAGAGCCTGAAGAATGGTTGGAGGGGACAAGATTCATATCCGACGAAGGTAAAATTTTCAAATCCGATGGAGAAATATCGGTACCGGGCGCCGAAGAAAAGAATGGAAAACTTATTCCCAAATATGTTGATGTTCCCGTGACGGCAGCCGAACCCGGAGAAGATTATAATATTGGGCCTTCTAATTTTTCTATCTACGTATTCCGGAGTACGCCCAGATACACCAAGTTTTATGGAGAATCGCTGGAACCCATGAAGGGAGGCGGAGAAGGGCTCCAGGTCAGCGAAGAAGACCTGGCGAAGGCAGAAGAGGAAGCCCGCAGCAGAGCCGAAGCCAAAGCAGTAAATATACTGAAGGAGAAGGTGCCCGACAGCTTCATTCTTCTGCCCGACGTGATTAATACGGAGATTACCGCGACTTCTTCCTCGGTGAGACCCGGGGACGAGGTGGAAAACTTCACCTTTGACACCAAAGCCAAAGCGGTGACTATTGCTTTTTCCAAAACCCAGCTTGAGGATTTTATTAACGATTTTGTTTTGTCTCAGGTACCAGGGGAAAAACTTTTCTACAGGGAAAGCCTTAACGCCGATTATATCCCCCAGGTGGTTGACTTTGAAGCCGGTACTATTCAGCTGGCAGTCAGTTTTTCTGGAAAAATATACCCTAAAGTGGACATTTCCTCTATTAAGAAGGGATTAGTGGGAAAATCGGTCAGTGAAGCCAAGATGTTTCTGGAAAGCCAAACCGATTTTACCGCCTCCGAAGTAAGTTTCCGTCCCTTCTGGGTCAGAAAAGTTCCTGCAGACCTGGAGAAGATTAAGATTGATTATCCCATTATTTGACAGGAAGAATCCTTGGTTTGCTCGGCGGCTTGGGGATTGACTAAATTTACTATTTTTGTTAAATTAAAGTAGCTTGCAGCCATTTCAAATATTCAGAACTCTAAGGTTTGCCGAGGAGTTTATTTAATTATTATTCAATTTAGACATATTTTGAAGAAAATTAAGAGGTATAAGAAAAATTAGTGAAACAAAACAAGATTAGAAAATCAGGAACAATTTTGGAGGCTTTACCCGGAGGAACTTTTAAAGTAGGGTTGGACGACGGTAAAGAAGCTTTATGCCATTTAGCGGGGAAAATGAGGATTTATCGGATTCGGGTACTGCCGGGAGATAGTGTGACGGTAGAGATGAGTTCCTATGACGACAACCGTGGACGGATAGTGTATCGGGGAAGATAGTAAGCGGCTAAAGTCGCAAAAGATGTTTTTCGTAAAACTGTTATTTTTTATTTAATTATGAAGGTAAAATCATCAGTAAAAAAAATTTGTAAAGACTGCCAAATAGTGCGGAGGAAAAGAAAGGTTTATGTAATCTGTAAGAAAAATCCCAAACATAAGCAGCGCCAAGGGTAAGACGGGCGAAGCGGCCTGACTTAGTATTACCACTATGCCCAGAATAGCAGGAGTAAGCATACCAGACAACAAACATATAAAAATTTCCTTAACCTATATTTACGGAATAGGACGCTCTTTGAGTGAAGAAATCATTGAGAAAGCCAAGATAAAGCCTTCCACTAAGGCAAAGGACCTCTCTCCTGAGGAAATAAACAGATTGAGGGAGATTATTGAAAGAAATTACACGGTGGAAGGAGGGTCTAAAAGGAAAAAAATGATGGATATTAAAAGGTTGAGAGATATCGGTTCCTGGAGAGGTATGAGGCATTCCAAGGGCCTGCCCGTGAGAGGCCAGAGGACCAAGACCAATAGTCGGACCATACGAGGAAACGTAAGAAAAACCGTGGGTTCCGGAAGAAAAGCACCTCCTTCCCCAAAATAGTTAATAGTTAAAAGTTGGATATTACCACTATGGGTAAGAAACGCGTTATCAGTAAAACTAAAGAAGAGCTTTTAAAAGAAAGGGAGAAGGTGGAGGCAGCCGTCAAGAAGGACGTGCAGCTGAAATCCCCTCAGCAGAGCAGAGAGGGGAGGCTTTATATTTTTTCTTCCTATAATAATACCGTTTTAACCTTGACCAACGAGGAGGGTGATGTTTTATATTGGACTTCGGCCGGAAGGATAGGTTTTAAAGGAACGAAGAAAGGGACTCCTTTTGCCGCTTCTAAGGTTGCTGAGGCCATGATTCAGGCGGTAAGCAAATTAAAGATTCAAAAGGTTAGGGTTCTAGTAAAAGGCATAGGGTCCGGGAGAGATTCCGCCCTAAGGAGTTTAGCCGCCAGAGGTCTGGATATAGTTTCCATCAAAGATGTAACGCCCGTACCTCATAACGGCTGTCGGCCCAAAAAACCGCGGAGAGTATAATCATGAGAAAAGAAAAATGTAAAATTTGCAGGAGGGCGGGCGAAAAGCTTTTTCTAAAAGGTGAAAGATGTTATTCACCTAAATGCGCTATGGTTAAGAAACCATATCCTCCCGGACTAAAGGGGAAAAGGCGCAAGGGTCATCCTTCCGAGTATGCCAGGGAATTAAAAGAAAAGCAGAAACTCAAGAATTGGTATAATCTTCATGAAACACAGTTTAAAAATTATGTAAAGGAAGCGCTCTCAAAGAGAGGAAAATCGGAGGACAGCGGGACTTTTTTAATAAGGACCTTGGAGTTGAGGATGGACAGCGTAATTTTCAGAATGGGTTTTGCTTCCTCCAGAACAAAAGCCAGGCAGCTTGTTACCCACGGCTATTTTCGAGTTAACGGTAGAGCCTGCAATATTCCTTCCCGTATTCTTAAGAAAGGGGATATTATTTCTGTAAAGCCGGAAAAAATGGATAAAAAAATAATAAAAGAAATAAAAGAAACAATTAAAAAGCATAAAACCCAAAGCTGGCTCGGGCTCGACAAAGGCAAGCTCGAAGGGAAAATAACGGAGAAACCTTCAGTAGAAGAAGTTTCACCGTCTATTGATATGTCGGTTATCTTTGAGTTTTATTCAAGATAATATTAATAAATTTAATATTCACTATGATTCCTCTACCTTATAAACCAACAATAACAAAAAAAGAAAAGAACTCAGCCTTTTTCGAAATAGAAGCCCTTTATCCCGGATACGGTACTACCATAGGCAATTCCCTGAGGAGGGTTCTGCTCTCTTCTTTGGAAGGAGCTGCCGTGACTCAGGTGAAGATAAAGGGAGTATCTCACGAATTTTCAACGATTCCCGACGTTAAGGAAGATATTATCAATATCATCTTGAACTTAAAACAACTAAGGTTTAGGATATTTTCTGATGAGCCCCAGAAAGCGGTTCTAAAAATAAAGGGAGAAAAGGAAGTGAAGGGTTCTGATTTCAAACTTCCGACCCAGCTTGAACTTATAAACAAGGACGCTCCCATAGCAGCGCTGACCGATAAAAAAGCAGAATTGGAGATGGAAGTTCAGGTGGAAAAAGGGATAGGGTATGTGCCGAAAGAATCCATGAAACAGGAAAAGGTTGAGGTGGGTGTAATTCTTCTAGACGCCATTTTTACTCCGGTCAGGAAAGTGTCTTTCAAGGTTGACAACATGCGGGTAGGCAAAAGGACGGATTTTGACAGACTTTCTCTGGAGGTGGAAACCGACGGATCCATTACCCCCCAGCAGGCTTTTAACAGGGCTTCGGATGTTTTATGTCAGCATTTTAGCTTGCTCTGCGAGGCATTTCCTGAAAAGGAACCTCAACCCGAAAAGAAAGAAAAGAAAGCCAAAGCGCCAGCTTCTTCGTCTAAGAAGGAGAAAAAGAAGAAGACCTCAAAGAAAAAGTAAGAACCTCGCTTTTAGCGAGAACCTTGATTCTCGTTTCGCTCAAATTAAAAACATCGCTTTCAGCGAGAACCTTGATTCTCGCTTCGCTCGAATTAAAATTTTATGAAG
>CAZEQH010000006.1:44899-56238 GCA_964514375.1 uncultured Candidatus Saccharibacteria bacterium
TCGCTTTCAGCGAGAACCTTGATTCTCGCTTCGCTCGAATTAAAATTTTATGAAGAAAAGAAGAAAAGGCAGAAAATTAAGCCGGACTAAAAACCAAAGAAAGGCACTTTTAAAATCTCTAGCCAGAGAACTGGTCTTGAAGGAGCGCATAAAGACTACCGAGGCCAAAGCCAAGGAACTATCAGGTTTCTTAGAGAAAAGAATCACCAAGGCTAAGACAGACAACATTAACATCAGGAGAAATCTGTCAAGGGATTTCTCTCCCGATTTGGTGAAACGTCTGGTGGAAGAGCTGGCTCCAAGATATAAAGACAGAAAAGGCGGATATACCAGGATAGTAAAGATGGGTCCCAGGGAAAGCGATGGAGCCAAGGTGGCCATTATCGAATTAGTTAAGTAAAAATATGAAACGCCAAACTAAAATTATAGATGCTAAAAACAGAGCGCTCGGAAGGTTAGCCAGCGAGATAGCAGTTATTCTTAGAGGAAAGCATAAACCTGATTTTCTGCCCTATAAAGACGGGGGGGATGTGGTTATAGTAAAAAATATTAAGGAGATAAAGATTACTGGAAGAAAGATGCAGCAAAAAAAGTATTACCATCATTCAGGTTATCCGGGAGGGATAAAGGAAATTCCCCTAAAGAGGCTTTTTAAGGAGAATCCAAATGAAGTGCTTAAGAAGGCAGTTTATGGCATGCTGCCCAAGAATAAATTAAGGGAGGAGCAGATAAAGAGATTAAAGTTCCAAAACCAAAAATAATTTATAAACTATGCCTAAAACCACTCAAAAAAAAGCACCATCTGCAAAGAGAAAAGTTTCTGATAAAAAGATTTCTAAAAAGGACGAGAAGGAGATAAAAAAGGTCAAGAAGACAAAAAAAATAGAGAAGACAGAGAAGATAAAAGATTCAAAAGTTGCAAAGGAGGAAAAGGGTAAAAGAGAGTCGGCAGGAGAGACGAAAGAAGAAGGTAAATATTACGAGGCGGTCGGCAGGAGAAAAACATCTGCCGCGAGAGTAAGACTTTGGACTAAAGGAAAAAGTGAGTTACTTATTAACGGAAAACCGTTTGACCGGTATTTTTTTACCATGCCTTTAAGAAAGACGGCCAGGGCTGCCTTGGATAAACTTAATTGTCTGGATAAATTTAGAATTTCTGTCGTGGTCTCAGGCGGAGGAGTTGCTTCTCAGGCGGAAGCCGTTCGCCACGGAACAGCCAGGGCTTTAGAAAAATTCAATCCCGAATTCCGGAAAGAACTGAAGAAGCTCGGATATTTAACCCGCGATGACAGGAGAAGAGAGAGAAAGAAGCCCGGCCTAAAAAGGGCCAGGCGCGCCCCTCAGTGGAGCAAGCGTTAAGCTCTCGGAATCCTGAGTCCCGCCGAAGGATGGAGAAAGAGACAAATAAGAAATTAAGCCAGCATCAGAAACGATGCTGGTTTTATTGAACAGAAGATGCCCGAGCTTATGCATCAATGAGATTTAAACGTCAGAAGTCTGCGGTTGGCGGTGGAAGGGGGCCTTTTAGGGGAGGATGTTCTCTGAAACCCAGAGGCCTTTATTGGAAAGAACGTAAAGTTTCTGTCCCGAACTAAACCACATTATTTTAGATTCCGGAAATTCCGATATCTGCACTACATTAATATCGTCCCTGTTATCCGTTTCAACTATTTTAATTCCCCTCGGGGTGTTAAAAATAAGGTAATCTGAAGTCAGCCAGTATACGTCTCCTATTTTTTCCGACAGCCTTATAAGAAACATATTTTCGCCTTTTTCCCTCCTAGGCTGTTCATTGAATTGCTCCAGAAAGAGTATGCCGATTTCGTAGTCAGAAAAATAAACTAATTCTCTGTCGTCGGGAGAAATTTTAAGCGATTTTACGGAAGAAAATATCTTATCAAACTTTTTAGAATCTGGTCTAAGGATATAAAGGCCTCCCTGTTGTTCTTCGATTAGGAGGAAATCAGAGAGTTTCAGGAGCTTAAGTGTTTTATCTTTAGACACGGTAACGGGCACGTCGTTTAACCTTTCTTTGTCTGATAAGAAATCATTAACCTTGAAGACATATCCCTTTTCGTCAAGATAATAAAGGCTGCCGCCGGACGACAGGTAAGCGGCGGCATCGCTTGGCAGACCTACGGGAATGGTTCCCGTGCTGTTCTGCGTTTCAATTTCCTGCAGCTTGGCAGGAATCCTATCCAGCTGAAGAGAAAAATCCCTGGTATTTCCATCCACCTTGATGGTAAGATAAAGCTCGTTTCCTGATTCCGACATTTTAATATCCGATATCTCGGCATCTTTGTTGGGGAAAGCCTCGCTTTCTGAAATAAGATGAGCTTTAAGATTACTGCTTAAATCATACGTCTTTAATGCCCAGGAATTACCGCTCTTTTCTTCCCAGATAATTTTTTTGTTATCGGGAGTGAAGAGGGGATTTCCAATACCGGTCAGCAAAAATGTAAAATCAGGGTTTTTGGTGAAAAGCATTATGTCCTTGAATTCCGTGACCTCCTTGGGCTTAACATCAATTGCCTTTTTCCAGGTAAAGTATCCTTCTCTTCTCACTTCAACAGCGTATTTTTTAGGCAGAAGGTTCTCTATTAGTACAGAGCCGAAGAAAAAATCTGTCTGCCCCCTGGCTTTTCCTTCAAGAAAGACGTTAGTCTTTTTGGGCTGCGTCTTAATAAATAATCCTCCCGTTTGTGTAATAGACCTGCTTTCTAAATCAATGCGGTAACCCTGGCTGTATAAAATCAGGATTGGCGCAAACAGGGTAAACAAAACCAGCATGCTGAACAGTATTAGTTTTCTTGTTCTATTTTGCATTTTTCAGGTTTTTAAGAAACATCTACTTATACTATATTAATATAATTTTAATGTAAATTTAAGTATTATTGGGTATTCAAATGCGTCTTTGAACAAGGTTGCAAAAACCGGGAGATTACCCTATACTTAAATTGAGCCGACATATATTATAATCACCCTTGATAATAAATTATGAGAAGAATAGGAATAGACCTGGGCACTTGTAATTCAGTCGTTTTCCTTCCTAAAAAGGGAGTGATTTTGCAGGAACCTTCTGTGGTGGCTGTGAATTTAGCCGAGAACGAAATTATGGCAGTAGGTAGAGAGGCAAAAGAGATGATGGGACGCACTCCCGATACTATTAGAATTTATCGGCCCCTTAAAGACGGTGTTATAGCGGATTTTAGGGTCACCCAGGCTATGCTTAAGCATTTCATAGACAGTACTATGGGTTGGTTCAGGTTTCTCAAGCCTGAACTGATGGTAGGAGTGCCGGCAGGCATCACTTCCACTGAAAGGAGGGCGGTTATTGAAGCAGGTATGAACGTGGGAGCTAAAGCAGTATATCTTGCCAAAGAGCCGATTCTGGCTGCCATTGGGGCTGGCGTACCCATCAACAGTTGTTCAGGAAATATGGTAGTGGATATCGGAGGAGGCACTACGGAAGTAGCCGTTATCTCCCTGGGAGGTATAGTCACATTCCGCTCTATAAGGATTGCGGGAGACAAGATGAATGCCGCTATAGCAGATTATGTCAAGAGAAAATACAACCTGGCTATTGGGGAGCAGACTGCTGAGGAAATAAAAATCAGAATAGGCACGGCCATGATAGAAAAAGAGGAAAGGAAAATGGAAATCAGAGGAAGGGACTTGGCTATGGGTCTGCCTAAGAATATCACCATCTCTTCAAACGATGTTTGTGAAGCGCTTTCTGATATAATGGCTGAAATAATACAGGTCATAAAGTTAGTTCTTCGCGATACTCCTCCTGAGCTCTCGGCTGATATTATGAACAAGGGAATGGTGATGACCGGAGGTGGTTCTCTCTTGAACAATCTGCCCGAACTGATAGCCAAATCAACAGGAGTGCCTGCGATTTTGGCCGACGAATCGATTCTTTGCGTGGCAAAGGGTACGGGAGCTATGCTGGAAAATATAGATATCTACAGGCGAACCATAATGAGCAAGAAAAGATAGGCCTAACTTAGCCTAAAAAGGACGGTGATTATAGGACACGAAAAACAAAAAGAAATATTACGGAAAATTATAAGCTCGGGGAATATTCCCCACGCTTTACTTTTTAGCGGTCCTGAAGGCCTTGGGAAAAAAACCATGGCTATGGATTTGATTTCTTCTCTTCTGCAGGCTAAAAATCTTTCCAGCCACCCTGATTTCATCTCTATTACCGCGTCAGGAAAACAAATTAAAATAGCCCAGATAAGAGATTTGAATTGGAGACTTTCTTTAAGTCCGGTGAAGGCTTCTCTCTTGGGAGCCGTTATCGACCAGGCGCATCTAATGACCAGAGAGGCTCAGAACTGTTTTTTAAAGACTCTGGAAGAACCAAAGGCTAAAAGTATCCTGATACTGGTGACAGAATACCCTGATTCCCTGATGCCTACTATTATTTCCAGGTGTGAGAGCGTCAAATTTTATCCTGTGGGAAGCGGGGAGATAAGCCGCTATCTGGAGAAGAAGGGTATGCCGGAAGATAAGATTGAAGAAATCCTGGAGATTTCCTTGGGGAGACCGGGACAAGCGATAAATTTTTTGGAACACCCGGAAGTACTGGAGGAAAGAAGGAACATGATAAAAGAACTTATCAAAATACAGCGTTCTCCGTTGTCTGTCCGTTTTCAATATGTAAAGGAATTGACGGAGCGGCCGGATTTAAGTGGAGTACTTGAAATATGGCTGTCTTACTTTAGGAATAGGCTTGTAAAAGGAGAGTCTCCTGATATAAAACGCTTATGTGAGGTACTGGAAGAACTCCAAAGAACAATCTTTTTGCTTTCCACCACCAACGCCAATCGCAAGCTGGCTCTGGAGATAATGGTTATGAGTTTATAAATTTACAATAAGAGGTCGCCAATATTTTATAATGAAATTTTAAATTTCTTATGGAGAAAGATAAAATATCGTATCAAGAAATCATTGACCGCATTAAACCTGAACTTGATAAAGTAGTCGATTTTTTGAACCGAGAACTTCAGAAAATAAGGACGGAAAGAGCTTCCCCTTCATTGGTGGAGGATGTTCAGGTTGAATATTTCGGAAAGACGTATCCTTTACGGCAGCTGGCTGCCATTTCCATCCCTCAGCCCAAGGAAATAGTAATTCAGCCGTGGGACGATTCCTATATAGAGGAAATAGTAAAAGCCTTGGAGAAAAGCAGGATTGGAGCGGCTCCCGTCGTTGATAAGAAGATTATCCGTATCAATCTTCCTCCTTTGAGTGAAGAATATAGAAAAGACTTGATTCGTTTAATTTCCGATAGGCAGGAACAGGTGAGAAAAACCACGAGGAAATGGAGGGACGAGGCTTGGAGGGAGATTCAGGAGGGCTTCAAAGACGGCAAGATGAGCGAGGATGACAAGTATAAAGGTAAGGACAAACTCGAGGATTTGATTGAAGATTATAAGGACAAGATGGAGGAAGCGATGGAAAAGAAGAAAAAAGAAATAGAACGTTAAGGACTCAGTATTTTACCGACACCAAAGTGGTTGTTTCATTTTTAACAGCTTTTATAAGTCTTATCGGTATGCTGGTGCTCCATGAATTGGGGCATTTTCTGCTAGCCAAAAGATTCGGAGTGAAGGTAGAAGAATTCGGGATAGGTTATCCGCCCCGCCTTATCGGTAAAAAAATAGGAGGAACTATTTATTCTCTGAATCTGCTTCCCTTCGGAGCCTTTGTGAGAATGCCGGGGGAATTTGAAAACCTTGAGGATCCCCGCAGCTTTTCTCAGCAAAGCGTAGGAAAAAGGATTATGATAGCCATGGGAGGGGTAGTTTCCTTTTGGATTATGGCAGCCCTGGTGCTGAGTCTCGTGTTTGTGATAGGAGCCCCGATATCCATTAGTGACCAGGCCGACGGCAATCTCAGCCATGTTTATGTTGCCGTAACCGATGTGTCTGCCGACTCTCCCGCGGCAAAGGCGGATCTCCAGGCGGGAGATATTGTAGTAGGAGTTAAAGTGGATAATATAACCTTTTCCATAGATAAAATAAGCCAGCTCCAGGAATTGACCAGCGAACATCTGGGTCAGGAAATGACAGTCGTTGTAAAAAGAGGCAGTGAAATATTGGAGGCGAATCTGATTCCCAGGGTTTCTCCTCCTCAAGGCGAGGGACCTATGGGTATTGCTTTAATCCGGCTGGGCCTTCAATCTTTCCCCTGGTATCAGGCTCTTCCCAAAGGTATCCATGCGACTGGTCAGCTGACCCTGGAGGTAATGCGGGGCTATATCCAGGCTGTTGTCAATATATCCCAAGGACAGCCTTCAGGAGTGCAGATGGTGGGGCCTGTGGGGGTTTTCCAGATGTTGAGCCAGAGCCAGCAGCTGGGATTCACTTATTTCCTTAATTTTTTGGCCGTTATAGCTATTTATCTGGCCGTTTTTAATATCCTGCCTATCCCGGCTATGGACGGGGGTAAAATAATGTTCCTGCTGATTGAAGCTATAAGGAAAAAACCCGTTTCCATAAAAATAGAACAGGCGATAACAGCTTTTTCTTTCGCCCTTCTCCTGATTTTAATGGTTTGGGTTACTATTAAAGACGTATCAAGGATTTTTTAAAAAATGAGACAAAGCAAGCTGTTTACTAAAACATTAAAGAATGCACCGAGAGATGAAAAGAGTATCAACTCTCAGCTTTTGATCAGGGCGGGGTTTGTAGACAAATTGACGGCAGGGGTGTATTCCTTTCTTCCTTTGGGTGTCTCAGCACTGAAAAAAATAGAAAATATTATTAGGCAGGAAATGAACAATATAGGGGGTCAGGAGATACTTATGCCAGCCCTTCATCCTGCAGAGAAATGGAAACGGACAGGAGCCTGGGACAGTATTGATATTCTCTTCAAAATCAAGAGCCGCACGGGCAAGGAGTATGCTCTGGGCCAGAGCCATGAGGAAGTAGTTACTCCTCTCGTTAAAAGCCATTCTTCCTCTTATACTGATTTTCCTATCTTCGTCTATCAGATTCAGAACAAATTTCGAGATGAGCTCAGGGCTAAATCCGGTATCTTGAGGGGTAGAGAGTTTGGCATGAAGGATATGTACAGTTTCCATCTCAGCAGAGATGACTTTGAATCTTTTTACGAGAAGGCCAAGCAAGCTTACCTGAATATTTTTAACAGATGCGGTTTGGAAGCTAAAATTACTGAAGGGTCAGGAGGCTCTTTTTCAGAAAAGATATCTTACGAATTTATGGTCCTGACAGAAGCTGGAGAAGATGACATTCTTTATTGCAGCAGCTGTAGCCACTGTGTTAATGTTGAAATTGCCAAAGTAAAAGAGGGGCAGCCCTGTCCCAAATGCGCCAAGAGTAAACTGAAGTTGGGCAGAGCTTCTGAGGTAGGTAATATCTTTGATTTAGGCCAAAAATACAGCCGCGATTTTGATTTCTGGGTTTTAAATGAGAACGGGGAAAAGACGTATCCCACTATGGGGTGCTACGGTATAGGCACTACCCGTTTGATGGGGGTGGTAGTAGAGAAACACAATGATAAAAATGGTATAATCTGGCCAAGAGAGGTAGCCCCCTATATGGTTCATCTGCTGTCTCTCGGCAATGAGAATAAGGTCGTCCTTACGGCAGACAAGATTTATAAGGGATTCCAGAGAGAGGGCATTGAAGCTCTCTACGATGACCGGGCAGACAAGTCGGCTGGAGAAAAATTTGTCGATGGCGACCTGATAGGGATTCCGATAAGGGTAATCGTTTCGGAAAAAACCTTGGCTGAGGACTCGGTGGAAATAAAGGAGAGAGGGAAGAAAACAGCCGAGCTGATAAAAATTGAGAAGTTAAGTCAATATTTAGAAAATTTATCATGCTGAAGAAAATATTAAAAGCGCTATCAGAAGATATTGCCATCGACCTGGGCACGGCCAATTCCGTTGTCTATGTGCGGGGAAGAGGGATTGTCATTCAGGAACCTTCCATGGTGGCCATAAATAAGAAAACAGGCCAGGTTCTAGCCATCGGCTCTGAAGCTAAAAAGATGGTGGGCAGGACTCCTTCACATATTGTGGCTACCCGTCCTTTGAGGGCCGGCGTGGTTTCCGACTTCGAGGTAACCGAGCAAATGCTCAGATATTTCATTGAAAAGAGCAGGAAGAAAAAGTGGGTCAGGCCCAGGGTGATTATAGGAATACCGTCGGGAGTAACGGAAGTGGAGAAGAAAGCCGTAATCGACGCCGCCAGGTCTGGAGGAGCCAGAGAAGTATTTCTCATCGACGAACCTATGGCTTCTGCCATCGGGGCGCGCCTTCCCGTTCAGGAAGCAGGAGGCAATTTTGTGGTAGATATCGGTGGCGGAACTACGGAAGTGGCGGTTATTTCTCTGGGAGGCATAGTCATCTCCAAGAGCTTGAGAATAGCAGGAGACAAACTGAACGAAGACATAATCAGGTTTGCCCAGGAGGAATACCGGCTGCTGATAGGCGAGAGGACGGCGGAGGGGATTAAGATAGGCATAGGTTCTGCCTACCCCCTGAAAGAAAACAAAGAGATGCCCATGAGGGGAAGAAATCTTGTCACAGGTCTTCCGGAAGAGGTTCTGATTTCCGACAAGGACGTGCGCAAAGCTATGGAAAGGTCCGTAAACAGAATTGTGACCGAAATCAAGACCGCTATTGAGGAAACTCCCCCAGAACTTTTGGCAGATGTTATGACTAAAGGAATATATTTTGCCGGAGGAGGCTCTCTCTTAAGAGGATTAGACGTTTTAGTTCAAAAAGAAACCAAAGTTCCCACCAGGATAATTGAAGACCCTATGACCGCCGTTGTGAGGGGAGCCGGGATGGTGTTGGAAAACTTAGATGAGCTTAGTGAAGTATTAGTGGAAACAGAGGAACTGGAGCCTCCAAAGTAGACATAAATCTTTCTAAGGCTTTAAAAGCAATCTATGATTTCTGAAAAAGAAGTAAGGCACGTAGCTCTCTTGGCTAGGTTGGGACTGGCCTCAGAAGAGATTAAAAAGATGGAAAAGGATATTTCCTCGATTTTGGATTATATTGAAAAACTCAAAGAGGTGGATATATCTAAAGTCATCCTTGATGAGGCGGGGGTAGGTTCGCAAAATGTAATGAGAGAAGATAATCCTGTGCCTGCCCCGAAGGAAAGAGTAAAGAAACTGGTAGAATTGATGCCCGAACAAAAGAATGGCTATCTTAAGGTGAAACAGGTTTTTTAAACAAACCAATATGGAACTACAAGGCATTACCATAGAGGGCGCACATAAAGGATTAAAGGATAAAGATTTTTCAGCAGTGGAGTTAACCCAGGCCTATCTTGCCAGGATAAAAGAGCAGGACAAGAAAGTCCACGCCTTTCTCAGTCTCAACGGGGAGGCGGCCTTATCCCAGGCCGCAGGAATTGATAAAGAGCTTTCTGCAGGCAGGGATATCTCCGTGCTGGCTGGGATTCCCATGGCTGTCAAGGACAACATTCTGGTTGAGGGCACCAAAACTACAGCAGCCTCCAAAATATTGGAAAACTACGTAGCTCCATACGACGCCACATGCATAACCAGATTGAAAGACCAGGGGATTATCATATTAGGAAAGACTAATCTTGATGAATTCGCTATGGGTTCTTCCACCGAAAATTCAGCTTTCGGTCCTACCAGAAACCCCAATGATTTAGAAAGAGTGCCCGGAGGTTCCTCAGGAGGGTCTGCTGCTGCTGTCAAAGGAGACCTGTGTGCTTTTGCCTTAGGTTCTGATACGGGCGGTTCTATCAGGCAGCCTGCTTCTTTTTGCGGGGTAGTAGGGCTCAAACCTACTTATGGGGCCGTTTCCAGGTACGGCCTGATAGCTTTTGCCTCTTCCCTTGACCAAATAGGCCCTATCACCAGGAACATACAAGACTGCAGGATTGTTTTTGATATAATTAGAGGAAAGGATTCAAAAGATTCCACCAGCTTTGAACCCGGTTCCTTAAATTCTTCTAAAGGCAAGACAGTAAAGGATTTGGTTATCGGGGTTCCAAAGGAATATTTCATTAAGGGTACTGATCAGAAAGTTATAGACCTGGTGGAAAAAGCGATAGAACGGTACCAAAAAGGAGGGGCGGCAGTCAAGGAAATTAGTCTGCCACATACGGAATACGCCCTTCCCTGCTACTATATCATAGCTCCATCTGAAGCCTCCGCTAACTTAGCCAGATTTGACGGTATAAAATACGGATTAAGCAGGAGAGAGGAGGCGGTTGATTTACTGGACGTTTATTTGAAGAGCAGGGGAGAGGGTTTCGGTCCCGAAGTTAGGAGAAGAATAATGCTTGGCACCTACGCTCTATCATCCGGATATTACGAGGCATACTATGTGAGGTCAAAGAAAATTAAAAAATTGATTGAACAGGATTTTAACAAGGTTTTTAAAGAAGTGGACGTCATTATGTCTCCGGTCTGTCCTACTACTGCTTTTAAATTAGGAGAGAGGGTGGAAGATCCTTTACAGATGTACCTTTCCGACGTCTTTACGGTTTCAGTCAATCTGGCAGGACTGCCTGCCATATCTTTTCCCTGCGGAGAAATTGAAGGCTTGCCCGTAGGGCTTCAGATTATAGGAAAACATTGGGAAGAGAATAAAATTTTAAAGGTAGCCGAAGCCTTTGAAAAGGGAGTAATTTAAATAAAAGGTTTTATGAACTTTTACGAAATCATAGGTAATATTGACGTGGCGGTGAACGATTTCCTCCAGTTTTTACTGAACCCAGGCTCCAGTAGTTGGTTTTTGACCATTAAGTTTATCTTCTTGTCGCTCAACCTTTTTTTTATACTCTTTATTGTCTATGCCCTGATCAACACCAAATGGATAAAGAGGCTTGTTATCTGGGACATGATAGAATACCTGACCTTCCGTTCTCATGCCGTTTCCAGGATAGATAAAGATTGGGCCAAAATTGAAGCCAGATTCAGCCGCGGGGCTGAATCCGATGCCAAGCTGGCCCTGATTGAGGCAGACACTGTGTTAAATGACGTCTTGCAGGCCCAGGGATACTCCGGAGACACTTTAACGGATAAACTCCAGAAATTAAGCATTGATATCATGGAGAATCTGCCCGAAGTTAAGAAAGCACATGAGACTACTTCCAATATTATTCACGACCCCACTTATCATTTATCTATGAACGAGGCCAAAAGCATGATTGATGTCTACGAAAAGGCTTTGATAGACTTGCAGGCTTTATAGTGTTTTGAATCTCTTCGTTTGACTTAAACCCTAAAAAAGGTTAAACTTATACACATATTCTTTATAGAATAGACGCGGCTTTACCCGAAGGGTGACTCGCGATTTCATATCGCGG
>CAZEQH010000007.1:0-51864 GCA_964514375.1 uncultured Candidatus Saccharibacteria bacterium
TTACCTCCGCCAGCTGGCGGAGCGCCACGCCGGAATGGAGATATATAAATATAAATCATTTTCTTCAGTTTTTCAAGGTCAGTGATATGTTGTGCGGAAGTACAGATATAGTTCTTTATTTTGACTTTTTTGGCTCGGTTTGTTAGATTTCTTTATTAACAAAATAATAGTGATAGAGATGATTTGAATGAAATTGTCTGAAGTGATTGGAAAACTTAAGCCGATCATACCTTCGGGACCGTTCGTTGGCAAGATTCTAGATGAAATTATAAAATGCCAGGCAGATGTGAACACTACTCTCAAAGATGCTGAAAAAAAGTATGCCGAAGCGTGTGATACTACTGACCACGCTCTAAGCGACTGGGACTTTTGGGCCAATAGCGGAACTGAGACCTTCTGGAAAACCATGGTCAATCTGCTTCGGGCGGCAAAAAAGACCGGACTAGATAATCTACCAGATATCGCTTTTCCCTATGTTCAAAACAGGGTTGTAATGGATGCTCAGTTTTATTTGAGCGAATGGAGCAAAAGCGTAGTAAAGGCAGCAGGAGCAGAGCCCGTAAAGAGGCCTGCGTTCAAGAAAAAAAAGGGCTGCAAATGTGTATCTTGTACGCTGAACAAATAAAAAAGTATCGATTAGCGAAGAGCCGAAAAAGGCTCTCTTTTTTATTTATTGCGAGTACCGGCGCAGACGCCGGTGAAGCCCTCCTTTATTAAGATTTTGGACAGGCGAAGCAGTTGCTTACGGCACTTCCGGTGTGTATAATTAGGTAATATGGAACAGGATATTCCCAACAAAATAAAAGAATTTGAGAAAATCCAGGGAGAAATAAGGGGTCTTGCATTTAAAAATATAAGTGATTTTGTTTATGAAAAGAAAGGGGCGGCAGGAATTAAGGAGCTGGAACAAAAAATGAAAGAGTTAAACCACCCACTTTCCTTTAATAAAATAAAGGCGGGTAATTTCTACCCGATAAGCTTACTGGCTATTTGCTTGTGGGTTGCCAGGGAAATTTTCGGATTTAGCAATAAAGATTATGAAGATATAGGACGATTGGCCGCTAAGAATTATTTTTTAATTAGACTTTATTTTAATTATTTTACATCAATAGAACAGACACTTAAGGAAATTACAAAAATATGGAGGAAAGCCGCAACAGTAGGAGATCTTACCGTGCTTGAATTTAATAAGGAAAAGAGAAGGATTATTTTGAGCATGAAAGGCTTTGATTTGCATCCATATCAATGTTCTGTTTTTGTAGGCCTTTTTTCTGCCGCAACTCAAATGATAGTTAAAAATGAAACAACATGCGAAGAGACAAAATGTGTCCATAAGGGTGACGCATATCACGAATTTTTAATTAAATGGTAGGCAAAACAGGTTCCCGCCCTTCGGGTTTCGGCGGGCAAGGGTTTTTTGTCTTACCCTGAATTTATTGAAGGAGTAGAATAAATTATGGTCAATCTGCCTATTAAAATTATATTTTCGCTATTAGTAGTAGTTTTTATTCTAATAATGAGCGGTATGTTTGTTCCCAGCGTCAGAACAAAATTATTTGAAATAGCCGGCCCTATTATTGTTTTTTCGGAATGGGGAGTTTTTTTTCTACTGGGAGCAATATTAATAGTTCTGACTCTTAAAAAAGGAGTAGAGAAACCTCTTAAAAAATTCCTGTTGCTAACCGGAATTTCCGCTGTGGCATTCCTCGTTTTTGTTTTACTTCATAATTTGTTTTCAGGTTTATTAAGCGTAATTTTTAAGAAAGAAATTGAGGAACCAGTATTTTTTATTTTAGCCACCATTATTTGTCCAATAGGATTTTTAGCTGGTTCAATCGGAAGTATCATTTTATCTGTTAAACAAAAAGGCAAATTATAACATTGTTCAGTCTGGGGAAACAGTCGCTTCGCCCTGCACCATGCGGTACAGGGCTCCGCCTTCTGTCTCATTAGGAATTAAGGATAAAATGAAGTATATGAATTGTGAGTTTTGCAATCTCCAAGGACTGATAATAAAAGAGTATAAAAATTGGGCAGTACATCTGGCCGATGATCAGCGTTATCTAGGGAGGTGCATCATAAGATTACGACGCCATACGGAAGATTTTTTTGATATTAACGAGGAGGAACTGAAAGATTTTTTTGAAATCACGAAAAAATTAAGAAACGCAGTAAGGGAAAACTTTGGAGCAGACATGTTTAATTACGCAACCCTCGGGAATACAGTAAGACATGTTCATTTACATTTCATCCCGAGGTATTCAAAAGAAGTTAATTTTTCAGGGATTAACTTCAAAGACGAGAGATGGGGACAGAATTATGTTCCATATAATAAATTTGAAGTTTCGGAGGAAATTAAATTAGAAATTATACGCAGGATAAGAAAAGAATTACAAGATTGAAAGGTCTTGCGAATAAAAATAACCAAAAAAAATATGTCAGAATTCATTAATTTTATAAGGAAACAGGGGGTAATAGGCCTGACAATCGGCTTCATACTAGGGGGAGCGGTTTCCAAGGTGGTGGCCGCCCTGGTCAATGACATAATCAATCCAATAGTCGGCCTGGCCTTGGGCAAGGTAAGCGGCCTGGAGTCTGCCAGTTTCAGTATAGGAAGCGCCAGGATTCTCTGGGGAGATTTTGTCGGAGCAGTAATTGATTTTATCGTCATCGCCTTCGTGGTATATTACGGCTTCAAATGGCTCAGGCTGGATAAGCTGGATAAAGCGAAAGATTAATCACCAGCTACTAAACCCGGGAAACTTCCCGGGTTTTTATTTTTGACTTTTTGAAAGCGGGTTGGTAGATTCTAATATTAACAAAAGAATATTGAATGGGTGATAAAAATGGAACAAGTAATGGTTGATAACGTAATGAAAGAATTGATTAAAAGGGCTTATGAATCTTACAGGCAGTTAGGAGTGTGTTCTCCCTTAGATAAAATATTTAACTGTCCTAAATGCGGGCGAAAATACTTTGAATACAAATCCGAAGAAGGATTTGATTGTCTCTGGGCTGATTGCGATTTCCGCATGAAAGCGCCCACACTCAGGGAGTTGAACGAATTTTTTATGCATGAAGCGCAGAGAAACAAGAACGAGCAAATCAATGAATTTTTTCAGGAAATAATGAAGGAAGAAGATGCTTCCTGGAATTGGGAAGAAGTGTTTATATTCACATAGCACTTTCATCATAATTCGGCTTAAATTAATAAGCCGTTTTTTTATTTTTTTAAATCTTCATATATCTAACGGGCAGAAAAAGCTTAAAGAGATTTTGACAATATAATCATATTGAGATAAAAAAAATAGTAAATTTAAATTACAAATACGAGCAGAGGCAAATGGGATTCAAAACAATAATCATAGATGATTTGGAAAATAGGCATGAAGGGAAATATTTAGTGACTCTTTTTGGGGTAGGCTCGGCAGAAATAGACGGGGAAAAATGGAACATAAAAGATATTTTTGATCATTTTGAAGACGCAGTAAATAAGAGAAAAAAAGAGGTAGAGGAAAAGAAAGAATAAAATAATGCGTACTTCTATATTACGGCTTAATTTTGATAATTTATAAGCCGTTTTTTTTATATTACAGGAGATGTGATGTGTTTTCTTCTATGCTAATATATAGGATGCAGTAAACCTAAATAAGTCGTTAAATTATGGTTAAAAAAATTCACAAAAGCCTTGAGGAGTGGCGGAAGATACTCCCCAAAGATGTTTTCGAAATAACCCGAGGAAATGGCACCGAGCCCCCCTTCCAGAACGCCTACTGGGACAACAAAGAAGAAGGAGCATATAAGTGCTCTAACTGCCAGCTAATTCTTTTCAGCTCAAAACACAAGTTTTCCTCCGGTACAGGCTGGCCGAGTTTCCGGAAATCCTATAAGGATGACCACGTGACTATCCATACCGACCAGTCACACGGCATGGTTCGGAAAGAGGCAAGGTGCGCCCGCTGCGATTCGCATCTGGGGCACGTCTTTGATGACGGTCCAGCACCGACAGGCCTCCGCTACTGCATGAACTCAGCAGCCCTGATTTTCGAGCCTCACTGAAACCCACCACAGAAATTTTCTTTAAATTTTTCTGGGGGGTTATCCGAGACACCGCCGAAGGGATCGCTTTGCTAAGCACCGCCGAAGAGATTGTCCGTGACACCTCTGAAAGGGTTGTTTTCTTAAACGGCGCAGGGCGGTATAATTGAACTATATGGAACAAATAATTTCAAAAGAAGAGCTTGATGACATTAAAAAAGTGAAAGGGGAAGTTACGGGGGACTGCCTAAAAAACGACCTGGATTTTGTCATCAAAAAGGGAGGAAAAGATACCCTGAGGAAGATTGAGGAAACCATGGCACAGTCAGGCTTTCCGATTGATTATAAAAAAATGAAATTAACCGATATTTATCCTGCTTCATTTCCCGTCGCCCTGATAATAATCATACAGAGAATGTTTAATTATAACGAAAAAGACCTTGAAGAGATGGGCAGGGTAGAATCTAAAATTTCTTCCACAATAATCAGGCTGTTCATGAAATATTTTATTTCCTTTGATATGCTCGCCAAGAATGCCCAGAGAATATGGAGAGAACATTACAAAATGGGCGACATCAGTGTTACTGATTATGATAAAAATGGACATGTCCGTTTCAAAATAGAAAACTTCAATACCCATGTTTTTATATGCCACGTACTCAGGGGTTATTTTGCAGGACTCCTGGAAATGATAGTGGGCAAAAAAGTAACGGCAACGGAACCAAAATGTGTTCATAAAGGAAACGCATATCACGAGTTCTTAATGAAGTGGTAAGGAAAGCATAAGGCGAACATACAACGAAAAAACACCTCAAGGGAGGTGCTTTTTTAAATACGCCCTTATCCCTATAAGTTTAGTAACCTTTCAGTTTTTTCAGGGAGTGATGCTGTCTTATTTTCTCCAGAGCTTTAGCTTCAATCTGCCTTATCCTTTCTCTGGTAACTCCGAAAACCTGGCCCACTTCCTCAAGGGTGTGGGTAATGCCGTCTTTGAGGCCAAACCTCATAGAAAGAATCTTCTGTTCCCTGGGTGTCAAATCTCCCAGAATCTCCTCCAGCCTTTCCTTCAACAGTACCCGGGCAGCCTCCATGGAAGGAGGAACCGTTTTCTCATCTTCGATGAATTCAGCCAGTATGGAATCATCTTCCTCGTCCCCTACCGGAGTTTCCAGCGATACCGTCTTCTGATAAATCTGCATAAGATGGTGCACCTTGTTCACCTCAATACCCATTTCAGCAGCTACCTCTTCGGGCAGGGGTTCTCTGCCCAAGTTCTTCAGCAGCCTCCTTCTCACTTTATTGTATTTGGAAAGCGTCTCTACCATATGCACGGGTATCCTGATAGTCCTGGCCTGGTCGGCCAGAGCCCTGCTTACCGCCTGCCTTATCCACCAGGTGGCATAGGTGGAAAATTTGTATCCTTTTCTCCAGTCAAATTTCTCCACAGCCCGGAACAATCCGAGATTCCCTTCCTGTATCAAGTCAAGAATGGTAAGGTTGGGAGACCTTCCCACGTAGCGCTTAGCAATGGAAACCACCAACCGCAGGTTAGCACGAGCCAGCTTCTTCTTGGCTTCCTCGTCACCCTTCTCTATCTTTTTAGCCAATTCTTTCTCTTCTTCGGCAGTCAGAAAATCCACTTTGCCTATTTCCTTAAGATACATCTGAACCGGATCTATATTTCTGGATTCCCTTCCTCTGGGCTTCTTTTTCCCCACATCCAAATATTCCGTTACTTCCTTCACTTCGATTCCCTTGCGGTCCAGTTCCTGGAGTAGTCCGTCAAGCCCTCCCACGTCCATTTCAAGTTCGGGAAAATAATATAGAATCTCAGCTAGAGTGATGAATCCTCTCTGCTCCCCTTTTTCCATAATAGGCTTTACGCTCTCTTCCGTAAAAATGTTTTTCTTTCTCATTTTTTCCTGTGCAGGGCGCTTTTTTTGAACTGCTCTGCTTTTTTTCTTAGCGGAAGATTTACGGGAAGTTTTTTTAACCGAGGTTTTTCGGCTTAACTTCTTTTTCTTCCCGGCGGACGGACGGGAAGCCTTTCTCCGAACAGCTCTTTTCTTTACAGCCTTCATTTTTTTATTCTCCGTGCTTTTGGATTTTATCTTTTTCTTAGCCATGTTTTTTATCCTGTTGTTATTTTTTTGGACCATTGGTCGAACTCCTTAGCGAGTTCCTCTGCTTTTTCACTGTTTTTCTCCTCCTCTGCCTTTTTAATCTGCAGAGAAATCTCATTGAGTTTGTTTTTAACACCGATAGACCTAATTTCTTCCAGGCAGAAATTGACTTCCGGCAGTATGTCCTTCTCCTTCAATTCCTCCATCTCGGCCTTAAGACATAGACAGTCTAAAAATTCCTTGGTCTCTTTGGAAAACTTATCCCTTTTCTGAAAATCTATGATTATCTGCCTTATTTTTGGAGAACAGAAAGAAAATTTTTCCTTGTCGATTTGTTCCCAAACCTCAGGGGTCTTGGCGACCAAGCTGATAACCCTCTCTTCCAGAAGTTCCTGCCTGCTTTGGGCGAAGACGGGATTGGGAGACACGAAAGCGTCTATTTCCACGTCTGCAGATTCTTCTACTTTCACCTTGCTTAATTCCTCCTCAACATCTCTTTCCTTAACCTCAAGTTTAGCAGCTAACTTCTGCACCCAGAAGGACTGCTCAATCTTGTTGGGAATCCTTTTTATCACAGGCATAAGGGTATTAGATATTTTCCTTTTGCCCTCCGGGCTCTTTTCATCAAATTTAGAAAAAGCATCCTGGAAGTAAAAATCCAGAATAGAAACAGCTTTCCCGATTATTTTTTTAAACTGCTCAGGCTTTTCTGACATTACATCGGCAGGGTCTTTACCCTCCGGAAGAACCAATATTTTAATGTTGAAACCCCTGACTTGAGCCAGTTCTATCCCCCTCTTAGTAGCTTTATCTCCGGCAAAATCCATATCAAAGGCTAGGTTGAGGTTGTCTGAATACCTCTTGAGAATATCCAACTGATAAGAACCTAAAGCCGTACCTGAAGTTGCGACCGTATTTTCTATACCGGACTGGTGCGCCAGGATAACATCTACGTACCCTTCTACCATAATACAAAAATCCTTCTTTCTTATTTCAACTTTGGCTTTATCCAGGCCGTATAAAATTTTTCCCTTGTCATAAAGGACGGTGCTGGGAGTATTGATGTATTTGGCGCTATCCTTAGTTTTTTTAAGAACTCTTCCTCCAAAACCTATTATCTGGGAATTAAAATCAAAAACAGGGAACATGATTCTTTCCCTGAAGCGGTCGAAAAATTTATCCCTATCTCCCCGTAAAGCCAGTCCTGCGCGGACAATTTCATCCTTGTCGTAACCCTGGGAAACCAGAAAATCAGAAAGCCCCCTCCATTTACTCGGGGCCCATCCCAGCCTCCACTTTTTAATGGACTCTTCGCTGATTTTCCTTCCTAAAAGATACTCTTTGGCTCTCTTGCCTACAGTACTCTTCTGCAGCTGGATTTCAAAAAACTTGGCCGCTAGGTCGCATATTTCATAAAGCCTGTGACGTTTGGTTCTTATTTCCGGCCTTGTGGATTTCAACTCCACGCCTGCCTTCTGCGCCAGAATGCGAAGGGCATCGCCAAACTCCACTCCCTCTATTTTCATGATGAAATCAAAAATACTGTGTCCCTCTCCGCATCCGAAACAGTGCCACATCTGCCTGGCAGGAGATACGAAAAATGATGGAGTTTTCTCAGAATGGAAAGGGCAAACCGCTTTATAATTGGCCCCAGTCTTGGTCAGCTTGATATAAGAACCTATTACGTCTACGATGTTAAGCCTGGACTTTATTTCCTCTATTGGAGAATTAAGCATGGGTGAGAGAGATTTCAGGCAGCCTCGCTAATTCAGCTTGACTGTGCTAAAATAAACCTATTATAAAGATTAACAGTATTCCGGTTAAAAAACAAGGGAATTCTATCTAAAATAAGAGACTATCGGCCGCTTTAGTCTATTTTATTATGCAACTCAGTAAAAAACTGCAAAAAGTGCTTTCGGCAAAAAATCTGAAGATTCTTTTCGTGGCATCAGAGTCTGCTCCTTTCGCTAAAGCGGGAGGATTGGGAGACATTATGTACTCCCTGCCCCTAGCCCTGAGAAAGCTGGGCCAGGATGCCAGACTAATGATACCGCGCTACGGCACCATTAATCCGGAAGAATATAATCTCAAGATGGAAATTGCCGGCTTGAAAATCCCTACAGACCAGCCCGGAGACAATCCTTTTCTTATCTGCAACGTGAAAAAATATTCCGGCAGTAAGAGCGTTCCCTCCTATTTCCTGGAAAACATGGAGTATTATGAACAGAGAGCTAATGTCTACGGATATTCCGATGACCATATAAGGTGGGTGCTGTTGTGCCGAGGGGTAATAGAATTTATCAGGCATTCCTCCTGGGTCCCAGACATTATAGTGGCGTCAGACTGGCAGACCGGACTTCTGCCTAATTATATTAAGACCACATATAAAAATGATCCGATTGTTTCTAAGATACCCGTCCTATTTTGCGTACACAACATGCGCTATCAGGGAATGTGCGATTTCAGATTTTCCCAGGAAAGCGACAAAGATTCGGGGAGAGAATCTATCCCGGATTTTTTTAATCCCAGGTTAGCTAAGATTAACTGGCTTATGAGAGGGATTTTATACGGGGATTCCATAGTGGTAGTTTCTCCTAACTACGCCAAAGAAATATTGACCCCGGAATACGGAGAAGGGCTGGACAAGATACTGGTAGAAAAACAGCACAAGATATTCGGAATCTTAAACGGAATCAGTTATGCTAAATACAACCCCCAGACATCGCCCCATATCTCATCGCACTACAATATCAGAATCATAAGGAAAAGGAGAGAAAACAAAATTCAACTCCAGAAAAGAATGGGACTTGCCCAAAATCCTGACATCTTCATGGCGGGCATGGTTTCGAGATTAACTGACCAAAAAGGATTTGATCTGCTGGAAAATATTCTGGAACCCCTTTTCAAGAACCTCAATATGCAGATGGTGATACTGGGAGACGGTGACTCCCGGTACAAGGAAATGATCCAGAAAGCCAAGGAAAAATTCCCCGAAAAAATCAGTTACCACTTCGAATTTGATATCGCACTGCCCCACATAATCTTTGCGGGGGCGGACGTTATCTTAGTACCCTCAAAATTTGAACCCTGCGGCATAGTCCAGATGCAATCTATGAGATTCGGATGCATACCTATAGTAAGAGGAACCGGCGGCCTGGCGGATACGGTAGAAGATTTCAATGCTCAGGAAAAGAAAGGAGACGGATTTGTATTTAAAGAATATGACCCCTGGGCGCTCTTTACCAATATAGTCAGGGCCTATACCGCCTTCGGCTTTAAGGCAGATTGGAAAGCCGCAATCAAGAGGGCCATGAGGAAAGATTTCTCCTGGAAAAAGTCTGCCAGAAAGTATCTGGAGGTGCTTTGCGAAATAGTAGAAGATAAAAATTGTTAACTATGTATTGGGTAAACTTTCTACATATCTATCAGCCGATTGAACAATCCAAGGAAATTCTTAAAAAAGTAGTTCACGAATCTTACCGACCTTTATTCAAAGGTTTTTTAGGTATTAAAAATATAAAGGTAAACCTTAACATTAATGCCTCCCTGACCGAACTGTTCGTAAAAGAAGGGTATCAGGATGTTGTTGATAATATAAGGAAATTAGCCGAGACCGGCAGGCTGGAGTTTACCGAAAGTGCCAAGTACCATCCTCTTCTGCCTTTCCTTGGAGAAAAGGAAATTATCAGACAAATAAAGAAAAATAATCAAGACAACAGAAAATATTTCGGAAAATCCTACAAACCCGTCTGTTTTTTTCCTCCAGAAATGGCCTACAGCCGAAAAGTAGCTGAGATTGTATCCCGCGCAGGGTACTCGATGATGATAATAGACGACATAGCTTACAACGGAGGCAAGGAGCACGCTCCGAAAGACAAGCTGTATGCCATAGGCAATACAAAAGTTACTCCGGTGTTCAGGGAAAGGAGGGTATCCAACTCCATTATGAGTGCCGTCGTAAGGAGTAAAAAAGAGTTCGTTTCATTAGTGGATGAAGAACTCGGAGAAAATAAATATCTGTGTACGGCTATGGACGGTGAAACATTCGGACACCATAGGCCTGGTCTGGAAAAATTCCTCTTCAATATCATAAAATCGGAAAAACCGAAGCAGATTTTTCTGTCAGAACTACCCCGGTATTTTGAAATTAACGGCAGCATTAATCCCGTTAAATCAACCTGGGCTTCTACCCAGGAAGACGTGGCAGAAGGAGTACAATTTTATTCATGGAAAGACCCCAGAAACGAGGTCCACAGGTTCCAATGGAAATTCCTCAATTTTCTTTTGGAAACAGCTAACAAGAAAAAAATCAATTCCAGAATAACCGACAGGCTGGATGTCGCCATGGCATCAGACCAGTTTTTCTGGGCCTCGGGAGAACCCTGGTGGAGTCTGGAAATGATAGAAAAAGGAGCCATAAGAATGCTAAACACTTTAAAATCTCTCCCCGGCGTGACGAAAAAAGAAGTAAAAAAAGGTGAAGACTTCTATCGGGAGATAGTGGCCAAGGCCTTTTGGTGGCAGAGAAGCGGAAAGATAGAAGCCATGGCCAGAAAATACAAAGAAACCGTAAGAATTCCTTTTAAAGAAAGGGCAGAGAAAGACGTTTATTATGCCTTTTTAAAAATTCTGGAAAGAGAAATGAAAAAGGCGGCTCGAAAGAGGAATTTCGAAAAAGCCATCCTCTGGCGTGATGCCATGTGGAAGCTGGAGACCAAGAACGACATATTCGACGCTATCCATGTTATCGACATGCTGAGAATGGAAATGCCCCAACCAGAACTGGAGAAGATGCTCGCCAAGTACAGGAAGGAGTACGAAAAAATCAGCCCAGGGCAGCCGGAATTAAGGAGGATAATAAAATGATAAGTCCGAAGGAAGTAAACATCCTGCTGTCTCCGAAAGAAATGAGGGCAGTTTTCCGAAAGAAAGCTAAAGAAATCGGCATCAGGCAGGAAAACATTTCCAGAATAGGAATAAAGGTAGTTAAAAAATATACGGACTGGAGAAGCTTCAGTTTAGTGGCGGTTTATACTTTAGAAAAAGGAAAGAAAGTAGTAGGCATAGCCAACTCAGACGGCAGGAAAAAATACGCCTTTTACGCAAATAAATTTCTTTTCAAGCGATTCGTACCCTTCAGGAAAGAAGGTTTTTTTATTTCAAAACCTTTCTGCTACGTGAAACCTCTAGGATTGTTTCTCAGAGAATATCTTGAAGGGAATAATTTCGGGCAAATAATATCAGCAAAGAGAAATACGGTATTCCACCTCAAAAAAATAGCAGAAGCCGTTGCCAGGTTGCAGTCAATAAAGAGCACATTCCCTTTTCTAAAGAGGGGTATTGATTTCTCGGACATAGAAAAGAATATCAGGATATTAAAGCAGAGGAAATTAAAGGAAGCCGGATTCCTTGCCAGAGCTTTCAAGAGAACGAAAGAAAAAATAATCGCATTTCAAAGAAATAATAGAAATAAGGTCTTGGTACACGGAGACCTTAATCCTTATAACTGTTTCTTTAAGGGAAAGAACATTAAGATGGCGGATTTTGACAGCCTTCATTTGGGAGACAGGGTTTCCGACGCTGCCAGCTTCACGGCACACCTGAACACAGGCCTTGATTTTCCTCTGCCCCAAAAGGTTAAAACAGAAATGACAAGTGAAATGATGAAATTTTACCAAAGGCTTACCAAGGAATTCGCAGAGACGGAAAAGGAAAAACTAGAGGTCTATAAAATCTATTTTGACCTGCTCATTATTTCCCACATCTTGGTCTGGGGGAATAAGCTTCACCAGACAAAAATATTAAAAAAATTTAGAGCCATCAAAATATGAAAGTCTTTCTAACGGCCTCGGAAGCAGCTCCCGTAGCTAAGGTGGGAGGTTTGGCAGATGTAGTCGGTGCCTTGCCTAAAGCCCTGAAATTACTGGGAATCGATGTTTCCATAGTCCTCCCCTTTTACGAATGCATAAACCTGAACAAGAAAATCCTCAAACTGGTGAAAAAAAAGGTTCCTATATTCTTTGACCAAAAAGAGCAGTTTTTCAATCTTTGGAAAATTATGCTGCCCGGCAGCCGCGTTCCCTTATTTTTAATAGAACACAAAGAATATTATGCCGGAAAGGGGGTATATGTTGAAAGCGACGCTTCCTCCGGAGGAAGCGAAAAGGAAGCTGCCAGATTTCTTTTTTTATCGGCGGCAAGCATCAAGGTAGCCCGGATGATGAAGGCAGACATCCTGCACTGCCAAGATTGGCATACGGCCATTACTCCTTTCCTTATTAGAAAACAGGAAATTAATCTTAAGACCCTTTTAACCATACATAATCTCGGTTACCAGGGCAGATACTCCAACGAAATAGTCAATCGTATACTTGGAACAGATTTTTCCGAGGAGGTTAACTGCCTTAAGCTGGGGATAATGAATTCTGACTTTATCAATACGGTAAGCCCCAGCTACGCAGGAGAAATTTTGACTACAGAGTTCGGGGAGGGACTGGAAGATTACCTGAAGAAGAGGAGAAATAACCTATTAGGAATACTGAACGGCATTGACACTGAAGCCTGGAATCCGGAACAAGATGCTTTCCTTGCAAAAAATTACTCAATCGCAGACCTAGAAGCAAAAGAGATTAACAAGGCATTCCTGCAGAAAAATTGTTTTGGAGAAGCACATTCGGCAATCCCGGTTTTAGGAATAGTCTCCCGACTAGCGGAACAAAAAGGCATAGACTTAATCAAGGAAATTTTCCCCAAACTGATGCAGAAAAACATCCAATTTATTCTTTTGGGGACGGGCTCTCCGGATTACGAGGAATTCTTTAAGGAGGCTGCGAAAAAATTTCCTGGAAAAATCTGGGTTAAAATAGGATTTGATGAGCAGATGGCTCACCAGATATACGGTGGAGCCGATATTTTCCTTATGCCTTCCCGCTTCGAGCCCTGCGGGCTTGGACAGCAGATAGCCATGAGGTATGGAACGATTACAGCGGCCAGGGCGGTAGGAGGCATCAGAGATACCGTTCTGCCGGTAGAAAATAAAGATGGCAAGATTAAAGGTACAGGTTTTCTCTTCTCTGAATATAAAGGGGAGGCATTTCTGAAAGCAATAGACAACACCTTAAATCTATATTTACAAAGGGAACTATGGAAAAAATTGCAGGCAAACTGCATGGAACAGGACTTGTCCTGGGAAAAATCAGCCAGAAAATATATTGCTCTGTATCAAAAAATTCTGGGATAGATGCGAAAAAAGAACCACTCAAAAAACGGCTGCGATAAGCCGTTCTTCTTATTTCAAAAACTGCTGTTTAATATAGCGCAACCTATGCTGTTTTAATTTTTCCCAAATACGACCTTAAAGAGGGCAGGGAAATCTTGGACCAATCCTCCACTATGTGTTCCGGGGAAAGGGAAACGGTTTCTATCTCCTGTAAGGTAGCTAATTTACCCTGCCCTATCTCCGGGTCTTTTATTATCACCTTATTGGAGTCGGTTTCCAGTAGGTATAATATGCCAAAATGAACTTCGCCTACTTTATCGTTATCATAGTTGATAAACCCTAGTAGCTGCGGTTCCCCCTTAATTTCCAACTGTACTTCCTCATCTAACTCCCTGAGCAGGCTGGCGTGAAGGGGATTCCGGCCTTCCGATGCATCAACTTTTTCGATGTGTCCCCCCAGACCCCACGACCACCTTCCCTGGAGCCTCTTTTCAAAATACTTGTGGTCTTTAAGAGAACGCTGATAAAGAAACGTTTTCTGTAGAACGGGATTCACTATCATGCAGTAACTGATAGGCTGTTTGTAATTGGAATCTTCTTCGGCGATGCCCCTTTCCAGATAGGAAAAATTTCCCCGGATGATGTTTTCGAAATCCGTGCCGAAAGCGGGCTTGAAGCCCTCAAAGTACTCTTTTGCGAAAAGAGTATCCCGTTTCACCACCATTATCGGTTCTTTTTCTTTAGACACTTATTTAAAATCCGATAAATTCATAAACCGGCTAAAAAGCTTTCCAGGACCCGATTGATTTGTTCTGAGTTCCTGATATGGGTGTTGTGGGAGGCATTTTTAATGAAAAACAGCTGTGATTTCTTAATATTATTATGCATGTTGACGGCAACGCTTCTAGGTACTTCCCTATCTTTTTCCCCTTCGATCAACAAACAGGGAATATCTATTTTACCAAGAATTGCCGACTCATCAAAATCCAGCATCGCTTTCAGAGAAGCTACCAAACTCTTTACTGGTATGCGCCCTGCCCCCTTAAACCAATGGTAAAGGTCAGAATGGTTTTTCAGTTCTGAAAAGTTTACCATTGGGAAGTGTTTGTCCCGGAGCCCCCTATGATTCAGGATATATCTTAACAAGTGCCTGGTAAGCCTGGTTGATTTGAAAAGCTTGAGCACAGGCATATCTTTCAGCGGATTTTCGTAGGTGGAATCTATAAGAACTAAGGCTCCCGGCAGTTTAGGAAATAATTCCGTGAATTTCAGAAGAATCATCCCTCCAAAAGAATGACCCACCATAATCGGCTTTTCAATCTTATTTTTTTCCATTACCCGCTTAACATCACGGGCAAAATTATCCATCTTATAGGCAGACAACTTTGCCGGCTTTCCCGACATACCGTGCCCTCTCAAATCAAGGGCAAAAGTAGGAAAATCCCTTTGGGAGAAGTATTCTATTTCCCTATGCCAGACAGAATGATTTTGAAGCCATCCGTGAACAAAAATAAGCGGTTTCTTCGACCCCCGGTGGAATGAATAGTATATTTTCGTCTTATCGAACGACTTTATGGTAGGCATGGCGATTTCTCCCCTTCATCGTAAAATTAAACCGGAGAGCAGAATGAGATTCCTTTCCCTTACTTTCCCCAGCGCATTTTTATATAGTCATGGGCTTCTTTGATTTCCAAAGGTTGGGTGGAAGCGGATTCCCTGATAAAGAATTCCTGATGACCGTTGTAATTAAGGTAGACGGGTTCTGCGGCAGGCAGTATCTCGATCCGGCAGACATCCCTGACTCCCATCCTAACCATAGAAACGGAAACGAAGCGTGAGTATTCCTTGCCCAGACAATTATTGATTACCTGACCCAGATGAAGCATAAAGCCGTCTCTGTTCTTCTTTTTAAGGGTATCGAAATCTTTCTCCAGCCCTATAGGTTCTCTATTATCATCAACGCCGATAAGCAAGGTACCTCCTCTCGCATTCATGAACCCGGCAATGGTTTTAGCAATAACGTATTCCAGCTCTTTGTTGGTACGCTTCTCCTTATAATCCCACCTGAGGGATGATTTGAATTCAATCATCTCGTTCTCGCCTTCTGCAATTAATTTTTTGATGGGTATGGCGGCAAAATTCTGCTGATACAGCCACTGAGCCACTATCACGGCCAGGATGATTCCTTCAGTCAGGCCAACAACAATAATAAAGGCCGTCTGAAACTCCAGGTCCTGCAGGAGAGAAATACTTTTGTGAATTTCTTCGAAATCAAAAAAAATACTCAATAAGAAAATTGAGATAACAAAAATAACATTGACTGCTACAATCTTAAATAAAAGTCTCCGGACAGCCTTATGGGCAAGAAAGTTTATTATGTTATCCCATATTCCCCTCATAGATTTAATTTCCCCGTCCCAGACCAGCAACTTCCAACCATCCAAAAACTAATTACTAATTACTTAAACTTTGAACGAAGCGAAAAATTTACGGCGGTGGGGCTGGGATTCGAACCCAGGGTACGGTTTCCCGTACACTTGCTCTCCAAGCAAGCACTTTCAGCCGCTCAGTCACCCCACCTTGTGATACAGTTATACAAACCGGTCACTATGCTCCCTGTTTCATTGCGGAGCAATGACAAGGAGGAGCGAAACTCCAACTGGTTAATTCATTACTTCGTAATTAAAAGTAAGAGAACAGTTCTCTAGGTGATTTCCATGCCCCTTAAGGCTCTGATCCTCTCCTCTACCGGAGGATGAGTGGAAAAGAGATTGGTCAGCCAGCTCTTTTCACGGAAAGGGTTGGAAATATACAAATGTGCTGTTGAATCGTTTAATTTATTCATAGGAGTCGGGTCTCCGGCAATCTTCTCCAGGGCCCTGGCCAATCCCTCGGGATAGCGAGTGAGAAGAGCGCCCTCGGCATCTGCCAGAAATTCCCTTTTCCTTGAAACAGCCATCCTAATGAGAAAAGCCACTACGGGAGCGAGAATAGCTCCTACAAACCCGAGCAAAACCAGTACGATACCGGCACTGCCCCGGGAATTCTTGCTTCTCCGGCTGCCCCTAAGATAGTTTAACCTTAAAAACATCCTGGAAAGAAGAGAAACAATGCCCACTAATACTACCAGAGCGCTGTCCAGGAGCATATCTTTGTTGCCGATGTGAGACAACTCATGAGCAATTACTCCTTCCAATTCCGTCCTTTCCATTTTGTTTAAAAGACCTTTCGTCACGGCAACCACTGCGTGCTTATCATCCCTTCCCGTAGCAAAGGCGTTGGGCTGGGATTCTTCGATTATAAAAATCTTAGGCAGGGGAAGGCCGGCCGTAATAGCCAGGTTTTCCACTATACGGTAGAGTTCAGGATTATCTTCTTTCTTTATCTCGCGAGCCCCGGTCATGGCCAGCACTATCTTATCAGAATACCAGTAACTTGCAAATGTCTGGACGGTACTAATAACAACAGCTATCACCAAAAAACTGTTATCGTCCAGAAGAAAACTGAACAGCCAGCCGACTGCAATGATAAAAATAAAAAACAAGGTAAGCAGTATCCAGGTTTTCCGGATATTGGAATCAGCTTGGGTATATAGAGTAGCCATGGTTTTAAGAGATTACGCTCAAAGCATAATAATCCAAAGACGCCAAATCCTTGAGCGTTTATCTCTTTTCTTGGAAAAGAATTATTCCTGCGGTTAGAAAGCAACCTTGGGAACTTCCCTCTCTCCCGGTTCTGTTATCTCGAAGAGCTGCATCTTCTTAAACCCGAGCATAGAAACTATGGTGTTGGCGGGAAAGCTTTCTATCCTGATATTGATGTCCCTGACGTTAGCGTTGTAGAACCTTCTGGCGGCTTGTATCTTGTCTTCCGTATCTCTTAATTCCCGCTGAAGCTCAAGAAAGTTCTGGGAAGCTTTGAGGTCGGGATAATTCTCGGAAACTGCAAAAAGAGACTTCAACGTCTGGGAAAGGGCATTTTCTGCATCCTGCTTTTCTTTGACACCGGTAGCCCCCATAGCCCGAGCCCGGGCTGCTGCCACGTTCTCGAAAATTCCCCTTTCATGGGCGGCGTAGCCCTTTACAGTTTCTACCAGGTTAGGAATAAGATTGTGTCTCCTCTTCAGCTGTACGTCTATATCCGCCCAGGCTTCCTGGGTCCTGTTGCGCATAGTAACCAGACCGTTATAGGTGAAAATCACCCATAGAACAACCAGAAACAATGCGGCTGCTAAAAATATTAGAAATGACATTTTTTTGTACCAAATTACTGAATTGAATCTTGTAGGCCGACCTTTTTAATCTATTTATTATAAAACATTTCCCGCTTAATTAAAGCCCTCCACACAAAGAAGGTGTGGAGGGATAAAATCAAGCGTTTCTTGTCTTAATACTCATCAGTAAGCCTGCGGCATGGGAGGCATCTCTTCCTTCTTCTCGGGCTTTTCGGCCACTACCACCTCGGTGGTCAGAATCATGGAAGCTGCGGAAACTGCGTTTTCCAGAGCTATCCTCACCACTTTAGTAGGGTCGAGAATGCCGGCTTCTACCATATTAACCACCCGTCCTTTAAGCGCATCATACCCCAAAGCCCAATTTATCTTACCGGTATCCTTTGTTCTTTTCTTTTCTTCGCTGATTTGCTTCAAGATTCTATACAATGTAACCTCATCTGCTCCCGTATTATTTATTATCTGTCTCAAGGGCGCCTGGCAGGACTTCTTGATGATTTCCTGGCCGGCGAAATAACCTTTTTTCTCCAGTTTGGAGAGTTCCGCTTCTTCCTTTCTGTCGGCATGTTCGGTCAGTTCCGCGGCTACCGCCAGGGCTACTCCTCCTCCGGGGACAACCCCCTCTTCTACAGCTGCTTTGGAAGCCGCTAAAGCATCTTCAATCTTATGCTGTCTTGCCTTCTGCTCCACTTCGGTAGCTGCTCCTACCTTAATGACCGCCACGCCGCCTGCCAGCTTAGCCAGTCTTTCCTGGAGCTTCTCCTTATCAAAATCTGAGTCAGAATCCTTAATCTGCTGCTTAATTTGATTGATTCTTGCCTCTATCTCCTCTTTCTTTCCTTTCCCTTCCACCACTATGGTCTTTTCTTTAGTGGAGACAATCCTCCTGGCAGAACCAAGCTGATTAAGATTAACATTTTCCAGTTTTAAGCCCAACTCATCTGAAACCACCTGGGCTCCTGTAACGGTGGCTATATCTGCCAGTATCTCCTTTTTCCTGTCGCCGAACCCGGGAGCTTTGACGGCCAGGGTTTTGAATATTCCCCGCAGTTTATTGACTACCAGGGTGGCTAAGGCGTCACCGTCCACATCGTCTGCTATAATCATCAATTCCTTTCTACCCGTCTGGCTTACTTTCTCCAAAACAGGCAGAATTTCCTGAAGACTTGATATTTTTTTATCGGTAATAAGGATGTAGGGATTTTCATAGGAAGCTTCCATCCGGTCGGTATCGGTGATCATATAGGCGGAAATGTATCCCCGGTCGAATTGGAGACCTTTCACTATCTCCTTCTGGAGCCCGAAACCTTTTGATTCCTCAACGGTTATAACTCCATCCTTGCCGATTTCCTCCATGATGTCGGCAATCAGATTGCCGATTTCCTCGCTTTCTGCGGAAATGGTAGCCACCTTGGCTATTCCTTTCTTGTCTTCCACCTTGATGGAAGCCTTCTTTAAAAATTGTATTATGGTCTGAACCCTCTCCTTCATTCCCTTATTAATATCAGCCGGGGTGAACCCTACCTCCACCAGTTTCAAACCTTCGTTAATTATGGCCTGAGCCAAAATTACGGCCGTGGTAGTGCCGTCTCCCACGTTTTCATTGGTTTTTTCCGAAACCTCCTTGACTATTTCAGAGCCCAGATTTTCGACTTTGTCCTCAAGTTCTATCTCTTTGGCTATGGTCACCCCGTCGTTGGTGATAGTGGGGGAACCGAAGCCCTTGTCCAGTACCACGTTTCTGCCTCCGGGACCTAAGGTGACCTTCACGGCATCCGCCAGCTTGTCTACCCCATCTTTAATCCGCTTTCTGGCAGTTTCGCGGTAAACTATTTCTTTTGCCATATAGTAAATTAAATTATAAGAATTAGCCTTGTTCGATAATAGCTAAAATATCTTCTTGTTTGGCAATAAGATATTCTTTGTCTTCGACTTTTATCTCGTTAGGACCGTATTTGGTAAATAAAACCTTCTGTCCAACCTTAACCTCCATAGGGATAACTTTACCCGATTTGGTTTTCCTGCCGGGTCCAACGGCAATAACCTTTCCTTGTTCGGGTCTTTCCTTATCGGCAGTCTCAGGAAGGAGGATGCCGGACTTGGTTTTTTCTTCTTCCCTAATAGGTTCTATCAGGACGTAGTCTGAAGTAGGTTTAATCTTCATTTCTAGAAGGAAAGAAATAAAAAACAGAAAACGATTCTTTGTTCACTGTTCTCTATTTCCTCTTGTTATTTTGGCAAAATCGACCTTTGTATCATGGATATCACTCGAATGGTTTGAGTGCTAACTTCTAATTATAGGATAATCAAAACATGTTTTAGTGTCAAGAATCAGGACTTTTTCCTTTTCAAAGCTTTTTTCAAGTATTGACCGGTATAGCTTTTTTTATTCTCGGCTATTTCTTCCGGAGAACCTTCGGCCACAATGTTTCCTCCTTTTATCCCTCCATCGGGACCCAAATCTATTATCCAGTCTGAATTTCTAATGACGTCAAGGTTATGTTCTATTACCAGAACCGTGTTACCTCTATCAACCAGTTTTCTGAGTACAGAAACCAGTCTCTTTATATCATCTGGATGTAGGCCGGTAGTAGGCTCATCAAGTATGTAAAGAGTGTCTCCTGTGGCTTTCTTAGAAAGCTCAGAAGCCAACTTTATCCTCTGCGCTTCTCCTCCAGAAAGAGCGGTAGCGGGCTGCCCTAATTCCATATACCCCAGCCCCACGTCTTTTAAGGTTCTAAGCTTGCGGGAAAGACCGGGAACGTTCTTAAAAAATTCCAGGGAATCTTCCACAGTCATATCCAAAACTTCGGCGATATTCCTTCCTTTATATTCTACGGCCAGAGTTTCCTTATTAAACCTCATACCCTTGCATTCGGAGCACTTAACGTAGATGTCGGGTAAAAAATACATTTCTATCTTAATCTCACCCTGGCCCTGGCAGTTTTCACATCTACCCCCTCTTACGTTAAAAGAAAACCTGCCCGGCTGATAGCCCCTGAGTTTGGCTTCTTTGGTTTTAGAAAAAATCTTGCGAATATAGGTAAAGGTCCCGGTATAGGTGGCAGGGTTGGATCTCGGCGTCCTGCCTATAGGAGACTGGTCTATCAAGACCACCTTATTTAAATATTCCGTTCCCAGAATTTCTTTATGTTTGCCGGGCTCTTCTGTAGAGCGGTAAAATTTTCTCATCAAAGCCCTGGCTAAAATATCGTTCATTAATGAAGATTTGCCGGAACCAGAAACTCCGGTAATGCAAATAAATCTCTTTAATGGTATCCTCACGTCAATGTTTTTCAAGTTGTGTTCTGATGCCTGCTTGATGATGAGCTGTTTCAGAAACTCTTCCTGTAAAGTTTTTTCCACTATCACTTCTTTCCTGCCGGAAAGATATTCTCCGGTCAGGGTTTTGGATTTAAGCAGCTGGAAAGGGGTTCCTTCAAACATCAACTTCCCTCCATGTTTTCCGGCCGACGGCCCTATATCAACAATCCAGTCAGCCGACATTATGGTTTGGGGGTCATGTTCTACTACCAGAACGGTATTACCGAGGTCTCTCAGCTTCTTTAAGGTCTTTATTAACCTATCCTGGTCTTTGGAATGCAAACCTATGGAAGGCTCGTCTAAAATGTAAAGTACGCCTGTCAATTTGGAGCCTATCTGGGTAGCAAGTCTTATCCTCTCCTCTTCCCCTCCGGAGAGGGTGGAAGCCTTGCGGTCCAGAGTCAGATAGTCAAGGCCCACGTCTATAAGAAACTGCAGACGGTTTGTTATTTCTTTGACGATAGGGTGAGCCACTCTACTAAGTTCGGGGTTATCACGGAAATGTTTACCTTCCAACAAACCTTTGAAGAACCTTCTGGCCTCCTCCACGGGCATCTTCACCACCTGGTTAATCGACTTTTCAGCCACCTTGACGGCCAGAACTTCGGCTTTCAATCTTTTTCCCTTACACAGTTTGCAGACCTTTTCAACCATGTATTTCTCCACTTCCTGTCTGGCGGACTCAGATTCAGTTTCGTGATATCTCTTTTCCAGCCAGGTACTTACTCCAGGTATTTCTTCATCTCCATACAGGATAATATCCACTGTCTTCTTAGACAATCCTTTAACGGGCTGATTCAGGGAGAAATTATATTTATCGGCTAATCTTTTCAGCAGGTGCCAGAAATAACCCTGACGCCCTATCTTGTGGGAAGCGCGGGCCCAGGGCACGACCGCACCCTCTGCGATGCTCAGTTCCTTATTAGGAAGAACCCTATTTGGGTCAACCGCCAGTGTCTCTCCCAGTCCCTGGCAAGCCGGACAGGCACCGTAAGGAGAATTGAAAGAAAAAAGGCGCGGTTCCAGTTCGGGCAGGGAGATACGGCACTTCTCACAGGCAAAATGTTCGCTGAACACAAGGTCAATATCGGCGGAATTTTTACTCTTCTTCATTTCCTGCACCTGCCCGTCGGAAAGCAGGGACGAATCCAATCCGCCGGCCACCGATACAATGACTATCCCTTTTCCTAATTTCAATGCAGTTTCCAAAGAATCTACCAGTCTGATTCTATCCAGACCCTTTTCTAAAATAAGTCTGTCAACCACCACCTCTATGTTATGTTTTTTATATCGCCCCAAACTCAACTCCAGAGATTCTTCGGTGCGGTAAATTATCCCGTCCACTCTCACCCTTACAAAACCGCTCCTCTGAATCTCTTCCAGGACTCCGCGGTACTCTCCTTTTCTACCTCTGATTACCGGGCCCAGGATGATTATCTCCTTGCCCTGGGGAAGATTAAGAACCTGTTCTGTTATATGGTCTATACTCTGCTGGGAAATCCTCTTGCCGCATTTGGGACAGTGCGGCACTCCTATTCTAGCAAAGAGCAGCCTGAGATAGTCATAAATTTCAGTAATAGTGCCTACCGTGGAACGGGGATTGCGGCCTACCTTTCTTTGATCTATGGAAATAGCAGGAGAAATCCCTTCAATCCTGTCCACTTCAGGCTTCTGCATAATACCCAAAAACTGCCTGGCATAAGCCGAAAGAGATTCTACATATCTTCTCTGGCCCTCGGCATAAAGGGTATCGAAAGCCAGGGAACTTTTCCCAGAACCCGAAACCCCGGTTATCACGACAAGCTTATTTTTGGGAATATCAAGGCTGATATTCTTCAAATTGTGGACTTTAGCGCCCCTTATTTTGATAACTTCACTATTACGCATAAAAGCCATTTTAATACAAATCAGGCTTTTTTTCAATCCTTTATTTTCAAAAACCGCTAAGGGGAAAATGAGTGGAAAAACTGAGGAAAAAATTTTCTGTTGAAAAAAAGCTTATTTTGGAATAGAATTCTGAAGTATGCAGAAGTTTAGATTCTTAAAAAAGGATATTTTTTCCAGACTGCCTGAGGCAGTCGGGGTTTATGCTCTATGGGGAAAAAAAAGTATCCTATACATCGGTAAGGCAGTGAATATCAAAAAGAGGGTTCAGAGCCATCTGAATAAGGGGGGCTACAAGGATAGTTTATTTGCAGATGACGTAAGCAAAGCGGGCTATATACTAACCTGCTCTGAAATAGAAGCTCTGCTGCTGGAAGCGGAGATGATTAAAAAGCTGAAACCTAGATACAATACGGTATGGAGAGATGATAAAAACTTTTTTTACGTAGGCATATCCCGGGAAGAATACCCCAGGGTTTTTTTAACTCATCAAAAGAAAAAGAAAGCCAGACATATCGGTCCCTTCGTGGAAGGCAGGGCTTTAAAAAAGACTCTGAGGTTTCTGAGAAAAATATTCCCTTATTATACCGCACGCAAGCACCCCCCAGGACACTGCACCTGGTGCCATCTCGGGCTTTGTCCGGGACCCGAGCCAGATAAAAAATCTTACCGCAGAAACATAAATAATCTTGTTTCGGTATTGAAAGGGCGCAGGGATTCGGTCATTAAGAAACTTAAAAGTGAGATGGTCTCGGCCTCCAAGGGCCAGGAATATGAAAAAGCTTCAGTCCTGCGTGACAAAATCTCGGCCTTGGAAACCATCATGGCTAATGCACACATCATAGAAGGAATGAAAGAACCGACCCTCGATTGGAACAAAACGGCAAAGGAATTGAAGGAAATATTCCAGGCCGAAGGCAAGATTAAAAAGATAGAGGCATATGATATTTCCAATATCCAGGGACAGAAAGCTACGGGAGCCATGGCGACATTTGAGAAAGGAGAACCCAATAAAAACCTTTACAGGAAATTCAGGATAAAGATGGAGGCAAAACCCAACGATACGGCCATGATAAAAGAGATGCTGAGGAGGAGGTTCGGCCACAAGGAGTGGAAACTGCCGGAAATAGCGCTTATCGACGGCGGAAAAGCCCAGCTTAATGCAGCCCTGGAAATCAGAAATGGCTGTTTCCGCGCCCGAAACGTCAGGATAGCGGCACTGGCCAAAAGGAACAACGAACTCTACATAGAAGGAACAAGGCAGCCCGTGATGCTTGTGAGTCTACCCAGAGAAATATTCAATCTCATTCTGCAGCTGAGGGATGAAGCCCACCGTTTTGCACTGGAATATCATAAAAAACTGAGAATAAAATCCATTTCTTACTGAATGCAATCTGGGTCTTGTTAAATTGACCGTTTTCTGCTATTATTCTGGAAAGCTGGTAAATTACTGAGAATAAGGCCTGAGGAGATTGCGTCTCAATTTCCTCATCTTAATTAATATGGAAAATTTACTTTGGCGGATAACCCTAGGAACTTTAGCAATTTTTCTGGCCGCCAGATTTGTCCCCGGAGTCGCAATAAGCGTTATCCCGGGACAGAGTGTTTTTTTGGGAATAGCTTTGACAGAGGAATGGCAGGTTATACTGGTAATCGGGATTATTCTGGGTCTGATAAATTTTTTTATCAAGCCCATCCTGGATAAGATTACCATTCCTCTAAAGATTTTGACATTAGGTCTCTTTTCACTGATACTGAATATGGCTATTATATGGTTCTTGGATATCTTGTTTAAGGAACTCCAAATAAACGGAATTATCCCTTTATTTATCACTACGGTCATTGTTTGGATAACAAATCTGATATTGGGTTTTTCAAAATAACGTCCTCGGAAAAAGCCTGCTTATCATAAGATAAACTTTTTTATTATCCATAGGGCGTCAGTTAATAACATCTATGCAAAACATTATACTTATTCCTCAAATGATAGTCGGAGCAATACTGATTGTTTTGGTACTGCTTCAGCAAAGAGGAAGTTCTCTGGGTTCTGCTTTCGGGGGAGGCGGAGAATTTTACGTCGCCCGGCGAGGCATGGAGAAAAAAATGTTCTGGGCAACCATTGTCGTGGGTATGGCATTTATCGGTTTAGCTCTGCTTAATCTCGTCTTATAGTAAAACAGCATGTCGAGAAAATGGCCTTCTAAAAGTCAGTGGCGGCAATTGCTTTTGACCCTTGAAGAGAAAGAGAAAATATTATTTTTCATCCTGGTCTTCTTTGTGACCGGCTCTTTTTCTTTCCTGGCGGCTAACTTTTATTTCGACCACACCAGGATGGTGCCAGCTTCCGGCGGCATTTATGTTGAGGGAGTAGTCGGCTCGCCTAGATTTATCAACCCTGTTTATGCCGATACTTCAGATATAGACAGGGACATTACCCAGTTTATTTTTTCCGGACTCTTAAAGTATAACGCGCAGGGACAGCTTGTCCCTGGTCTGGCCGAAAGCTATGAAATATTGCAGGAAGGCAAGGTATATGAATTCACCTTAAAACGGAATCTTGTTTGGGAGGACTCCCAACCTTTAACCTCAGACGATGTAGTTTTTACCATAGAAACCATCCAGAACCCGGAAGTAAACAGTCCATTAAGGCCGCTCTGGCTGGGCGTAGAAGTAGAAAAAATTTCCGATTCTGTCTTCCAGTTCAGGCTTAAAAACGCCTCTTCGGTCTTCCTGGAGAACTGTACCGTTAAAATTATACCCAAACACATTTGGGAAAGCATTTCTCCCAAAAACTTTTCCCTGACATCAAGAAACCTTAAAGACCCTATCGGCTCAGGCCCCTACATGATGAAAAATATCGCCCAGGACCCCCAGGGAAATATAATTTCTCTGGAACTCGTGAGGAATCCTCTTTATTCAGGACGGCAGCCTTATCTGTCAAACGTATCCTTTCATTTCTTTAATTCGGAAAATGAATTAGTGTCCGCTTACCGTGCAGGAGAAATTGACGGATTTTCATTAACATCGCTGGAAAACTTCCCAGGATGCGTCCTTTCCAATAATCCTCAGGAAAAATGCGACCACGGAATAGTCCATTCCCTTATTATACCCAGATATTTCAGCGTACTTTTTAATCCGGAAAACTCCAAGATACTGGCAGACCGGCAGGTAAGACTGGCTCTCACCTACGGAACCGATAAAGAAACCATTCTTGACAATGTATTCTCGGGTCAGGGCAGGATAGTTGATTCACCCGTATTACCGGACGTCTACGGATTCAATAGTCCAACGGTTTCTTATAATTATGACGAAGAACAAGCCGTAAAAATTCTTAAAGATGACGGTTTCCTAGCTGCGGAAAGCGGCGTAAGAGAAAAAGCTATTACCAAAGAAAGAAGCTTTACCTTTAAGAGCAACCTGACGGTAGGGTCTCAAGGAACGGAGGTGACTGAGCTTCAAAAATGCCTGGCCAATTCCCCGGCCGGAGGAGCGGGAATATATCCGGAAGGGGAAATCACGGGATATTTTGGAGCCAAAACCAAGGCTGCGGTAATAAGATTCCAGGAAAAGTACGCAGAAGACGTATTGACTCCATTCGGCCTCACACAGGGAACCGGAGAGGTCAAGAGCAAGACAAAGGATAAGTTGAATGAGGTCTGTTTCGGAAAGCCGGAAGAAACGCTGCAGCTGAAATTTACCCTGGTAACCGTAAACCAGCCCATCTTGCTCCGGGTAGCCGACATACTTAAAGAACAGTGGAGTAAAATCGGCGCGGACGTGGAAGTGGTTTCCTTTGATATTAATACATTACAGAGAGAGGTAATCAGACAAAGAGATTACGACGCCCTGCTCTTCGGAGAGGTGCTGGGCATGATACCGGACCCCTTCCCCTTCTGGCACTCCTCCCAGAAAGGAGAACTGGGACTTAACCTTGCCAATTATGAAAATAAGGAATGCGATAAATTACTGGAAGACAACCGGACGCTTTTAGACCCCGGGCAAAGAGAGGAAAAACTGGAAGAGTTCCAGGACCTCCTGATAGAGGACTGCCCGGCAGTTTTTCTTTATAACCCCTATTACCACTATCTGATTTCGGAAAAAATAAAGGGGATAGAGGCCAGAGTAGTGGTCAACCCCTCCCAGAGATTATCCGGCATGGAAAACTGGTATATCAAGACCAAAAGGGTCCTGGATTATTGACATGGAACCCAGAAGACAAACAGTTCTCAGAAATAAGGCAAGGGCAGAAGTGCGGACCCTGAAAGATATGGAGGAGGTTGTTTATGATAAAGACTGGCTTGATGGAGCCGGGAATGAAGAACTCTATTATATGTATCGGGGGATTGACGAAAAAGATAATCTCCGATATGATATCACGGTTATTCCTCCCCTTCTCATGGGAAAGGAATTCGTCAAAACCAAAGGGCATAAACATCATGGAAATTTCGGAGAGCTCTATATCGTTCTAGAGGGAAGAGCCATTTACCTGCTTCAGAAAACAGAGGGAGGGAAAGTAAAAGATGTATATTACGTAAAAGCTAAAAAGGGAGACCACATAATCATTCCTCCCCACTACGCCCATGTCACCATTAATCCTTCATACCAGCCCTTGAAGATGGCTAATTGGATTTCCAAAAACTGCGTTTCCGAATACGGGGGCATAGTTGAGAAAAAAGGAGCCTGCTACTATTTTACTCTCTCCGGATGGATAAAAAACAAAAATTACCAAAAGGTCCCAAAATTGCATTCTAAAAAACCTAATAAAAAATTCCCCGAAAATTTAAGCTTTCTCTATGACAAGTGAAGTTAAAAAAGCAATCATCCCCATTGCCGGACTGGGAACAAGGTTTTTACCCCTTTCCAAGGTAATTCCCAAAGAGTTCTTCCCTCTGGGGACAAAGCCCGTCGTACAGTACGTAGTAGAGGAGGCTCTCAGGGCGGGAGCAAAAGAAATCATCTTCGTGGTTTCTCCCAAGAAAAAAGATATTTTTGAAAAATATATTCTAAAATATTTCCAGCACGAACAAGAACTACAGGATATTTTAAAAAGAAGGAGAAAGAAGGAGGCGCTGGAAGCTCTCAATTGTATTCCCAAAATAAAATACAGCTATATCATCCAGACAGAGCCTCGGGGAGATGGGGACGCCATATTAAGGGCGGAAAAACTGGTGGGCAAAGAGCCTTTTCTTGTCTTATTCGGAGACGACGTTTCCTTCGGCAAGGAAGGGATGCCCAGTCAGCTGGTAATGGCTTTTAAAAAAACAGCTAAACCCATGCTCTGCCTTTATAAAATGCCTGAGGAAAAACTTTCGGCCTACGGAGTCGCAAAAGTAAAGAGGGTAAAAGGCAGGCTTTATCAAATCAAAGACTTGGTGGAGAAGCCCAAGGAAAACCCTCCTTCCCATTTTGCCCTTGTGGGCAACTATGTTTTAACCCCCGAAATCTTCTCTTATTTGAAGAAAACTAAGCCTAAAAATGAAGAAATTATACTGGCCAACGCCCTGAAAGAAATGATAGAAGACGGCAAAGGCGTAATGGGTTTGTGGGTAAAAGGCAAATGGCTGGAATGCGGAGATAAGGAAAAATGGGTTAAAAGCTTCATTTTTATAGACAGGGAAAAGAATAAGAAAAAATAAAAAGATGAAAGGATTTATTTTAGCTGCAGGGGAAGGTACACGACTATATCCCCTGACGCTCGAAATTCCCAAACCTCTCCTGCCCGTCGGCAGGATACCGGTCATTACATATCTGGCCGACCTCTACCTCAAAAATGGCATTACCGATATTAAAATCAACGTTCAAAAAAAACACCTGGAAGATTTTTACAAATGGAAGGCCACGTATTTCCCCAAGGAAAAAATAGAATTCATTGTCGAGGCAAAACCCTCCGGAACTTTTACTCCCTTGGCCAAGAAAACAAAACCCCAATGGTTCTCAGAAACCATAGTGGTATCAAATGGAGACGAGCTGAAAGAAGTAGACCTTAAGAGAATAATCAAGTGGCACAAGGAAAAAAAAGCTCTTGTTACCATCGGTCTTACAATGGTAAAGGATCCCAGGGCTTACGGTTCGGTCAAGATGAAGGGAGACAGAATCGTAAAGTTCAGCGAAAAGTCCCAGGAACCTTTTTCTTCCTACATTAATTCCGGCATATACGTCATGGAACCAGGCATCAGAAAGTATTTTCCGGCGAAAAAGAGATTTGCCATGTTGGAAACAGACCTCTTCCCCAAGCTGGCTGAAAAAGGTAAATTGTTTGGTTACAAATGGAAAGGCAAGTGGCAGGACGTAGGCACCTGGGAAAGATGGGAAGAAGCCATAAAAGGCTGGAATCCAAATTAAACGCCCTCGTGGTGGAATTGGCAGACACCTTGGCCTCAGGCGTCAAGGACCGCAAGGTCGTGCAGGTTCAACTCCTGTCGAGGGCACCGAGTTTATAATTCCCAAGTTATTTCTATGAGAGAGTTAACTCCTCTCTCTTACGGCAACTTTAATATATCTAAACTTATGGCTAAAAAAAGAAAAACAAGCGAAAAAGACAAAGGGAGGAAAGATAACTATCTAAGAATAATCCCCCTGGGAGGTCTGGGAGAAGTGGGACGCAATATGACCCTGCTGGAATACGACAGAAAAATTCTAATTATAGATGTGGGTTTCCGCATGCCTGAAGAAGATACTCCCGGCGTTGATTTCATCATTCCCAATACGGATTACCTGAACAAAAGGAAGAAAGATATTGTCGGGGTGGTCTTTACCCACGGCCACTATGATCATATAGGGGCCCTGCCTTACGTAATGGAAAAAATATACAAAAAAAATCTGAAGGTTTTTGCCAGCCCGCTTACCAAGGGAATCATCTCAAAGAGGCAGGATGATTTTCCCAAGGAGCCAAAAATCAACATTAAGGAGGTAAAAGACGGCTCCCGGGTCAATCTCTATCCCTTTAAGGTTGAATTTTTCAGACAGAACCACAATATACCAGACAACCTGGGCCTAATCATAGAGACACCGGTGGGAAGGATACTGCATACTTCGGATTTTAAGTTTGACAATAACCCAGTCAACGACCTGCCTACCGATTTTGCAAAAATAAGAAGGCTGGGAGACAGAGGCATCTTACTGATGATGAGTGATTCCACGGGAGCTGAGGAAGAAGGACATTCCCTTTCCGAGGCGGAAATCGCCTCCAACCTTGAAAAGATTTTTGAGAGAGCTAACGGCAGGATTATCGCCGCTACCTTTTCCTCTCTTATCAACAGAATCCAGCAGATGATAACCCTGTCTGAACAGCATAAGAGAAAAGTATGTGTGGAAGGATATTCCATGAAGACCAATATCGAGATTTCCAGGAAATTAGGATATATCAAGGCCCAAAAAGACACCTTTATCAGGACCAAAGACATGAAAAATTATCCGGATGACAGGATTACCATACTCTGCACCGGAGCCCAGGGAGAAGAGGAAGCTGCCCTCATGAGAATAGTCACCAAGGAGCATCCTATCGTCCGGCTTCAAAAAAAAGATACGGTCATCTTTTCTTCCTCGGTAATACCGGGCAACGAAAGGACAGTTCAGTTCATGAAAGACGAAATACTGCTCCAGGGAGCTGAGGTATATCATTACAAGATGATGGACATCCACGCCGGAGGACACGGCAAAAAGAAAGAACTGGAAAAAATGATTGAGTTAGTCAGGCCCAAGTACTTACTCCCTATCCACGGCCAGCATTCCATGCTTTTCGCCCACGCCGCCCTGGCCCGCAGGATTGGAATCCCCGAAAAAAACATTATCGTGGCGGAAAACGGCCAGGTAATAGAGATGAACCAAAAAAGGATTTTTATTTCCAAAGAAGAGGTGCCTTCCAACTTTATTATGGTAGACGGATTGGGAGTAGGAGATGTGGGAGAGGTAGTGCTGAGAGACAGGAAGGTTTTAGCCGAAGACGGGATTTTCGTAATTATTGCGGTAGTAGACAAAAAAACAGGGAGGGTGCGCGGCTCCCCGGATATCATCTCTAGAGGATTCGTTTATCTCAGAGAATCCAAAGACCTGCTCAGGGAAGCCCGAAAAAAAGTGATTACTATCGTTAATAAAGCCACGGGAAGCGGAGGGGCGGTAAACTGGAGTTACGTAAAAAAGGAAATCAGAAACAACGTGGGCCAATTCCTCTTTTCCAGGACAGAAAGGCGCCCCATGATTCTGCCGGTACTTATAGAGGTTTAAGCAGTCTTTCCTAATTTACGTAAAATAGACGCAGAATTCCATTAATGATATATTGAATAAACCATGCGTATTTTCAGCGGCATAAGGCCGACGGGAGAGCTTCATATAGGAAATTATCTTGGTGCTATTAAGCAGTGGATAGAACTTCAGGACGAGAACGAGTGTCTTTTTTGCATTGTGGACATGCATGCCATAACTACCCCCTACCAAAAAAAGGAGCTCCAGTACAACATCCTGGATATCGCCGTAAGTTATCTGGCCGCCGGCCTAAATCCGGAGAAAGCTACCATTTTCGTCCAATCCGACGTTAAAGAGCATACTGAATTGGCCTGGCTGCTGGGAACCATTACCCCTCTGGGAGAGCTGCAGAGAATGACCCAGTTCAAGGAAAAATCCAAAAAGCATCCCGGCTACGTGAACGCAGGATTATTGAATTATCCCGTACTGATGGCCGCCGATATCCTGCTCTACAAGACGGATGAGGTTCCAGTAGGGGAAGATCAGAAACAGCACGTAGAACTGACCCGGACCATCGCCCAACGTTTTAACAAGAAGTTCGGGAAGACTTTCGTGCTGCCGCAGGCCCTCGTTTCCAAGACGGGAGCCAGAATAATGTCCCTGCAGGAACCAAACAGCAAAATGTCCAAAACGGGCAACCCTGCGGGATGTATTAATCTGTTCGACGAAGCCAAAGTTATAAGAAAAAAAGTAATGTCGGCGGTAACCGATACGGGTAAGGAAATAATTTATCAGCCGGATAAAAAACCGGGTATTTCCAACCTGCTGACGATATATTCCCTCTTTTCCGGAATGAATTTAAAGGGCCTGGAAGAGAAGTTCCGAGGTAGAGGATATTCGGAATTTAAAAAAGAATTGGCAGAATTGGTAGTTTCCTCCCTGGAGCCAATGCACCAGAAAAGAAAAGAACTTCTCACCAGAGAAGTCTACGTCAGGGAAATTATTAAGGCAGGCAGCAGAAAGGCGTCCATGATAGCTGAGTCCACCATACAGGAAGTCAAGGAAAAGATGGGATTACTTTAATTCTCCGTACTGTCCAATAAAAGAGACAATTTCATCCAACTTTTTTTTCAAGAGGGTCTTGTTGTCTGCCTCGACCATTAATCTTACCACGGGTTCCGTATTAGAGGGTCTGAGATTAAACCACCAATCAGGAAAAGTAATCTTAAGGCCATCAATTTTTGAAACTTTCCCTTGCCCGGAAAACTTATTTTCAAGATCGTCCAAGGTCTTTTTTTTGTCTTGAACCTTGAAGTTAAGCTCCTGGGAATGGCAGTATTTCTGTAAGGGGGAAATCAGCTCGGACAAAGTTTTTTTCCTCTTTGACATTTCCTTCAAAATTAAGAGCATAACCATAAAAGGACATTCACAGAAATAGTGGCTTTTGGCATAATAATGGCCTGAAAACTCTCCGGCGAAATCAACATCTTCTTTCCTCATCTTTTCTTTTATCAGGGAGTGTCCGCGGGTGCAGTCCAGATAAATGCCGCCTAATCCTTCCACTGTTTCCCTGACGATATTGCTCGAAGTAATGTCGGCCATAACCTTAAGTTTGGCTTTTTTAAGCATAATTTCAGCTACCAGAGCGGTAATCATGTCGCCGGTAATAATTTCACCATTTTCGGTAACGAAGACAATGCGGTCTCCGTCCCCGTCAAAGGCTATGCCCAGGTCGGCTTTTTCTGTCAGAACTGCTTTTTTCAAAGACAGCAAGTTTTCTCTTTTTAAAGGGTCGGGATTGTGATTGGGGAAAGAACCATTCAATTCCTTGAAGATATGGTCAATATTAAAAGGAGCTTCCTGGAAAATAGCCTGAATAATAATCCCTGAAACGCTGTTGGCGGTGTCAATAACTATATTGAATTTTCTAAAATCTTTAGTGAGAAAATCATGCCAGTTAAAAGCTATATAGTCTTCCAGCACCTCCTTTTCTATAATTTTACCTTTTCGCCTTTTTTGAGGTTCTAGAGCCAGTATCAGCTTCTTGATTTCAGACAATCCGGAGTTACCGCTTATCGGTATGGCTTTCTCTCTGACCATCTTAAAGCCATTGTACTCCGGAGGATTGTGGGAACTGGTAACGATTACTCCTCCTTCAAAACCATAAAAAGCCACTGCAAAGTAGAACATAGGAGTAGGGGCAAGACCGATGTCAATAATGTCCCCTCCCGAATCCATAATACCTTTTTTCAAGCTCGCAGAAAGGGATGGAGAGGAAAGCCGGTTGTCCTGGGCCACAACAACCCTTATCTTCGAATTTCTGCCTCCTTTAGCTTTGCTTTCCAGAAATCTGACAAAGGCCCGTCCCGTCTGAAAGGCAAGCTCCTCGTCTAAAACCTCTCCGTAAATACCTCTTATATCATAAGCTTTGAAGATGCTGCTAAGATCTTTTTCCATATATTTTATTTTATCATCTTGTAAGCTAAAAACCACCCCAATTATGAATTGACTTAAAGCCGCGAAAACGTTATGATATCCTTATGAGTTTTTCAGTTGGTATTGTGGGTCTGCCCAATGTGGGAAAATCAACACTCTTTAAAGCACTTACCAAGCAAGAAGTTAATATTTCTCCCAGACCCTTTACCACCATTGAACCCAATATAGGCATGGTTCCCGTGCCGGACAAGAGATTGGATGGTTTGAGAAAGGTCATCAGGCCGGAAAAAACCACTCCCACCACGATTGAATTCGTAGATATAGCAGGGCTAGTGGAAGGCGCCCACAAAGGGGAAGGCTTGGGAAATCAGTTCCTGGCACATATCAGGAAGTGTGATGCCATACTGGAGATAGTAAGAACTTTTAACAATCTAAACGTTGAGAATGTGTTGGGGGGCATCAACCCAAAACGAGATATAGAAGTGATAAAAACAGAGCTCCTGATGAAAGATTTTGAGACTCTGGAAAAAATCACTACCAGGTTGGAAAAGAAAAAAGACCAAGAATCAGCAAAAACGCTACCCGTCTTGAAGCGGATTAAGGATAGTGTCTCTGCCGGTACGCTGATTTCCGAGATAGAGTTGGCGGAAAAAGATAAGGAAACGATGAAGGAATATCAGTTCCTTACCTCAAAACCCGTAATCTATCTTTTCAACGGAAGCTGTGAGAAAGTCGATGCTGTCCCCCAGTGTCAGATAGTAATGGACTTAAAGGAGGAACAGGAAATAACGGAGCTTTCTAGCGAGGAGCTTGCGGAACTGGAACTTTGCTCTCATCTTGATAAAATAATAGCGGCCTGTTATGATATTTTACACCTTATAACTTTCTTCACAGTAACGGGAGGCAGGGAGGTAAGAGCATGGACTCTAGCCAAAGGAGCCGTTGCTCTTGAAGCTGCAGGGACCGTGCATTCAGATTTTAAGGATAAGTTCATAAGGGCCGAAGTGACAGAGTGCCAAGAATTGATAAATGCCGGTTCCTGGCAAAAGGCAAGAGAGAAAGGCATTATTAAGACGGTTGGCAAGGACTACGTCGTCCAAGACGGCAATGTAATCGAGTTCAAAATTTAATAAAAACGAAATAAAAAAATATTATGCAGCTATACGAAGCAACCTATCTAATAGACCCTGATCTGGCTAGCGAAGGGGTCAAGTCGCTCCAGGAAAAGATAAAAACATGGATAGAAGAAGAAAAGGGTTCACTTACCAAGGCTCACCATCCCATGCAAAAAGAGCTTGCTTATCCCATAAAGAAAAAGAATACGGCTTTCATGGCCAGCCTTACTTTTGACCTGTCTCCTCTGAACCTTCAGAACATAGAAAAGAAAATGAAAGAAGAGTCGGCGATACTGCGTTACCTTATCCTTAAAAAGGAACCGGAAAAACTGACGGGGAAAGCCGCTCCCAGAAGAAGATCTACTAGATTACCGAAGGCAAAGGTCGAACTGGAAGAAATTGAAAAGAAACTTGAAGAAATTTTGGGCGAACAGCCGTCCCAAGATTAAAACCTTTCAATGAATCTTAACAGAGTCTTTTTAATAGGACGTCTGACCCGCGACCCGGAGACAAAAGTATTGCCTTCCGGACAATCCGTGACCAATTTCGGATTGGCTACCAGCCGGTATTACACCACCAAGGATGGGGAGAAAAAGGAGGAAACAGAATTCCACAACATAGTTCTGTTCGGACGAATGGCCGAAATAGCTTCTCAGTATTTAAAGAAGGGATCTCTGGCCTTTTTCGAAGGCAGGCTCAGAACCAGGAGCTGGGAGGATTCTGCAGGAAATAAGAAATACAGGACGGAAATAATAGTCCAGAGAATACAGCTGGCCCCCAAATCCATCGGAACCCAACAGGTGAAGAAAGAGGCTGTAGAAAATAATCCGCCAGCTAGCGGAAGAAAGAAGCCGAAGACCGAGGAGGAAGATATCCCCGTTATTGAAGAAGACGGGGAAATAGACGTCGAAGATATCCCGTTTTAGTAATATATTCTCAAACTTAAGAAACATAGGGCGGGGAAAAGTCCCGCTCGAGAGGCTTATTGATAAATAAAGAAGCCAAAGTATTAAAATAAACCCGAAAAATTAAGCTTATGGCGTGTTATTTTTGCCAAAGAAATATAAAAGACATAGACTTCAGGAACACAAAACTTTTGGAGCGTTTCACCTCCGGCCTTGCTAAAATAAGGGCAAAAAAAAGGACTGGAATCTGTTCCAGCCATCAAAGGAAATTAGCCAAAGCGGTGAAGAGAGCCCGTTATTTGGGCTTGCTTCCTTTTACAACAAAGTGAAAATGTTCTGAAAGCTCCTTTCTTTTAGCTGTTTTCCATAACAGCTTTTTTGATTTCTTTGGCAATATCGGAGTTCTCTTTTAGAAAAGTCCTGCTCCCTTCCATACCCTGACCGAGTTTGGTATTCTGATACTGATACCAACTGCCCGAACGTTTTATTATGCCGTCCTTAAGAGCGGAATTGATAAGGTCTCCGAAATAGGATATCCCCTCGTTATAATAGATGTCGAATTCCGCAGTCTTGAAGGGGGGGGCTACCTTATTCTTGACAATTTTAGCCTTTACCCTGTTGCCGACTATTTCGCTCCCCTGTTTAATCTGGGCGATTCTCCTAAGATTAATCCTGACCGAAGCGTAAAATTTCAGTGCTAGGCCTCCCGGAGTAGTTTCGGGATTGCCGAACCTTAAACCAATCTTCATCCTGGTCTGATTGACAAAAATGACAACCGTCTTGGTCTTAGCGATAAGGCCGGAGAGCTTCCTCAATGCCTGGCTCATCAGACGGGCCTGAAGACCTATCTGGAATTCTCCCATCTCCCCGGCAATCTCTGCTTTGGGTACCAAGGCGGCCACAGAATCCACCACTATCACGTCCACTTCTCCCGACCTTACTAATGTTTCTACTATCTGGAGGGCCTGTTCTCCGGAGTCTGGCTGAGAAATCAGAAGGTCATCCACATTAACTCCTATCCTTCTGGCATAGTCCGGATCCATTGCGTGTTCTGCGTCAACGAAAGCACCTACTCCCTTTTTCTTCTGAGCTTCTGCAATGATATGCAAAGCCAGAGTGGTTTTGCCTGACATCTCCGGCCCGTAAACCTCAATTACTCTCCCCCGCGGCACTCCCCCTATTCCCAAGGCCGAGTCCAAAGATATGGAACCGGTATTAATGGCCTCTACACTGGACAGTCTGGTCTCAGTAAGTCTCATTATCGCACCCTCTCCAAACTTCTGCTTTATTTCAGATATCGCCTCCTCCAGCTGTATTTTCTCTTTATCTTTATCCTTTTCTTTATTTTTATTTTTATTTTTTTCCATTTGCTTTTTTCTAGCCATAAAATTTCATCTATTTTTCTTTTCTAAATTTTCTGCCAATCATCTTCTTCGTCATCATCATCTTTTTCTTCCTCGCCGCCTTCACCGTATGTTCCTGATTCAGTCAGAAAAACCTTCCTGGGTTTAGCCCCCCTGTTGGGTCCAACCACACCTTGCTTTTCCAAAGAATCTATCAAGCGAGCTGCCCTGGCATATCCGACGCTTAGCTTCCTCTGAAGCAGTGAAGCTGAGCCCCTTTGATATCTAACCACTACTTCTTTAGCTTTTTCATATAAGGGATCGTTGTCAGAGGATCCTTCCCCTTCATCAAAATCCGGAGATCCCAGGTCTTTTTCCAAGGCTTCTTCCAGCCTGTCTCTCAAAGCTTCTGTTTCCGGACTTAAGTCTTCTTCCGAATAGGCATTTTCTTCCCTTATCCATTGTACCACTTTTTTCACTTCCTTTTCAGAGATATAGCACGCCTGCACTCTCTTTGGTTTCAGCAGGTCGTTGGAAAGAAAAAGCATATCCCCGGCTCCCAAAAGTTTCTCCGCCCCGGAAGAATCAAGAACAGTCCTGGAATCCACCTGTGAGGCAACCTGGAAAGTAACACGGGAGGTAATATTGGCCTTGATAAGACCGGTAATTACTTCTACCGAAGGCCTCTGGGTGGCCAGTACAAGATGAATTCCCACCGCTCTCGCCATCTGGGCCAACCTCACTATGGAAGCTTCAACGTCCCTTCCTTTGGCTGCCATCAAATCAGCCAGTTCGTCAACCACCAGAACGATATACGGCAGATACTCATCCATGTCCGTCTGTTCGTTTGACACCTTTTCGTTGTAGCTGTTAATGTTTCTGGAATTGGCTTCGGCCAGCAATTTAAACCTCCTTTCCATCTCTTCTATCAGCCATTTCAAGGAATTCACGGCCCGGGAAGCATCTACAATAGGAGGACAGATAAGGTGAGGCAGATCCCTATAAACGGTAAATTCCACTCTTTTGGGGTCGATGAGGAGAAATTTCATGGTGTCGGGAGAATTGCGATAAATAAGAGAGAGTATCAACGTATTCAGAAAGATGGTCTTTCCGCTGCCGGTAGAACCTGCCACCAGAAGGTGAGGCATTTTACCCAAATTATCATATATGGGACGGCCGGAAACGTCTTTGCCCAAGGCAAAAAGCAGGTCTGTCGAAGATTCCTGGAATTCAGGGTCCTGCATAAGCTCTTTAAACCTCACGAGAGACCTTATCTTATTGGGAACCTCTATCCCTACCAAGCTTTTCCCTGGAATAGGGGCCTCTATTCTAATAGGATGGGTGGCGAGAGCCAAAGCTAAATCATTGGACAGGGAAGTAATCTTGGAAAGTTTTATGCCGTCGGCAGGTTTAAGAGAATATTGAGTTACCGTAGGGCCGACGTTAAATCCGGACATTTCTACAGGGATGTCAAAACTGCCCAGTGTTTTTTTAATAATGGCTGAGTTTGTTTGGATGTCTCCAGCCGAAGGTTTTCCCTTGGGTTTATCAAGCAAATCCAGGGGGGGTTTTTTATAGTCGCTAGCTTTGGAAAAGGAATTCACCTGCTGGGGCTTTAATTTCAGCGGAGGCTTTTCGCTAGCCTCCTTTTCTTCCTCGTTTGTTATGCGCGGCGAAGGAATTCCAGCAACCTTATCGACATTAAAGGAGGGGGTAAATATTCTGTTAACAAAGGAGGGCGCCTTTTTCTTTTCATTCTGAAGCTGAGGTTTTTCGGAAATGGGCTGTTTCAAGAGCCGCCACAAGATTAATCCTGAAATTAAAATCAGTGCCAGAAGTATAATTTCCGTTACCCAAAATCCGAACAGTTTAAGGAAAGGCCAAGAGAAGAAATATCCGAACCAGCCCCCTACTTTTCCCCCTGGCAGGGTAGGTTCCATAATTTCCTTAAATACTAGTCCCTGAAGAAAACCAGAAAGTCCCAGCAAAAAAAGTAGAGCAGCCAGTATCAAGGGCGCGAAAATGTTTTTATACTGCGAGACAAAAAAAGCTAAGCCTCCTACGGTGAAAAGGAAAGGGACAGTGAATATCGCTTTCCCTATCAGAAAATTAAAGACATCGAAGATTATGCCGCCTGCTATGCCTGCCTTTTGGAAAAAACTTAAGGTGAAGATCACGGCCAGAAGCAGGAAAACCACGCCTAGGATATGACGCTTTGTTTCCTGTTTGAGAGAAAATTGATCAAAAAACCCTTTTTTATTAGGACGAAACTCTTTTTTATTCCCCTTTTGAGGCTTTTTTTTCTTCTTTTTAGCCATTCTCCAAAATAAAGATTAGAGAAGCTTATTCTTTAGGTTCTTCTTTGAAACCAGTACCCGCTGGAATAAGTTTACCTATGATAACGTTTTCTTTCAAGCCTCTCAAATTGTCTTCCTTGCCTTCGGTGGCTGCCTTTATCAAGACTCTGGAAGTCTCCTGGAAGGAGGCAGCCGACAAGAAAGAATCCGTAGTCAGGGCTACCTTGGAAATACCAAGGAGCAACGGGGAGCCCGCGGCTGGTTCCAAATTCTTCTTTCCTTTCTCTTTTTTAAGAAGGATATTTTCTTCCAGGAATCTGGTCTTTTCCACTATCTCACCCGGGGCAAAAGGAGTGTCTCCAGGGGTTTTTATCTTTATCCTTGAAAACATCTGGGCAATAATAACCTCTAGATGTTTGTCGTGAATTTGCACTCCCTGAGATACGTATATCTTCTGGATTTCTCTTACTATATAACGCCAAGTAGTCTCCTTATCGGTAAGTTTGAAAAGTTTCCTGATATTAAGACTGCCTTCGCACAGTTGCTGTCCCTTTTTAATTTCATCTCCTTCCTTAACCCAAATTCCCATCTGAGGAGGAATTTTATATTCCACAACATCTTTCTTTTTAACCTTGGAACCCCCTCTCTTCACCTTAATTATTCTGTCAGCGGTAATCTCCTCAACCTTACCGTCCACAGAAGACATAATGGCTTTGCCTTTGGGAATCCTGGCCTCGAACAATTCTTGGACTCTAGGCAGACCGAAAGTGATGTCGGCTCCTCCTGCTACTCCTCCGCTGTGAAAAGTCCTCATGGTCAGCTGCGTCCCCGGCTCTCCTATAGCTTGGGCGGCCACAATACCCACCGCCTCTCCCAATTTAACAAGGTGATTATGTCCCAAATCCCATCCGTAGCATTTCTGACAAATACCTCTTACCGTTTTGCAACTCAGGGCAGAGCGTACCCTTAGTTTCTCAATGTTTTTTTCTTTAATCTTTTCCCCCTTTTCCCAATCAATAATCTCTCCCTTTTTGCAAGCACCTTTGATGGTCTCCAGAGAAACGCGCCCCACTATCTTTAATAGGAAATCCTGGCCTGATTCATCAGCATCATCTTTAAATACCTCTATGCCGGAGTCATCCTTACAGTCTTCTTCTGTTACTATCATTTCGTGGGAAACATCAATCAATCTCCTGGTAAGATATCCTGCGCTGGAAGTCCTAAGGGCTTTATCAGCAGTTCCCTTTCTGGCTCCGTGGGTGGATATGAAATATTCAAGTGCGGGGAATCCTTCCTTATAAGAGCTCTTGACCGGCAGCTCAATGATGTCTCCAATGGGGTTAATCACCAGCCCCTTCATACCGCACATCTGAACTGACTGAGTCCAAGAACCCTTGGCCCCGGCATCTATCATCTGAAACACAGAACCCCTCTTAGGCAGTGCTTCCGGAACTTTCTTTTCTATTTCCGACTTTACCCTACTCCAGATACTTATTATCTTCATTGATTTTTCCTCCGGAGTGAGCAACCCCTTCTTGAAATAATCCTCAACTTTTTCTTCTTCTTTCTCGGCCTCCTCGAGAATATGTGGCTTATCTTTCGGTATGACCAGGTCGTCCAGCCCCCAGGTAATGCCAGCCAAAGTAGAATATTCAAATCCCAGAGCTTTGACATCATCCAAAGTTCTTCTGACCGTTTCTTCTGGATACATCCTTATCACTTCGGCCGTAATTTCTTTCAGACCCTTAAGTTTTATAAGTTTGTTCTGGAAAGGAAAATCTTCAGGCAGGGCCTCATTGAAAACAACCCGGCCTACTGATGTTTCTATAAAATTAGAATCGTCTTTTTTTGACTTCACCTTGTCTATTTTGTCTTTAGACGCATTTCTTCTTATTTTTACCTTGGCCTTCAGGCCAATATCGCCGAATTCATAGGCCAATTTGGCTTCTTTGGCATCAGCGAAAACTTTTCCCTCCCCCTTAAGGCCTTCCCAGATATCTGTAAGCCAATAGCACCCCAAAACAATGTCCTGATACAAGGTAACAATAGGGGTGCCCGTGGCCGGTTTTAGAAGGTTAGCTCCAGCCAACATTCTTTCCTTAGATTCTGTTTGAGCCATCTGGGATAAGGGGACATGTACGGCCATCTGGTCACCGTCAAAATCAGCATTAAAGGCTTTACATACCATAGGGTGAATGCGAATGGCCTCACCTTCTATAAGGGTGGGGTAAAAAGCCTGTATCCCCAGCCGGTGCAGAGTGGGAGCTCTGTTTAATAAAATTAGTTTTTTCCTAACCACCTCCTCCAGAGATGCCCAGACCTCGTCGGTTTCTTCTTCTATCAAATTGGAGGCACCCCTGACATTATAAGCAAGTTCTTTTTCCAGTAGTTTATTGATGACAAACGGCTTAAACAATTCCAGGGCCATCTTCTTGGGCAAACCAACCTGGTTCATCTCCAGTTCAGGCCCTACCACGATGACGGACCTGCCGGAATAATCAACCCTCTTTCCAAGAAGGTTCTGTCTGAATCTCCCCTGTTTCCCCTTAAGCATATCTGAAAGGGACTTTAATAACCTTCTGCCTCCAGTAGTGGCGCGAGTGGTTGTACCTCTTCTCATGCCGTTGTCCACCAGGGAATCTACCGCCTCCTGGAGCATTCTTTTCTCATTCCTGATGATAACTTCCGGAGCTCCTATCTCTAAGAGGTACTTTAGTCTGTTGTTCCTGTTTATCACTCTCCTGTATAAATCATTCAAGTCAGAGGCTGCATACCGGCCCCCATCCAATTGAACCATAGGGCGCAATCCAGGAGGTAACACCGGTAAAACCGTGAGGAACATCCATTCGGGACGGATATTGGCTCTTTCCATTACTTTAAAAAGTTTCAATCTCCTCATCACCTTCTTCCTGTTTTGGGAACTGACCTCCTTCAGCTCTTTCTTTAATTTCTTTATTTCCTCTTTCAGATTAAGCCGCTGAAAGATAGTCCTAAGGGTCTCGGCTCCCGTGCCCGCTTCAAAAACCTCTCCGTATCTGAGAGAAAAATCGCGGTATTCCACCTCAGACAGTATGGCCAGAGGAATGATAGAGTCTAATTCGTCCTTAGCCTTATTCCTGGCAGCCTTAAGCTGACGCAAATTAGACTTGGAAGCTTTACTTTCCTTAGACTTTTTCTCTGCGGGTCCTGATTTCATAACCTTTTTCTTGGATTTGTATTCTTTCTCGATTCTTTCCATTACCTGCTTTTTAGCTTCCTCATCAGCCTTAGTTACAATATAAGAAGAAAAATAAATAACCTTTTCCAGTTTATGCATAGAAATACCCAAAACCATTCCCATCCTGGAGGGAATTCCTTTTAAAAACCAGATATGGGAAACAGGAGCGGCCAGTTTGATATGCCCCATCCTTTTCCTCCTCACCGAAGATTTAATCACTTCCACCCCACAGCGGTCGCAGGTCACTCCCTTGTAGCGAATTCTCTTATATTTGCCGCAGTAACATTGATAGTCTTTTTCGGGACCGAAAATTTTCTGGCAAAAAAGTCCGTCCTTTTCAGCTCTCTGGGTACGGTAATTAATGGTCTCGGGCTTGGTGACTTCCCCATGGCTCCAAGACAAAATCTCCTCGGGTGAGGCTATTTTGATCCTGATGGCATTTAAATTTTGTACCTTCATATATAAATATTGGACGATAGATTATATCTTATTTTCCCTAATCTTCTTCATCGTCTTCTTCCGCAGCAGGCCTTTTATCTTCCTCCACTCCTTCCTCTTCCTTGATTTCCACGCTGAGGCCCAGAGACTTTAATTCTCTCACCAGCAGATTAAAGGATGCAGGAACGTTGGGATTCTTTATCTCTTCCCCTTTCAATATGGATTCGTATGTTTTGGCCCTTCCGGGGACATCATCAGACTTTATAGTCAGCATTTCCTGCAGGCTGTAGGCGGCTCCGTAGCCTTCCAGAGCCCACACCTCCATCTCCCCGAATCTCTGGCCTCCAAACTGAGCCTTGCCCCCCAGAGGCTGCTGGGTAATAAGAGAATAAGGGCCTATGGAGCGCATATGAATCTTGTCTTCGACCATATGGATAAGCTTCATCATATAGATATAACCCACCGTAATCCTTTCGGGAAAAGGCAAACCAGTCCGTCCGTCAAATAAGATTACTTTTCCGTCTTCACCAACGCCTGCTTCCTTAAGTTCCCTTTTAATATCTTCCTCTTTGGCTCCGGATAGGGAAGGCGTAACTGCGTAGTAATTCAGCTTGTGGGCGGCAAAACCGAGATGGGTTTCCAAAACCTGTCCCAGATTCATTCTGGAAACAACGCTCAGAGGATTAATAATGATATCCACCGGAGTCCCGTCTTCCAGAAAAGGCATCTCTTCCTCAGGCAGAACCTTGGAGATTACTCCCTTATTTCCGTGGCGGCCGGCCAATTTATCTCCGGCCTGGATTTTCCTCACGTGAGCCACTTCCACCTCTATCTTTTTAATAATACCGGGTTCCAGCTTATGACCCATTTCCCTGGAAAAAATCTTTACGTCCACCACCCGCCCTCTCTTGCCGTGTTCCATCCTGAGAGAAGTATCTTTCACCTCCTTCGCTTTTTCTCCAAAAATAGCCCTTAACAATCTTTCTTCCGGAGTCAATTCAGCTTTCCCCTTAGGAGAAATTTTACCTACCAATATATCATTGGGACCCACCTCTGCTCCTCTCCGTATTATTCCCTCTTCGTCAAGGTCTTTTAGCTTTTCTTCTGAAACATTGGGGATATCACTGGTTGTTATCTCAGGTCCCAATTTCGTTTCCCTGACATCACAGGCAAAACTCTCTATGTGTATGGAAGTATAGTCATCGTTCTTGACCAATTTTTCGGAGATGAGGACGGCGTCTTCAAAGTTGCCTCCTCTCCATGGTATAAACGAAACCAAAATGTTCTTTCCTAAAGCCAGGTGCCCCTGCGAAATAGCTCCCCCCTCAGTCATAATCTCTCCTTTTTTCACCTTCTGACCCTTATTAACAACAGGTCTTTGGTGAAAACACGTATACTGATTGGTCCTCATAAAGGTTCTCAGCTGGTAATTGCGACTGCCCGATTTGGAACTTTTCACCTTGATATGGTCTGCGTCCACTTCGGTAACGGTACCGTTTTCCTCGCAGACAATTGCCTGCCCCGAATCTTCTGCCACTCTTTTTTCCAAACCGGTCATCACCAGAGGAGGAGCCGGATTAATAAGAGGAACTGACTGGCGCTGCATGTTGGAACCCATAAGAGCCCTGTTGGCGTCGTCATTCTGCAGAAAAGGAATTAGTGATGTGGCCACGGAAATGGACTGCTCGGGAGCAACGTCCACATAGTCAAGATTCTCTTTGTCAACGATGTCTGCTTTTCCTCTAACCCTGGCTTCTACTTTATCGGATATAATATTGCCTCTCTTGTCTGTATATATTATCCCAGAGCCGATATTGTACTTTTCTTCCTGGTAGGCATCAAGATAGTCAACTTCAGAGGTCACTTTGCCCTTATCTACCTTAAGATAAGGAGTTTCCAGGAAACCGTAGCGGTTAATTCTGGCATAGGACGCCAGATGGCCCACCAATCCGATGTTAGGCCCCTCTGGTGTCTGGATGGGACATATCCTTCCATAATGGGAGGGCTGCACGTCCCTAACCTCAAAGCCTGCTCTTTCTCTGGTTAATCCCCCGGGCCCTGTGGCTGCTAAACGCCTCTTATGCTCAAGCTCAGCCAAGGGGTTCTGATTGTCCATAAACTGAGACATCTGGCTGGACATAAAGAACTGCTTCACTATTACCATTACGGGCCTGGGGTTGATAAGCTGGGTAGGGGTTACCGTATGAGTATCTAAAGTGGACATTCTATCTTTTATTATTCTTTCCATCCTCATAAATCCAACCCTGAGCCGATTAACAAGGAGTTCGGTAAAAAGCCGTACCCTTCGGTTGCCCAGATGGTCTATCTGATCAGGCTGGGCGCTGGGATCATTATTAAGTCGGATTATTTCCCTTATGACGGCTATTACGTCTTCAGGCCTCAAAACCCTATCTAAAACCGTAATCTCCTTATCAAGGTCCGCCTTCTTACTTTTCTTTACCGTATTTTCTGGTTTTGATTCAGGCAAACGGGACCACATTCTCCACCTTCCTACTTTTGAGAGATCGTATCTTTCAAAGTTAAAAAACATATTCTCAATCAGTTCTTTGGCAGTATCCGGCGTAGCCATGTCTCCCGGCCTCAATCTCTGATATATTTCCACTAAAGCTTCCGCTTGATTATGGGTTGGGTCTTTCCTTAAAGTCTCTTTAATGAAGTCCACCTCTCCCTTATTCACATCTTGAAACTTCTCTATAATATCCTGTTCGTTGTCTATGCCGAAGGCTTTTAAAAGGGTAGTAGCAGAAACCTTCCTTTTACGGTCAATCTTAACGCCTATCAGACCTGAAGCATCTGTTTTAAATTCCAACCAAGAACCGCGGTTGGGTATTATCTTAGCTCCAAAATAATTGCGGCCAGCAACCTTGCTGGCCGTAAAGAAAGCACCGGGAGAACGAATCAACTGAGAGATGGCTACCCTTTCCACGCCGTTGACGATAAAGGTCCCTCTCTCTGTCTGCAGGGGAAAATCGCAGAGGAATATTTCCTGTTCCTTGATTTCTTTGGTCTTAATATTGACCAGTTTGGCCTTCACCGTCAAAGACGCCTCAAAAGAAGCGTTATTCTTTTTGGCTTCAACGTCTGTCTCGTATTTGGGCTCACCCATTTTGTAGTCAGAAAACCAGAGCTCAAATTCCTTCTTGTTGTAATCTCTTATGGGAGATATTTCCTCAAGGAGTTCCTTAAGGTCGCTTTTCCAAAAATTATCCCAAGCATCTTTCTGGAGAATCAATAAATATGGCAAGGGGAGGAAAGGCTTTGATCTGGCAAAACTCTTTTTTGTTAGTTTCTCCATATTTAGAGGTAGGTATTTCAACAATACCAAAACTTAGTTTGAAGAAGATAAGAAATCTCTAAAATTTAAATCCGAAAAAGACCCCGAAAGAAAGGGGTTGATTCGTTAACCTTTTATTTAATAAAGAATAGTTGCAATCAAGGGTTTGCCAACCGAAAAATTTACTTTCAGATAAATTTTAATCCTTTTTTAAAACCTTGTCAAGGGAAAGAAGGTAAAATGCTGTCTATCCCGTCCTTTTCATGCTCTGGAGTATACCGAAAGCGATAAAAAGAGCAATAAGGCCCGAACCTCCATAGCTAACCATGGGCAGAGAAATGCCTATAATGGGTAGGATTCCCAGATTCATTCCAATATGTATAAAAAGCTGGGAAATTATAAGGATACTTAGGCCCGTAGCAAAAAGGCGGCAGAAATTTACTCTGCTTTCCAAAGAAATCTTCAGAATTCTCCATATAAGCATTAAAAAAAGGAAAAGCAGTACGACGACTCCTACCAGGCCGGTTTCCTCCGCGATGACTGAAAAGATGAAATCCGTCTGAGGTTCTGGTAAGAATCCGTACTGGGTTTGGGAACCCTGACCGATGCCCTTGCCCAACAGGCCCCCTGAACCTATGGCAATCTCGGCTTGATTCTGGCTCCAGCCCACCTCGAGGGAATCGGATATCTGGGGCTGGATAAAGTCCAGGATTCTCTCTTTTTGATAGCCTTTCAGGAAATGGGTCCATCCTAAGGCCAAAAGAAGCAGGCCGCACAAAGCTAGAGCAATAAAATGGCGCAGTTTGATGCCGGATATAATAAGTATCCCTACCCAGAGACTTAACAAAACCAACACGGAACCCAAGTCGGGCTGAAAAAAAATAAGAAGAACCGGGAAGAAAAGATACAGGCCTGAAATCAAAATATGGATTATCCTGTACATTTCTATGTGCCTCAGAGAAAAATATTTGGCCAGCAGGATTATCAAGATAACCTTGGTAAATTCTATAGGGTCCAGGGAGAAAGGACCTATTTTATACCAGGCCCGCACCCCCCTGATTTCCGGAGCAAAGAAAAAAACACCTACCAGCAATCCGAGACAGATTAAATAGAGAGCCAGGATAAAATAAGGGTCGTCCCTGAACCACCTCCAATCAAAGAAACTGAGCAGTATCATCAGCAGAAAACCTACCGCCAGGAAAAATATCTGTTTTTTAAAATTAAGAAAGTCACTTTTAGCCAGGGAAGAACTGTAAAGGGCGGCAAGGCCTATCCCGCTTAAAAGCAGGGATAAAATAATTAATCCCCAGTCCAATTTTTTAAAATGGAGCCATGCTTCCTGCATTCTAAGAAAAATGCCTATTTGATAATCTGTAAAAAATCATTCTCGTCTATAATTTTAATATTAAGATTTTTTGCCTTTGTCAATTTAGAACCTGGGTTTTCGCCTGACACCAGAAAGTTTGTCTTGACTGATATTGATTCGGAAACACCTCCTCCCAAATCCCTTATCCTCTCCTTGGCCTCATCTCTGGTCAGAGAAGAAAGACTGCCTGTAAAGACGAAGTTTACGCCCTGAAGTTTCTTTCCCGCTCTCCCTTTCTCCTCCCCTATCATAATGCCTGCCTTCCTTATCTTTTCCAAAAACTTCAGATTTTTCTTTTTCTGGAAAAAATTATGAATAGACGAGGATGCGATGGGTCCTATATCTTTAATCTCCTGCAGCTCCGTAATAGAAGCCCCGGCTAATTTTCCCAAAGAACCGAACTTTTCAGCCAAGAGTGTGGAGGTTTCTTCTCCGACATTTCTGATTCCCAGGGCATAGATGAAACGGGGGAGGGAAATATCCTTCTTGGCGCGGATGGAATCTAGAAGGTTCTGGGACGCCTTTTCGGCAAAGCCTTCCAGAGATAAGAGGTCTTCCTTCTTTAATCTAAAGAGATCGGCTGGGTCTGATATCAGCCCCTCATCCAGTAATTTGTCGATAATCTTCGGCCCCAAACTTTCGATGTCAAAAGCCCCTTTGGAAACAAAATGATGAAGATGTTTGCTTCTCCTGGCAAAACATCCGGGGTTGGCGCATCTCCAGATGGCTTCTCCTTCAGGTTTCACCAGTCTGCTGCCGCAGGAAGGGCAATCCTTCGGCATCTTGAATTTTCTTTCCCTGCCTGTTCTCATATCGGGCAGTACTTTCAGGACGGCGGGGATAACGTCTCCCGCCCTGCCCACAACTACGGTGTCTCCTATCTTGACATGCAGCCTTCTTATTTCATCTTCGTTATGCAGGGTGGCCCGGGAAATAACCACTCCATCTATGGCTACTGGCTCCAATAAAGCAACGGGAGTCACGGCTCCCGTCCTCCCCACTTGTAAGATTATGTCCTTAATTTCAGTAACGGCCTCCCTGGGGGGAAATTTAAAGGCCCTTATTCCCCTGGGACTTTTTCCTATCGTACCCAATTTTTCAAATAACTGGTTATTATTTACGCTTACTACCACCCCGTCTATCTGGAAGGAAAAATCTTCCCTCTTCTCCATTATCTCACGATAATATTCGGAAACTTCTGCCAGGTTCCTGCACGCCCTGCCATTGTCTGTCTTAAACCCGAGTAAAGCCATAACTTCGTGCTCCTGCCCATGAGTTTCCAAACCTACTTCACTGACAATATCATAGGCAAAAAATTTAAGAGGCCGCGAAGCTGCCAGCCTGGAGTCCAGCTGCCTGATGGAACCTGCCGCCAGATTCCTGGGATTGGCGAAGCTCTTTTCCCCTTTGTTCTCCAACATCTTATTAAACTCTTCGAAATCCCTTTTCTCCATATAAACCTCTCCCCTTATTTCCATTCTACCTACGGCAGTAAGCTCTTTTATCTTCCTTCCGGCTGATTCCGGAACCAAATTGCTTCTGCCGGAATGAAGATGAAGGCCTATTCTGAGAGGAACGCTTTCAATAGTTTTGATGTTCTGGGTTACGTTTTCTCCAACCCTGCTGTTGCCTCGGGTAGCTCCCAATTTTAAAAAACCGCCTTGATAAACAAGGGTTATGGCAAACCCATCCACCTTGGGCTCTACAAAGTAATTTATTTGGGATTCGGGAATAAATTTTTTTAAATAGACTTCCCACTCTTTAAGTTCATCGTCCGAGAAAATATCTTCTATGGAAAGCATGGGAACCCTATGGGTAACCTTTTTAAAACTCTCCAAAGATTCTCCCCCCACCCTCTGGGTGGGGGAATCCGGAGTAATGAATTCCGGAAAATCGTCCTCTAAATCTTTCAATTCTTTCTTAAGAGAATCCAAAGCGTCATCTGAAATCTCCTGCCGGTCCTGCACGTGATACAAATAACGGTGATAATTTATCACCTGTTTTAACTTTTCTATTCTGTCCTCTGCCTCTTTCTTCCCCATAAACTTTTAATAAGCTACCTCTACGGCTCTCCTGGTATTATTATAGATGCCTGTTGATTTTATGCAGTAGTTCCATTGAGCGGCACAGTCTCCTGTACCTCCGGCGGCCACCGTGACATCGAAACTGGCTTCGCCCAAGGTCCCCGATATATTCTGGGGAGGATAATCCAAGAGAGCGTTCTCTATGCCGTGGTCTGCAGCATAAAAAGCCACTACCGCACTGTCCAATTCCTTCATCATCTTCAGCTGCCTGATAAAAATAACGTTGACGCCCAAGGCGATTGCCAAAGATACGGTCATTATCATAACGGCGAAAATTATGGAAACGCCTTTATTGCTCGCGATTTGGCTGTTTAACATCTTCATAAATTAATACGTGAAGTCCAGATTTCTCTGGGAAATCGTAGTCTGAACTCTTGTTTTGGGAAAGTCTGTGACGCCTTTCTTAGTGACTTCCAGTATCATGGTAACTCTCGGCTGGATATCGTCGTCCTGGCTGACACCTGATTCCCTAACTTCAAATAAAGTCACGTCAGAATCATCGGAAGTCAAAGTGACTGCAGTTCCCCCATCCTCGGTCTGTTTTAATACACCATTATCCAAAAAAATTTCATAACAGACTGAAGGGTCTCTATGGCTTTTGAATTTAATGCCCCTGCCTGCCCTGGTTATCTCATAGTTGGCACCGTAACCTGAACTCGTCAGGCAACTACAGGTAGCTGGGTCCAATTTATCTGCACAATCCATTTCCTTTCTAGCCATTCTGAGATTCCTGCTCAGATACTCTATGATATAGGAAACATTATCCATAATTTCACTCTGACCCAGTATCCGGTGCTGATTTCTCAAGGCAGTAACCATGAGACCGGTCGGCCCGGCAATAATAATGGAGAAAATAGCCACTGCCACCAGCACTTCAATCAGCGTATAAGCTCCTTGGATATTTTCTCTATTGTTCATACCAGTTTGTTACATCCTCCATGACCTGGAAATTGTGAGCTCTGCCCCTTTCCTCCCAGGAAACCTGAACCGTCACCCTTTTTATATCAGGGTCGGAGGGAGAAATTTCCGCTATCGATATCTTCCTGATAAATTTAGTTTGCACGCCGGGAGAATAGCTGTAGAAACCGTCGGCATCTATGTTTAAAGGGCTTGAGTTAAAAGCGTGGTTCCCAAGAGAATCTAAGGTTAAATAATCTGCTTCCCAGTTTCCCACAGGCAGGTATTCGTTCCAGGAAAGAAAGGGGCTGGTCCTTTTTTCCAGCCAGGCCTGGTCTCTGAGGTTTTTAACGATTTCCAGACCTTCCTGGCCCAGATAGGCTGCGGTCAGCTTAAGCTCCACGGAGGATGCAGCAGAAAGCGTCTGGGACATTAATGAAAAAGAGCCACCTAACCCCACCATCAGTATGAAGATAGCTCCTATCACCTCCAGGAGGGTAAATCCTTCTTCCTTTAAAATTTCTATATCCATAATTAATAATAACGTTCGGAGTTAGGCGTTCCCTCCTCCGCCCTTAGACAAGCTCAGGGCTACGGACGGGCAAAGCGAAGTTCGAAGAAATAAGTTCGATGTTCGGAGGTAGATGCCTGCCCTGCACCCTATGTGGTGCGGGGTTCGATATTAATCAATATCTATCAGGCCTGCTTTGTTAACCGTGATTATCCTTACTCTGGAAGTGTCTCCGCCGAATATCACTTCTACCTGGCCGGTTGCCAGATTGTCCGTATCTCTTTCTTTTATCATAACAATGGGATCGGGAGGCCTGAAATTGATGCACAAATGGGAAGCACCTACATTAAGGTCTTGAATAACCGCACCTCCTTCCATATATATCTCTTCTATCTTAACATCCTGCGATTCATCATAAAAATCGTTTCCGTTCGGAGCTGAAGGATGGACATCTGCATAGATAAAATAAGATGTGGGGTTGGCGATATCAAAAAAAATACCGTAACCGAATACCTCGCTGCCGCCGCATTCCGGACACTCTCTCCCGGAAATAGCCATGTCCTGCGCCCTCCTGATATCCTGCGCAACACTATGGGCGGCACGCTGCAAAACTAAATCTTTTTCCCCCTCTTTGCTGTTAAGCATGACCATCGTGGCAAGAAGGGCAATTATGGCTACAGTTACCGTAATCTCAATTAACGTAAAACCCTGTTTTCCCACAGACCACTCAGAAAAACTCCAGGTTCTATCAGGGTGAAACCTCATACCATTGAGGGGTGCGTTTCTTTATTGTAATCTGATAATCTTCCTCTCTGTTTACCCTGCCTGCATCATCCTCTACCTCAAGGATAATCTTTCCAGAATCACCATCTACTATGGCAAAAGAGGAGTAGGTGGTGGTGGAGTTATTCCCTACATCTGAGGCAGGGGTGCCGTCTTCAAAATACCAGTCGCGCCTTA
>CAZEQH010000008.1:0-48215 GCA_964514375.1 uncultured Candidatus Saccharibacteria bacterium
GAGGTTTATCTGCAGAAGAAGTTGTGAAAAGAGTCTATGGAAGAATAAAAAAGCGTTCTTACCAGGAAATGTTTTTCCCTGACAAGGAAGTATCCCCCGGCATCTTTAAACCTTCTGTGTTAGCCCTGGTCGGAGACGATAGCGATTATCACCGTGTCAGAAGAGGCTATATGAAACATACATCGGCGGTGCTTCTCAAATCTGACGGAAAAACCTGGGTTTTGTCCCGGGGAACGGCATGGGGGGATTATCCGGTCGACCCCTACGACAGCCATATACTGGCAATAGAGGTCATACCCGACGGCAAAAGTACCGAGAAATTTATGTCAGAAATCTGCGGTAAGATAAGGGGGAGCTGGTGTTTCTCCAATTCCGTAATAGGGGTAAGACGTTATGAGGACAGCTTTTTTGTTTCGGAGGACAATGAATTGGGAAAAAAGATGTGGGAAACTTTAGCGCCCGAGAGAACAGCCAAATTCACCATCAGAAAACGAAAAGCTAATAAATATTCCGTCCACACGCACAAGTGGTCATCAATCATGGGACCTCTTTCGATAAAGTACCCGGATTATGAACGGCATGTCCGTTATAAGAGGAAAATAGTGAAATATCTAACCAATGAAATAATCAAACTTCTCTAAAATTATTAAATGAGAGGCAATATATAAAGAATATTATTCCTCTCTTTTTTGTTGTCGCGGACACTACGAAAGGGTTGCCTCTGGCACCGACGCGGAATGCCTTGTCTTGAGTATAGCCGTTTAGCCTGAGCGGAGTCAAAGGAGTTGCCCGTGACACTGCTGAAATAGTATAATAAGGTAATATGGGAAGAAAGAATTTGAAGCAAGTTTTTATCGAGGGCATTATTCTCTAAAAGGTCGCATTTTAATTTTATTTTTTAAAAATGAATAAAAATTTAATCTTATTAGTCATTTCTTTAATTATTCTTTTTCCTGCGATATCCGAAGCGAGAGCGATTATTTGCACCGAGTTTGACGAATGTAAAGGTCTCGGTGGGCCTTGCGGTACAACATATTGTTATTGCTGTTCTGGATTAACCTGCGGCACTCGAGGGTCTGAGACAGTAGGCTACTGTTGTCAGGATTGGAACCATGGCGCGGGAGGTGACTGCTATTGTGATGAGGACTGTGTTAGTAATTATATCTGCAGGGACGACGGGGCCGGAAACGCTTTGTGTTGCCGCAGCGGTAGCGGCGGCGCTCCTAGGGTCTCTGTAGGAAGTACCTGCTATTGCGATATAGATTGCACTTCTAATAACTGTAGCGGCAGCGGAGGAATATCGGGCACCTGCCAGGAATCAAACGGTGGAGGGTATTGTACAACTGCTTCGGACTGCTTAACAGGAGGCGGTTTTGTGTGCGTGAGCAATACATGCTGTTATCCGTCAACAAGCAGAACAGGCGGTCAGTCCTGCTACTGTTCTACCGATTGCGCTTCGGGTTTTTCATGCTCTGCGGGAACTTGTACGGCTTGCAGCGCCGAAGTTTGCAATAACGGCGTTGATGACGATTGCGACGGACAAGCTGATTGCGCAGATGCGGATTGTACTGGAGACCCCGCTTGTTCCGGGGGGCCGGGACCCTGCGTGCCTACAGCCGAAGTTTGTAATAACGGCGTTGATGACGATTGCGACGGACGAGCTGATTGCAACGACAATGATTGTTCGGGATATGCTGGTTGCGGTGGCAGTAACGGCAGCGATAACGGATTTTCTCTTTTCATCCCCAACCCTGTCAGCGCCAGTAGTACCAATGCGATAGTCCAAAACGTAATATATTTCATTTTTACCGCTTCAATATTTATCGCTCCCTTGATGATAATAATCGCAGCCTTCATGCTGGCCACCGCTGCCGGAGATACCAACAAGGTAAACACGGCCAAAAAGATAATCCTTTGGACGGTCATTGGTTTCGGGATAGTTTTACTTTCAAGAGGAATTTTCGAGGCCATTAAAAGTTTGCTCGTTTAGCACAGAATAAAAAGATAATTATTCCAAAAATTATAATTTGGATTTCTTTAAGTAAATTTTTACTTTAGTCTTATTTTAGAAACCGTACTTCTTTAGAAGTGGTGTAATTCTTTACTGGTAGACGTATACCGCCTTGAACGATTGTCTCTGATGTAACCCCAACCATAAATTTAACGGCTATAAATTCTGTATGGTACGGCTCCGGGGAATGGACGCCTCGCCCGTCCGCTTCGCCCTTCCGCTTCGCCCATCCATAACTCAGCAGAGCGAAGGAGGGAAGCTTTATGCGTAGGAGGGGGAATCTTTATGAAGGAAGGCTTTGTCTCGCTGTGGCCGCCAGCCCGAGCCGAGAGCTCGGGTTTTAATAACCGCTTACTTTGTTCGCTGTAATTCCTTCGGAATTAAGGGTAATATTGAAACATATGAGATTAGATTTTATGCCGAAAACCAAACTGGGCAAATGGTCAGTCTGGTTAATCCTTGCAATGCCGGTGTTTTTCTACATGGGTTTTTCGTTCGTGAGTTTTTATGAGGGCATTCCGTCCGGAAGGACGATACCCCAGGACATTGTGGTGAGGCCCGGCGTGGCCTTACCGATGCTGACCGGTATGTTTTCGGGAATTTCAGCCTTCATAACGGGAATTACGTCTCTTATTAGAAAAAGAGAGCGTGCATTATTGGTCTTCGTATCCACCATCATGGGGGGACTGCTGATTCTGTTTCTTCTCGGAGAAATCGTTTTTCCCCACTAAACAGGTACGGATATAAGCACATAGATTGTCCTAATGACTCGAGATTTCTTCTCGGGTTTTTGATTTGACAGATTAAGATTGTTTAATTAGAAAAAGAATAGAATTTTACAATCTAAAAAGAGCGTGAGAGAGAAATGCTTTTATTGTCAGGAAGAAGAGTTTTGGAAGAATTATATAAAAAATTACAGGAATCTCCCGAATGTATTAAGAGAATATCTTTCGTGCCTCCGGTTTCCCGAATCATATGGGAGGTGGCGGAACCTTATGGGGCCGACCAGGCATGGATGATGTATGAATCTGCCATTCTCTTAAAATTCCATAATCAAGATTACTCCTGGCTGATAGCTTACAGCCGTGTAGCTTATGGGAAGTATCCTGCAGAATCTTTTGACAGCGACCTCTTAGCATTCAAAATTCCAGACGGACACGATAATTTGGAGGAAATCAGAAAAACTGTTTCAGACACTGAATATTTCACGAACACCCTTCTCCAGGTTTTGCGAGACGGGAACATAGAAAGACCAGAAAAAACTCCGGGCTATATTATGAAAAAGTTCACTTTTTTCGGAGATACCATATTAAGGGAGCGTCTGGTCTGGGGGATGATAGGCTACAAGATGAAGAAGGACGGGGCTATCTTTTTCAAAAAGGAATTAACAGACTATTTAGCAGACTTAATCAGGGACGGGTTGAAGGATTACGAGGAAAATAAACAAGAACAATAAACCCATATACGCTATGGGCTTTTTTCTTTTTCAGATAAGCACTAACAGTAAAAAAGTTTCCGGCGACGCATGTAGTCGGTTCACGAAAAAAAGTGACCGTAAAAGGTCACAAAAATAAATATTTAATCGCTGTCAGTCATTACCATAATAATGGTGGAAATGGGGCAGTCGTTGAGATAAGGGCAATTTTTCCTTTCGCATTCCTCGTCCGGGCCGTGTACAATATTATCTCTGCTGTTCCAATGAATTTCATCGCAATCAAGCTGAACCAGAACGAACTGTTCCGGATCGTAGTCGAGTCCTACTATTACAAACATACCGCGCGGCTCTTCCTTAGCTTGAGAAATAAACTGATGTAATCCATAATTTCCTGGAAAGCGCTTAAAATCAAAATCTCTCAGTTTTTCTACTATTCTGTTATCAAACAGGGCATACTTTACCTTTACTTTTTTCAAATTTTTTCCCTCTTTAAATATTTTGATTTATGGTACTCGCTCAATACTATAAGATTCGTGTCTCTGTGTCAAAACCCAGGCGGAGCCCGCCTTCGCCCTTCGACAGGCTCAGGACTACGGCGAGGCAAGGCGGACGGAAGAAAGATTTTTGTGTTAGAATGAAACAATATGGAAAGAATAATTTCCAAAGAAGAGCTTGAGGAATTAAAGAAGCTTAAGGGAGAAGCAAGGGGAATTGCTCTAAAGGACGGCTTAAAATTCGTATTGGAGAAAGAGGGGAGGGAAGGATTGAGGGCGGTAGAAGAAATAGTGGCAAAAGAAGACAGCTCTTTTTCCTATAACAACATCAGAATAATGGGATTTTACCCGATATGGATGATGGCCCTTATACTGGTGGCCATTCAAAGAATTTTTGGATACGATGACAAAAAATTCCAAGAGTTGGGAAGATTCGGCGCCAAATCTCCTTTAATCCTGAGGCTTTATCTGCGCTATTTCGTCAGCATTAAAAGAGCTGTCAATAAGATTCAGGATATGCATAACAAGTATTTTACTTTCGGGTCCCTTGAAGTAGTGGAGCTTAATGAAAAAGAGAAGTACATAATCTTAAGAAGAAAAAATTTTAAGATACATCCTATTCACTGCCAGATTTCAAAGGGATATTTTTCCGCCATCGCGGAAATGATAGTTGGTAAAGAGGTAGCTTTCAAGGAGACAAGATGTATTTACCGGGGAGATAATTATCATGAGTTCGTGTTGAGGTGGTAATAAAGCGAAATTTAATTTCTATGGAATATAAAAAAGCAGTTGCCATTTTAATGAAGTTATTGGAAAAACATCCGCTTAATGAGGAGGAGAGGGAAGCTGTTTTGACTGCGGTGGGCATGCTTGATTGGGCTTCCATTGCCAAAAACAGAATGAAGGATAAAATAAAATCATGGAAGGAAAAAAGAGAAAAGGACATCAAATGGTAATAAAATAAATAAATAAATAAATTAATTAATTAATGTGATATATGGCAATCATAAAAAAGAAAGTGTGGCCGGATTATTTTGAACTCATAAATTCCGGCAAAAAGAAGTTTGAGCTAAGGCTGGCTGATTTTGATATAAAAGAAGGAGATACTCTCGTACTAGAAGAGTGGGACCCGGAAACTAAACAGTACACGGGCCGGAAAATACAAAAGCTGGTAGACTATGTCTTGAAGTTTAAACTTGATGATTTCGGCCAGAGAAAAGAGATTGAAGAAAAGGGGTTATTCGTAATTCAGCTTAAGTAATGGATATGTCAAAAATAATAATCGCATTTGTTATTATTGCAGTTGTAGGGGTGGGATATTGGGTTTATCAATCAAAACCTGAAAACACAGAACCGGTAGAGGAAGAAAATACTGTCTTTGATTCTCGGAATTGCACTTATGTTGTCGAGGGAAAAGATGTTACATTGATGAACGGATATTCGGAAGAGGAGATAGTTCCCGGCTCCGCTTCAAAAATAATTACCCAATATTTCGGGAACGAAGTATCCGGCGACTTTAACGGAGACGGATTGGCCGATACAGCGTTCATCCTTACTCAAAATTCCGGCGGCAGCGGCACTTTTTATTATGTAGCAGTTGCCCTGGGAACGGATGATGGGTGTAAGGGTACCAATGCCATTTTGCTCGGCGACCGCATCGCCCCACAGACGACGGAAGTCAGGAACGGAGAAATTGTTGTGAACTATGCTGATAGGAAAATAGGAGAACCGATGACCGCTCAGCCGTCTATCGGTATCAGCAGAGAGTTTGCGATTGAAGGCAGTAAATTGAAAGAAGTTACTCCTGAGGCAGCGAGAAAAGAACAATCCTGCCTAGTCTGGGGAGGCAGCATTGATACATCATTATGTTGTCTCTCTGCCGAAGATTTCCCCAATACGTGTCTTATCGGTGCCTGCGGGTGTTCCGCGGACAACAGTCATGAAGTTAAAGTTTGTGACTGTGGGCCGGGAAAGTGTTTTGACGGAAAAGGGTGCTCGGCTCTGAGATAAATATAATCTGAAATTCCAATGAGTAGTTTTGCCGCGTCAAACGCGGCTTTTAGGTTTCTTGACATATTTCTGCTTTAAACTACCATATTAAATAGGTGGTTTAAAAAATGGCAGGAAAAAAGAAGGAGCTCTCCGAGGAGGAGGTCGAAGAGGAAATAAAAAGACTTGATGAAAAGATGGAAAAGTTGTTAAAAGACCCTGAGACACTGAAGAAGGCAGAGGAATACCAGAAAAAGTATGGTACCCTAACCTGGGAAGAGTTGCATCGGGAGTTTACTATCTAAATAAATAGCTATCCTTATAGCTATTTTTATTTTTATTTAAGCTGAGTCTTTGTTTGACAATTTTTCCGGATAGAAGTATTATGGAATTAGTTCGGAAGGTTTCTTAATTACATAAAGTAATTGTTCTCCTTCGGAACTCCTCTTATGAGGAGTTTTTTTAGTTTTTTAAAAATGGAAGTGGATACAAATGACAGTAAAAGAATATAAAACGGATTCGGAAATTCAAGAAAATATTATTGATTACTTTCTTGGAGTAAAAAAGATATCAGAGCTTAACAATGAGGAAGAAAAATACGCTTCAGAATATAAGCTCAAGTAGTTCTTTAAAGGCATTTATGCCTTTTTTATTTGACTTACGGCTAAAATCTGATAGGGTGTTTACAGCATAATTAACAAAAAAAATTGATAGCAGTGCCGGAAGAGAAGAAAGAAATGGATTATTGGTTGGAAATCGAGGGAAGAGGCGGCTTTGTTTGGAGAATGAACCACGATTTGGCTGATGGCAGGATTGAGGATGCGGACGGGAGTATCGATGAGAGTATTAGAGAAAACCAGGGAAGAATAGAAAGTTTGGTCGCAGAATTAAAAGATAAATTCGGAGTCATACCTCCGAAAGAGTATCCAGCAGTTGAATGGCCCCAGGCGCTACCTCCAGCTCCTAAAGGGAGAATATATTACTGGGACTGGTATAACAAGATGAAGGACGTGTTCTACAGGGCAGAATACGAAAAAATTATTTGTTCTGCTTGCCCTTTCAGCGACGGAGTGGAGGAGTTTAAGATAGGTAGGATTCCATGCAGGATTAGTAAGGGAATCGTATATAGTTTATTAGAGGACCACATATGCGCCAAAGTTTCATATGAGAAATGGAGCGAAAAAAGGCTTTATAAGGAGATATTCAAAACCTACGGGAACAAAGAATTAAGGAGATTTAAAGAAAAAGAAAGGGATCTCAAGAAAGAAGCCAACGCATAAATTATCATAAGGGGAGAATAACCCCCCTTTTTTTTATTGCTGATTTTTATTTATTTTTTCCTTATTTAAGGGTAAAATAAGGTAGGTTGGTACTAATAATTAACATAAAAATATGAGAGAACATATGCGCCACGGAAATTCAGCCTTTTATGGCTTAGGCTTAATAGGTACAGCAGTCTATTTCTTAGGTCATGCTCCAACGTTCTGGATGGGGGTCGTGGGAATTCTGAAGGCCTTAGTATGGCCGGCCTTTCTGGCTTACTACGCTTTTGACTTTTTACTCCGTTAAAGCCGAAGGCGGCAAGCCAACTCGGCTTTTTTATATTTAGAAAGCAGCTTTGATAATTGCGGCGAATCCCGTGTGGTTTACGGTTTTGACTTTTTATCTAAATTCCTTAAACTACCATCAGCACCTAAAATCACTTAAAAGAAGGTAATGAAAAAAATGGAGGAGATTACTAAATTTAATCCGAGAGATTTTGACGACAAGGTATTGACGGAAGGAGAGATTCTCCGCTGGTTTAATATTTGCAATGCTTTCTGGATGCACGACGGTGACGTCAAGAAACCGCATGCCGAATTAACATCCGGAATGTGCAGCAACGGCTATGTTAATTGCCCGGAGTTTCTGAAATATCCTAACCTCAATGAAATCGCAGCTTTGCAGCTTGTCCGTTTATTACGTGAGAGGGGGGTAGAAAAGGTAGATTGGGTAATCGGCTCGCCATACTCTGACATAACCTTTTCCTATGAAGTGGCCAAAGCTTTTGGGGCTATCCACGGATTTACTGAAAAAGACCCTGAAGACCCCAAAGGGAGAAAGATGCTATGGAGAAGGATGGCTATTCCATCGGGAGCCAATATTTTGCAGATTGAAGAGCTTACCACCACCAGCGGTACTTTTAAGGAAGTCAGGCGCGCAGTGATAAAAGGAAACCCCGAACCCATTAACTTTCTGGAAATTGTCGGTATCTTATTTCACAGGCCTCCCAAATTACCGGTGACTTACAAAATCGATGGCGAAAAGATTGCAGTAGTTGCTATAATTGAAAAGGAAATGTGGGCAGTAGAACCCTCAAGGTGTCCATTGTGTAAAGCAGGCTCTCCCCGATATAAGCCGAAAAGCCATTGGAAAGAATTAACCGGAAAGAAATAAAACCAAAAAAGCATAGCCCATTTTACTTTAATGGGTTTTTATTTTAATGCCTCCGGGACAGATTATATTTCTGTAATAAAATAAGAATGGATATTAAATAAAACCAGAGATTTTGACTCTCAAAGCCCATTTCGTTAAATAAAATTTTTATTTTATGAGAGGCAATTTTTCCTCTTTTTTTTTGCAGGTATTGATTTATTAAGAGAATGGGTGTAGTGTTAAAACAGAAGTTGAAGTTTGGAACTACAAATAGTTCGCTGATTATTCCTAAAAAATACTCATAACACTATTTGCAACTCACCGTTATCAAAAAGAGTTGCTTTTTATGTGAAATTTATGATTCCAAGACTCAAAAAGGTTCAAAAGGTTATAAACCCTCACCTTAAAAAAGAGGAGTTCTTGGAGGAACATAACAAGCTGTCTCCCGTAAGCCTGAAAGCCACTATTCCTCTGCTTTCCCGTTTCAGAATAGAAAAAGCCTCGCTTTTTAAAGGTGGGTATTGGCCCATAGATAAGCTTCGAAGACCGTTTATTTTATGGCTTACCTCTTTGACACCGCAAGAAAGGAAGAAAACAGATTAAAATATGAATTTTTCCAAAAGCATTAAGAAACACATAAGGATGAAGAAAGCAGAAATAAGAAGGATGTCTCTTCCCCGGGAAGAAGAAAACAGGTTAATTAAGGAGCTTGTAGATAAATTTAATAATTTATAAAAAATAAGCTTTATTAGAAGCGACCCGTTTCGTTCCATTAAACAAGGCGAAACGGTTTTTTATTGTAACAATTGTATCCAGAGGAGCTTGCCACGTCGCTCGCGAACGACGTGGCTTGTCCTGGGCGGAGTTGAAGGATACAAAATGGAATAATATGGAGCCAATCGTCTCAAAACAGGAGCTGGAAGAGATTATGAAGATTGAAGGAGGAGTTTTTAAATAAACTCTGTAATGAAATAAAGTTATTTGTTCTGTGTAGTAATAGGTGCAAAGGGACAAAAAGAACTTTTAAAAAGTAAAAATTATGATTAAAGATAAAAAACTTAGAAAAAGCAAAAAGGGATTAGTGGTCACGCAAAAAGAGCATGAAGAGTGGCACAAGGAAAACGGGCCCTGCGGAGATCCTAAAGAACATGATGCCTGCATGAAAAAGTGGGGCATTACCATAAAAGATTAGTAGGAAAAAACTGAGAGAGAAGATGTTCAAAAACCCTGTTTTTATATAGGGTTTTTGGTTTGACAAAAGATTATTTTCAGTATATTCATTAATTATTATGCCGGATGATGAATTTAATGAAGCACTTTTTATAGATGAGTTCTTTGAAAATTGGGTTCCCTATTACATATATATGAATCCCCTGGAAATAAGTATGCAGATTTTTCGAAGAGATTTCGGGCTTGATTCTTTACAATAGAGTAAATTAAATTCCAACCAAGAGCAAAAAATTGCTCTTTTTTATTTGACAAAAATGAAAGTTTGAATAGCTACGCTTTTTGATTTTTCAAAGAAAAATCTTTCAAAATTCTTCTACGGGGTTGTCTCATACGCTACCGAGGGATACAATAGTAATATTATGAGCAAAAGCGAGACAATCATATTAATAATAACTTTACTATCTTTTGCCTTCGGCATTAGTATTTACCACTGCATGCCCGACGAGATGGCTTCACACTGGAATTTTCAAGGACAGGTGGACGGGTATATGCCGAAATTCTGGGGATTATTCCTTATGCCCATTATTTCTACGGTTTTGCTCCTGCTTTTTGTTTTGATTCCCAGGGTAGACCCCTTAAAAGAAAACATCGAAAAATTCAGGAAATATTTTGATGGCTTTATAATCATCATTATTTCATTCCTGTTTTATATTTATCTCCTGACGATACTCTGGAATTTAGGGCTTGATTTCAACATGAACAGGGTTTTGCCGCCTGCTTTGGGTATTTTACTCTTTTACGCAGGGATTCTGGTGGAAAAAGCCAAGAGGAACTGGTTTATCGGTATCAGGACGCCCTGGACCCTGAGCAGTGAAGCGGTATGGGATAAGACCCACAGATTGGGAGGAAAACTGTTTAAGATTTCCGGTTTTCTCGCATTTTTAGGAGTATTTTTCCCAGTTTATTTATTTTTCCTTACTTTTATACCCTTAATTTCAACTACAGTTTACGTGATTGTTTATTCTTATTTTGAATACCAGAAGGAAAAGATCAGATAGGATCATTACCCCTTTATGATCAAAAGAAGAGTGGAAAGGATGATTTTAGAAAAGTTGGAAGGCAGTTTTCAGGATTAAAAATTTTTCCTTTCATCCTCTACACTGTCAGGTAAGAATGGAAATTTTAGAGGGACTAACGCAAATAGTAGCAGGCGCCAAGGGCACGTGCGTGGAAACGAAATGTACATATAGGGGTGATGAATATAATGAATATATTTTAAAGTGGTAATATATTATGGAAAATAAAGAATTAAAAAAAGAGATAGACAGGATTATGAAGATTAAGGGAGAACTGAGGGGAATGGCCATTAAAGACGATTTCGATTACATCCTTTACAGGGAAGGTGAAGATGGAGTGAAAAAACTGGAAGAAGAAATGGCAAGGTTAGGATATCCTATCAAATACGAAGATATACAACCTATGAAATTCTATCCGGTGGGAGTGGAAACGTCCATAATGCTGGTAAATAGGAAGGTATTCAATTACCAGGATGAGGATTTCAAGAAAATAGGGGAGTGGACTACCAGGGTTCCTCTGGTGGTGAGGCTTTTCATGAAGTTTTTCGGCTCCATAGGATTGGCGGCCAAAGGAGCTTCCAGGATGTGGAGAACATATTTTACGGTAGGTAAATTGGAGGTTGTGGACTTTGACGAAAAGAAGAAACAGGTAATTCTCAGGCTTACAGATTGGGATTTTAACCCTATTCACTGTTTGGCCTGCCAGGGATTTTTTATAGGCGTGGCAAAATTAACAAAGAATAAGAACGTTACCTGCGAAGAGACAAAATGCGTCCACCGGGGGAACGAGCATCACGAATTTCTGTTGAAGTGGTAAATTAAATCAAAGCAAACCAAAAACCCCCAGAAAAGGGGTTTTTAGTTTTTCAAACTTACGAACCAGAAAAAAATTTTATAAGATTGAAAAATAAAAAAGCTGGTATGGTTTTACCAGCGCTCCGTAAACTCCGTTTGGTTGAAAAGCATTTTTAGGAACTTCACTAAATTTCCATTCTCCAGGTCTTTTGCCGGTATCTCTTTCTCCACCATATCCCCGTTAATCATTATATCAAAACATAGGTTGTTCGTGTCCAGAATAAAAGCCATTATTCTTAATTTCCTGCGGACATCATGTTGCTTGGAAAAGCTGTAGAACGAGCTTTTAATTTCAACAATAATGCCATGCTCACTTCTATAAAACCTCGCTTTCCCTATATATCTTCCTGAAGATTCAAATTCTCCGGCAGTTTCAGTTAAAATCATCAGCGTCTTCTTCAGTAATTTCTTTCTCTTTTTCCAGTTTTTCCAGGCATCTTTGCACGTTTTAAATTTTTGTTCCTTTGAGCTGTTCAGTTCCTTAATCAATTCCTTACCGTTCATTATTTTCACTTTTGCGTGTTTTTAATGCACTCTATTCATTTAACCAGTTTTCATTTTATCTTCAAGAGCTGTTCAGCGAGGGGATAGAGGATTATAATAAGTGAGGTATGCCGAACAAGCAAAAGAACACAAATCATAAGGAAATATTCGAATTTTTATTGAAGGAGGCTGGAATTTCCACAAACGGGGACAAACCCTGCGACATCAAGATTCATAACGAGAAGGTGTTTGACAGGGTATTGGGCCAGGGTTCGTTGGGATTGGGGGAGTCTTATATGGACGGCTGGTGGGACTGTGATAGATTAGATGAATTTTTTTACAGAATCCTTAACCTGCATATTGAGAACAAAGTAAAACCATGGGGAATGCTGCCTCACTTTCTTAAAGCCATAATCTTCAATCCGGGAGCGGGGAAGCACTCTTTTGAAATCGGAGAGAAGCATTACGATATTGGCAATGTGCTCTACCAGAATATGCTTGATAAGCGCCTTGTTTACAGCTGCGGATATTGGAAAGGCGTAAATACCTTGGACGAGGCCCAGGAAGCTAAACTTGACTTGACCTGTAAAAAACTTCGCCTGAAGAAAGGCATGAAAGTTCTTGATATCGGCTGCGGTTGGGGTTCATTCCTGAAATATGCTGCGGAAAAGTATGGAGTAGAAGGGGTAGGAATTACGGTATCCCAGGAACAGGTGAGGCTCGGGAGCCGACTATGCAAGGGGCTTCCGGTGGAAATAAGACTGCAGGATTACAGGGAGCTTAACGAGAAATTCGACCACATTGTTTCCATTGGGATGTTTGAACATGTCGGCTACAAAAACTACCGCACATATATGAAGAAAGTAGCCAAATTATTAGACGATAAAGGGTTATTCCTGCTTCATACCATAGGGAACAACGAAACTACCATTACCACAGACCCCTGGATAAGCAAATATATTTTTCCGGGAGGCATGATACCTTCCATAAGGCAGATAGGTGCTTCAATAGAGAAACTGTTCGTTATGGAGGATTGGCATAACTTTGGATTAGACTACGACAGAACTCTGATGGCCTGGTACGGAAACTTTACCAAGAACTGGAGTAGGATAAAGGCAGGTTATAATCAGAGATTTTACAGGATGTGGGGCTATTATCTTCTTTCCTGTGCAGGTTCTTTCCGGGCCAGGAGAAACCAGTTGTGGCAGATAGTTCTATCAAAGAGAGGCGTTCCAGGGGGTTATAATCCCGTGAGGTAGGAGATACTCTTCCATTTATAAAAAATTGAGCTAAAATGAAAAATATGAAAAAAGTCATCAAAACGCAATTCATAGTTTTATTGGTCGGTACCATATTCGCCTGGGGTAATTTTACCTGGGAGCTTATCAACTGGCTCAACGTACGCAATTGTTCGACCGGGTGCGCGGCAGGTTCTGCTAATCCTTTCCTGACACCCTGTTTTTACGGTGCAATTTTCTTTACTGCAGCCTTTATCTTGAGCGTGATTCTTCTCAAGGGTACAAAAAAGGAACCCTAACTTTTTGCTGTATCCCGTAATTATCCCATAGGTCTCCTTTCGGACAGATTTTCTTATCCGGCGTCTTTTATTTCTAAATAAAAAAGACGGGTTATCTTTTTAGAAAGGCATAAAACTCTGTTCTTAATAAGATTTGGGGAGTATAATAGTGTAATAATAATTTTATGGACAAGAAAAAATTTCTTTTTATATCAATAGATTCCCTTATTGGAGACATTGCCTGGCAAGTGGTGAAAGAAGGCCACGAGGCAAAATACTTCATTGAGGACCAGGAAGAAAAAGATATAGCGGACGGCTTTGTACCAAAGACCGACAGCTGGGAAAACGAAAAAGATTGGGCAGATGTCATTGTTTTTGACGACGTTTTAGGACAGGGAGCCAAAGCGCAGAAATTGAGAGCCGAAGGCAAGCACGTGATAGGCGGGACAGCCTATACGGACAAGCTTGAAGACGACAGGGCCTTCGGCCAGGAGGAGTTAAAGAAGTACGGCGTACCCATCATACCTTATGAGAATTTCACTTCTTTTGATGACGGGATTGAATACATAAAGAACAATCCCGGGCGCTATGTTATCAAGCCCAGCGGGGAGGCACAGAACGTAAAGCGTTTTCTTTTTATAGGGGAAGAGGACAACGGCCGTGATGTGATTCAGCTGCTTGAAGCCTACAAAAAGGCTTGGGCAAAAAAGATAAAAGTATTCCAGCTTCAGAAAAGGGTGATAGGCGTGGAGGTTGCCGTAGGAGCTTTCTTTAATGGCAAGGAATTCATCTATCCCATCAATGTGAATTTTGAGCACAAGAAGCTGTTTCCCGGAAACATCGGGCCGTCAACGGGTGAGATGGGTACCACCATGTTCTGGAGCGGGCCCAACAGGATATTCAATGGCACTCTGAAGAAATTGGAGCCCAAACTGCAGGAGGAGGGATACGTGGGGTATATCGACATTAACTGCATAGTGAATAACTACGGCATTTATCCCTTGGAGTTCACCGCCCGTTTTGGTTATCCCACCATCAGCATCCAGCAGGAAGGCATGCTGACTCCTATAGGTGAGTTTCTATATGGACTGGCCATGGGGGAAGTACCTAAACTTAAAACCAAGAGCGGTTTCCAGGTGGGGGTGAGGATTGTAGTGCCTCCTTTTCCCTTCAAAGACGACAAAACCTTTGAGGTAAATTCCAAGGATGCGGTTATAATGTTTAAAAAGCCCTGTATGGACGGAATCCATATAGAAGACGTCAAGATGCTTGATAATGAATGGATTATAACCGGGGTCTCAGGGGTGGTGCTGATAGTGGTGGGAACTGGTTCCACCATGCACCAGGCCCAGAAGCAGACCTACAACAGGGTGAACAATATAATGATACCTAATATGTATTATAGGAAAGACATAGGCGACCGATGGTTCGAGGACAGCGACAGACTGCACAATTGGGGCTACCTGAGGGAGTCATGAGGAATTGAACGCTTTTAAGATTGTTTAGTGAAGTTAAATAATTTATTGAAGGCTTAGCCAGTTGACTGTTGTCTCCAAGACAGCAGTCTTTTTAGAACGGAATTTTTCTGATAATATAAAAATTGTCGGCGGATTAACAGGTTAAGCATTAATAATTTATGAAGAAAATTTTTCTCCTTCTTTTAATAATAATTATAGTGGGTTCTCCGGTTTTTGCTGTCAGCCCTGAAAGCACATCAGCGGTCAAAAACGGCAGCAGACTTCAAAACAAAGAGACGATGCAGTTAGACGGGTCTGTACAGCAGACACAGGAGCAGACCCAGCAGCAGAATCAGAATCAAGGAGAGGAAACGCAGATAACGACCCAGGAGAGGAACCAGGAGAGGATTCAAGTCCAGGATGCAGAATCCCTTCGGCAGAACATACAGCAGAGGACTCAGGAAATGGCTCAGGAAATGCAGAATTTAGGAGAAACTCAGGCAGGAGTATATCAGAATCAAAACAAGGTAAGGCTGGCGGTCCATTCTCTTCTGGTTATGGAAGACCTTGTCGGGGGAATCGGCCAGCAGGTTTCTGATATTGCCAGGGAGTTTGATAGCTCTGTCCAGGCAACGATAAGGGCGGAAGAAAGAATACAGAACAGAAACCAGTTTGTAAGATTTTTCATGGGAGGAGATAGGGAAGCAGTAGCTGCCATAGAACAGGAGGTTAACAGAAACAGAGAGAGGATTCAGCAGTTGGAGCAGCTGCAAGAGCAGTGCGATTGCGGTGAGGAAGTGAAAAATATGTTCCAGGAGCAGGTTCAGAACATGGAGCAGGAACAAAACAGATTGCAGCAGCTTGCAGACCAGGAACAGCGGTACAACGGCTTATTCGGCTGGTTCTTCAGGCTATTTCAGAGATAAATTCAATCAGTAAACCTGCAGAGGTCCGACCTCTGCAGGTTTTCTTTTAGCAGATTTGGCAGAGGTCCGGCCTCTGCCAATTTTGGCAATTTTACCAATTCTGCCAATAGATTTTTTAAAGTTGGTTAGGCAGGTCTTTTTGACTTCCCGTGCTAATCATATAGAATAGGGGCGGCTTCTTAAAATTAAAAATGGAAAGTGATGAAAAACGGAAGGATTAATTGAATTGTTGGGTTTTACCGACCCGTTCAGTATTGTATGGAATATTGCAGCTTACCTCGGTATGGCGTTAATTACGGCAGCTGTGTTATCCCAAAAAATGAGGAAACATTTTTTTGTCTGGGGCCCTCTGATTTTACTTCTATATGCCCTGTTTTACCTTAATAATGCCATACTCACTGGCCTTCAGCTGGTGGTTACGGTTTCCGGGTCACTCAACTTATTAGGGGTTAAGAGAACCGCTCCTTATTTGGTCGCTGTCTTAACAATAGCCGTCTACGTTGTCCTCCTGATTATGGGAGAGCTGTCTAACGTCTGGTTCTGGTTAGGCTCTTTTGGTCTCCTCGGTATTGCCATTGGATTGACTCAACTGCCTAAAAGATTGGGATTTTCCATAATGATGGCGGGCGGGATGCTGATAGTGATTTATGCTTACGCCTTGGAGATTTGGGTGTTTTTTATTTTAAACATTGTCTTTGCAGCAGCCAATCTGATGGAGCTGGTGAAATTCAAAGAAGGGATAACTAAAGAATTGTCTCTGGAATGAAAAATTAAGACAGAAGGCTTTTTAATAAAGCCTTTTTTTCTTGACAAACAAATATGTCCTGTTAATATTGGAATCAGTTCTTAGACAGCGAGCGAAGTGGCGGGAGATGATGAAATGGGAAAAAAAGCCCTTTAAGGGCTCTATCCTCTAACTTTTGAAGCTGGGCTTCCAATTGCCCGAAACCACTCCGCTCCTGCTTCTTTATCTGATAAACACTGCAGTCAAGTGTTTTTTTTGTTATAATAAATTAAGACTTCTAATATAATTTTAGAGAAAGATGGCTGAAATCAAGCAACTCAAAGGAGAAATAAGGGGTCTGGCATTGAAAAATTACGGGAAATATTTTCTCCAGACAGAAGGAGAAGACGGATTGGAAAAAATAGAGGAAGTCCTTTCAAAAATTATTGGAGAGGAGGGCTTTACTTTTGAAAAGCTGAGCAATATGTCTTTTTACCCTCTTTGGTGGAGTGCAGTTACCTTTGCCGTTTCCAGGGAAATCTTTAATTACGACAAAAAAAATTTTTATGAAATGGGCAGGTTCTGTTTCAAATTTCCAAGCATTATGAGAATTTGGGCCCAGTATCTGATTTCCATGGAGCGGGCCGTAAAATCCAGCTCCAGGATGCACAGAATGTATTTTACGGTAGGAGAATTTTTGGTTCCGGAATACAATATGGAAAAGAAATACCTTGTTATCAGGCTTAAAGATTTTCCCCCGTATCCCATCAACGAACCCCGTGACTACTGTGCTTTCCTGACGGGATATTATTCCAGCATAGTCCAGGTGGTAACAGGAAAGAAAACATCGGGCGAAGAGACTAAATGCATAAGTGAAGGAGAGCCCTATCACGAATTTTTAATTAAATGGGAATAAAATAAATTTATGGAGACAATAAATTTAAAACAAGAGGCTGATAAAATAATGGAGGCCGAAGGTCAGGCCCTGGGTATTGCAGTGAGAAGCGGTTTCGAATACACTCTTTTCAGGAAGGGCACGGGAGGCGTGAAAGCCTTGGAGAAAAAGCTTTCGGAGATAGGCTATCCCATAAAACATCAAGAAATCAAACAGATGGATTTTTACCCCATAGGCCTGGAGTCAGTGGTTTTTCTGACGGCCAAGCAACTCTTCAATTTTAAGGATGAAGATTTTGTTGAATTGGGCGAACGGGAAGCAAAACTTCCCTCAATAGTCAGGCTTTTTATGCAGTATTTCGGTTCCGTTGCCATGCTTTCAAGGGAAGGGCCTAGGATGTGGAGGAAGTATTATACCGTGGGCAGCTTAGAGATAACAAGTTTTGATGAAAAGAAGAATTATGCCGTAGTGAGAATCAAAGGCATTAACTTACATCCTATCCACTGCCAGAATCTTAAAGGATACCTTATGGGTATTGTAAAAATGGTTGGTAAGAGAAATGTTACCTGTGAAGAGGTGAAATGTATTTACCGGGGGGACGAGTATCATGAATTCCTACTGAAATGGTAGAAAAACACAGTTAAACTTTTTTATTACTACTTGGAACTTAGGCCTAAGATTTTTCTTAGGCTTTCATTTTGGTGCCAAAAGCATTATAATTGACACTACCTATGCAGGTCATACAGGTAAAAAATCTCACAAAGAAATTCGGTAATTTTGTCGCCGTTAATGATATTTCCTTTTCGGTGGACAAGGGGGAGGTTTTTGCTTTTCTGGGGCCGAACGGGGCGGGCAAGACCACTACCATCAAGATGCTCACCACTCTTCTTCTTCCCACATCAGGAGAGATATTATTAAATGGTCATAATCCCGTTATAGAACCCTATGAGGTACGCAGCTCTTTCGGTATCGTTTTCCAGGACCCGAGCCTGGATGAGGAGCTTACCGCCTTGGAAAACATGGAATTTCACGGTGTAATTTATAAAGTCCCCACAGATGTACGGCGCGAAAGAATAGAACAGCTTTTGAAATTCGTAGAGCTTTGGGAGCGCAGGAATGATTTCGTTAAAAATTTTTCCGGAGGAATGAAAAGGAGGTTAGAAGTGGCCAGAGGGCTTATCCATCATCCTAAAATTCTCTTTTTGGATGAACCGACACTGGGATTGGACCCCCAGACCAGGAATCACATTTGGAATTATATTACGGATTTGAATAAGAAAGAGGGTATGACCATATTTTTCAGCACTCACTATATGGAAGAGGCGGAAAAAATAGCCCAATCCATCGCCGTCATAGACAATGGAAAAATCATTGACCAGGGAACGGTGAAGGAATTGGAGGAGCGTACGAAAACTTCTTCCTTGGAAGAAGCATTTCTCAAACTGACCGGGACCAATATCCGCGAGGAAAAGGCCAGCGGAACAGACCGCATGCGGATAAGGAGAAGGCTTCACCGCAGATAATTTCAAATCGATTCTATGAACACTATTTACATACTTTGGCTGCGCCAGCTGAAAAGGTACTCCCGTTCCAAGGCCAGAATTATAGGGTCTCTGGGGCAGCCCATACTCTTTCTGGTAGCCCTGGGTTTCGGGTTGGGGCCGGTTTTCCAGCGGGCCGGAGAAGGTAATTACATCCAGTTTTTGGTGCCGGGCATCGTGGGCATGGGAATTATTTTTACAGCTCTATTTTCCGGCATAGAAATTATCTGGGATAAAAAATTCGGCTTTCTGAAGGAAACGCTTGTAGCCCCCACTTCGCGTCTTGAGATAATGATAGGCAGGACGCTGGGGGGAGCGACCGTGGCTTCCCTGCAGGGATTGATAATACTGCTGCTTTCTTCCCTATTGGGTTTCAGACCCTACGATACCATGCTTCTACCCTTAGCCTTAGTCTTCATATTTCTTATAGCTTTATTCTTTACGGCCCTGGGGACCGCCATAGCCTCCGTTCTGGAAGACATGCAGGGGTTCCAGCTTATTATGAATTTTCTGGTAATGCCCCTTTTTTTTCTCTCCGGAGCCCTGTTCCCCTTGGAAGGCCTGCCTAAAAGCCTCCAGTTTGTGGCCGGCATAGATCCTCTTTCCTACGGCGTTGACGGTTTGAGGGGAACCCTCGTCAACGTTGTTCATTTTGGCCTCGCAACCGACTTCCTGGTCCTGAGCGCCATCACGCTTATCGTGTTAGGGGTTGGCAGTTATCTTTTTTCCAAGATACAGATTTAGGTCAATTCAGGGAATAAAGGTCTATATACTTTATTAATAAATTTAAAAAATATTATGTCATTAGAAAAAACCATAACAGACTTGATGACAGAGGAGCACTTTATTCTGGAAAGATTACTCACCAAGCTTGAAGAGGGCTTAGAGCAAGATTATGAGATATCCGTTGAACTGCTTGGCGAATTTAAAAGCGAGTTCAGCAAGCATATTTCCATAGAGGAAAATACGGTTTTCAAATTTTTTAACCCGGATAAAGAAAATGACTATTATGATGTGGTGCCCAAACTGGTCAGAGAACACAATATGCTTTTGGAAATGCTGAATGATACGGAAAATCGTCTGGCAACAAAGGGCATCGAAGAGATATCGGCAGGTTATTCCAACTTTAAGAAACTGCTGCTGAATCATAAAAGATTTGAAGAAAAAAGGTTTTACCCCGAGTTGGATAAAAACTTGAGTGCTTCTCAAAAGAAAAGCATCATGGATAAAATCCATAATAACTTTCCCGGTTTGTCAGGCCAATATTAAGACTGGAAAATATTAATTTTCTCTTTTAAAAATCGCTTCCTCAGGGGTAGTGCGGGGTGCTTGACAAATAAGTAATAGGAGCTAATATTATCAGATAAAACATAATATGAAAACATCAGATAATTCTTCTGAAAAAGTTAGCCGAAGTTCTGATGGCGACGAACCTCCGGATAGCAGATTGGCGACCTCTCTTAAAGAAGCCGAAAAATTTTACGGCTCTTTTTTAATGGAAAAACCCGATGCTTTACGCGTGGAAATCACTACAGATATAGAAAAATGCCGCTCTTTATGGGAAGAATTCAGCTATAAAGGAAACCTTTTCGAGACATGGGAATTCAGGTATGCTTTTTATAAGGGTTACGGCTTTACGCCGTACTTCATAACGCTGAGATACGGAACAGAGGGCTTGGCTCTCCTGCCTCTCTGGTACGACGAAGACAGGAAGGAATATACCTGGTTCGGCAGTGATTGGCAGGAAGAAGTTAACTTTTTCGTAAAGAGCGCAGAATTCATTCCCTTACTGCTCCGCGTTGCTCCCGCTCCTCTTTTCCTTAATGCTATTTCCGGAGAATATTTGGGGTCTGTCCTGGATAGGATAAACTTCGAAAAAGATTCTCCGAAGTACATACTGAAAGTGGATGACTTTAAAGATCATGAAGATTTCCTGATGAGCTTAAAGAAAAGCCGCAGACACGACCTGAGGAAAGACAAACGCAGGATAGAGGCGCAGAAGCCGGAGATAATTATCAATAATTTTTCCGATATCGATGAATTGATTGCTTTAGCCAAAGAGAGATTTCAGGGCAAGGGGCAGAAGGCCTCATGGGAAGATTCCCGCAGCGAAGTCACTTTCAGGGAGGTGATAAATCTCGACAGGAGGTCTTATCAGGTAAGAATGATTGCTGTGAAGATAAACGGCAGGACTGCAGGGGTTGATTTGAACTGTCTTTTAAACGGCACCTATTATGCCGTTAAGTGCGGGTACGACGTTAAAAATTTCCCTGGCATCGGGAACTTTATCAACCTGATAGAGATAGACGATGCTGTAAAACTTGGTATGAAAAAGATAGACTTTCTGCAAAACAATTATGAATGGAAGGATAGGTGGTTTGAACAGGTGCCTCTCTTCCAATACCGGAAATAACCTATTTTTATGAACCTTGCTGCCGTAAAATTAAGAAAGTGCAGGTTTGCCGACTTGGAACCTATTCTGCAAATAGAGAAGTCTTGTTTTTCTACTGCCGAGGCTTATTCCAGGAGCAGATTCGAAAGTCGCTACAGGGTGCACCGGAACAATTTCTGGGTGGCTGAAAGAACAAACGAAATAGCGGGCTATATTGTAGCCTGCAGCAGGGGAAAGTCAGTTAATCTGGATTCTCTGGCTGTGGCCAGGAAGTACAGGAATTTAGGTATAGGAAGCAAAATGCTTAGAATGGTCGTCAGAAAATTGAGAAGCAAAGGCATTAAAAGAATTTCTCTCACAGTAAAAACAAGCAATAGGGCCGCTATATCGCTCTATAAGAAAATAGGCTTTGAGGTTGTGAGACTATCTAAAGATCATTATAGAAACGGCAGTGATGCTTACCTGATGGAAAAAATTTTTGATTAAATGACAAGCCCCGACGAGGGGCTTTTTAGTTTGAAAAGGTATGTCCTGTTTAAGAAAACGTTTTTCTGGTAATATTAATTAATGACAAAATTAAAATTTTTTAACTATGACCGTAAAAAATCAAATTTATAGATGTAATGTGTGCGGGAATATAATTGAGGTTGTCCACGAAGGCGCAGGGCAGCTGGTCTGCTGCGGCCAGCCCATGGAGCTGATGGAAGAAAAAGAAAAAGACGATGGTTTGGAAAAGCACGTTCCGGTGATAGAAGAGATGGAGGCCGCAGCCTGCCGCGGCAAAGACGGTTTTAAGGTAAAAGTAGGGGAGGTACCCCATCCCATGGAAGAAAATCATTATATTGAATGGATAGAAATTATTCCGGAAGACGGCAAGAGGGGAAAGAAATTTCTGCAGCCCGGAGATAAGCCCGAAGTGGAATTTTATACTAGAAAAAACATTATTGGAGCAAGGGCTTATTGCAATATCCACGGTTTGTGGAAAGCTCCTGGAATTTAAATGGAAGAGGAGAAAAAACCTAAAAATGGTAAAAGGGTCTGGATTAATGAAGAGGGAATAATCTGTTTCTCTTTGGGAGAGTCTCCCACAGAGGAGGAAATCTTCAGCGCCCTTGATGAAGGAGAAGAAGTTTTAAGGAGCTTTAAGGGGGAAAAGAAAATTTTAGTTTATACCAGTCCGTATCTTGGCCCCATCCTTTCCAGAATGGAAATTAGGGAAAGGTTGACCGAGGAAGCCGGGAAGATAATGGGCAGCTTTGGAGATATGAGAATAGCCATATTCGGCGGGGATGCAGTTTCCAGGACCATTACCTCTTTCATCATAAGGGTCAGCGGTGCCAAAAACGTTGAGGTCTTTAGCGATGAGGATAAAGCCTTAGCCTGGCTAAAAGAATAAAAGGGTTTTTCCGGGCCGCAAACCCTCGTATAATATGGAATTAATAATCACAAAAAAAGAATTGGACAGGCTCAAAGCAATGGAGGGTGAGGCCAGAGGTGCCGGCATTAAGAACAATATAGAGTTTGTCATACATAGGGAGGGGCCTGAAGCCGTACAAAAGATAGAAAAAGAAATGGAAACGGCCGGTTATCCCATTAAGTATAAAGAATTAAAAGCGACCAAGTTTTACCCATTGGCGGCCGAAGCAATTCTTTTATTGGTAATTGGAAGAATTTTTAACTACCAGGACGATGATTTCAAGGAAATGGGAAGGTACGGAGCCAAGTCCTCCCTGATTACAAGGCTGTTCATGAAATACTTCGTTTCCTTCAACAAATTTGTGAGTAAACCTCCGGAGATGTGGAGTAAATACTTTACAAGAGGAAACATTTCTATTAAGGAATTCAGTGAAGAAAAGAAATGCAGTATCGTCAGGATTGAGAATTTCAACCTTAGTAAACACCACTGTTGCCTTCTTTCAGGATTTCTTTCAGCTCTTTTAGAAATGATGATAAAGCACAAGGTGAAATGTAGAGAAACCAGGTGCACTTTTGAAGGAGACGATTATCATGAATTTGTGTTGGAATGGTAGATTATAGCCATCATTAGGAAAAGGTGTTTAAAAAAGTGAAATATCAGGAAGTTTTAAATAAATTGAAATCATTATCAGACCCGGAGGCGAAAGAAGGAATGGGAAGGTTCGGGATTAACGTCAGCCGTGCGCTTGGTGTTTCAGTATATCAGTTGCGGAGATTGGCTAAGACAATAGGAAAAGACCATCGCTTGGCCGCTCGTCTCTGGAAATCTAAAATCCATGAGGCTATGATTCTGGCAGCCTTAATTGATGAACCTGCTCTGGTAACGGAGAATCAGATGGAGGAGTGGGTCGAAGATTTTGATTCGTGGGATTTATGTGACCAGGTCTGTAGTAATCTCTTCGGTAGAACCGGGTTGGCTCGTAAAAAAGTGTTTCAATGGAGCCGGAGAAAAGACGAATTTGTCAGAAGAGCGAGTTTTGCCCTTATCGCTGCCCTCAGCGTTCATGACAAAAAGGCTCCGGACAGAAATTTTGAAGGCTTTCTTCCACTTATTAAAAAATGTTCTGAAGATGAAAGGAATTTTGTAAGGAAGGCGGTGAATTGGGCCTTAAGGCAAATTGGAAAAAGAAATCTGAGGCTTAATAAAAAAGCGATTAAAGTAGCCGAAGAAATAAGAAAGATAGGTTCGCCGGCCGCCAGATGGATTGCTTCGGATGCCCTAAGGGAATTAACCAGCGAAAAAGTTAGGGAACGCCTAATCAAACAATAATCAGGATGCACCGCTGTTTGAATAGGCAAAAATATTTTTTGTCTAATGCCTCTGTGATAGAATTAATAATAGGCATTGTCTTATTACTATGACTTCCGTAAAAATAAAGGGAAAAACAGGAAAAGACATAGACTACAAAGACTTGGTGGAGGATATAAACGATGTTATCTTTACCGTGGATGATGAAGGAATGGTGACTTACATCAGTCCCAGGGTAAAAGAATTAACGGGATATAAGTCGGAAAAAGTTATTGGAGAAAAATTCAGTGATTTTGTGTATGAAGATGACCTCCCCGGTCTAATGCGGGACTTTCAAAAGAATATCTCCGGAAAAATCAAACCTTCGGAGTACCGGATTAAGACTAAGGCGGGAAAGAATGTTTGGGTTTACAGCCGGAGCAGGCCCATTAAACAAAAAGGCAAGATAACGGGACTCCAGGGAGTGCTCATAAACATTACCGAAAGAAAGAAGATGGAAGGAAGATTGCGTAAACTGAAACAGAGGTTTGAAGATGTGGTCAACACTTCTTCCGATTGGATATGGGAGGTAGACGAAAAGGGAAAATATACTTTCATATCCGGCGGCGTTAAAAAGATTTTGGGCTATAATCCGCAGGAATTAACCGGTGCCTCTCTGTTTGATTTCATGCCTGATGAGGAAGGGAGGAGAATAAAAGTGATTTTTCAAGACGCCGCGTCTGCCGCAAAACAGATAAAGGACTTAGAGGTTTGGGAACTTACCAAAAAGGGTAAAAAAGTCTGTCTGCTGACCAGTTGGACGCCTATAAAGGATAATGGAAACAGCAGGGTTGTCGGTTACCGCGGGGTGAGCAAAGATATAACCCATAGGAAAGAGGTGGAGGTTATGAAGAATGAGCTTATAAGTTTGGCCTCCCATCAGATGAGAACGCCTCTGTCCTGCATAAAATGGGGTATCTTGGCACTTAAAGAGGAGGGCTTGGAGCACTTTACCCCCGAACAGGAGGAATATTTGGAAAGAATCAACCAATTCAACGAGAGGATGATAGACTTGATTGAATTATTGGTTAACGTTTCCAGGGTAGAGTCTAATTCTTTAGTTCTCAGAAAAGAGTCCACGGATTTGGCCGTTTTAGCTGGAGAGCTATTGGAAAAAACTAAACCTGAATTCGAATACAAACAGCAGAAAATAACCTCAAAAATAGAGGAAAACCTTCCCGAGATAGGAATTGACAGGAGACTCATTAAAAGGGTACTGAGAAATTTTCTTACCAATGCCAGCAAATATACACCCGAAGGAGGGGCTGTTTCTCTTTCCGTTTCCCGGGAAGGGGACAATATTGTCTGCAGGGTAGAGGACAACGGCTATGGTATACTTAAAAGGCAGAGAAATAGAATCTTCAGAAAGTTTTTTAGAGGAGATAATATTATGAAAAAAGAGCTTGACGGATTGGGCTTGGGCCTTTATTTCGGAAAGATGGTAGTGGAAATGTCGGGAGGAAAAATCGGATTTGAGAGCAGGGAAAACAAGGGCTCTGCCTTCTGGTTCAGCTTACCTATCTATGAAACAAAATAAACAAATTCTTCCACCCAATTATTTCTTCGCCTGCTTTATAGCGGCCATCGCCCTTCATTTTTTCTTTCCGGTGGTCAAAGTGGTGCCTTTTCCGCTTAATCTTCTGGGGATAATCCTGATTATTATAGGAATAATACTTAATTCTTGGGCAGACTATCTTTTTCACAAACACGGTACTACCGTGAAACCTTTTGAAAGATCCTCGGCATTAATTGTCGAGGGACCCTTTCAGATAAGCAGGCATCCCATGTACCTGGGTTTTGTTACCGCCTTGCTGGGCTGGGCGATGATTCTGGGCAGTCTGAGCACATTTCTCGCTCCCTTAGCCATGTTCCTGGCGCTGAATTCCCTATTCGTGCCATATGAAGAAAAAAACCTGCAGGAAACATTCGGCAGCAGGTACGAAGACTATAAGAGGAAAGTAAGGAAGTGGTTGTGATCAATATCTTACTCAATTTATTATTATGGCAAAAACGCTTTGGGAAAATAAGAAAGGCAGCGTAAATATCGGGGAAAACGGCATAATCTATGTAGAAATAAAAGAATCAGCCCGGGAAGAAGAATTCATGGAGCTTTTTGAAAAGATTAAGGAAGAAACCGAAAATCTGTCCGAAAAACCAAAACTTCTTATAGTCAATCTGGTGATAGATTCTGTTCTCAGATCCTATATACTTAGGAAAAAAGTCGGAGACAAGTTTAAGGAATTGGTATTTGAGAAAGCAGCTATATACGAAGATAATGTCTTTTCCCGCACGGTGGCATCTTTTATTATCGGAGCCAGCGGATTGGAAAACGTGCGAGTTTTTGTTTCCAAGGAAAAAGCTGTCAAGTGGCTCAAGAAGTAACGAATTTGTAAAAGCCAGGAAATTTCAAAAAGCCGCTAGGGTTTAGTCCTGAGCGGCTTTTATTTAAATCAGAACTTCTTTTTTTCTGAAATAGGCAAACTAATCTTCTTTGGCAGCTTTAATGATGTCTTCTGCTCCTTCTATACTGCTGGTAAGTGCTCCTTTGACAGCTTCCACAGCTCCTTCTCCTATATCTTTGGCGGCGTCTACTGCGGCCAGTACTGCCGTTTTGGTAGCCTGTACTGCATCGCCTCCCACTGATTTTACCGCCTGTACAGAACCCTTAACCGCTTCCACTGCCACTTCTCCTAGGTCTAGGCCTAATTCTTTGGCACTGTGTACTGCCTGGGAAACGGCCCCCTTAACGGCTGGTTTCTGTTCTCCTCCTGACTCTATAAAACCCCTTATGGTTCCCTGAATTATTCCTTTTATACTTCCTACTACGGAAGCTCCCACGTCTGCTACTCCTGAAATGGAGCCTTTCACAATGGAGGCAGCAGCTTCCATCCCCTTGGAAACAAATTCTCCGGTTTCTTCAAGGGTGGTAGTAGCGACGTCCTGCACTACTCCGACCACGGTAGTTCCGACGTTCTCAACACCTTTGAGGCTGGCCTTTACCCCCTCTTTGACACCGTTTACTATTTTGGAAATTAGAGAAAAAATCATGCTTTTAAAATGAGATTTTATTGCTTTATTATAGTGATTTCGACCTTGGCGTTCTTAGATTATACCATCTTTAATACGAAAATTAAAATAAATATGGCTTGTCCTTTCTAAAATTTAACTTTCATTTCTTTTTTACCTATAATGAATTAAGGGAAGAAAAATATGTATTATGGAAAAGGTAATCAAAATCGCAAAAGGATTTGGGGGACAGCTGGAATTGATAGACGAAAAAGTAGTAATCAGGAGAAGAGGATTGATTGCCCTGTTTCTTTTTGGGTCCAGAAGGAAAAAAGAGTTTAACGTTGAAAGAATTTCCGCTATTCAGTTTAAGGACGCTGGTCTTACCAGTGGTTATATCCGCCTCCTTTTTTCAGGAAAAAGCAAAAACAGCTTAAAATATATAAAGCCCAGATACGGAGACCTGATAAGGGACGAAAACACCATTCTTTTCAATATATTTCAGCAATCCAATTTTGAAGAAATAAAGAGGAATATAGAAGAGAGGATAGCGAAAATAGGAAAAGGGAACAGCCAGGAAAGGCATCTTATGGAGATACGTAAACTATCAACCCTCAAGGAGAAAGGAATTATTTCCCAGGGGGAGTTTGAAAGAGAAAAAAAGAGAACATTAGGACTTAAAGACCAATAAACAGGCAAAGAACTGCCATAAATTAGAACCGTTAAGCTTTATGGAAAAGTTAATACCAAAAGAAGACTTGGAAAAGGCCATGAAGATGGAGGGTGAGGCCAGAGGAGCTGCCATCAGAGAACACCTTGATTATATCCTTCAAAAAGAGGGAAAGGAGGGTTTGGGAAAAATAGAAAAAGAATTGGCCGGCGTAGGCCTCCCTCGATATGGAGAGATAAAAAACACCAATTTTTATCCAATAGGCCTTTACGCTCTTACCCATGAGGCCATTGAGAAGATTTTCCATTACAATGAAGCTGAATTTGAGGATATGGGAAGGTTTAACGCCAAATTCTCTCTGGTCATCAGGCTTTTTATGAGATATTTTGTGTCTTTGGAGAAGATAACCAAGGAAGTATCTAATATGTGGAGGCGCTATTATACAGTCGGCACCTTGACCGCCCCGGAGTACGATGCCGAAAAAAAGTACGTAATACTGAGGCTTGAAGATTTCGCCCCCTATCCCACTTATTGTTATATGGTAAGAGGTTATTTTGCAGAACTTCTGGAGATTATAGTTAAGACAAAGGTTGCAGTAAAGGAAACAAAATGTATTTTCAGGGGAGACCAATACAACGAGTTTCTGCTGACTTGGGAATAGTTACTTCCATAATTTTTATTAGAGAAACCGCCGCCTGCCTTAATTACTTCTGGTGAGCGGCTTTTTATTTTGATATAATCTAATAATATTTTAAGATTAGGGAATAAATGAAAAAAGCAGAATCAATTCTTACTTTCAGTTCTCTGGGTTTTTTGATAATTGCAGCCTCAGCTTTTCCCTTATTAACTTCAGCTAAGAGCTACTACTACCAGCTTATAGAGGTTAATATTCAGATAAACGAGGACAGCACCTTTGATGTCGCTGAGAAACAAAGCTATCGTCTGGACGGAGATTTTGGTTATTTCATCAGGGAAATAGAGCTGAAAGACCTTGACCATCTCTCCAATATAGAAGTTCTTGATGGAGATGGAGTAAAACTGGGAAAGGGGGAATACGAGGTTTCCTACGATGGTAATAGGGAAGTAGTAAAGTGGAATTTTCCAAGAAGGGTTTTCAACAACGAAATTAAATCCTGGATAGTCAAATACAAAGTGCACGGAGGGCTGAACTTGGGTGAGGCCAGAGATGAGCTTTACTGGAATGCTATTTTTCCGGACAGAGAAGTTGAAGTTAAGAAGGCAGAAGTGACCGTCCTTCTGCCTCAGGAAATCAAACAGGATGATATCTGTGCCAGTCTTTTCATAGGTGATGCCGGGAGCAAACTTTTGAATCAGACCCAGGAGGTGCTTAACGGCCAGACAGTCAAGTTTTGGGGAAGCGACATAAAACCCGGAGAATACCTTACCATAGCGGTGGGCTGGCCTTCGGGATTAATCCGCCGCCCTTTTCTTTACCGCAACCAGATAATAAACTGGATTGTGCTGGCAGCGGCTTTTGCTCTACCTGTTTTCCTGTTTGTGCATATGTATCTCGTCTGGAGGAAAAAAGGCAAGGACCCAAAGATTAAAAAGACTATCATGGCTGAGTACACCCCTCCCGAGGATTTTCCTCCAGCAATTTTCGGAGTTCTGATAGACCAGGAAATACAGATGAAAGACATCACTGCCACCATTATTGATTTGGCGGTGAGGGGCTATATTAAAATTATTGAAAAGGAGAAGAAGTTCGGATTTTTCAAAAACAAGGAATATGTGTTCCAAAAAGTGAAGGAGAAGGACGTGCAGGGATTGAGGAGTTTTGAAAAAAAAGTTATAAGCGGCATATTTGGCGGCCGGGATTTAGTTTCGGCAGAAGAGGTAAGCAGGGAATTTTACAAAAAAATATCCGATATCAAAGAAGCTATTTACAAAGAGATAGAAAAGACGGACTATTTTGAGGGTAATATTTCCGAAGTAAGAAAGACATACAGCCGCCAAGCCTGGAAAATTTTCATCCTAAACGTACTCCTTTTTATCACAGGATTCATCTATGTTTTTCTTTTCCCTCAGGGAGCCAGGTTTTTCGTATATTTCCTGATATTGGAAGCCAGCCTAGTTGTTTCAGGAATTATCATTATGGTTTTCGCCTACTATATGCCCGTCATGAGCCAGAAGGGGGTGGAGGCAAAGTGGAAGTTATTGGGATTTAAAGAATATCTTCATAAAGTGGAAAAGATAAGAATGGAGAGGGAAACCGCAGACACTTTTTCAAAATTTCTTCCTTACGCTTTGGTATTGGGAGTGGAGAAGGAGTGGGCTAAGAGATTTTCTGAACTTCCCTATAAAGAACAGAAGTGGTACGCAGGAGCTTACTCTCCGGGTTTTTCCGGAAGGGGAAGCGGGGGTACTGCTCCGTCTTTTACAACTTTTTCTGCCAGTGTGACCTCTTTTACCTCTTCCATATCCAGCAGTTTTGGAGGTAGTTCTTCAGGAGCCGGCGGTGTTGGCGGAGGGGGCGGAGGTGCCGGCGGCGGAGGGGGCGGAGGCGGCGGCGGAGCGGGATAGGGCAAGTATTGACAAGCATATTGACCAGAGTATAATTTGTAATGTCCGTTACAATTGCGGACGAAGGTCGATTTAAACAATAAAGTACAAACTAACTGAAATGGAAAACGAGTTATTCTTCCTAAATCAGGACGAAGAGGAATGGGACGGTGACGAAAAAGAAGACGAAAAAGAAGACGAAGACGACGACGACGAAGACGAAGACGGAGATTGGTAACATACTAGAGGTGTCATTTGACACCTCTTTTCTTTTTTATGCCTCAAAAATTAAAGTTTCTTTACTGGTTGCCCAGGGTTCTGGCCGTTATTTTCATAATTTTCATAAGCCTGTTCAGTCTCGATGTCTTTCAGGAGGATTATGGATTCTGGGAAACAATTTTAGGGTTCTTAATCCACCTCATACCTTCTCTTCTTTTGGCGGCAGCCCTGTTAATTGCCTGGAAAAGAGAAAGGATAGGAGGCCTGATTTTTTTACTTCTTGGATTCTGGTATCTTTTGATGACGTATGATAAAGATTTTCCTTCCCTGTCCCATCTTATAATTACAGGTCCTCCCTTCCTGATAGGCATCCTTTTTCTCATGTCTGAAAAAAAATAAAAGAACAGCGGGGCCCCGTTTTTCAAGCGGGTTTTTTGGTTTGAAAGGCAATCCTTGAATGTTAGGAGGGAGAATTATATAGTATTAACATAGAGATAATACAGGTTATTATCATCTAAAGAAGCGTTTCTTCCGGGCCATGTTGGAAATGAAAAAACTTAACAAGGAGCAGGAACGGGCCGTTCTTCACGGGACCGGACCCCTCTTGATAGTGGCTGGGGCAGGTACCGGAAAGACAACTGTTATTACTTACAGGATTGCCAGCCTTATTGAGCAGGGAAAAGCCAAGCCCGAAGAGATATTGGCCGTAACCTTCACTGATAAGGCCGCCGGAGAGATGGAGGAGAGGGTGGATATCCTCCTGCCCTACGGATATACGGACCTTTGGGTTTCCACCTTTCATTCTTTCTGTGAGAGAATTCTTCACGACCATGCTCTGGATATAGGTCTTCCCAACGACTTTAATATAGTGGAGCCGACTTCCTCTTGGCTGTTAATCAGGAAAAATTGGGAAAGGTTTAATCTTGATTATTATCGTCCCAGAGGCAATCCTACGCGTTTTATACACGCATTGATTTCCCATTTTTCCCGCTGTAAGGATCAAGGCATTTACCCTGAAGATTATCTGGAATACAGCGAAAGCCTTAGAACCAACCTTACGGATTTACCGGAAGATTCGGAATCAGAACGGATAAAAGAGGTGGCCGCCGCTTTTAATACATATCAGAGCTTACTTTTGGAAAACAGTGCTTTGGATTTTGGGGACTTGATTAACTACTGCCTCAAGCTTTTCCAGCAGAGGCCTCACTTGCTTGAGAAATACCGGGAAAAGTTCAAATACATTCTGGTAGACGAGTTCCAGGACACTAACTGGTCGCAATACGAATTGATTAAAATGCTCGCTGCTCCTGCTAACAATCTGACGGTATGTGCAGACGATGACCAGGCGATATATAGATGGAGAGGGGCTTCTTTTAATAATATTATCCAGTTCAAAAAAGATTTTCCTCGGGCCAGAGAGATTTTTCTAGTGGAGAATTACCGCTCCTATCAGAATATCCTGGACCTTTCTTACAATTTCATTCAGGCAAACAATCCCAACCGGCTGGAATACGTAAGTAAATTAAATAAGAAGCTGGCGGCAGAGAAGAAGGGAGAGGGTGTTATCCGGCACCTCCACTACAAGAATTCTCAAGATGAAGCCCGGGGAGTAGCCGAGAAAATTTTGGAGATTTTAAAAGAAGACCGGGAAGCTGATTTCGGTGATTTTGCCATACTGGTCAGGGCCAACAATGCTGCCAATTCCTTCTCTCGGGCGCTGGAGAGAGCGAACATCCCTTACCAGTTCCTGGCTTCCAGGGGCCTTTATATAAAATCCGTGATATTGGATATTATTTCTTACTTAAAGCTCCTGGACAACTACCACGAAGGCTCCGCGGTCTACAGGGTTTTGAACCTGCCTTTTCTGGAAATTGCTCAGGAGGAGATAATGAAGATAACGGAATACTGCCGTCGGAAAACAAAATCCATGTATGAAGCTCTCCAGGAACTGCCTCTCATTTCCGGTCTGTCTTCCGAAACAGCAAATAAGATAAATTTTCTCCTTTCTCTTATCGGAAAGCACTCTCGGGATAGCAGGAAAAGAAACGTATCTGAAATCATGATATCTTTCCTCAAGGATTCGGGGTATCTAAAATATCTGATAGATGGGAATAAGGAATCAGAGATTCGCCTTATCAACCAGTTTTATAAAAAGCTTAAGGAGTTTGAAGAATCTTCCCTGGACCCCCTTTTGAAGGCTTTTATGGAACAGTTAGAGATGGAACTGGAATCGGGAGAGCAGGGGAAACTGGAATTCGACATTGAAGAAGGGCCTGAAATAGTGAGAATAATGACTATCCATTCTGCGAAGGGCTTGGAATTCAAATACGTCTTTCTGGTCAATATGGTTGACAGGAGATTTCCTACCGGTGAAAGGCGAGAACCCATTGAAATTCCCGAGGCTTTAATCAAGGAGGAGGTACCCGAAGGAGACGTACATCTCCAGGAAGAGAGAAGGCTCTGTTACGTGGCCATGACTAGGGCCGAAAAGGGGTTGTTTTTCACTTCGGCTGACGATTACGGAGGAGCCAGAAAAAAAAGATTGTCGCGTTTCCTCCTGGAATTGGGATTTGATAAGGGAGGAGCCGTTTCTAAGGATGGAGTAAGCAAAACGCCCCCGCTGGAGAACAGGAAGAATACTGAGAAGGCTGACGGCGGGGACGACGTTCTCCCGGGTTATTTTTCTTTTTCCCAACTGGCCGCTTTTAAAAAATGTCCTCTACAGTATAAGTTTGCCCATATCTTGAAAGTTCCCGTCAGGGGTAAGGCCTCCTTTTCTTTCGGGAAGACCATACACGGTACTCTTTTTGAGTTCTTAAAAAAGGTTTACGGCACGGAAAAATTCGTGCAAAAGGGCCTGTTTTTTCCGGAAGAGACAGACGGAAAAAAAGAAAAGATAACGGCTGTTGATTTTTCATCATTAATAGATATTTACGAGAAGAATTGGGTTGACGACTGGTATGAAACCAAAAAGCAGAAAGAGGAATATCATAGGCTGGGGAGGGGTATAATAAAAAAATTTTATGAAGGATTTACGGCCCATCCTCCCAAGGTTATGACCGTTAATGGAAGACCGGGGCTGGAGCTGCCCTTTAAAATTAAGATTGAAGACAATCTCTTAAAGGGAAGGATAGACAGGATAGACGATACCGATGAAGGCATCGAAGTGATTGATTATAAAACGGGCCGTTTCCGGGAAAAGCTGACCCCCGAAGGGAAGATGCAGCTTTCCATCTACAAAATCGCCCTTAAACAGGCCTTTGGCATGAAACCGAACAAATTGAGTTATTATTATCTGGAAGAGGGTAAAAAAGTTTCCTTTTCTAGCAGCGGGCGCGAAGAGGAAAATCAGAAGGAAAAAATAATTTCCATAGTAGACAGCATAAAACGCAGCGATTTTTCTCCCACCCCGGGATGGCAGTGCCGCTCTTGCGACTTCAAAGAAATCTGTCGCTATGCCCAGCTTTAATCATTATGGACAAAAAAACAATTCTGATGCTCATTTTCGCCTCAGTCATATTATGTGTTTTTGTCCTTCTGTTGGGCGGGAATGATTCCGGTTCCGGGAAGGTCTGCTTGAAAAAAGGATTCTGCTTCCTGGTGGAAGTAGCCCAGACCCCGTCCGAGAGGGCAAAGGGGCTGATGTTCAGAGAGAATATGGAAAGAGACCGGGGCATGCTTTTTATCTTTCCCCTAGAGAGCCGGTATGCCTTTTGGATGAAGAATACTCTCATCCCTCTCGATATCATTTGGATTAACAGCGCTAAAGAGGTAGTCTCTATTGCAGAAGATGTCCGGCCCTGCGTTGAGGAAGAATGTGAGACCTTTACTCCTGAAGCCGCAGCCAGTTATGTTTTAGAGGTTAATGCGGGGATGGCAGCGGAGAAGGATATCAAGGTCGGCGACAGATTAGACTTCTGAGCGGCAGTAACAGACATTCCTCAGGTTTTTATCTCCTCAGCAGGAAGAAAACCTGAGTTTTGACGGGCCGTCGTTTGTGGTATAATAAAAGCAGTCGAAATCGGAAGGAATCTTAAGATAATTCCAAGGACACATCATGAATAATAATCACATCACTAGAGACTTTGTTTCCGACGAGAAGAGGGATTTCAGGTTCAGGATAGGCCAGACTTTGGCTTCAGCCCTGACGGGTTTCATAGCTGGAGTGATAGCTTCCCTCATCGTTTTCGTGGTGATATATAATCTGTTGGCCAAATAGCCGCATCAACGTCGATTTCAAAAATGCCTCTTTTTGTTTATGTCCCGCTGAAGTTGCAGATGCGGAACAGACAGAGAGGTCATTTTTTTTGATAATATATTTAGATTATTAGTAACAATGGTTCCGGTAGTTTCACAGGAAGAAATAGGAGAATTTAAAAAGATAAAAGGAGAAGTGAAGGGAGTATCCTTGAAGGAGAATTTCGATTTCGTCCTTAAGGAAGAAGGCGAGGCGGGGCTTAAAAAATTGGAAGACGCCCTATATGAGGCGGGGTGTCCTTTAAAATACCAGGAGATAAAGTCCATGATTTTTTATCCATTGTGGTTGGACGCGGTTCTCCTAACGGCTGTTGTGAGGCTTTTTGGCTACGAGGAGGAGAAGCTGCGTGAAATGGGTAGGTTCGAACCTAAGAATTCACTCATTATCAGGATTTTTATAAGGTACTTTATTTCCCTTGAGAGAGCGGCCCAGGAGGTGCCTAAGATGTGGAGGCAGACCTTTACCGTAGGTGACCTCAGGGTAAAGGAATTAGACAAAAAAGCAGGATGCGGCACCTTAATACTGGAGAATTACAGGTTTATTCCGCTCCAATGCCAAATTCTACAGGGTTATTTCTCCAGCGTGTTACAGATGATAGTGGGGAAAGAAGTCTCCTGCCAAGAAACAAAATGCGTTTTCAGGGGAGATGAATATCACGAATTCTCTTTCCACTGGTAAGAGGTTTTAAAAATAAAACTTTAAAAATAAATGATTTTAGGTACGGATAAACTTCTTCGTCTTATTAGGGATAAGAATCTCATTCAGGGATTAGATGAGAAGGATATTAATATTGAAGGATGTGGCATTGATTTAAGAATAGGGGAATTATATGAAATGAAAGAGGGGAAGGGATTTATTCATCGCGATACCAGAAAAACTCCTGAATACGAACTGACCGAGGAATTCCGGGAAGGTGAGGATCGGAAGGTCAGTCTAAAACCGGGCCGCTTTTACGTAGCCAAAACCATAGAGGTAATCAACACGCCGGAAGATCTCTTTGGGATATTCATAGCCCGAGGTACATTCTTTGCCTCTGGTATACTGGTTTTAGGTTTTAGGGTGGACCCGGGATATAAGGGAAATTTTAGATTTCACTTAGTTAATATAGGGGGCAAAGATTTTGAGATTGAGATGGGGGCCAGGATTGCCAATATGATTTTTCTTCAGGTGGACGGCAAAACAAATCCCTACCTGGGGCAGTGGCAGGGAGGACGGGCTTATATAAAAAAAGAAGAGAAACAAACTAAACAGCAGTAGCTATTTTTTCAGCGTTTTTTACGTCGAAAGCGCCTATTTTCAACCTGCGCAGGTGCTGCAGGACGGCGGGAACATTTAATTTTCTGCCTAGCTCTTCGGCAAGAGAACGGATGTAAGTGCCGCTGCCCACCTTTATAGTCAGGTGGACGAGGTATCCCTTATCCTGCCGGCAGGCTCCATGATACCGCACCCATATTACCTCCATTTTCTTTCTTGGAGATTTTATATTTTTGTAACCATATTTTCTGGCAATTTTATATAAAGGCATGCCCGATACTTTCACGGCAGAATAAACAGGCACTCTCAACAGTGACTTTCCCTTCAGGGAAGCCGCCGCTTTTTTAATTTGTTTTTCGTTAATATTGTCAACATCTCTTTCTTCGATAATCTTCCCCTCAGTATCTCCGGTGCTTGTTTTTTTTCCCAATAGGATACGTGCTTCATAAACCTTGGACATTTTAAGAAAGTTTCTCAGTTTTTTTGTACCTTTTCCCATGCCGATAATTAGAAGGCCGGTGGCCGCGGGGTCAAGAGTCCCGGCATGACCCATTTTCCTGATTCCGTATTTTTTCCTCAAAAACCTTATGACGTCAAAAGAGGTCATGCCCTCCGGTTTGTCTATTAATAAGATTTCTTTCTCTAAAGGTTCCATAAAGGATTTAATCTTTCGGGCGGCGTGCAGTTATTTTTCATTAAAGATTCAGGCTTTTCCCGCAAACATGATGTTGGTTATAAAGATGAAGAGGAGGATAATAATGTTTTCCGGTATATCCAGAGCTCCGCTGCCGAAAAAATATCCTGCCGCAAAAAGGATGGGGAAACTCAGAATTAGGAAAAGTTTATGAAAAACTTCCGATTTTCCAAAGTCTGCCTTGAAGATATGATAAATAAGGCACTCAGATATGAAGGCAGCCATAAAGAAAAAAGTGGCAAGATTAACAGCCGCTGCATAAAACAGGGATATCAGAATCAAGCCCAAGGCGGTCTTTCTATACAACCCTGACCTTTCTTTCCCGTTTAAAGTCTTGGTGAGAGCTTTGCAAGCAGTCCACCCCGAAACGAGACAGATGGGTAAAAAGAATAAATCAAAAATTCTGCTTTCCGTTATGACGTTAAAGGGTTGGTTGGAAATTATTTGGCTTGAAACGATACCCAGTAATGCCGCTAACCAAGGATAGAAAGAATTTAAAGAAATCAAGCTGCCGAAGTTCTTCTGGAACGCCTTCTTATTGACCAGGTAATAGAGCCAGAGCGCTTGAAAAAAGGTTAACAGAAAGAAAGAGTCTCTCATAAGCCTCGAAGAATAGTCAAAATTGAGGCCGAAGAAATTCAGAAAAAAATTAAGAACGTAAGGCAGGATAAAGAAGGCGAATATTATAACGTACACCAGAAAAGAGAAAAACAAGCTTCTGACAATGCCCTGCTGTTTTATTGCAAAATAAGCGAAACTGGCCAGGATGACCAGGGAAACCTCTATTCTTATGCCTGGGCTGACGCCGAAACTGTCCAAAGGGCCAAAAAATGTTAAGAACCTCATCAATAGTCCCTCGTGAATGCCAGGCAGTATATAGGATATGTGATAACCTTCTCCCTGGGTAAATAGGTAATCTATGATAGGCACCGTTATGGTTATAATGAAAGAGGGAAGGATAAGGCGGGCTAATTTTTCTATTTTCTCCCGGGTAGCGAAATGAAACAATATCAACAGTGCTAGACAGAGAGCGATAAAGAAGAAGGAGGTATGGGGAATGGCGTCTATTACTATGGTTAGAAGGTTCTGGCGGTCTAAGGCGAATTCCAAAAAATCTCTAAGCAATATGCTGGAAAAGAAAATAGCAAGAAAAAAAAGCAGGGAAGTTTTAGAGTTCTCGATTTTTTCTATTGTATCCTTCAGCTGCATCAGAATTTTTCCAGAATTACTAATTTATTATTTCAGATTAATCTTCTTCGCCGGATAATTCAAGGAAATCGCTTAAAACTATTTTTTTTGTTAAAATAAAGGCATGGCTAAAGTAGTGAAAGTAAAAGTGGAGAAGAATTTGAAAAAAACAATTGCCAGAGCAGTCGATTCTTTGGGAGGTTTTTCCAGCTTTATCAATAAGGGAGAAGTGGTCCTGCTGAAGCCCAACCTTAATACCGCTGATCCTCCTCCGGCTTCCACGGACGTAAATTTTTTAAGAGCCGTTACAGAACTGGTTTATGAATGCGGAGCCAAAATAGTGATGATTGGAGACTCCTCAACCATGAGCTTGAATACCAGGAAGGTGATGGAGAAACTGAATGTCTTTGAACTGGAGAAAATGGGCACCCCTCCCCGGATTTATGTTTTTGACGAGCGCAAATGGATTAATAAGACTATACCGGGAGCCAGGTATCTGAAAAAGGTGTCCGTATCGGAATTTTTAGACAGAGCTGACAAATTAATTCTCCTGCCAAATCTGAAAACCCACTTTGCAGCCAAATTTACCGGCAGCCTGAAATTATCTGTCGGTTTTATGAAGCCCTTCCAGCGGGTGGGTCTCCATTTCAGAAACACTCAGGAGAAGATAGCGGAGCTGAACAAGGTTATTCATCCTGCGCTGGTGATTATGGATGCCAGAAAGTGTTTCATTAATAAGGGACCGGCTGAGGGTGAGGTAAGGGAACCAGGCCTTATACTTGTTTCCAAGGACAGGCTGGCCATAGACGTAGAAGGCATTAAAATCATTCAGAGTTTCAAAGGCAATTCTCTTGAAGGCATTGATCCTTGGAGCCTGACGCAAATAAGAATGGCTAAGGACCTGGCAATAGAATGCTGATTTTAATTATGGATATTATTTCCCAACTTAAAAAAAGCGGATTGAAGGGGCGGAGCGGTTCCGGATTTCCCACGGGATTGAAGTGGGAAACGGCTGAGAGTGCTAAAGGGAAACAAAAATACGTCATCTGTAACGTGTCGGAAGGAGAACCGGGCGTTTTTAAGGACGGATTTATCCTGGATAATTTTCCTACAGAGATGGTAGATGGAATAAAACTAGCCCTCCGTGCTCTGGGAGGAAAATCTTCAGCCTTTATTTATCTCAGGAAGGATTATTATAAGAAATTTAAAGGTACATTATCAAAAATCATAAAAAAAGACCCTATTCACCTGTTTGAAAAGAAGGGTTCCTACATCGCCGGAGAGGAAACCTCGGTAATATCCGCCATAGAGGGTAAGAAAGCAGAGCCCAGAATTAGACCTCCTTATCCCACAGAGCAAGGTCTTTTCGGTTTTCCCACCCTGGTTAATAATGCAGAAACTTTCTATTGGGCTTCCAGGATTGCAGCCGGCGGTTGGAGAGGTGAGCGCTTTTACTGTCTGGACGGAGAAGTAAAGAATAAGGGTGTGTTTCAGCTCTCCGAGGATTATACCGTAAGAAAGATTTTACAACAGAGCGGCAACTATCCTGATTTTGATTTTTTTGTTCAGGCAGGAGGGGGTGCCTGCGGGGAAATCCTGCTACCCCATGAACTGGATCAGAAAGTGAAAGGGATAGGGTCTATAATTGTCTTCAACAGGAAAAAAACAAATGTCCTTGAGCTGATGAAAAAGTGGGCAGAATTTTTTGTATCGGAAAATTGCGACAAATGCGTTCCGTGCAGAGAAGGAACATACAGGATAGTGGAAATTTTGCAGAAAGATGAAATCGATAGGGAATTGTTAGAGGATGTACTGTTTACCATGGAAAGGTCAAGTTTCTGTCCTTTGGGAAGGATAGCCGTAACCCCTTTCAGGGGAGTTGTCAGTAAATTATTGGACAATGGCCGATAAAAAGATTTCTATCACAATCAACGGCAAGAAGATCAAAGGCTTAATTGGTCGGACTGTTTTGGAAACTGCTTCTGAAAAAGGAATTAATATCCCTGCCCTTTGTTTCCATCCGGACCTGGATATTAAAGCCAACTGCCGTATGTGCTTAGTGGAGATAAAGGGAAGGAGAGGACTGCAGACCGCCTGTTCCACGCAAATTGAAGAAGGCATGGAAATCATTACGGAATCTGCGGAAATTAAAAAGGCCAGGAAAATAAATCTGGAGTTAATATTTGCCCAGCATAGGGAGGAATGTGCAGACTGTGTATGGAGCTTCAACTGTCAATTATTAAAACTCGCCAGGGAATACGGGGTGAAAATAACGAGGTTTCCTGACAGGAAGACAGGAGAGCCAGTCTATCAATTCGGGCCTTCCCTTATTTTTGACAGTTCCAAATGCATTGACTGCAGGAACTGTGTTGATGTTTGTAAAAAACAGGGAATAGGTTTCCTTGAGATAGATGAGAAAAAACCCTTCTTTCATATCGTGCCCACCAAGAACCCCAGAAAGGACTGCGTTTACTGCGGCCAGTGCATTGTGCATTGCCCGGCAGGGGCTTTTGAAGCCGTGGGAGAATTTGAGGAAATAGAAGAACCCCTCCGCGACAAGAAAAAGACCGTGGTTGTCCAGTTTGCTCCTTCCATCAGGAGCAGCATAGGAGAAGAATTTAACATACCATACGGCAGCGTTTTGACGGATAAACTGGCCTCGGGTATCAGGAAATTAGGATTTGATAAGGTTTTTGATGTTTGCGTGGGAGCCGACGTTACTACTATAGAGGAGGCCGGAGAGCTTATGGAGAGGTTGAAATCGGGTAAAAACCTGCCCATGTTCACTTCCTGCTGCCCGGCTTGGGTTAAATTTGTAGAGTTTTATTATCCGGAGTTCATTCCCAACCTGACTACGGTGAGATCTCCTCATATCATACTGGGAGGATTAATAAAGACTTTCTGGGCTCAAAAGGAGCACATAGATCCCAAGGACATAGTGGTGGTTTCCATTATGCCTTGTGTGTCCAAAAAGTACGAAATAAGAAGAAAGGAGTTGAGCGGAAGAGGCGGAATCAATCCCGTTGATTACGTTTTGACTACCCGCGAACTGGCCTATCTTTTTTCCCGGCACAAAGTTGACCTGAAAAATATTTCACCTTGCAAAGCGGACGCGCCTCTCGGCGTTCCCAGCGGAGCAGGAGTCATATATGGGGCTACCGGAGGGGTAATGGAGTCCGCTTTAAGGACGGCCTACGAGAAAATTACCGGCAAAGCTCTTTTAAAGCTTGAATTTAAACAGGTAAGAGGAAAAGAGGGTATTAAAAAGGCAGTAGTTAAAATTGGGGCAAAAAAGGTGAGGGTTGCCGTAGTTAACGGTTTAGGTAATGCGCGTCTTCTTTTGGAGGAAATAAAGAAAAACCCTAAAAGTTATGATTATGTTGAGGTTATGGCCTGCTTTGGAGGGTGTATTGGAGGCGGTGGACAGCCTCTTCCCGTAGATGATAAAATAAGGCAAAAGAGAGCAGCCGGCCTTTATCAGATTGACAGTCGGAAGAAGGTTAGACTGGCCCATGAAAATCCGGTAATAAAAGAATTATATCGGCAATTTTTTTCCGACAAGGATAATATCCACCGCATCTGCCATACTAAATATGCCAGGAAGAAAAAAGAAAATAAATTTTAACCAATTTTAAAATTATGAAGCAAGCAGTTTTATCTAAAGGAAAAATAATTAGCCTGGCCGGCACCATGTCCGCCGTTGCCATAGCCGCCCTCCTGCCCCTTATCAGGCAGCAGGCGGCCACGGGCACCCTCGTCAATACTGTACTGTTTTTATCTGTTATTCTACTGGGTTTCAGGAACGCTCTCTGGGTATGTTTCGTACCCAGTGTTTTTGCTTTATCCTCAGGTCTGCTTCCTGCGGTTTTGGCGCCTTTTATTCCTTTTATCATATTTTCCAATATTATCCTGGTATGGACGTTTGATATATTAAGAAAAAAGAATTTTTGGCTGGGAATTATTTCGGCTTCTTTCCTGAAATTCATATTTATCCTTTGTGCCGGCCGTTTGACGATATCTTTCATTTATGGGCAGAAGGTACTACAGGCAATCGCGTCCATGATGACCTGGCCCCAGCTGTTTACAGCTCTTTCGGGAGGAATAATAGCTTACATCGTCATCAGCAGCATATCCGCCGTAAATTTATTTCCTTCTGTCCGGAGGTAGCTGATTATTAAAAGAATTAAGGACGTTATCGGGAATGCATCCTTCTCTAACTTCTCTCCAACGAGGTAAAATTTAATGCCCAGACTCTATTTTTTTCCACTTTTCATTTTATTCTGGTGGATTTTTTATCTTTACAGGAAAGATTATTTTTTAGCCGTTTTGCGGGATATAAGACCATGGCGGCTTATTCATTTTGAAGTTATGCCCTGGGCGGGAATTGTTTTGGCCAAGGCTTTTTTGCCCAGCGCTTTTTCATTCAATTCAGATAAGTTTTCGGAAATTATTATCCTGATGACGGCCGTAATTTTTGCCTGGCTTTTTTCCGTCTTAACCAACAATATTGCCGACCTCGAAATTGATGCCGTAACCAACAGGAAACGGCCTACCGTGACATTACTCATCCCTTCCCTCCATTACAAAATATTGGCTTGTATTTTTTTCTGCATGGCGGCTTTTTATTCTGTATTAGTTGATTTCACGACTTTTTTCCTGATGCTTGTTTTCATAGGTAATTATTTTTTGTATTCCATGCCGCCTTTACGGTTAAAGAGAATTACCTTCTTTTCCAAAGCCCTAATTGCCTTAAATTCCCTGATTCTTTTGATGGCGGGATATTATATTGGGAGCGGAACCATTATGGTTCCGGGAAAAATTTCACTATTTTTTATGATTCTTATGACGGCTGTTTTGAATTTCATAGACATAAAGGATTATGAAGGTGACAAAAGGGCAGGCATCAGGACTCTGCCGGCAGTTCTTGGTCTGAAAGAAGCTAAACTGCTTATTAGTTTTTTCTTCGCTGCAGCCTATGTATTCATTTCGCTGATTTTTCCCGGCTTCTTTCTTTCTTTGGTCCTGGCCGCTCTGGGAGCGGGGCAGGTAATGATTATAAACAGGGAATCATACAGAGAAAGACCCGTTTTCCTGCTCTATTTCCTGACCGTTTCATTCTTGTTCTGCTATCTGCTTAAAGCCCAGAGGATTGTTATATGAGAATCTTTGAGAAATCAGAGGATGCCAATCAGTCGTAGTATATGGAAAACAAATTTTTAGAAAGTATATGGAAAGACTCGAAGCTTTCGCTGTTTAGGAAAGTACTTATCTTAGGATTGATTGGGGTCGTCCGCAACATACTTGAGGTTTTGGTGGGAGGCGGCTGGGCCAGGGCCTGGTTTTCCATATCTTGGGACGTTTTTTTAACAATGTTTTTTTATCCCATATTCTTGTGTTTTTTCGGAAGCATGGTTTTACACTTCCTTTCCCGCGGGTTCGGTCTGGATATTAAAATGAAGAGAATATTTTCCGTCTTATTCGCGCTGCAGCTCGTCCATCTTCTTATTCCCTTTTTTGACGGTCTGGCTTGGAAATACAATATTCCTTTCCATTTTTTCATTGCGCCTTCTCTCTATCTAAAATTGGTTTTTTCTCCCCTTGTTCTTACTCCATTAATACTCCTCTTCACTTGGCCCACTTCACCGGGCATTGATGTGGCATGGCTTTTCACCTCCATCATGTTCCTGAAAATTTATATCAGGGATTTGGGGCTGCCCCCGATTAAATCTCTTCTAGTGCTGGCGCTCTCATTTTACGCAGTTTATATGTCCATCTATCCGGTCTATGTCTTTTTTCTCAACGAAGTTGTCATGGGTTCAGATTACATGTTCGGCTTATTTTTTCTGCTGATGTCTGTTCCGTCGATTATTTATGTAAAAGTAATGGAAGAGCGCGAGGGAAGATAGAGAGAATTCTGCTCTGTTCCTGCTGCACTTACTTTTATTAACTTATCAGTGCTAATATATTATAATCAATTTAGGATATAATCTTATTGGAGATTTATTGTGGTTGACAGAAGACAAATTGAACGGGCCGTGAAAGGAAATAGGGAAAGCGAATGGGCTCTTGAATATGTGGAAGCCCTAAAAACGCTTACCATCCTTAATAAGAGGGGAGTATTTATGCTAGTCTTGTTCTCCTTGATAACGATTGTTTCAAAGATTTTTTTCAAACTGCCCATCCCTTGGGGAATAGTTATTATTATTATTTTTTTCACCGTAGTTATCTCTCTGTATGTATACTTGCTGAACAGGTTTTTGGGAAAAGGGGAAGTTAATTTATCAGGGGTAGAAAATTTGTCTTTCGGATATTTTATCACAAATATTATCCTTTATTCCGTGATAGTCCACTATACAGGAGGGCTGGAATGGATTGGTATTTTTATATTCTTTTTTGCAGTAGTTGAAGCCAATATCCTCTTACCTCCAAAAAAGGGTGCTGTAATAACCAGCCTTGCTTTTCTGGGCTATCTGATGGTGGGTCTTTTGGAATACTGCGAGATTATTCCCCATTATATTTTTATTACAACCTCTACTGGTCTCTATAAAAATACTCTTTATTTTCTTATCACTGTGGGAGGAGGGGCGGGGTTCGGATTCCATTACGTAGGATTCATTACCAGGTTATTTGCCAAAATGTTCAGGAGTATAAGCAGTACCTTAAGGGATGAGAGGCAGGAAATGATGAAGGCCCAGGCCCAGCTGAAGGAATCTAAAGATACGCTGGAGGTCAGGGTAAGGGCGAGGACCGAGGAACTTGAGGAAATAACCAAGCACCTTGAAGAGCAGGTTAGGATTCGGACCAGGGAACTGCAGGATAAGTTGGGAGAATTGGAAAAATTCCAGAAATTCGCAGTAGGAAGAGAAGTAACAATGGTAGAATTAAAGAGGAAAATTGAAAAATTAGAAAAGGGGCAGTAAGCCCCTAAAATTATTTTAGAACTTTTTAAAAGTTTTTTTTTATGAAAAAAGCTTCAGCTAAAGCCAATGCCAATATTGCTCTGATAAAATATTGGGGCAAAAGAGACGAAAATCTCATCCTACCCCAGAACGGCAGTATTAGTATGACCGCCTCAGGCCTTACCGCTCACACTACTGTAGATTTCAGTAAAAATTATGGTGAGGATTCCCTGGTTCTAAGCGGAAAAAGAATGGGGCCCGGGTGCAAAGACTATGACGATTATGTCGGCAGGTTCTTATCGGTGGTCAGGAAAGAAGCAGGCACCAGACTGAAAGCTAAAATTTCCAGCCGAAATAATTTTCCCACTTCCGCCGGCCTGGCGTCTTCGGCAGCGGGCTTTGCGGCCTTGGCAGCTGCCGTTAACGAAGCCCTGGGAATGAAACTAAATAAAAAAGAGTTAAGCGTATTGGCCAGGAGGGGATCTGGGTCTGCGGCCCGTTCTGTCTTTGGAGGGTTTGTGGAATGGAAAAAGGGCGTAAAGAAAGACGGTTCTGATTCCTATGCCCGCCAGATTTTTCCCCCGGAACACTGGCCTGAGTTCTGGATGCTCGTATGTCTGTCCTCCAGGAAGGAAAAAAAGGTAAAATCCCGGGCAGGCATGCAGCAGACCGTTGCTACGTCTCCCTTCTACGGTTGCTGGCTGGACAGCGTATCAGATGACCTGAAAAAAGTAAAAAGAGGTATTCTGGAAAAAAATTTTTCACTGGTGGGAAAAACTGCGGAAAAAAACTGCCTGAAGATGCATGCCCTGATGATGAGCACCAGGCCTGCCCTTATTTATTGGAATGCGGTCACTTTGGAAATCATTAATTCCGTCTGGAGGTGGAGAGAAGAAGGACTGGAGTGTTATTTTACCGTTGACGCCGGCCCCCAGGTGAAGATAATATGTCTGGAGGACCGCATTGCAGAGCTTGAAAGAAAATGCCGGAAAATAAAGGGCCTGAAGGGTTTATTTATTACCAAGCCCGGGGAGGAACCGGAAATTATCAATAGACACTTATTTTAAGCTGATTAATGCGAAAAAAGGTAAAAGTTTCTGCCGCAGGCAAGATAGCACTGGCTGGGGAATGGGCCGTTCTGGAAAAAGGCCGCCCCATGATAGTAGCCGCCCTGGAAACCAGAGTTTTCGCTTTAATTAGGGAATCGCGCGATGGGTTTTTTCGCATAACCATCAGAGATTCCACCATTAGAAACAAGAGAGCTTTTTTCCAGGCCGGAAAACTGAAATTTTTGGAAGAACTAAGCAATACGGAAGAGAAGCACATTCTTTTTTTAAAAAAGACTCTGGAAACATTTCTGAATTATCGAAAAAGAGTCCTGCCGTGTGAGATAGAAACCTGGAGCAAGGGAGTATTGATAGAGACCGCGGGCCGCAGGGAAAAACTGGGATTCGGGTCTTCGGCTGCCGCCGCTTCGGCCCTGACGGCTGCACTTTTCAGATTCTACGGAAAGGAAATAAAAAGTTTTAAGGCTAAAGAAAAAATATATAAAATAGCCGCCATTTCTCATTATCTCGCCCAGGGGAAAGCGGGTTCTGGTTTTGATGTGGCAGCTTCCACATTCGGCGGAATACTCGTATATAAAAGATTTTCCGCAGATTGGCTGGAAAGGCAAATTAACTCCGGCAGAACTTTGGAGGAAATTATCGGCAAAAAATGGCTCGGGCTGTCTTTTGAAAGTTTGGGTTTGCCCGGAGGTATGAACATCCTCGTTGGATGGACCGGCCAATCATCTTCTACCTCCAAGATGATAAGGAAGATGGACAAGTGGAAGAATTCTAACCCCGAAGATTACAAAAAGATAATTTCCGACATCGGAAGAATAGTCGAAAGACTCATCTCCGCCTGGAAGCTGGAAGATAGGGATAAAATTATGAAATTTATCAGTAAGAACGAGGAATATCTGAGAATCTTAGGAAAGAAATCGGGAATTGATATAGAAACAGGGATTTTAAGAACTTTAAGTGAAATTGCAGATAAGGAAGGTGGAGCAGGAAAGCTCTCGGGCGCCGGTGGAGGGGACTGCGGAATAGCGATAACCTTTGATAATAGGAAAGCTGCCGCGATAAAAAGGAAATGGAAAGACAAAGGAATCATCCCTCTTAATGTTAAAATTTCCCGTGAGGGAATAAGTGAATGTTAAAAATCGCAGATAAAAGAGTTTTATGATAAAATAAATAGATATGGAAAAGGAAACGGAGCGTACGGAACTGAGCGATTTTTCCAAAACGCTCATTATCATTAATAAAATTGGACTGATTGCCTTATTTATTGTCGTCCCGGGCACATTTATTATCAGCAGGATTTTTAGAGTAAAGCCGCCCACAGGTCTTATTTTTTCTTCTGTTATTTTCGGATTAGTAATTTCCATATACCTCTATCTAATGACCAGAAAGGTGAAGAGTCTCGCAGAATTTAATAAAGTTTGCATGCTTTATTTTTCTGTCGTTATCATTTTCCTTACCGTATTAATACATTATCTCGGAGGTATAGAAGGAGGTCTGGGGCTGATTCTGTATTCTTTCGTCATTATCGAAATCAGCATTATCTTATCTCCCAGACAGGGGATGATAATAACCATTATTGCCGTTCTGTCTTTTTCTGCCTTAGCTTTAATGGAGTATTACGGTATAATTTCCCATTACGGTATCATAATGGCTACGACTTCGTACAACAGCGCTCAATTCCTCATCATTACTCTGGCTGGCGGAGGATTACTTGGTTTGAGTTTTACATCATTTATAGCCGGAAGGTTTTCTCATGTTTACAGGAGAGTAGGAGAAACTCTGGAAAAGGAAAGGGAGGAACTGATTAAGACGAGGTCTGAGTTGGAGGAGGCGAAGAACAATCTGGAAGTGCGAGTCAGAGCGAGGACGGAAGAATTGGAAAAACTTACACAGAATCTTGAATATCAGGTAAAACAAAGGACCCGGGAACTCCAGGGCAAATTGGAAGAACTGGAAAAATTTCAGAAATTTGCAGTAGACAGGGAAATGAAGATGGTAGAGATTAAAAGAGAGCTGGAGGCAGTTAAGAAAAAAATAGAAAGGTAAAAATCAGATGCTCGAGCTTTCAAAGAATGCCAATACGGCTGCCGAACACCTGAGGATTTATTATCTTGATTGGTTGAGAGTAACAGCGATGCTGATACTTGTTTTTTTTCACACCGCCCGTATCTTTGATTCCCTTTCTCCTTTTTACATAAAAAGCAACCAGACATCCGTTTTTTTAAATAACCTGATAATTTTCGTTAATCAATGGGAACTGCCCGTTTTTTTCCTGATAGCAGGTTCCGCCACCT
>CAZEQH010000009.1:0-41580 GCA_964514375.1 uncultured Candidatus Saccharibacteria bacterium
ACCGTACGCTGTATTTGAAATCTTATCTGGACATTTACCAGGACTTTTCTGGGGATTGAAATGCAGAAAAATTGTTTCCTGCATTATAAAAGAAGTAGAAGAATTGGGAGCCAAACGCCCCTCTTTAACGGAACTCATAAACTTTTTGAGTAAAATCGGCTTCGTAATTGAAGAGACAAAACCAATTTATTACAAATTTGGGATTGCTCTGAAAGCAACTAAAACCTAATTTTAACCCTTTCTTTCTAAGTATTGAAAGGGTATTTTTTTCTTTATTGCAACCTAATTATGAGGTATAATCTTATAAATATGGTTACAAACGTGAAGAAATCCGTTTCAGCGGAGATTTTTTCTAGAGATAACTATAATAAGTTTAGCGTCTTCCTAACCCTACCATTCTACTTGCTTTTCCTACTGGGGATTCGTCTGGGGTGGTTTGTGCTTCCCGAGAATCAAATTGCAAGGATTATAGTATTGTTTTCCGTTCCAACGCTCCTGATATTTCTATTCTTTACTTCTTTCAAAAAGGTATTTCCTCAACCAATCGGAGACGCTATACAGGCTCTTGTCTGGATTACAATAATATCAGCAGGTAACACTTACTGGGGAGGAATGATAAGAATAGATGGTCCCTTATTTTTAGGGAATGTATTATTAATCCCTCTTTTTTCTCTACTTTTAGATACTTTCCTTCCATACTTTATTACTATCATAGTCAGTTCCTTATTACTCCTAGAGTTTATAGTTTCTGCTCCAACTTTCTCTTTCCTTGCTGCAATTGATATTTTTTTCAAAATAATAATAGTCATAATGATAGGCAATATCTCGTCTTCGCTTATCAAGAGGGTGCTTTCAGAAATGCAAATTAGCGAGGAGTTGGCGAGTGCGTACAGGGAGTTGAAGAGGTTGGACAAGGCCAAGACCGAGTTCATCTCCATAGCCTCCCACCAATTGCGGACCCCTCTTACAGCTATCAAGGGATACCTTTCGCTGATTCAGGAAGGCAGCTACGGAAAATTCTCACCTAAAATGAAAAGACCGATAGATAACATCTATATTTCCTCAGAAAGGCTGATAAAGCTGGTCAACGATTTGCTGAACATTTCGCGCCTGGAGGCAGGAAAAATAAAGCTGAAGATTGAAAAATTGTCATTAGAAGATATAATTGATAGTGTAGTAGAAGAGCTTAAAAATCTCGCAGAAAAGAAGAAATTGACCATAATATGGGAAAGACCGGAGGAACCGCTTCCTCAGATTATGGCTGACAGAGAGAATATCAGACAGGTTGTCTTGAATCTGATAGATAATGCCATAAGATATACGCAGGAGGGAAAGGTTACGGTGGAGTGCTCGGCTGATAAAAACGTCTATCGGATGAAGGTGAAGGACACGGGAGAAGGGATGAACAAAGAAGAGCTTTCCAAGCTTTTCAAGAGATTCAGCCGCGGCAGCGGAGGCCAGAGAACGTGGACAGAAGGAACGGGTTTGGGGCTTTATATCGCCAAAAAATTTGTGGATATGTACAAGGGCAACCTCTGGGCTGAAAGCCGGGGTAAAGGGAAGGGCTCTGCTTTCTATTTAGAATTACCAATTCATCATTAATGACTATGCCTAATAAAAAGAAAAAAATACTTTTAATCGAAGACGAATACATATTGGCCGAAATGTACAAGGATAAATTCACTCAGGCGGGTTTTACGGTGTACGTTGCCATGGATTCTGAAGAAGGTTTAGAATTAACCAAAAAAGAGAAACCCGACTTGATAGTCCTGGACATTTTGCTTCCCAGGGAGAACGGAATAACCTTCCTGAAATGGATGAAAGATAATGAAAAAATATCTTCCATCCCGGTTTTGGTATTCTCCAACTATGACGACCCGGAAACTAAAAAGACGGCTTCGGATTTCGGGGTAAAAGATTATCTCATCAAGGCTGACTACACGCCTAAAAAAATTGTAGAAAAAGTAAAATCATATCTGCAATGAAAAGAGTATTTATCGCAGAGACGGTAAAACATCTTGATAAGAAGGTACGGGTGTGCGGATGGGTAAATTCTCGTCGGGACCACGGCGGGATAGTTTTTTTAGATTTGAGGGATATGACGGGAGTCATCCAGGTGGTATGTAAGCCGGAATCCATCAAAGACGTGAAGGACGAATACGTGCTGGCAATTGAGGGGACGATAGGGAAAAGGCCTCCCAAGATGATCAATAAGGAACTGGTTACCGGAGAAATAGAACTCAAGGCAGACAAAATAGAATTGCTGGCAGAGTCAGACGCCGTTCCCTTTGATTTGAGGGACCTTAAATTGAAACTGCCGACCCTTCTGGATTACCGCCCCTTAACCCTTAGAGGCGAGAAAGTAAAAGCTATTTTTAAAGTAACAGAGCAGGTAATAAATAGTTTCAGGAAAACTATGAAGGAATTGGGTTTTACGGAATTCCAGGCGCCTTCCATAGTGCCCGTGGCCACCGAAGGGGGAGCGGAAGTATTCCATATCGATTATTTTGATTATGACGCCTACCTGGCACAGAGCCCCCAGCTCTACAAACAGATAATGGTAGGGGTGTTTGAGAGGGCATTTACCATCGCCCATGCCTACCGGGCCGAGCCCAGCGTCACCACCAGACATCTTACAGAATACATCAGTCTGGATGCGGAAATGGGTTTTATAAGTTCCTGGGAAGAACTCCTTGATACCTGCCAAACTATTGTTTACAATATTATATCCGACGTTTCACAAGAATGCGTTCAGGAATGCAAGCTGTTTGGGGTAAATCTTCACAAACCTAATAACCCGATTCCCCGCCTGAAAATGAGAGATGCCCAGGAAATCATACTGGAAATGACCGGCCGCGACAACAGGAAGGAAGCGGATTTGGAGCCTGATGACGAAAAAGAGATATGCAAGTGGGCCGAGGAAAAACATAATTCGGAATTCGTATTTATCACCCATTATCCGACCAGCAAAAGGCCTTTCTACACCTTCCCGGATCCGGAGAACCCTGAATACACTTTAAGCTTCGACCTGCTTTACAAAGGATTGGAAATAGTGACAGGCGGGCAGAGGATAAACGACTACAAACAGCTGCAAAAAAATATAGTAAAATGGGGTAATGATATAAAGAACTTCACTTTCTACCTGCAGGCCTTTAAATACGGTATGCCTCCCGAAGGAGGATTTGCTCTGGGCTCTGAGAGGATAGTAAAGCAGATGTTGAATCTGGAAAGCATCAAAGAGGCCAGTATCTTTCCCAGGGATATGACCAGGATAGACCAAAGATTAGCCAATCTTCAACCCAAAAGAGCTAAGAGTAAAGACAAGAAAAAGAAATAAACTTAGTCAAAATGGAAAATATTCAGGAAGACAAAGAAATATTTTTCGGCGTACTCAGCATCTTTTTGATGTTTTTTGTAATGATACCGATATATATGGGGCTCAACGTCTTTCAGAAAAACCTGGAAGGCCTTTTTTATGCCCAGATGTCACAGCCGCTTCAGCAGATGATTTTTGCCGATATTCAGGCCAGACCGGAGAAGCCCCCTTTAAACCTGGAAGCGAAATCGGCCTTCTCTTTAGAAATATACAAGTACGGCAAAGAAAAAGTATTATTCAGGAAAGATATCGATAAAGTCCTGCCCATAGCTTCTCTTACCAAGCTTATGACCGGCCTGATAGTGGTAGAAAACACGCCGCAAAATGATTATGATTTTTCCCGAGCGGTAACCGTTTCCCCTCAGGGCGCAAGCAGGGATGACGTTCCCGTTTACGGTAATCTGAAAGAAGGTGATTCTTTTACCGTTAAAAAGCTTCTGAACATAATGATGCTCTATTCCAGTAATGACGCGGCTTTTACCTTGTCTGAAGTAATAGGAAAAGATAATTTTGTACTGAAGATGAATCAGCAGGCCAAAATGCTAGGATTGAAGAATACTCTCTTTATTAATCCTACAGGGCTGGACCCTGAAGACCAAAATCAACTTTCCAACCATTCCTCCGCCAATGAACTGATAATGCTCACAAAGTATATCTTGAACAATTACCCGGCCCTGCTCGACCTCTCTCTTCAAGAGGGTCCCTATCCCACCCAGAACGGCCTCTCCGACCTTGCCGCTCCCTCAGGTTTCAAATTCGTAGGAGGCAAGACCGGCTACACGGATACGGCCGGCGGCTGTATGCTGACGGTGATGAAGGACAGCTCCGAAAATCTCTTCTTGAATGTCATCCTGGGCACAGATTCTCCTAACATGCGCGTTCAGGAAATGCAGAAGATGATAAACTGGGAAGCCTCTCTATGATTACGGTTTTTACTCTCAATGTTATAAGACTGCTGCTGCTGTCAGCCCTGACGGCCGGGATGGCCCTGCTCTGGGCTCCTCTCCTGATAAATTTTCTTAATAAAATAAAATTTTGGAAAAAAAAGGCCAGGACAAAAACCATTACCAACGAAGAAGCGGAGGTTTTTTACTCACTACACAAAGAAAAGGAAACGAAGGTGTCCAGAGGCGGAGGAATTTTAATCTGGCTTTCCGTCATTATGGTAACCTTCCTTTTTTTCCTAATATCCCGCATTCCCAATCCCTGGTGGCTGAAAAATTTCAACTTTTTATCCCGCAATGAAACATGGCTGCCTCTTTTTACGCTGGTAGCGGGCTCTCTAGTAGGATTGGTTGATGACGCCCTTACGGTGTACGGTAAAGGGAAATACGTGGGAGGCGGCATAAGCTTCACCAGGAGGCTGATAATAGTTACCCTTATCGGATTGATAGGAGGATGGTGGTTTTATTTCAAGCTGGACTGGAATACTATTCACATACCACTGCTTTATAACTTTCCGGAAGGCATAGACGTTTTCCTGGGGCCCCTTTATATCCCTTTATTTGTACTGGTTATGCTGGCTTCCTGGGCCGGAGGAGTGGTGGACGGACTTGATGGATTGTCCGGAGGGGTCTTTGCCTCAATATTCGGGGCTTTCGCCATTGTTGCCTTTGCTCAGGGAAAAGCAGACCTGGCCACCCTGTGCGTAATTATAGGAGGGGCACTATTTGCCTTCCTCTGGTTTAATATCCCTCCCGCTAAGTTTTATATGGGAGAAACCGGCATCTTAGGTTTGACATCTACTATGGCAGTTATTGCCTTTCTTACTGACTCGATACTGGTACTGCCTATAATAGCCGGGGTATTGGTCATAGAAGTGGGTTCTATTATTCTGCAATTGCTTTCAAAAAAATTTTTACATAAAAAAATATGGCTGTGCACGCCTATTCACCACCATTTTGAAGCCAAAGGGTGGCCTTCTTACCAGGTGACTATGAGATTCTGGATTATTAGTGTCGTCCTGTCTATCCTGGGAGTCGCCATACGGCTTCTCGGCTAAACCATGGAAAAAGTTGAAACATTAAGAAAAAAATATCCCACTTTTGTTTACAAAGATTATTCTTATAAGATTTCTGAAAATAATTTAGAAATCTTTTTTGTTTTTGAAGTCCCTCCGGACATCACCTTTCATCCACGAATTATCATCCATAACATCAGTCAACACAGATTCCGGAAGATTAAAAAAGAAGTGCTGGATAATCTGGTATTCCATCTCGGCTTGATGGAAAGTCTGAGTTACTGGAAAGCCGCCTGCTCGCCATATTTAGAAATTCAGACAGAAAAAGTTACCAGAAATCAGATAATCTGGTTTAAGGAATTTCTTTTAGAGGGTATGGGACAGTTCTTTTACGAAAACAAGATTAAGTGGCAGAAGCCGGATTTCTTGAAGGTTGTCTGCACAAAGTCCGGAAAAAGTTCTCTGGCCCTTTTCGCCAGAAAATCAAAAGGAGGAATCCTGATTCCGGTGGGAGGAGGCAAGGACTCCGCCGTCACACTGGAACTGCTGAAACGATCAGAAATGGATATTACCTGCTTTTCCCTTAACCCTACCAAAAATGCCCAGGATATAATGAATGTTTTCGGATGCAATAACCCTATAATAGTAGATAGAAAAATAGATACAAAACTGCTGGAACTGAACAGAAATGGTTTCCTCAACGGCCATACCCCTTTTTCAGCCTACCTTGCCTTCCTAACTATCCTGATAGCCGCCTTATTTGATAAAAAATTCATTGCTTTATCCAATGAAAGAAGTTCTAACGAGAGCAGTCTCAAATACTTAGGAAGAGAAATCAATCATCAGTACTCAAAAAGTTTTGAATTCGAGAAGAAATTTTCTAATTATTCTCAGCACTATCTTGCCAAGAACATAAGGTACTTCAGTTTCCTGCGCCCCCTATATGAGCTTCAGGTAGCCAAGATATTTTCCAGATATGAAAAGTACTTCAGCGCCTTTATGAGCTGTAACGAAGCATATAAAACCGCCTCCGGCACCAAGACTCCGGCAGCTAAATGGTGCACCCGGTGCTCAAAATGCCTTTTTGTTTTTGCCATCCTTTATCCATTCATAGATAAGGAAACAATGGTTAAGATATTCGGAAAAAACCTGTTTGAAGAAAAAGAACTGCTTAATTTGATGAAGAAATTAATAGGAATCAAAAGAAATAAACCCCTGGAATGCGTGGGCACCCGCAAGGAAAGCCTGGTGGCCTTTTACCTTTCCTGGAAAAAAGCCAACAGGGTAGGGGAGAGCCCATTCCTGCTGAGGTATTTTGAGGAGAAGGTAATACCCTGGAAAATAAGGAAAGGGTTCGTTAAGGGACTGTCCCAATACGCAAAAATGGAAAAGGAAACAAAAGAATTAATGACATCCTGGAACAAGAAGCATAACGTGCCCAAAGAACTCATTAAATATCTGGAAAAAAAGCTAATCCTTGATAAGTCTTACGGATTGTTTTGAGGAGGAAATAAATTTCTGACCTTTGAAAAAGCAGTTTATCTGCTTTATTTTTTAAGAGTAAGATTATTTATTTTAAGCAAGAATTATGGTATTTTTAATATATACTTATGAAAGCAGCTGAACTGGAAAACAAAAAGGTATTAATTCTGGGATTCGGGAGAGAAGGTGTAGATACCTTCAATTTTTTAAGGAGGCTTTTCCCGAACAAATTAATCGGAATAGCCGACAAGGCCCCCAAAGAAAAATTGGACGCTAAAGCCAGAAATTTAATAAAGAAAGATAAAAAACTGAAACTCCATCTTGGACAGGATTACCTTAAATCCCTAAAACAATACGAAGTTATCATCAGGTCTCCGGGCATCGCTCCAAAGATTATTGAACCCTTTTTAACGGAGAGGCAAAAACTCACATCACAAACCGGAATTTTCTTTGATGAATGTCCTGGAAAAATAATGGGAATTACGGGCACCAAGGGAAAAAGCACTACCGCCTCCCTAATCTATGAAATCCTCAAAGGAAACGGGATAAAAGTAAGATTAGCCGGCAATATAGGCAAACCCATGCTTTCTCTTCTTGGTTCAGCTAAAAAAAACGTTTATTATGTGCTGGAACTTTCCTCACACCAGCTTCTTGACCTTAAAAAAAGCCCCCATATTGCAGTACTTTTAAATATTTTCCCCGAACATTTAGACTATTATGCAGGGTTTAAGGAATACGTTAATTCCAAAGCCAATATTACCAAATACCAAACTAAGGATGATTTCCTGATATTCAATCAAGACAACGAATTCGTAAAAAAAATAGCGTCCAAATCCAAAGCAAAAAAAATCAGCTTGTCTTCGGTACATTTAAAAAGGAGGGATTTTGCGCTTAAGGGGAAATTCAATCTTTATAACATCAAGGCGGCGACAGCGGCGGCCAGAGTGGTGGGACTCAAGGATAAAAATATTTTTAAAGTTGCAGAAAGCTTTAAGCCTCTGCCGCACAGGCTGGAATATGTGAGTAAATACAAAGGAATATGCTTTTATAACGACGCCTTATCCACTATTCCGGAAGCAACGCTAGCCGCTCTGGAAACATTGGGAAGCGACGTACAAACCATTTTTCTGGGAGGTTTTGACAGGGGATTAGAATTCGGTAAACTTGTCAGAAAAATCCTGAACAGTTCCATTAAAAATATAATCTTGTTTCCCGAAACCGGTGAAAAAATCTGGCGGGAAATGCTTAAACAAACGGAAAAACACGAAGACGTACTCAAGAAACATAAGGTGTTTCTTGTCCAAAGCATGGAAGACGCGGTAAAACTGGCTTATGAATTCACTGATAGGGGGAAGATATGTCTGCTTTCCACGGCTTCTCCCAGTTTCGGCCTCTTCCGCGACTACAAAGAAAAAGGAGATTTATTTAAGAAATTCGTTAAAAAGCATGGTACAGATTAAGGAAAGACCAGACTATGTTCTCATTATTATTACGGGGTTTCTAATCTTTTTCGGGATTATCGTTCTGGCCAGCGCTTCAACCTACATACTCAAACCGACACTCGGCGAGACATTCTATTTTCTTATCCATCAGATAATTTTCGGATTAATACCGGGCATTCTCCTGGCTGTTATTCTATATAAAATTCCTTTAGGCTTAATAAAGAAAAAGGCAATCTTACTGTTGCTGCTCAACTTGATACTGATGCTGATGGTGTTTCTTCCGATAATAGGCAAGAAATCCGGAGAATCTGCCAGATGGATAGTATTGGGGCCGATATCCATACAGCCTTCCGAACTTTTGAAACTCACTTTTATACTTTATCTGGCCAGCTGGCTGGAAAGCCGAAGCGAAAAAACTTCTTTAGTGGCGGAAAAAGGTAAACTGCCGGAAAATCTACTAGCATTCCTGGCCATAATCGTTTTTATAGCTTTCATCCTATACCAGCAGTCTGACATCAGCACCTTCGGGGTTATTGCGGCTACGGGAACTTTAATGTATTTATTCGCTAAAACTCCATTCTGGCATACCCTGGCCATAATACTCCTCGGAGTGGTGGGAGCCTATCTGCTGATAACTGCCGCTCCCTACCGTATAAACAGGGTGAAGGTGTTGTTAGACCCGGAAAACGCTCCTTCGGACACCAGTTATCAAATCAGGCAGTCCATGATAGCTGTAGGTTCGGGAAAAATATTCGGACTTGGACTGGGCATGTCGCAGCAAAAATTCGGACTGCCACATCCCATATCTGATTCCATTTTTGCTTTACTGGCCGAAGAGACAGGCTTTCTGGGGGCCGCCGTGCTTATTCTACTATTCCTGTTGTTTCTGTGGAGGGGATTCAAAATAGGAAAAGAAACAAATAATATTTTTTACCGGCTTTCGGCCCTGGGTATCACATCCTGGATTATGCTGCAAGCACTCATAAATATAGCTTCCATGATAGGAGTATTTCCCCTGACCGGCATACCTCTGCCTTTTATCAGCTCGGGAGGTTCTGCCCTTATAGCAGAGCTGGGAGGATTGGGAATTTTATTAAACATATCTAAACAAGGTAATTAAAAAAATGAAAATCCTTTTTACAGGCGGAGGCACCGGGGGACATGTCCTGCCCATTATAGCCATAGTAAGGGAGATAAGGAAATTTTCTCCCCAGGTTAAGTTAGATTTTTTCTATCTGGGCCCTAAAGACGATTTCAGCAAACTGCTTCTGTCGCAGGAAGGAATTCAGGTGAAGCATATAGCGGCAGGTAAAATGAGAAGGTATTTCACCCTAAAGAGTTTCTTCCAGAATCTGCTGGACATCTTATTTAAAACACCCTGGGGCATCGTTCAATCGTTTTTTTATATCTTTTTTCTGGCTCCTGATTTAATTTTCTCCAAAGGGGGCTTCGGCTCCATCCCCGGTGTGATTGCCGGCTGGATGCTGGGAGTCCCACTTTTTCTTCACGAGGCCGATTCTGTTCCCGGGCTGTCCAACCGCATCTTATCTAAATTCTCAAGGGAGGTCTTTGTTTCTTTCCGCAAAACTCCATATTTTTCGGAAAAGAAAATGATATTGGTGGGCAATCCCATAAGAAGGGAAATGCTGGAGGTTGAATCCAAAGAGGAAGCTAAGAAGTTTTTCAAATTATATGGGGAAAAACCGACTATACTTGTGTTGGGAGGTTCGCAGGGCGCCCAAAGGATAAACGACAAACTGCTGGAAATCCTGCCGACGTTTTTAAAGGAATTTTATGTTATTCACCAATGCGGAGAAAAAAATTATGATCAAGTGAAGGCTGAAGCCGAAGCTATCACCAAGGATTGGCTGGAAAAAAGCTATCGAATCTTTCCTTTCCTTAAGGAAGATAAGCTTAAAAAAGCTTACTCTGCCTGTGACCTGGTTATTTCCCGCGCGGGCTCGGGGACCATCTTTGAGACAGCATCCTTCGGAAAACCTTCCATTCTCGTGCCTCTGCCTGAATCAGCCCAGGGTCACCAGGTGAAAAATGCCTATACTTATGCTGAAAAAGGAGCCGCTATCGTACTGGAAGAAATAAATTTTACTTCCCGTTTTGTCCTGGAGAAATTAAGGTTTATCTTTAGTAATCCAGGAGAACTGGAGAAAATGCACAAAGCAGCCTTGGAATTCGCCAAGCCTTTAGCCGGAAAGACTATAGCGGGCTACATTATCACTTATCTCAACATTCCTTATCAAAAGGCAATATTACCCGATGTTGACTCGAACGAGAATGAGGCGCAAAATTAAATGGTGAACGGACAAACCAAAAAGATGAAACTTTTTAAGAACGGCCAGGTAAGGGTTAGGATTGCTCCTTCTCCTACCGGCCTTTTGCATATCGGAACTGCCAGGACGGCTCTTTTTAATTACTTGTTTTCCAAAAAGAATGACGGGGTTTTCATACTAAGGATAGAAGACACGGACAAGGCAAGGTCTAAAGAAAAATTCGAGAGAAACGTCATAGACAACCTTAAGGGGTTAGGAATCCAACCGGATGAGGGGCCGGAAGCGGGAGGGGATTACGGACCATACCGTCAGTCAGAAAGAACTGAAATTTATAGAAAATATTTGAATAAGCTTTTAGAAGAAGGTAAGGCTTATTACTGTTTTTGTTCCTCCGAAGAATTGAAAGCCGAGAAAGAATATCAGATTTCCATAGGGGAAGCTTCACATTATTCAGGAAGATGCGCCAGTCTCTCTAAGGAAGTCATAGAGAAAAATCTACAGAAAAAAAAGCCCTACGTCATCAGATTCAGAACCCCTCCCAAAAAAGTAAAATTCGGAGATTTGATAAGGGGAGGGATAGAATTTGATGCTTCCTTAATGGGAGATATGGTGATTGCTAAGAATTCTGCAGAGCCCTTATACAATTTCGCCTGCGCAGTGGATGATTTTGAAATGAAAATTTCCCACGTTATTAGAGGAGAGGACCACCTTACCAATACCCCAAAACAAATTCTGATTCAGGAAACCTTAGGGTTTCCCCGGCCAGAGTATGTCCATCTTCCCCTGATATTGGCGCCAGACAGAACAAAACTGTCCAAAAGGCACGGGGCGGTAGCGGTTTCAGAATATAAGGCCCAGGGGTACCTGCCCGAGGCCTTAGTTAATTTCATAGCTTTCCTCGGTTGGAATCCCGGAACCGAAAGGGAAATTTTTTCCCTGAGTTCTCTGGTTAAGGAATTCTCGTTGGAAAGGGTACAGAAAGGAGGAGCTGTTTTTAATATTAAACGACTAAAATTCCTAAACAAGTTCTATATAAGGCAGAAATCTCCGGAAAAACTTGCCGAGCTGTGCCTTCCTTATCTTATCCGGGAAGGGCTGATAACCCCTCAGCTTGAGGAAAGACAGTATCCTCCGGCCTACGGGGGCAAAGAAATCGTACCAAATTATAAGGTCTCGGACACTGGGGAAGCCATAGGTGCCGCCGCCATCCAAAACATTGTAAGTATCTATCAGGAAAGACTGGAAAGATTATCTGACATAACAGAATTGACCGACTTCTTCTTTAAAGAAAGCCTTGATTATGAAAAAGATTTGCTAAAATGGAAAGATATGACTGATAAGGAGTTGAATCTTTCCCTTGACTTATTAGAAAAATTATTGTATAAAATAGATGAAAAAGAATTTAGTAAAGAGAAATTAAGTGACGTTCTAGTAAAAGAAGCTGAAAAATTAGGACACAAGCTCAATAAGGTAGGGGATAGGGGAGTACTTTTGTGGCCTTTCAGAGTCGCCTTAACAGGAAAAAGGTTTTCAGCCAGCCCCTTTGAGATAGGGGAAATCATGGGCAAGAAAAGAACACTGAAAAGGATAAAACAGGCCAAAGCCAAATTATTATGAAAAACACACTTAAATTTTCAATGATAATACTGGCAGCTGTAATCCTTTGTGCGGCTAACTTTTCCTATGCTCAAAACCTACCAAAGGATTTAGAAGAGGCAAAGAAGATGGGAGAACAGGCCATAGAGACAGGGAAGGAAACAGTACCACAGATAGTAATAAGAAGCTGGAAAGAGGAAGTGCTGCCCGTCTGGAAAGGGATGTACCAGTGGTTTCTGGTAAATATCTGGTCAGGAATCTTCAAACAGGAGATAGAGCCGAGAGTGGTAGAAGAATACGAAAATAGAAAATCAATAGTTCAGGAAGAGTTTCCAAAAGAAAAGCAGGAAATAAAGGAAGAACTGCCCGCTCTCTGGGAAAGATTTATGAAATTGTGGAATCCCGACAGTTCGAATATATAATAAAGTAAGTATCTATTTTTATATTTATAAGATCTCTTCAAAAGAGGTCTTTTTAATTCAGGTAGGGAAGGACTTGACATTGGAATATTGGGAGTTACAATATAATTAGATATAATTGAGTATAATATCCCTTACACTCATAAAAACGTTGAAAGAAAAAAATATTAACAACCTCTCCTCTTATTAAAACGCGAAAAATTTTATGAAAAATTCTGACAAAGCAATTATTGAACATATCCCCGACTTTCTTGGTTATTGTAAAAATGAAAAGAGATTAACCACTACTACCCGACACACTTATAAACGCTATCTAAAAAGTTTTATTTTCTGGCTAAAAAAAACTAATAAAGAAAATATAAGGCCTCATGAGCTCACCGCAGATGATATTTGGGATTATAGGCTGTTTTTATCGAGAAACGTCACTTATCGAGGCAAAACATTGAAGAAAATAAGCCAGAATTACTATTTAATAGCCCTGAGAGCCCTTCTAAGCTACTTTACAGCCAAAGACGTAGTCTAAGATAACATCGGAAGAAAATTTATGGCCTGATTTGGCTAATAAATTCACCCATAATAATTTGACTTCCCATGGGAAATTCTGGCATAGAAAAATAATGGAGACTTTACACAATTATTTCTCATCTCAAAACTATAGAGTAGAAGTCGAGCCGAGGTTAAACTTAGGTAGAGCTGACTTAGGTGTATATTCTGATACAAAAGATCCTCTTTACGTCGAAATTGGCTCTGTTTCTTTACTGAAGATTTGGTACAACCTGTCAAAAGAAAATATTATTAATCTTTTGTTGGTTCCTTATGAAGAATATGCAATAGAATTATTTAAAGGAAATCTATGAAATTACCATATCTCGAAGAATTTTTACTTAATTTACAGACAAACAATTATTCCGAAGAAACCACATATAACTACGAAAGAGATTTAGACGTCTTTCAGGAATTTCTTACTGAGTTAAATCTACCGTTTGAACAAGTAGATAAAAAAACAATTCTTAATTATAAAGCCTATTTGAACTCCATAGACAGAAAGACCGCCAGTGAACATGGAGCAAAGAAAAAGCTGTCCAGTTTTTCCTTAAATAGAATGCTGTCTGCGCTGAGGTCCTATCTGAAATTTATGATAGACATGGACTATGATATTCCCATATCCCCAGATTCTATAAAGCTTGTCAAAACAGTAAAGAAACATACAAGGGTCGGAGAATTTGAGCAAATAATAAAACTTATAGAAGCTCCGGAAAAATTTGAAAAAAATAGAAGGGTTGCTTTAAGAAACAGGGCTATGTTAGAGGTGTTGTTCTCTACCGGAATGAGAATATCAGAATTGATAAATCTTAAATTAGACAGAATAGATAATGAAGGAAAGATCTTTATTATGGGCAAGGGAAAGAAGGAGAGATTCGTTTATTTAACACACCGGGCAAAGAAACACCTAGAAAACTATCTGGAAGTGAGGGGAAAATCAGAATCTCCTTATGTCTTTGTTCCATACAAAGGAAGGAATAATCAGGATAAAAATAAAAAAATATCTCCCAATTACCTGCAGTATAAAATTAAAAGATATAGAGAATTGCTTGGTATTAATTTACCTATAAGCGCGCACGGTATTCGCCACGCATACGCCACGTACTTGGCAGAAAGCGGCGCAAACCCTGCTGCCATTCAAATACTTTTGGGCCACGAGTCTTTAAACACAACCACTCGCTATGTTCACGGCTCAGATAAATACGCAGAAAGAACACAGAAAAAATATCATCCTTTGAAAGAATAAGAATTTGCAATTACCCCTCCCCCATTATATAGACTAAAAAATGGAATAAAAAAGAAGAGTAGTTTTACCTACTCTTCTTTTTAGGTCGATAATCGTTTTCAACTTTCATGGATAAGAATAAAAAAGATTATTTCTCTACAAAGAGAGAACATCTTTCGAGCTTTTTATTCCAATCCCCGCAGACAGGGACCTCCTCTCATCATTCCTCCCCATCCCTTATCTCCTCCGTTTTCAAATTGCGTTTGGAGAGCATTGAAGCGCTGGTCAGCCTGCTCTTGGCCGATTACTCCTTTCTCCGCCAGTGCGTTAAGCTGCGCTCTGAGCTGATCCAATCTCGCCTGCCTCATGCGTTCCTGAAGCTGCTCTGAGGTCACGCCGCTCTCTTCGGCTATCTGGCTGAAAGTTTTCCCTTCGGCCCATTTTGCCTTATAATCATCGGTGCTGATACCCAGAAGCCCTGCCTTGCTCTCAAACATAGCCTGAAAACGAGAGGCTATGTCTTCCGGAGTCCAGTTACCCAAAAATCCCCAATCTCCAAACCCTCCTCCATGGGCTGAAACGATTCCTACTCCTGCGAAGCTTAAAACTCCGAGTGATACAAGCAGAAAAGTTAACAGTTTATTCATTTGGTATTCGATAACGAATTATTTTTTCCTTTCCAGCTTCGACCTTTCTAATTATTACTACACAAAACAATCTTTTTTTATTTCATTCTTAAAACCGCCTTTCAGGGGCGGTTAAAAGTTTCTCTTAGAAAGCCTTCGGCAGGCCCTGGCCCTCTGGGAAAATTTCTGGGAGGCCTCCGCCAGTACATATTGTCGTCTTCCGTAATCTCATTTACTCCCAATGCCGATATCTCTCCATTCTTCTCTTTACCCACAACAACAACCATGTCTCCGGTATCTATTTGCTCTATACCGCAAGGGCAGTTTGTTTCTGAAGATATTACAACCTTCATTTCTCTGCCTTCGGTGGTTTCGATAATCAGGGTATCCGTCAAAACAGCGGTAACCTCTCCTATATAGGTATCATTTATTTGCCTGCCTCCAAAACCACGATAAACAGGCCCCATAATTGGAAGCATGTCGTTCTGGGCCCTTTCAAAAAGCCCTACGTGTAAATGAGTCCTTTCAACGATAAAACTTCCAAGAAAAACCAGCGCTATGACTGCGACGACAGAATATAAAAGGGGCTTGCTGTAGACTACGTGAAACTTTTTCAGCAGACCTTCAGTCAGAATAATCAGAAGGGTTACAATCAAAATCAATATCCAGGGAAAAGACAAGAAAAATACCCTTAGACCCAGCAACCCAAAAATGGGAAGAAAGAATATCCCCGTAGCCCTGATGGCAAAGAATATAAAACTACCCAGGAAAAGGCAAAAACCAAGCACCGCAATAATAATTAAGGCGTATGTGAGGCCCCTTATTAAAAAATAGCCCTTTGAATGTCTTTTTACTTCTCCTTTTTTAATCCTCTCCATCAGTCCACCGGATGCCAATTTTTCTTCTTTTTGCTCTTGACTCATAAATTGTTATTTAATTTTTTGTTCATAAAAATCTTCATCTTCTCCTTAGCCCTTTTAATTCTTATTCCTACGGTGGAAACGGGAATCTCCATAATATCCGCGATTTCCTTATAGCTCAGCTCTTCAAAATAATAAAGAAAAACCGGCTCACGGTATTTGAACTCCAGCTTTTCCAGACCTTCCTGCACAAACTTTTTTATCTCCCCCTTTTCAACTTCCTGTTCCGGATTGTCCTGCTTCACATTGTGCGGAACAAATGTATCCAGGTCCAGAAGCGGCAAAACTTTCCTTTTCTCTCTTTTTCTCAAGGAGTTGACCAGCTCATTGTGGGCGATCCGGTACAGCCAGGGAGAAAACCTCCTTTTTACGTCAAAACTCTGGATATTCTCATAGGCTTTAAGGAAAACATCCTGAACAACATCGTTTATGTCTTCTTGATTGGAAATAAACTTGGCAGCATAACGTTTCATTTTCCCTTCATATCTCTCCATCAAAACGCCGAAAAGCTCTATTTTGTCCGCTTGAATCAGGGAAGCAATTTCTTCATCGTTTTTCATAGCCCAGCCAGATTCCCCCATAATATTAATACAAATTAATGAAATTTTTATTTCAATACCTCAAAATCTGCCAACCTTTCCAATGAGTAAATACTACCAGATTCCTGAATTAAAAAAAGAGAGTTAAGCAAGCACTTAACTCATTATTTAAGGTCGTAAAATTTTATATATTCGCAATCAGCTAATACAATATTAGGAGGCAAACCATTTATCTCCTTGCTATATTTCCCATTAATCAAAAGCCTGTGCGAAAATCCCTTTTCTGTTTTATAAATTAAGCAGAATTTTTCTTTTTTTCCGTCCTTTCTCCTGAATAATTTTGCACCCTCGTTCATTTCCATATATTCAAGCTGAATCTTTATTCCTTCTAAACCCATTTTTTTTAACCTGCAAAGAACTATTTTTATAATACTATAAAACTAAAAATATATTTTGTCAATTAAAAATCCCTCATTTTTTCTTGCCAATACCGTACTTTTATTTTATAAATAAAAGATAATATGGAAGAAGAATTCCCCAAAAGATATAACTACCGCGAGAGAGAAGAATACTGGAAAAAAGAATGGGCGAAAAAAAATCTTTACAGGTTCGACGAAAAATCAGAAAAGCCCATTTATTCCGTTGACACTCCCCCACCCTACGTCAGCGCAGAACACCTGCACGCCGGCCACATTATGAGCTACTCCCAGGCCGAGTTTATCGTTCGCTTTAAAAGGATGAACGGTTTTAACGTATTCTACCCCATGGGATTTGACGATAACGGCCTCCCCACGGAGAGATTTGTGGAGAAAAAATACCAGGTGGACAGATCTAAAATAAGCCGCAGTGAATTCATAAAACTCTGCCTGGCAGAAACGAAAAAGGGAGCTGAGAATTACAGGAAACTCTGGACTGACCTAGGCATATCGGTAGACTGGTCAAAAACCTACAGTACCATAAATCCGCTCTGTCAGAGGGTTTCCCAGCTATCCTTTATAAACCTTTACAAAGACAAAAAGGCCTACCGCCGCAAAGAACCCACCTATTGGTGCCCCTGCTGCCAGACGGCTTTAGCTCAGGCCGATATGGAAGACAAATCCTTGGATACCAGCCTCTATTTTATTAATTTCCAAATAGAGGGAAAACCTTACACCATAGCTACCACGCGGCCGGAGCTTATCCCTGCCTGCGTGGGTATTTTTGCCAATCCCGATGACAAGAGGTACGCGAAGCTAAAGGGTAAAAAAGCAGAAATACCGCTGTTTGATTATGAAGTGCCCGTCCTCTTCGATGAGGCGGTGGACCCCGAATTCGGCACAGGCCTGATGATGGTCTGCACCTGGGGCGACACGGAAGATGTACGTAAATGCAAAGAAAAACATCTTCCGGCCAGAGAAGTGATAAGCCCCGAAGGAAAAATCACTGCCCTGGGAAAACAATATCAGGGTCTTTCCATTCAGGAGGCGAGGAAGAGCATCATATCCGATATTAAAAAAGAGGGCCTCCTCGTAAAACAGGATAATATCAAGCACATAGTCAACGTTCACGAAAGATGCGACACCCCGGTAGAATTTATACTCACCACCCAATGGTTCATTAAGATACTGGACATCAAAGATAAACTCTTAAAAATGGGAGAAAAATTGCACTGGTACCCCCAGTTCATGAAGAATATCTACGATACCTGGGTGGAAGGACTTAGGTGGGATTGGTGCATTTCCCGGCAGAGGTATTATGGGGTTCCCTTCCCTGTCTGGCTTTGCGAGAAATGCGGCGCTGTCTTAACGGCTCGTGAAAGAGACCTTCCAGTCGATCCCACGGAAAAAGAATCCCCAGTCAAAAAATGCCCGAAATGCTCCTCAAAAAAACTTATCCCGGAAACAGACGTTATGGATACCTGGGCCACCTCTTCCTGCACTCCCTTTATTATTAAGGAACTATTGCGGGGAAAAACAGGAAAGAAAGTTTTTCCTAATTCCCTGAGGCCTCAGGCCTTTGAAATAATCCGCACCTGGCTCTTTTATTCTCTGGTAAAGTCTTATTACCATTTCAATAAGCTTCCCTTCGAAGACGTCATGATTTCCGGCCACGGGCTTGATGAAACAGGAAGAAAAATTTCCAAGAGATTAGGCAACTACGTGGACCCCGGCAAACTGCTCAACGATTACGGCGCCGATGCCATAAGATATTGGGCCACTGGAGCCAAGCTCGGTTATAACCACAGGTTCAGTATAAAAGAGGTAGAAAAGGGGAAGCATCTGGTAACTAAGATATGGAACGCCTCCAGGTTCTGTACTGCTTCCATCGCGAGTTTCAAGCCGAAGGAAGGAAAAGAATACAAACTCGAGCCCGAAGACAAATGGATATTGCACCTGCTTAATCACACCGTCAAGAAAGTGACTCATTACTTCCAAAAATATGAATATGCCAAGGCCAGAAAAAGTATAGACACCTTTTTCTGGGCCGATTTCTGCGACTACTACCTGGAGATGATTAAGCACCGGACAGACGAGGAAGCCGTCAAATACACCTTATATCACTGCCTGCTAAACATACTGAAACTCTATGCACCCATTACGCCTTTTATTGCGGAGGAAATATATCATAGAGTCTTCCTGGAAAAGGAAAAATCATGCAGCATCCACCTGGAAAAATGGCCTGAAGTTTCAGAAAGATTCCAGATGAGTGCTCCTGAATTAAAGGAGATGGAATCCTTTATAGAAGAGATAGATAAAATCAGGAAGGAAAAATCGGAACGGGGAATCCATATGAGGGACCCATTAAAAGAATATACTCTTAAAACCGACTTAAACCTGGAAAAATTCGGGGAAAAGCTTAAAAAGATGCTTAATGTGGAGTTCTCTGAATCCAAAAAAAAGTAATTTTATCCAAACCAACTGCCTAATAATATCCCGGATATTCTGGGCGGTTTTTTCTGTGTGCCATTAGAATAATGAAAAACCAGAGATTTCAAAATTTAAAGCGCATACGCGACGAGATATGGAATTTGAAGGACTCCCCTCTTTACCGATATCGGAAGAAAAATCATTATTATCCGGTTATCGGAGAAGGCAGCCATCACGCCCTGGTAATGTTTATAGGAGAAGCGCCGGGTAGAAAAGAGGCAGAAACGGGGCGCCCGTTCTGCGGGGCGGCTGGTAAAATTTTAGATAAACTATTGGAGTCTATAGTCCTTCCCCGTTCCGACGTTTATATAACCAACATAGTGAAAGACAGACCGCCTCAGAATCGGGATCCCAATCCGGAAGAAATAGAATGTTATTCGCCCTTTCTGATAAGGCAAATAGAAATCATCGAGCCTAAGGTAATTGTACCCCTGGGCCGTTTTTCTATGAGATTTATCCTGGAATATTTCGGCCTGGAAAAAGAGATTGGGCCTATCACCAAGATTCACGGCAAAACCTTTAAGGCTGAATCATCTTATGGAAAAATCAAGATCATTCCTCTCTTTCACCCGGCTGTTGCCGTGTATAATCCCGGCAAGACCCCTTTGCTGGAGAAGGATTTTAGGGCATTAAAAGATTATAAATAGGCGGTTTTTCCGCTTTCCTACCGCCCCTGCGCTTCGTACATATCTTTTATTTCCCGGACAAGGGTCGCTTGTTCTGCATTTTTTTCCGACCTCCACCTCTTAAACCTGGGAAATCTCAACGCCAACCCCTTTCCATATTCTCTGGCACAGGTGTGGACGCTGCTTCTGGTAATTTCAGCTGCCAGAACCTCTACTACCATTTCCGGAGCAAACCAGACATCAGGCTCTACTTCTTTCAGGGCTTCCACCCTGGCAGGCTTACTATCCTCCCGGAAATCATTTAATCTTTTCATCATACTCTCCAGATCTTCTTCTGAGAATCCTGCCCCTAATCTCGTTACCGTCTGGAAAACGTCCTTCTCCTTGTCGTAAGCGGCACATAAAAGAGAACCGTAGGTTCCGGCCCTGCTCCCCCTGCCTTTATAAGCTCCCACCACCACCAGGTCTAAGGTATCGGAAAGCCGGGATGCATATTCCTTCTTCCATTTTATCCAGGCCCACTCCCTGGCTCCTGCCCGATAATAAGAATTTTCTGCACATGATTTACAAACAATTCCTTCCAGTTTCCGCTCAAGGCAGTCCTGAAAAAACTCTTCTGCTTCTTCCAAATCCGGGGTTATCATTCTTCCGGCCAAATCCAGGTATTTATACTTCTTAACAATCTTTTCCAAAAATTTCCTTCTGAACGGATAATTTTCTTTTAATAATATTTTTCCGTTTAAATATATTAAGTCAAAAACAATATATTTAACCGGTATTTTTTTGGAAAATTCCTGCACTCCGTATTTTCTTCTCCTCCTCATGAGTTTCTGAAAGGGGGAAAAGGTTTTTTCCCTAAAATCGTAAGCTACGGCTTCCCCGTCCAGTATCACCTCCTCAGCCTTTATATTCTTTCTTACGTTTTCTACGATCTCCGGAAATTGATTGGTGACGTCAATCATCCTTCTGGAAAAAAGTACTACCTTCTTCCCTGCTTTATGAGCCTGAATCCGTTCTCCATCATATTTTTCTTCTACGGAAATATTTTCTGAACCGATTTTTTCCTTGATTTCAGAGAACCTGGAAACTCTCTGAGCCAGCATGGGTTTTATAGGTCTGTTAAGCGAAAGCTTTATTTTCTTAACTCCCGGCAATCCCCTCTTTATTAAAACCTCAGCCACTTCTCCGATGTCGGAACAGACGTTATAAGCTCTCTCCAATTCAGGTTTTTTTTCTTTCGAACTCAAAAACCCGACCGCGAGAGCATCCAGAATAGTCATGTCCCCCAAACCCAGCCTCATAGCTCCGGCAGCCAGCCTGGCAATGTATTTTCTTTCCAGTTTACTACCCTCACTCAGCAAAGCTGCCAGGGTTTTTTTCTTTACTTCCTGGGAGCCCTCTCCCCCGGCTTCAGCTATTCCTTTAAGGGTTTGATGGACTTCTTTCACGGAAAGCTCACCTTCGGGTTTAAAGAATTTTTTGAAGGTATTGCGGCGGGTTTTTATGACAGCGGCGGCTGCCAAACCCAAATCTCCGAGCTCCTTGGCAGCAGTTTCCACCGCTTTCTCCTCTTTTGAGGCGGCCAGAGCAATGGCAGACTGCACCATTTTGCCTCCTAAACCCAGGGTAGTTTCCACGTAATTAGGATATATCTGCCCCAAAATCAAGTAGCATATGCTTTTTATCTCTTCAACGCCAGCAAGCTTGAAAATATCAGCCAACATTGCTATCATCCTGTTTCTGGAACTTGTGTTTTCCAGTTTCTCCATATATGTAGCTAAAACTTTGAATTTCATAAGATTAATTAAAAACACCTCTTATTTATATTCTAACAGATAATAAAATCTATCAATATAACTCCGAATCTTTTTGAAAACTTTTTGAAGCCAGTCTGTAAGATGTATAATTTAACAAAATAGTTTATAATATATCAGTTATGATAGGAATGATAAAAAAATTTTATGGATTTTTATGGAAATACAAAGGGGCTTTTCTGCTCTTTCTTTTCGTGTTGATATTGTCAGGAGTAGTCCAAAATCTGACGCCCTATTTTTATAAACTTCTCGTAGATAATGCTCCCTCCGGGGATTATCCTATGCTGATGAAATTAATCTTGCTGTTTGTAGGCGTAAGGATTGCTGCCAATCTATTGGAAACCCTAAGTATTTATCTGGGAGACAGAGACCTCCTGCCTGCTTCCCGGGACGCCAGGATAGAGGTTTTCAAGCACATCCAGAATCTGGACCTGGCTTTTCACGTAAACAAAAGCACGGGTTCTCTTATCAGCATCTTTAAAAGGGGTGACGGAGCTTTTTACAGCTTATTCCATCAAATCCATATTCACGTTCTTCAAACCATGGTCAGTTATTCTGTCACCCTTTTCTTCTTTAATATGGTGACTCCATCCATTGTATGGATAATGCTTATAGTCTTTGCGGGCAATACTTTACTCAGCTGGCGGCTGATAATTAATAACATCAGGAAAAGGAGAGCCTTTAACAAGGCTGAGGACGATATTTCCGGTATTATCGCAGACAACATGATAAATTACGAAACCGTGAAATTTTTCGCTCAGGAAAAGAAAGAAAAAAGGCGCCTGCAGAACAAATTCAATGATTGGCTCAAAAAAATATGGAGTTACGCTAACAGCTTCCGTCTGATGGATATTACGGTGGGCACCTTCTCCAATCTGGGAATCATGTTTATTTTCGCAATAACCATAAAAAAGCTTGCAATGGGGCAAATCGGCGTAGGAGATATGGTTATGGTCTTCGGTTTCACTACCGGATTTTATTTCCAGTTTTTTGAATTGCTTTATACCTTCCGCGAAATAGCGAAAGATTATGTTGATATTGAGCGCTACTTTGCCATTTTGGATGAAAAAATTATGGTCAAAGACCCTGAAAAACCCGTGCTGGTTAGAGAAATTAAAGGCTCTATTGATTTCCAGCACGTCGTATTTGACTATCCTGACGGAGAAAAGGGCGTCTTAAAAGATTTCAATCTCAGCATCAAGCCCAACGAATCGATAGCTTTTGTCGGGCGTTCCGGTGTAGGAAAAACGACAATCATCCGGTTACTGCTGAGATTTTATGATGTCACCAAAGGCAAGATAATGATTGATGGTATTGATATACGTAAATTCTCCAAAAGCCAACTGCGTTCTTTCGTGGGGGTAGTTCCCCAAGAACCCATCCTTTTCAATAATACCGTCGGTTTCAATATCTCCTATGGGAAACCTAAGGCCAGCTTCGAGGAAATTATGGAGGCGTCGGAAAAAGCTAACATTCATGACTTTATCAGGTCACTCCCCTTGGGTTTAAAAACCCAAGTAGGTGAAAGAGGAATCAAACTGTCAGGTGGACAGAAACAGAGACTGGCCATTGCCAGAGTGATTATCACCGATCCCAAGATAATAATCTTTGACGAAGCTACCAGCAACCTTGATTCAGAGTCAGAATCTTTAATACAGGATGCTCTCTGGAAAATAGCCAGGAACCGAACGATTTTAATTATAGCCCACCGTCTGTCTACGGTAAGGAGAGCGAAAAAAATCGTAGTGTTGGAACAGAGCAAGGTGGCTGAAACCGGTTCTCATCGGGAATTAATCAAAAAGAAGGGACTCTATTCCTACCTCTGGCATCTGCAGACTAAAGGACATGCAGCGGGTGCTTCCTTCCCAGAACTTCAGTTGGACTGAGAAACACACTGATTGAAAGAGTTAACCTGTAGATTGTACTCTTCTATTAAGTACTCTGTTTCAGAAATAAGACTATTATATTGAGAAGCCAGTTCATTGTAGGTATCAACCTTCTGGAGATAATCACTGCCGCGTTTAAATCTGGTATTCTGGATATTGTTCTCCAAATTTGTTAATGTTTGTAAAATATCTGATATCTCCTCTTTATTGCTTTCGATTTCTTTTCTAAGGTTTTCATCTGGAGAGGGACAAAATGAAAGCGGAAGCCCGAAGTGCTGTACCGCTATCCAGGTTTCCCGTCCCTCATAAGTTCCCTTCATGACGGCAACTCCGATTTCCTGATACTTGTCATTCAGTATGTTTTTCCTATGACCTTCACTCTCCATCCAGCCCTGCACCAGGTCTTGATCATCCTTAAAATCTCCAAGCGCTAAGTTCTCCCCTGCCAGTATAAATTCATATCCCGCCTCGTCCATCAAATCCCCTACTCCTTTTCCGGAAGGAGACTCGTGAGTAAAATACTGGTAGCGGAACATGTCTTCAAGTTTTCTTCGGGCAGTTTCCTGCAGTTTAGGATTTACTTCCAGGGGAGGAAACCCAAAAATCTCTCTCTGCCGGTTGGTCCACTGTATCACGCCTTCTTCCGTCAATAATGACCCCGCCTGCTGCTGACTCAATTTCAGAGGGGTAGGAGTCTGTATTTCCCTGTCCGCGACCGGAGCTAGTAGTTTTTCTATAACCTGCTTTGGCTCTAATTCGCCGGGAGAAACGTTTAAAATATTAATGACCTCCCCGATGCTTAAAACACTCAGCAGTCCGAAACCTATAATGGAAAGGTATAAAATTCTTTTGAAGTCTTTCATCTTCTCAGGCTATGTTTTGCTTTAGTTTTTCTATAATCTTTTCGTACCCATCACGGATTACAATGTCCCATGCCTTTTTATAGTCCGGCTTATGACGGACCCTTCTAATATTCTCGGAAATCCTCTCGTCTCTCTCTAATTCCCTGTAAAGGTAAGAATGGACCGCATAAACTATGACATGCACCCTCGTTACTCGGGACTCTCCCCGGTATTTTTTATTAAAATAACTCCAAGCCCGCTTCAATTTTTTCTTGTTTCCTTTAGAAGAAAAAATCCTATGGATGAGTTCGTGGGTAAGAACGTCTATAAACCTCTGGTAATCGCCTTCATAAATCTGTAACGTCGTAGGGAACGCAAAAGGTCTGCATCTGCCCACTACAAAGCAGCATATTTTTTCTTCCTCCCATCTTAGAGAAGTTATTCGGGAAATTCCGGTCATTGTCCGTTTTTCTTCTTCTCTCCACTCCTTTTCCGCGTTTCTAATATAATCCAAAATTTCCGTCGCAGAAGGATAAACCGTATTCTCTTTTTTTGAATTCAGCTCTCCGCTCCTCCATTTTTTATCGTAGACAGAAGAATATATGAATGTAACCTTGGGATAATTTTCCATATCTTTATCCTAACAAAAATTCTCGGATACCAAAACAAAAAAGAGCTGTCAGACCCACTGTTTTCTTCAAGAAGAGAAGAGCCTGACAGCAGAATGCCCAGTTGCTTAAGCTCCTGAGGGGTTTTTATGTTTTTGTAGCCGCATTCGCATTCAATCACAATCATTCCTAATTCATTTTTGTAAATCTTCTGGCTTGTTTTCCTGGTCCTCAAAAGCATATTGCCGCATTCTTCGCAGAAAAGAAGAGATCTCATCTTCTTCACCTCCTGATTTGAAATGTTCTCTAAGTTAAAAATATTGGAAACCTGCATTAATGTCAATGAGCATTTTAAAAATGGGCAAGCCGAGCGTATTTTAGGCTCGGCTTTTTTAAAAAAATTTATTTAAATTTAGTCTGGATCGTACTTAAGATCCCAGTCTATTTTTCTTTCGTTTACTGAAAAGTCTTCTTTGTTGACCACGACTGGCATTTCGATTTGGGCTATTTTTTCAGCTGGTATTATTTTAGTGACCATTATCTGAGGTAAATCCTCTCCTCTAACGGTTTCTCTTGTATCGCAGCATTTACACACCCTCTCAAGCTTACCGTTCTTTCTGGTGTATATATATTTATTTCCACATCCTTTGCAAAAAATTTTTCCTATCTCTTCCATTCTGATTGCCTCAATTCTTTTTAAAAGACCTATGTGTTCTTATAATTATACAATGGTTTTAAAGAGATATCAATAGGTTTTATTCAAAGCCAAGCACATTAAAATAAAAACAGGGAGTGCTTATTTTCCCTGTTCTACGATAAAAGTGCCTACTCCTGGGATAGTACACCTTGGAGGGTCTGTTTCCAGAACCGAATATCCTGCTTCTACGCATTCATCGAAATTAGTGATAATGCTTGTTTTCTCACGATACATAAAGAGCAGAAAAATTCCCACAATTATTATTAATATTCCAGCCGCGATAAACTCTTTCATGATAAGAACAGTCTTAATAGCCTAAGCTCACGCCGATAGGCTCTGCCGAATAGACCCAGAAGATAGGACTGCCAGATGGTTGGTCATACCATTTAAAACCACCGGCTCCTTCGGGAGAACCGCGGTCAATAACAATATTCAGGTTTTCCGCAATATGACTTTCGTCCGGAACTAAAAGATGCCTGGTATCGGTGACTAGAATGAAGGTCTTAGCTTCTTTGCCTATCTTAAGCTGCGGGTCAAGAGAAACATTAACCTTACCGTCATATGGCTGGAAGATACCTTGCCCCACCCTTCCACCTTTTTCGTTTTCCAGATAGAAAATGGTCTGGGTGGCAGAATTCCTAATGTCTCCGCCGATTTTAAGGATGATAGACTCTACGGATGCTTCCTTATCGTTAGAGCTTGATAGGACAATACTTGCCATTTTGTCTCTGCTACTCCTTTCTCTTACCGCACATTTGCTAAAACATGACATCTGAACATTAAGACTGGTCTGATAAGAATACACGGGATTGGCTATCTTTTCACCAGGATCTTTAGTCTGAGCGTAACCGAATTCACTCCTGGCAATAATAGAATCTGCGGGACTGCCTGTAATCTCTCCCGGTAAATCCAGGAAAAATCTCATTTCTTCGCCGGAAACTCCTCCTTCTTCGGGCAGAGCGATATCCCCATACAAAGTAAACACCAAAGAATCACCCTTCGGGACGATGCATTTCTTTGCGCCTTCCTTAAAAACTATATTATTGGAAATCAGTCTACCTCCCGAAGAATCCATGGGATTGCCTCCGCACCAGAGCTCAAGATTAAGAACATTTCCTGCTCCGGTAATGTTTTTGTTGTAAACTATAACCTGACTTGTCTCAACATCCTCAAGGTCGTTGGCGCTGAATCTCCACATGCCTAATTTCTTTCCCTGCTCTCCCATCATTACAACCGGTTCTTCTGGGGCTAGACTCATGGTTTCCACCGAAATCTCTCCATTAACATGCAAGGTAGTAAAAGCCCTACTGATAAAAATAGGCCAATTATTAGAAGCGTCCGCTGAAATTATCCGGTAGTAATAATTGCTGCCCATGTCAAGATTTTCCAGAATCATGCTATGGGAGAGGCCCAATTCAGGATCGAAGGGAGTAATGAGCGGAAGATCTAAGGTCTTTCCGTATTGAATCCTGGAAGTACTCGGTTCATCCGTAGTCCATATTATAGTGGCTGAATTGGTTCCTATATCTTTTTCCTGAACATTTTCTATTTTAGGCGGAATGGTGTCCTGCTGAGAACCGGTCTGTTGAACCGGACGGTACGGGTAGCGGCAACTACCGTCATTAAATGTAGCCTTACGATTGAAATTCAGGGCCGCAGGATCGGTACATCCCCCCATCTCGGATATGGTTTCATAGGTAATGGGGATGTCGAGAGAAATATCGTCTGATGAAATTTCGCAAGCTTTCCAAAGCCCCTTCATCTCTTTTTTAGCTTCAGATTCTGCCTCCGCAAACTGATATGAATACTGGCTGCCGGCAGCGGAATCGCTGTGGGCAAACCCTTCCCGTATCATATAATCATTAACAAAGGTGTCACCTACCCATACGTACCGAAGCAAATTTCCGTTTTTATCCTTATCTAAAGCATCGCCTTCCATCCTCACCCTCTTCCCGGCAACCAGGCTCTTATTCTCGTAAGCTGCTTGTCTGCCGAAACATTCCACGGGAGAGGAAGGGTCAACGGTTTCAGGAGCATCTACGCCTATGTATCTCACTCGTTCCCCTCCTTCCAGTATAATAGTATCTCCGTCAACAACTCCTAAAACATAGGTTCCTTCTCCTGGGTCGGAAAAACTGTCTTTTTCTTCAGTCTGTAAATCTACGGCCGACACCTCTGCCTCTTCAGGAGTATTTCCAGGAACCGTACTGCTTACAGATGCCTCCTCTTGCTCTCCAATAGAAAAAATCTGTGAAATGTCCGCCAGAAGAGAAAACAATTCACCTCTTCTGTAGAGAGCGGCTCCAGCTGCAACTATTCCTATAATTACTATTAATACGGGAAGTTGAATAGCTCCTCTTTGAATTTTATTTCTTGATTTCATAAAAGGTTGCAAAGATGTCTTTTAAAATTTTTTTATCATAATCGGTAATCTTCAATTTCGAAATAGATTTGGAAGAGAACAGACCCAGGTCGTCACCTTCCTTGAGGCGCTTCCTGAGCTCGTCAACCGGAAACATTAAATGGGCAGTAAAAACGAATTTCTCACTTAATCCCTCCTTATGGCGGAATACATATCTTCTAAAAAATTTTAATCCTTCAAGTTTTATATCCAACTCCTCTCCAGCCTCCCTCCTTACCGCCTCTTCCGGGCTTTCTCTATCTTCTATCCCTCCTCCGAAAAATGCCCAGAAACCGGGAGCCGTAGGAGCTTTATTATCTCTTAACTGCAGAAGTATTTTTCTTTCGTCGTCTATCAGCGCGAACAGTGCTACCCTCCGGCTGTATTTCATAATCTAATTATACAAGAAAATTCTATTTACGATAATAATCATTTTAAAATATGAATTCCAGGAAAGCACCGAGGAAACAAAGCAGACTAAAGGTCAAGGCAAATTTGAAAAAATTAATTTTTTCTGAAATTTTTATTAAAAATTCAAGAGTAAAAAATCCCACCAAAAATGAAAAGATTAAAGCCGGCCACCCTTCAATAAGGAAATTATTATTATTCCACCATAGATAGAGGCTGGAGGCAAAAATAACCGGAACGGACATCATATAGGAAATCTTTAAAACCCTGGAAGGAGGTATACCCCCCAGAGAAAGCGCGAAAATGGTAGAGCCAGATCTGGAAAGGCCAGGAATAACAGCCAGCCCTTGAAGGAAGCCGGATAACACGGCCAAAACATCAAAATTAATCCGGAGGGTTTTCCTGGCTTTATGGAAAAAGGCGGTCACCATCAACCCTGCCCCCATAATCAGCAGCAAGGCACTGCCTACCGCCATATCTTTTACCTGTTTGTAAAAAAAATAACCGACCGGCAAAGAAACAGCTGTGGCGACCAAAAGAAAGCGCACCATCTCTTTATCGCGGAAAATAAATACTTCCTTCCATTCCTTCCTAAAATAGAAAAGTGCCGCGAAAACAGTCCCCAGATGTAAAAACAGAGCTATCTCTACCGGATTCACCTTTAGGGAAAAAAGCTGGACTGCCAAAGCCACTATACCCTCGCTGGAAATGGGAAGCCATTCAAAAATTCCCTGCAAAATGCCTATTACTATATAAGATACCATGGACGGTTTCTATAAAACTTATTTATCAATATTAACAAAAAAACGCCCTTTCTTCCATCCCAAGCGAGATGTCGGCGTTTTGAGACTAAAATGATATTTAATCTCCAAACCTGTCGTCGGGTATAATTTTTTTCCTTCTTTTAGTAGACCTCTCCGACTGTCTTTTCCTTTTCTCCAGAAACTTCTGCCACCTCTCTTTGATAATTTCGTCTATTTTTTGAGGCGGCCTGTTCCAATCATTAAAAGGCTTCTTTGAATCAACATTTTCCTCTTCACGCTTAAAATCTTCTCTTTGGACATGTTTTTTTCTTCTTTTGCTCATGTCGGCTAATCGCTAAAAGCCTTTTTAAACCGACTTTTACTGTATTATTTAAGGGTGATACTATTTTGCTTCAATGTCAAGTGGTTATATTACTATTGACTTTTAATAAAATCGGTTTTATAGTAAGATACAATGGATACTCTATTGGCTTTAATTTTTTTAGTAATAGCTATAGTAAGCTTTTCTAATCACACCCCTTATATATCAAGAGAGAACATTGAGTTATCTCAGGCAAATGTGTCACAGAGTCAGATAGCGAGTAGCTCTAACCAGGAAAATTATCCTTCCCAGCAGATTTCTGCCGAAAGAAAACCTGCTTCCTCGGGCACCGGAGAAAAGGTAATTATAAAACAAACTACCGTACAACCTAAAACCCTAATAGATACCTATATTACAGATGGTCCCGAGGAAGGAGAAGCAATAGAAGAAACCACCCGGGTGACTTTTGAATTTGACGGCCTGGTCATTTACGGAAATAAAGATGAAAATATTTATTTTGAAACATTTATTGAGGGATTCGATAATAAATGGATTCCTGCTTCATTAAACTCCAGGACGGTAGAACTGCCGGCGGGGCCTCACCAATATACTTTCCTGGTAAGGGCTATGACCAAAAACGGGATAGACTACACTCCCGCCCGACGGACATTTAAGATTAACGTTTCTCCCTATTTCGGAAAGGTAAAAATTTCTTCCGTCTCCTCTGGGAATTCCGCAGCCTCTTCTATGATTATCCTGCGTACTAATCTCTCCAAAGATGAGAAAATTGACATCACAGGATGGAAGATAGTGGGAAAGGGAGGCATCTTCGCAATACCCAAAGGGGCAGAAAGATATTATTCCTTCCCCGGTCTTCCTGCGCTTCAGGACATTTTAGTCAAACAGGGAGATATCATCAATATCTCAGGAAGCTCGAATCCCCTTGGCCAGGGAATAAATTTCCGGGTGAATAAATGTATGGGATATCTCAGCTACAAGAAAAGCTTTCCGGTACCTATAGGCGGAAGCTGCCCCAAACCATCCCAGAAGGAAATATCACATCTCAGCCCCTGCTGCCAGCAGTTTATTATGAGAAGCGTCAACTGCGGGCTACCCGATTACTCCCAAAAAATAGACATTATATACGACCAGGAATGTTCATCTTACCTCGAGGAACACTTCAACTATAACGCCTGTTTCCTGGAATATTCCAATGATAAGGACTTTCTGGGAAATAGATGGTATTTGTTCATGAATAAAAACATAGCGGTAAATAACAACTGCGATACAATGAAATTATATGATTCTCAAGGGATGATGGTGAGTCAGTTTTCCTACGGATATCCGGTATGTAATTAAAAACCGCCTGCATTCATAGAAATGGGGCGGTTTTTGTTTTAATTTACTCCGATATAATCACCTGAAGCACATCATCCTCATCATATTGATTATTCCCCTGGCCGTTAGGGCCATAAGAACCGATTACCACAGCCCATTTCTCCCCTTCTCCAGGCTCCAAATCGTAATCCGTGTCAAAAAAGTAATCATTTCCCCAAGGGTCTTTCGGCATCTCGTTCATATATGGACCGTCCCACCCCATATAACTGTCCGGAAGCTCAGGATTGCAGACCAGCCCTGCCATACAGTCATTTAATCCGAAAGCACAGCCGTCTCCGCATATCTCATTTCCTGCTGCCCCCGTTCCTATCTCATATGGCACCTGATGCCCAGGCCACATTTCCGTATCTGCCTCCATGAGCATCACAGCGTTATATATCTGCCTCATCTCCTTTCTAGCTCTAGCGGCCTTTGCCTTATCACGGGCAGACCAAGCTCCTACCAGGGCTATACCCATCAAAAGACCTATGATAGCCAAAATGATTAATATCTCCATCAGGTTAAAACCCCTCTGGAAAAATTCTTTCTTATCCCTATTCCCCAAGCTTTGCTTATTTTCCGAAACGCCTTTTTCTGTGGGCATATTCTTCCAAGGCGGCATCTAAATCATCTTCAGAGAAATCCGGCCAATACTTTTCATAAAAGTAGAGCTCTGAATATGCTGCCTGCCATATTAAAAAATTGGAGATGCGCTTCTCCTTACCGGTTCTAATAATCAAGTCCAGGTCCGTAGTCCAAAGATTTTCCGAAATCAATTTCTCTGTGACTTGGTCTGCTGTAATGCCGCTGGCTACAACTTTTTTTACGGCCTGCACAATTTCTGACCTTCCGCCGTAGCTTAAGGCGAAATTAAGAGTCATGTCATTGTTACCCTTGGTTTCCTTCTCCACCTCTCCAATCGTTTTCAGCACAAAGGCCGGCAGCCTTCCTTTTTCACCTATAACCCTGACCATTATTCCCTGCTTTAGAATCTCCTGGGAACTGTTTTTAACGGCCTTATTGGCCAATTTCATAAGATAATCTACTTCCTCCTTGGACCTGTTCCAATTCTCCGTAGAGAACACAAACAGCGTTAAAACCTTGATACCTCTTTTGCGGCACCATTTAACCACGTCGGTGATTTTCTCCAGCCCCCTCCTGTGGCCTTCAAAGGAGGTCAATCTCCTTTCTTTAGCCCACCTGCGGTTGCCGTCAAGAATAATGCCTAAATGATGCGGAATTTTTTCCATATTTATATTAAAAAATCACTTTCTATTTTAACATTTTTGGGCATAAGAAGAACAAGTGCAGTTCCCACCAAACCAATCACTTCTGTTGCCGTCCGCGACAGAAAAATCCTCGGCAGAAAAGAGCTTTTAAGCTCTCTTTCATATCTGGAAAAATCAGGGAAGTGTTTAATTAAAATATCCGCCGCCTTCAATCCCCATATTACCCCTCCTCCAGACCAAGGTTTGGTAAGACCAGCTGCATCCCCGCACAGAGTAACGTCGTCAGAACCGGACATTGTAAATCCTTGAGGGATAAGGGCGGAACCAATTTCTCCGGGCATAATGCCTCGTTTTCTTAAAAAAACATCGAATATATCCTTAGCTTTCTCCTTTTCTTCAATAATCCCGTATTCCGTTAAAGAGCCTCGGGGAATTTTCCAGAAAAAACCTTTCCTGGTGGGCCAAACCTCCACAAAATCGGAATAGTCCTTTTTCTCCAGAAATGTCTGTATGCCAAGCCTCATCCTGGGTTTTCTTAGATGCAGGATATCCCTTACCTGTGAAAGAGCACCGTCACATCCTATAATTTTTGCGAAACCCTCGGGCAGCCTTTCTATTCTTTCCCCCAAAAAAATTTTTGCTCCCTGCTTTTCTGCTTTTCCCGCTACCATTTTATCTAATCGGTAATGTTCCATCACCAAAAAACTTTTAGAAAAGTTAACTTTCAAAGTTTTTTTCGGAAAATGCATAAGGACGTAACGGATTTTGTTCTCCACCAACTCCTTGCTGTCGGGCACGAATTTTAGAATCCTTTCCGAGAAAAGACCGGAACAGACTTGTTTGCCTATTTCCCTTTTTCTCTCAAAAACAGAAACATTAACCCCATTCTGGGACAGTTTCCATGCAAGATAAAGCCCGCAAATACCGGCCCCTATAATGGCTGTGTCCTCCTTTACATAATCCATAAAAGATATTTCTTCGATACTCTATTTTTAATGGTTCCCGTTCCCAGCTTCCGGCAGTGATAAAACCGGCGGCGAAAGATAATAGAGAAATCAGAACAACGGCAATTAATAATAAAATGTCCTCTTGATTATTTCTAATGAATAAGGAGGTCTCTTCTAAAAATTTCATCAATCCTTACTTTTTTTTATGCAGGCCTGGATAAAAGCCTTGAATAGAGGATTAGGCGACAAGGGACTGGATTTGAATTCGGGATGGAACTGACTGGCAACAAAAAAGGGATGATTTTTTACCTCAATAATCTCAACCAAATTCCTCTTTGGATTAACGCCTGCAACAACCATACCTTTATCAGACAGTATTTTGCGAAAATCGTTGTTTAATTCGTAACGATGGCGGTGGCGTTCGTAGACGTACTTCTTTTTACCGTAAGCCTTGAAACTTACGGAATTTTTCTCTAATCGGCATCTATAGGCTCCCAGTCTCATGGTAGCCCCGTAGCTTTTCTTTTTCAAAAGTTCCCTCTGCTCAGCCATAAAATCAATTACAGGATAAGGAGTCTTCTTATCAAACTCTGTGGAATTGGCACCCTTAAGACCGCATACATTTCTCGCAAACTCCACTACCGCCAACTGCATTCCCAGGCACAGCCCAAGGTAAGGAATCTTTTTTGCCCTGGCGAAATTAATAGCCCTTATCTTGCCCTCTGTCCCCCTGTTTCCGAAACCGCCCGGCACTATAATGCCGTCATACTCCTTGAGTTCCTGCAGGGCCTTACTTGATTTTTCGTATTTTTCCGAAGAAAGCCAGCATATCTCCGGTTTTCTTTTGACAGACCAGGCAGCATGCTTTATAGCTTCTATAACCGATATGTAAGAATCCATAAGAGTGAATTCTCCCGTCTTGAAATATTTTCCTACTATCCCTATTTTCACTGATTTTTTGGATTTCTTAATGGTTTGTACCAGTTTCTTCCACTCCTTTAAATCTTTCTTTTTGCTTTTCATACGGAATTTTTCCAAAATACGCGCACCTAAATTTTCCTTTTCGTATATCAGCGGTACTTCATAAATTGAAGCTGCGTCTGGAGCTGATATTACATCTTCTTTCCTTACATTGCAAAAAATTGAAATTTTTCTTTTCCTCGGCTCATCTAAGGGAAATTGTGATCTTCCCAAAATTATATCGGGCTGGATGCCGACTTCGTTCAGTATGCGGGCTGCTGTCTGGGTGGGTTTTGTTTTCATCTCTCCTATAGTATTGGGAATAGGCAGATAAGAAACCAAAACGAAAACAACCTCATCGGGATTTTTAAGCTTCATCATCCGGCCCGCTTCCAAAAACAGCATATTCTGATATTCTCCCACGGTTCCCCCCACCTCTATGAGGGTGAAGTCCGCTTTATTATTGATGCTGGCCTTCCGGATGCGGTCGATTACTTCATTGGGAATGTCGGGGACCACCTCTACACACCTGCCGCCATATTCCAGATTCCTTTCTCTGGCAATCACGGTCTGATAAACGCGGCCAGTGGTAATATAGTTGTCAGTGCTTAGCGTTTCCCCAAGAAACCTTTCGTAGTTTCCGATGTCCTGGTCGCACTCTGTGCCGTCATCCATTACAAAAACTTCCCCATGCTCTATGGGGTTCATTGTCCCTGCATCGACGTTGATATAAGGATCTATTTTAATGGCAGTGACTTTAAAACCCTTTGACTTTAAAATTCTGCCTATAGAGGCCGTAGCCACGCCCTTACCCACTCCGGACATGACTCCTCCAACGGTAAAAATAAACCTAGGCATATTACTCCTCGACTACTGTTACGGTTATCTCCGCTTCTAAATTGTGGTCGAACCTGATTTTCACAGGGAATTCGCCTAAAACCTTTATAGGTTTTGGAAGAATGACCTGGGTTTTTTTAATTTCAAAGCCCAACTTTTTAAGACCCTCCTGGATTTTGCCGGCATTTACCGATTCAAACATCTGCCCCTTTTTACCGAGCTTAATCGGAATTACGATTTCGTTACCGCCCAGCCTAGTGGCTAAATCTTGTACTTTTTTTAACTCTTCTTCTGCCTTTTTCTCGCCAGACTCCTGGCCCTCTTTTATCTTCTTTAGCGCTTCCCTGGTGGCTTTTTTGGCAAGACCGCGCGGAAACAAATAGTTCCTGGCGTAACCGTCTTTCACTTCGCTGACTTCATTTTTCTTCCCCATCCCTGATACGTCTTTGAGAAATATCACCTTCATGTTAATTTATTTTATTATAATTCTTTTATGACTTCAATGGCTTTATCAAGCTGGGGATCGTTGCCTGTTTCATAGTCTTCAACGGTCCGTTCTGCTTTAATGTCAGGTTCCAGACCCTTATCGGTAATAAGGTCTCCCTTGGGGGTCAGCCATTTGGCTACCGTAATCTTCAAGCTGGAACCGTCCCGCAGATTTTCCAGTTCCTGCACAGAACCCTTCCCGAATGAAGTCTCCCCTATCAGTGAGGTGCCGCGGTCGTCCCTCAAAGCTCCTGCCAATATTTCAGAACCGGAAGCGGAACCTTCGTTAATCAGGATAACAACCTTATAATCTGAAAATCTTCCGTTACCCTCGCTCAAATATTCTTTTGTAACTCCGCCTCCGAAATCCTCTATTACCACGATTTCTCCCTTGTCCAAAAACCATCCCGCTATCTCCTGGGCTATCTCAAGATATCCTCCCGGATTGTTTCTCAAATCAAGGATTATCATTCTGGAAGGACTGTTAATTATTTCCAGAGCCGCTTTGGTAAATTCAAAGCCCGCTTTCCCGCTGAACTGATAAAGCTGCACATATGCTATCTGGTCCCCTCCGTTTTCTATCATCCTCCACTGTACGGAAGGAATTTCTATCACACCCCTGGTAATAGTGAAATCTCTGCTCTCGCCCCACCCTTCCCGAAAAATAGTGAGGGTGACCTGAGTGCCCTTTTGCCCTCTGATGAGGGTTACGGCCTCATCTACCGTAAGGTCTACAGTCGAGGTGCCGTCTATCTTTAGAATTTCATCTCCCGGCAGCAATCCTGCTTTCTGGGCAGGAGTGCCTTCCAACGGGGATATTACCTGCAGCTGGCCGTTCCTGACTCCTATCTCCATTCCTACCCCTTCAAATACTCCCTGTACGTCCTCCTCAAACCTCTTGGTATCTTCAGGAGTCAGAAAAATGGTATAGGGGTCGTCCAAGGACTTAACCATTCCTGAAATAGCTCCATATATTACGTTCTGGCTGTTAAGCTTGGCTTTGTCTACAAATTTTTCTTCCAGTTTTTGGTAGGCTTCCCAGAAAAGAGAGAAATTAATGTCTTGCGGCTGACAAATTTCACAAACCACCTGATATTCTCCCAGCCAAAAACCCAATCCGAAACTGGCTAAAATCAGTATAGCTACGGCAAAAAAATTTGTTCTCTTCTTCCTTTCAGGCTCCATAATCTTAATCTTCTTTTTAGCAAAAATAAAACTAAAAGTCTAATTTACCTCTTTCTCCCTCTTGAGAAGGGATTTTCTCCTTCTTTTTCTGTCTTCTTTTCCAAACGAACAGAAGAACAAAGAATACGGCCAGAATAAACAAAACAATTACTATCAGCCACCAGGGCAGAAAAAATCCCCAAAGAGAAATACCCTTAACTAAAAACGGCTCTTTTTTTTCAAAAATCTTAATAGCTAATTTCTTCTCCTGAAAATTACCCGCCTCGTCGTAAGCCGCCACAGAAACCAGATAGTCGCCGGCACCAGAAAAAGGAAGCTGATAAGGGAAAGAGACTCCGCTTGTAATCTTTTCTTCGGACCCTCTGTCTTTCTGGTACTTTATTTCGTAATGCCCTATGCCGGATATGTTATCTTCTGCCGTCAGAAAAATTTCCGGTCTTGTACCTTCCTGCAATTCTAAAGAAGGGGTAACTTCAGGCTCTGATATATCCGGAGGAGTACTGTCAATCTTCACTCTATAATGTGCGGTTTCTCCCCACACACCAGCTTTTTCAGCTCTTAAACAAAAATACCATATTCCTTCCACTCCTTCATATGAAATAGAAGTATCACTGCTCTCCGCCACTTCATCGGGAATAGTTAAAGAAGACTGGTCCAAATCATAACTAAACCCTTCAATTCCATCTTCTTTTGTCCAATTAAAAATAGGGTTTTTATCTTGATACCATGTTTCTGTGTCGGGATGGCTCGGGGAAGTAATCTCTGGAGTCCGAGGAGGATAGACAATTAAATTGTAGGTTCCGTTCTGCACGGAATTAAAAACATCCGCAGCCTCAGGACTGTTTTTAATAACCTTGCACCCATCTTCAAAATAAACGTAAGCCAACCCCTGAGCGACAGCCCTGAAACTGATGGTAGAAAGCAAGGCCGATGAACTTTTAATACCCGGTGAAGGAACCCCTCCAATAAATTGTATAAAACCGCTGGTATTGGAGAATGTTGGCTGGGTAACCCACACCTCTATTTCGGAAGCTGTAATGGTGGATTTTTCCACCCTGATTTTTTGAGGGTCAAACCTGAGAGACACATCGGCGGCGTTAATGTATTCCCCTTCCGTATCAATAAAAATAGAAATTTCCAGAATCTGGCCCACCTCGATATCCCTGCTGCTGGGAGAAAGATAGAGGCGGGCCGCTTCAATGTTGCGGGGGAAAAAGATGGAAAAAACAAGGCCGAAGGAAAAAAGAAGTGTAATTAATTTATTTTTCATAAGTCAGTCCACCAATACATCATAAGGGAGAAGTCATACACGTCGACCTTCCCCTCGGTGTTTATGTTGGCGCAGTGATTTTGGGGATTATCCTGCCCCCAGAAATACATTAAAATACCTAGGTCCACCACGTTGACCTTACCGTCAAAGTTCAGGTCAGGACCCCAACAGGTAATGGTTCCCCTGGGTATCACGGAAAAAGATAAAGGGTAGGAAAAATCACTCTGGATTCCCATATCGCTTTCGGCTTTGGCCTTGATGGTATAAGACCCTTTATTAAGAAAAAAAGTATTCAGTTTATAAGACCAATTTCCTTTAGAATCGGTCATGGCCGTCCTGACCGCGCCTTCCGGAAAAATTAAAATGTTTATCTGGCTTTGAGGAAAACTCTGGCCGAAAACGTCTATATTTTCCCCTCTTTCAACGCTGGAAGGACTAATCTCCATGGTAGGAGAGAGAAAAATGCCGGAAACCGTAGTCTTGGTCCACTTGAGAATATCCAGGGAAAAATTTATGGTAACCGACTTTCTGCCCTGTCCATCCTCTCCCCAGATTCCGAAAGAATAATTACCGCTTTCCAAACCGCTTATTTCCCTTTCGAAAAGTCCTGATTCTTCTGCAAGCATAGTTGCCGTAACTTCCCCGTTTTTCAAAATAGTGATAAAGGCATTAGGGTAGGCCCTTCCTTTTAATAGAACTATGGTTTTGGGAAAAATTCCCCCCGGAGTGAGATACTCAAAGGTAGTAGTCGGCGGCGCCGGAGGAGGAGTGGGATGTCCCACTATAGTTTCCACAGAAATTTGCAGTTCTTTCGTCTGGGCATTAGCTGCCAAAGGCATAAAAACGGCAATCATCAAAATGGTCGGCGCAGCGGTCGCAATCAGCCAATTTTCTACTGTCTTAAATGACATTTTTCCCATTAGCCCATTATAACAAAAAAACATCCTCATTTAGAGGATGTGAATTCCGTTATGCTCTATCTTATCCGACTTTTGTCTTTTCACCTTTCAAAAGCACTTTAAAGGCGGCCGTCCACCTCTTCCTTGTAAGAATGAAGAAAGCTGCTACCGCCGCGACTCCCAACCCTAATTTCCAGGAAAAACCCCAGAAGCTTATCACCACCGTCTCAAAGGAAAGGTTGGAAACGCCGTAGCTCCCGTGCAGAGTGGCGGTATATCTTCCCGAAAGAAGCCATTTGGTGTTCCAGGGAATTTCTATTTTTCTCACGGCCCCCGGCAGAACTTTTTTCTCGGGAAGTTCTATATCGGCCACTTTTCTCCCCAGCCAGTCGGTAACAGTGATATATCCCTTGGGCTTTACATGAACAGTACCCTTATTTTCGAACTTTACGGAAAAATTAACCGGACCGTACTCTGAATAATACGGAGCAGAAAAGTCGTTAACTTCCAACTCCTCTTTCACTTGCCCTGCTACGGAAAGCAAAATAACACTGCCCACACGCTGCGAGATGGCAGCCCCTGTAAAACCGGGACCTGTCGCCATCTTAGTGCGAGCCAAAACAGCTCCGTAATGTCCTCCGGGCTCTGCGTTCTGGGGAATGGTGATGGTAAAAGTTACAAATTCCTGGGATTTGGGAGAAAGTACGAATTCTACCGGGTCTACCTTTACCCATTTCATCAGAGAAAAAGTTTCTGATTCTGCGGGTTCCGCTGACACCTGACCCTCCTCGCCTTTCGGAGTGATATCTTCCACTTCCATCACTATACCTATGGTAGTGTCTTCTGAAGGATTATAAATTTTAATTTGATTGACTATCGTATCTCCGGGATTGCCCGTCAATTCAAAAGTAACAGGGGAAATACCTATAGTGGTCCCCTGAGATAAAGCCTGATGGCCAAAAACAAGTCCTCCTATAACCAAGATATAAAGAAAAATATTTTCTTTCATTAATAATCTTATAGTGTAATGGGTCGTCCTGTCTTCTATGGATTGGCGAGACAAGTCAGAGTAACTGTGTCACTGTATGTTCCGGCTGGGTCTATGGCAGCGGCTGCAGCTTTCAGCTTAAGGAGCGTCTGGTCACTGTCACTGGGAGCAGTAGTATCAGCTAACGCTTGAGGAGAAGAAGATAAGTCTCCCACTTGTTGGTTGCTTGCGCCCCAGAAGTCGTAGTTGGCATCAACGGTACCCACGTCAGTATCTGTCGTAGTAGCCTGGGCTCCATAACCGTCGGTTCCCGCCGAAAGAGTTGCGTCTCCCGAATTGATATTATGAGTCCCGCAGCCTCCTGAGTGGCAAAGACCCACGTTCAAATCCTTAACTTCAATGGCATAGCCTGAAGAATTATTGGTCCCAGCCGTCAGAGTAATGTTAGTACTGCTTCCTATATTGGTTCCTCCAGCTGAGGTTACTAACTCCGGCATAAGAACTATCGTGTTTGTGGAAACGCCGAAACTGAGCCACTGAGAAATAGTAGCTGAAACGCTGATGGTTTCCGTAGCAGCCGAAGCCTCAGAGAAAAACGGCATGGTTCCCGAAATGCTCAAAACCCCTATTAAGGCCAAGACCAGTCCTCCTAATATTGCCAAGAAAAGTTCTCTGTTTTCTTGATTATATGACATTTATATTATCTTAAACTTTTATCGTTATCCAAAATGACGACCTTTTTTATATTCAAAGGATTTTTAATTTATTCATAATCCTTGCTTCTTCCTTAAGTATATCACAAAAAGAAATAATCCAGTAAATCAAGCTGTGGAAAACTACAACACAAATTTTTGTAGATTATAAGTGAATTTACGCTGCTTTTCATCGATTTCCTTCGCTTTTCACCGACATAATCATAAACTACACAGAAACCTCCAGAGGTCCGACCTCTGTCAAATTATCAGTATAGATCTGCTTTAATCTGCATAATCTGTGTCTAGTAATTGACCGTACATATGTAGTAGACGGTGGTATCGTAGGTGCCTGCCTCCTGAATCTTGGCGGCGGAGGCCTTGTAGGTGATGGTATGCTGGCTGCCTGAGGGTACAGAAGTGGTTTCGTCTGATACGATGTCCCCGGGGGTGGAGGTGGCAAAGCCGGCGAAGTTGGCTCCGTTGTTGAACCTGGAGGCAGTGCCTCCCCCCAGGTCGTTGTCATCAGTGGTGTAGCCGAAGCCGCACTCTGTGTCATCCTCGCAGGTGCCGGGCCACACCTCAGGGGTGGAGTTGGAATGGGGCCACCTCTCTATGTAGTAACTGTTAAATATCAATCTTCCGCTGTTGGAAGCATAGGCCTTGACGGTGTAGCCGCCCGAGTAGGAGGTGGTGGCGTAGAGCACGGTGGTTCCCGTGGCCGTGTAGGTGTTGGTCTCGTCCAGGTCGCCCAGGTTGACGGAGGAGGAGTCCACGGAGAATTCCAGGTCAGAGCCCAAGCCCGCATACCAGGTGCCGTGCAAGGGAGGCAGGTTCAAGCCGTCGTAGTCTTTGGTGCCGTTGAGGGAAGAGGGGGTAATTCTGTGCCAGTCCTGGGAGATGGCCTTGTCCACGCCCGAACTCTCGGTGCTGGAGACAGAGGTCAGGTAGTTTGAGCCGAAGCCCGTGTAGTAATCATAGTCGGCAAAGCCCGTGGCGGTAACAGTCAGGTTGTACTGGTAGTAGGTGGTGGTGGCAGAG
>CAZEQH010000010.1:0-32972 GCA_964514375.1 uncultured Candidatus Saccharibacteria bacterium
AAGTGCGTAACAGCTTACTAACTAAGGAATTCTGCGCCGAAGATGTATCGGGACTAAAGTTCAGTACCGAAGATAAGGCTCCGCGCTTTTAGCGCGGGGGGTAGAGGAGCGTTCCCAGGGCGTTGAAGGCGAACTGTAAGGTTCGTTGGAGCGCTGGGAAGTGAGAATGTTGGTATGAGTAACCGCAATCAGGGTTAAATCCCCTGACACCGAAAACCCAAGGTTTCCTTGGCAATGACAATCACCCAAGGGTTAGGCGGTCCTAAGGGAAAGCCAAATGGCGTACCCGATGGACAGTCGGTTAATATTCCGACCCATTCGTTAGATAAATTCAAGACGACGAAGAGTAGTATCCCGGGCGCATTATTGGATTTGCGTTTACAGCAGAAGATTTTTCAACTGCTGTGAAAATTTCTTTTTTCGGAAAGAGAAATTCGGGCGAGCACTTTTCCCGGAAAAATCTTGATTATATTATCTGACGGATTCCGTACCGCAAACCGACACAGGTGGGTTGGTGTAAGCGTACTAAGGTGAACGGGTGAAACCTCGTTAAGGAACTCGGCAAAAAAGTGGTCGTAACTTCGGAAGATGGCCTCCCTGTGCCGCAAGACACAGGGCGCAGCAAACGTACCTTTAGCGACTGTTTATCTAAAACACAGGTCCCTGCTAACTTGTAAAAGGAAGTATAGGGGCTGACGCCTGACCAGTGCTGGAACGTTAAGCTTTACTGTTATATTGTGTTTATCATAGTGTAGCTGATAGAGTTAAGCTTCCAGTGAACGTCCGCGGTAACTATAACCGTGTTAAAGTAGCGTAACCCCTTGTCGGGTAAGTTCCGACCCGCATGAAAGGCGCAACGACTGAAGGACTGTCTCAACGAGGAGCCCGGTGAAAATACAGTAAGGGTGAAGATGCCCTTTACCTGCAGCTAGACGAGAAGACCCCGGGAGCTTTACTGTAATCAGATATTGGATTTTGGTCTTGGATGCGTAGCGTAGAAGGGAGACTTTGATGTTCCGTTTCCGGACGGGATGGAGTCGCCAATGAAACACCTTCCTTTCAAAGCCTTTGTCCTAATCCGCCGTTCGGCGGAGACAGTGTTTGGTGGGCAGTTTAAGTGGGGCACTTGCCTCCTAAAAGGTAACGGAGGCGTTTAAAGGTCGGCTAAGTACGGATGGAAATCGTACGTATCGGGCAAAGCCATAAGCCGGCTTTACAGTGAGCGAGATGTCGCGAACTGTTGGGAAACCAGAACTTAGTGAACCGACGGTTGGTCGTAGGACCGCCGAAGATCATCAGACAAAAGTTACCCCGGGGATAACAGGCTAGTCGGGCCCGCGAGTCCATATCAACGGCCCGGTTCGGCACCTCGATGTCGGCTCATCACATCCTGGAGGCGGAGAAGCTTCCAAGGGTCGGTCTGTTCGCCCGTTAAAGTGGTTCGTGAGCTGGGTTCAGAACGTCGTAAGACAGTTCGGTCTCTCTCTACTGCAGGCGCGTGAGTCTTGAGGGGATTTGATCTTAGTACGAGAGGACCAGATTGAACCAACCTCTAGTGTACCAGTTGTTCCGCCAGGAGCACCGCTGGGTAGCTACGTTGGGAAAGGATAAGTGCTGAAAGCATCTAAGCACGAAACCTACCCCAAGATTAGGACTCAAAGATTCCTCAGAGATCATGAGGTAGATAGGCTGCAGGTGTAAGTAGGGTAACCTATTAAGCCGAGCAGTACTAATAAATCGTATTTCTTTGCCCTCCAATATTTTGTGAAGCAACAATAAGCATAAAACCGCAGTTTCATAATCATATTTAGCTCTTGGGGGCTATACTGGCATTGTTCCACCTGTTCCCATCCCGAACACAGAAGTGAAATATGCCAAGGCCGATGATAGTGGGTTTCCCGCGAAAGTAGGTAGCTCCCGTGAGGTGAATATGATTATTTTTTTTGGCGCAGGGTTTTATCGTACTCATGTTCAGCCTTTTTATCCAGAAATCACTATTTTTAAATTTGAACATCTTTAAGCTATAATGGACTAATGGAATTCAGGAGTAAAAAACCCTTTATTAACAAAGATGAAGGAATGAAGTCTTTCCTGTCCGGCGTTTCAAGATTCAAGAGCTTAAGATGGGGTACAGTACTCCTGATAGTCGTATCTCTGTTTTTACTGAACCTTACCCCTCTCTCAGGGGGAATAAAGGACTTTCTTTATTCTTTATCCGCTCCTCTTCAGGAGCGTCTTTGGGGAACGGGAAGCGCTCTGTCAGGTTTTTTTGAGATATTTTACAGAGTAGAAGAAGTAGAAAAAGAGAACGAAGCTCTGAGAAAGGAGAATGAAAATCTGCTCTCTGAGAAGATGCAATTGGAGCGGTACGGGCAGGAGAACGTTTCATTGAGAAGAGCTTTGGATTTGGAACTCCAGAAGGATTTTACGCTTATTTCCGCCAATCCCACGGGGAAGGATATTTTCAGCGATTATCTTATTATCAATAAAGGTTCTGCCGACGGTATGGTTTTTGATGCCCCTGTTATTACCGAAGAAAAAGTACTGGTCGGCAAAGTAGTTGAAGTCTATGAACACAGCGCTCGGGTTCAGCTGTTGACAGCCAAGGGCAGTTCTTTTGACGTTGATATCTTAGACGGAGAAACTTACGGATTGGCCGAAGGCCAGGGCAATTTCCAACTTCTGCTTAAGCTTGTTCCCAGAGACAAGGAAATAGGAGGGGGTGATAAGGTTTTTACGTCGCTCTTGGGAGGTAATTTTCCTCAAGGTCTGCTAGTGGGGGAAATCAGAGACATTAAGAAAGCCGATGTTACTTCCTTCCAGGAGGCCGATATTATTCCTGCCTTTGAAGTAAACTCTCTGCAATATCTTTTTATCATTACTAATTTCAGGTAATTCCATGCCGGAGATAATCAAAAAAATCATAGGGATTTCCTTTCTTTTCTACACTCTCACTGTTATCCAATCCAGTTTTTTGGTTCATTTCATTTACTGCCTCCCGAGTTTAGTTTTGGTTAGCGTATTAATTATTAATCTTAAAGAAGAACAAAAAGAAAATTTTGGGCTGGCCTCCGGCTTAATAGGAGGATTTTTTCTGGACATATACTCTGATAAATGCATCGGCTATTATGTCGTTATGCTTTTTATAATGGGCCTTTTTTTAAAGTTAGTAATTAAAAGAATATTGAGATAAAAAGACGTGGACGACTTTATAAGAAAAAGAAGGGTAAGGCGTTTCACCAGTGAAGTAGAGCCTCACGAAGTTCTCATGGATAAACTGGCGAGGAAAAGAGATCGGGAATGGGGCATACCCGAACAGAAGATGGAAACGCCTTTAGTTAAAAGAATCCTTAATAAATTCCTAATTTTTTCGTTCCTGCTGGTACTCTTCCTTTTGGCGAGGACTTTTCAGCTCCAGGTCTTGAAGGGGGAGGATTTTTTAGCTATGGCTCATGAGAACCAGTATATTTTTCACATGATTCAGACAGAGAGGGGAGTTATCTACGACAGAAATTTTAAACAGCTGGTTTTCAATCTTCCCAATTTTGATCTCAAGTGTAATAAAGACAATTTGCCGACAGAAAAGGAGCAGAGAAAACAGCTCTTTTCTAAAATCGCCGGGATTACAGGGACAGACTACGAATCTGTGGCAGATGCCGTAGAAAATTCCCAGGACAGGGAGGTGGTGGTATACGAGAACTTAAGCCATAACTCTCTTATTATTTTGCAGACCAGGCTAAAGGAATTTCCCGGTTTTTCCATTGAGCAGCGTATGATAAGGGAATATGAAGACGGCCTGACTTTTTCTCATATCATAGGGTATACCGGGAAGATTACCAAAGAGGAATTTGCTTCTTCTTCCGACCGTTATTCTATTTTTGATTACGTGGGCCGGATGGGTTTGGAAAAATATTATGAGGATACTTTAAGGAAAAATCCGGGGCGGGTACGGGTGGAGAGGGATGCTTTGGGAAATGCGATTTCCCAGGAAGTTGTTTCTCTTCCGGAGTCCGGGAACAGTCTTGTCTTGTGGCTGGATTCTGATTTGCAGAAAAAAGTTAAGGAGGAATTGGAAAAAGTACTGCAGAATATAGGCAGCCGAAAGGCGGTGGGCGTTGCCCTGGATCCTAAGACCGGAGGAGTTCTGGCTTTAGTTTCCATTCCCTCTTTCGATAATAATTTATTCTCCCTCGGAGATAACGAATCTCTGCAGAAGCTTTTTAATGACGAAGAAAATCCTCTTTTCAACAGGGTGATATCAGGAGTCGGTTTTCCTACAGGTTCGACTATCAAACCCCTGGTGGCTTCGGCTGCCCTGCAGGAAGGAATAGTTACTCCCGGTCAGAAGATTAACTGTACGGGATTGATTGAAGTGCCCCACGAATACGACCCTTCCGTTATCTATCAGTATCACGACTGGTCTGTTCACGGGCTTACCGATATAAGGAAGGCGATTGCCGAGTCCTGCAACGTATTTTTCTATACTCTGGGCGGAGGATATGCCCAGTTCGGCATAAAGGGGCTGGGTCCGCAAAGAATAGAGGATTATTTAAAACTGTTCGGTTGGGGACAGAAGACCGGCATTGATTTACCCGGTGAAGGAGAAGGAACCATCCCTGAATTGGACGAAAACTGGAGGAAAGGAGATACTTATCATTTATCCATAGGGCAAGGTCCTTTCGCTGTTACCCCCATACAGGTGGCAGCGGCTTATACCGCCATAGCTAATGGGGGGAAACTGCTTAAGCCCCAGATGGCAAAGGAAATAGTCGATACTTCAGGAGGAGACATGAAGGTAGTGCAAGAATTCAGGCCTCAGGTTATAAGAGAGGGATTTATAGATCTGGAGAACCTGCAGGTTGTGAGGGAAGGGATGAGGCAGGCGGTAACGGGGGAAAACAGTCCGCAAGCTTCATCTATTCTTCTGAATTCCCTGCCGGTGCCGGCAGCGGCCAAGACCGGTACGGCCGAAACCTCAAGGGAAAATATCTACCACAACTGGGTTTCGGTATTCGCTCCTTATGATAATCCCGAGATAGTCCTTACTATTATGATTGAGGATGTTGAAGGGGTCCGTGCCGCAGTATTGCCTGCTGCCAGGGATATATTAAACTGGTATTTCAGCCGTTGATTTGATTTTAGTGAGTTTATTTTACTTACTTGATAAAAACTACTAAAATAAGATAGGTTCCTTTTTAAAAATTTCATGAGCACTACAGACGAAAATATCAGAAAAACAAGGATTAAAAAATTACAGTCTTTGCAGGCGTCTGGTTTTACCCCTTTTCCCTCAACTACAAAAAGGAGTTTTGAGATACGGAAAGCAGTTGAATCTTTTGATTCGCTGGCTAAATCTAAGAAAGAAATAATGCTGGCAGGAAGGATTAAGCTGATAAGGGTGCATGGGGGCTCGACTTTCCTGGATGTGACAGACGGTACGGGAGAAATACAGGCCTACTTTAAAAAAGACCGTCTGGGAGAAAAAGGATATAAATCTTTTCTGGAGAATTTTGACCTGGGAGATTTCATCGAAGTCAGGGGTGTTTTGTTCAAAACCAAAAAAGGAGAAAAGACTCTGGAAGTATCGGATTTTAAAATGCTGGCCAAAAGCCTGAGGCCTTTACCGGAAAAATGGCACGGCCTGAGAGATACTGAGGAAAGGTATCGAAAAAGATACCTGGACCTCATTTTCAACAGAGAAATCAAGGAAAATTTCATAAAGAGGTCTGCCATTATTAAGGAGATAAGAAACTTTTTGGAAGGAGAAGGATTTCTGGAAGTGGAGACTCCTATCCTGCAGCCACTATACGGGGGAGCGCGCGCCCAGCCTTTTAAGACGCACATGAACGCCTTGGATATCGATTTATATCTAAGGGTTTCACCGGAACTTTATCTCAAACGGCTGCTGATAGGCGGATTTGAGAAGGTATATGAGATAGGAAAGTGTTTCAGAAACGAAGGTGTAGACCGCTCCCACAACCCAGATTTTACCGTGCTGGAATTTTATTGGGCCTATGCAGACTACAAAGACATGATGAAGCTGACAGAAAGAATGTTTACAAGCGTGGCAAAGAATGTTTTTGGTAAGCTGAAATTCACGTACGAAGAGCAAGAGATAGATTTTACTACTCCCTGGCCCAGGGTGGAATTTTCTCATATTTTAGGCAGTGAAACGGATATAAATATAGACGATATCAACAGGGCTGCCCTTGCGGAAAAAGCTAAATCACTTGGTATTTCAGTCGAGAAGAATTCTCCCAAATTTGAGATTGCCGATGAAATTTTTAAGAAAGTATGCCGCCCGAAAATTCAACAACCCACTTTTATTATCCATTATCCCAAAGGCTTCCAGCCCCTTGCTAAATCCCTTGAGAATCACCCGGAAAAATTGGCCAATTTCCAATTGGTAGCTGCCGGCTGGGAAATGCTGAATGCCTTTTCAGAATTAAACGACCCACTGGAACAGAAGAAGAGATTTGAAGAGCAGGAAAATCTTTATAAGGAAGGGTTTGGAGAGGCCCAGAGAATGGACAAGGAATTTCTGGAAGCTTTGGAGTATGGTATGCCTCCGGCATCAGGATTCGGTATGGGACTGGACAGGTTTACAGCGCTGCTGACCGGCTCCCATTCTTTAAGAGAGGTTATCCTTTTTCCTACCATGAAAACCAAACGTCAGAAATAGGCAGAAAATTGACATGCCTCACCATTTTGTTATAAAATAAACTCAGAAAAGCGATGATGGAGGTCTTTCCTCCTCCGGAGACGCACAGATTTTATGCGTCGCGCTGCCTGGGAAAACGCGGAAAATAACTGCGGTTAACCTGAGCCGGAATCCGTCCGTAATCACGGAGAGGGTAGGCTTTCTAAAATAGCAAACTCTCTAAGGCACTTACGGCAACGTAAATGCAAAGCAGGGTGGCACCGCGAGCCTTAAAACCTCGCCCTTGCAAATTAGTTTAACTACTTTGTGACGGCGAGGTTTTTCTTTTGACATCTAAATGATAAAATAAACTGAAAGAGAGAATCTAAGTCCAAGAAAAATATGTTAGACATAAAATTCATACGCCAAAATCCCGATAAAATAAAAGAGATATGCGCTAAGAAGAGCGTTAACCTGGATGTCGATGCCCTCTTAGAAGTAGACCGCAGGAGGAGAGAACTGCTTCAGGCGATAGAAGACATGAGGGCTAAAAAGAATCAGGCTTCAAAACAAATAATCACGGCCCGTGAAGAGAAAGAAAAACAGAGGATTATTCTGGAGATGAGAGAGCTTGACGATAATAACGACCATCTCGGACAGAAACTCAAAGAAATCGACGATAAATTTAATGCCTTGATGATGCAGGTTCCCAATCTTATTACGGATGACGTGCCGATAGGAAAAGACGAAAGCGAAAATAAGGTTATAAGAAAGTGGGGAGAACCCGGCGAATTTAACTTTAGTCCCAGGGATCACGTAGAATTAGGAGAACGGCTGGATATTATAGACACAAAGAAAGCATCTGAGGTTTCCGGGGCCAGATTCGGCTACCTGAAGAGGGAAGCGGCTCTTTTGGAATTTGCCCTTATACAGTATACTTTTCAAACCCTGACTTCCAAAAAAACCATAAAAAAAATCGCAGATTCCGTACAGAAAGAATACTCGGCCAAACCCTTCGTCCCTGTTATACCTCCTGATTTCATAAGACCTCAGGTTTTCGAAAAAATGGCCAGACTAAGTCCGGAGGATAAGGATGAAAGGTATTATTTTCCTCAAGACGACATTTATCTCATAGGGAGTGCTGAACATACCCTCGGCCCTCTTCATATGGAAGAGATAATTCCGGAAAAGGATCTTCCCATCAGATACCTTGGATTTTCTACAAGTTTCAGGAGAGAAGCAGGCTCCTACGGCAAAGATACTAGAGGGATATTCCGCGTCCATCAGTTCGACAAAATAGAGATGGAGAGCTTTACCCTCCCAGAGAATTCCCTCAAAGAACAAGAGTTCATATTGACCGTCCAGGAGTATTTGGTGCGTTCACTGAAACTTCCCTATCAGATGGTTATGATATGTACCGGGGATATGGGAAAACCGGATGCCAGACAAATAGACATAGAAGTATGGATGCCTGGTCAGGGAAGGTATCGGGAAACACATACCTCAGACCTCATGACAGATTATCAGGCTAGGAGGCTGAATACCCGGGTGAGGCGAGAAGAGGGAGATATTGAATTCGTTCACATGAACGACGCCACAGCTTTTGCCATGGGCAGGATATTAATAGCCATAGTAGAAAACTATCAGCAGAAAGACGGAAGTATCAGAGTGCCGCAGGTTCTCCAGAAATACGTTGGATTTAAAAAAATCGGTTAGCTGCTTTTTTCCATGGAGGAAAAGCAAACATCAATCAACAGTTTGAAGGTTAATTTCAAGGTTACAGGGGAAGGGCCCGTGGTTTTAATTTTGCACGGCTGGGGCAGCTCCTCAGATTCCTGGGTTGAAGTGCAGCAAATATTGGCCGGGGAGGGTTTTAAGGTAGTTTGCCCGGATTTTCCTGGATTTGGAAAGAGCGAGACCCCCAAAAAACCATGGGGAGTATCCGATTACGTAGAATGGACGACGTCCTTTATCCGTTCCCAAAACATGGACAGTTTTTTTCTTCTTTCCCATTCCTTTGGGGGCAGGATAGCCATCAAAATGGCGGCCGAACACCAGAAAGAGATAAGAGCCATGGTCTTATGTTCCGCTGCCGGACTGAAACACAAGCCGGACTTTAAAACCCAGATAATATTTATTCTTTCCAAGATAGGGAGCATCCTTCTTGCTCCCCGAATTATGAGAAGGGTAAAGGATACCGCCCGGAACGTTTTTTATCTATTTTTCCGACATAGGGATTATGTCAAAGCACCAATAAACATGAGGGAAACTATGAAAAAAGTAGTGGCCGAAGACCTGCTGCCTTATCTTTCTTCCATCAGCACAAAGACACTGGTGGTATGGGGTAGAAGGGACAAGATACTTCCGGTTGATGACGCGTACATTATCGAAAAGGAAATCAATGGCGCCCAATTGGAAATAATGAAAGCGGCGGACCACAGCCCTCATCTACAGATGCCGGAAGAATTATCCGGTTTGGTAATAAAGTTTTTCAAAACCTCTGTATGATAGCCAATTTACTGATTATTTTTTGGTTTTTTCGTCAGACGAAATCTATATTGTTCTGGCTGTATTTTTGGCAGTTGAAAGAGTATCATATCGGCCGCTTTCTTGACCATTTCAGAACTTATCAGGGACAAAGGCTTCTAATCAATAAGCTCCTGGCCCTGAAAATAATACTCCTTGCCTTTTTACTGATTTTAAGCCGGGTGGGAAAAACCGATTATTACCTGGTCCTCTTTAATGTTTTCGTTCTTCTGCTTTATACTACGGAGTCATTAAAGCTGCTTTTAGACATTTTTGTTCGCAAACTGAAAAGGCCGGTTTTAACCCTAAAGACGGGGTTCCTTTGCCTGGCAGTATTCTCGCTGGAACTGTTTTACCTTTTTTCTTTGTTCCATTCTGAACGCCTTGTCATCTGGCTTTTACTGTTTGATGTGGCTACTCCCTTGGCAGTTTCCGGGATAGTTTTACTTTTTCAGCCCGTGACTTATTTTTTGAGGAACAGAATTATCCAAAGAGCCAGGTTGAAGATTAAAAAATTCAATGAACTTCTGGTAATAGGCATAACCGGCAGCTACGGAAAGACTTCCACTAAAGAATTTCTAGCGGCCATCTTGTCCCGGAGATTTAAGGTTGCCAAGACCCGTGAGCATCGGAATTCGGAAATCGGGATATCACTCTCCGTTTTGAACGATTTGAAACAGGAACACGAGATTTTTGTTGTAGAGATGGGCGCATATAATAAAGGGGGCATTAAACTGCTCTGCGACATAGTCAATCCTAAAATAGGCATCCTTACTGGCATAAACCAACAGCATTTGGCTACTTTCGGTTCCCTGGAAAATATCATTGCCGCAAAATACGAGCTTATTGAAAGTCTTCCCAGAGACGGAACAGCCTTCTTTAACGGAAATAACGCATACTGCTTGAAGCTCTATGAAAAAACCGAAATTGCTAAGAAAATAATTTTTTTCCCCTCCTTTTGCAAAGGGGATATTGTTATTGAGGAGGTGAGGAAAGACAAAAGGACCGTCAGTTTTCGGGCGGCTGACAAAAAAGGAGAATCGGCTGAATTTACGGTAGAAATGATGGGATCGCATAACCTTGAGAATTTCATGCTGGCAATTTCCTGCGCACATCATTTGGGTATGAGTTTGTGGGAGATAGCATCTGCTTCCCGTGAGATAAAAAGCTGGCAGACGGGTATGAAATTAGTCAAAGGAATTGGTGGTTTGGATATCATTGACTCTATGTATTCCGCTAATCCCAGCGGGGTAATGGCACACCTTGAGCACTTAAAACTTTGGTCTGGTAAAAAAATAATTATCATGCCCTGCCTTATTGAGCTGGGTAATGCTTCTTCGGAGATGCACAGGGAAATAGGGAAGAAGATGGGTGAAATATGCGACCTGGCAATAATTGTTAATAGGGAGTGCGTTATGGAGGTTAGAAGGGGGGCAGACGGGGAAGCGGAAAAATTAATTTTTTCCAATAATCCTCAGGAAATTACAAACAGAATAAAATCTTTGATAGGCCAGGATGACGTTCTGCTGCTGGAAGGCAGACTGCCTAAAAAAATTATCTCGTCCCTAATAGGGGAGAAGCAAGGCTAATTATGTATATCGTTACGGAATTAGAAGATAAATGTCGGTGGGAGGATTTTCTTTCAGAATGCAGCGATAGGACTTTTCTCCAATCATGGAATTGGGGGCAGTTTAACAAGACCATGGGAGACAAGGCTTACTATTTGGGAATTTTTGAAGACGACAATCTTATAGGAACGGCTTTGACGATTAGAGTTACCGCCAGGAGAGGAAATTTCCTGTTTGTACCTCATGGGCCGAACGTAATTCGGGAAGAAAACAGGAAGAAGGTTCTGGAGGTTTTAGTGAACCGGCTTAAAAAAATAAGCAGAGAAGGTAAAATTAATTTTATCAGGGTAGCCCCTGTATGGCAGATGGATGAAAAAAATCTGGCTATTTTCCGGGAGCTTAATTTCAGGCAAGCTCCCATCCATGTACATCCCGAGCTAACCTGGGAACTGGACATAAAGCCGGCAGAAGAAAGTATTATGTCGGGGATGAGAAAAACCACCCGTTATCTTATAAGAAAGGCCGTACGCGAAAAAGAACTGGAGATAGTAAAAAGCGGAGAAGTAAGCAGTGTTGCTGATTTCAATAAACTTTATCAGGCCACTAAAGACAGGCATGCCTTTGTCCCCTTTCCCTTGGATTATCTGGAGAAGGAATTTACTTCATTTTCCGGAGACAAGCAAATTTCTGTGTTTCTGGGGAGGCATCAAGGCGAAATATTGGCTTCTGGGATTTTTATTTTTTGGCAGGGAATAGGTTTTTATCATCATGGAGCATCTTCTTTGAAATATCCTAAAATTCCGGCTTCTTATCTGCTGCTTTGGGAAGCCATCAAAGAGGCTAAGAAAAGGGGCTGTGGAAAATTCAATTTCTGGGGTGTCTCCCCTCCCGAGAACAAAGGGCATCCCTGGGCCGGGCTCAGTCTTTTCAAGGAAGGTTTCGGAGGGAATTACAATTCCTATGTTAGGACTCGAGACCTTCCCGTTTCTGCGAAATACTGGTTTTCCTTTCTTGTCGAGAGCCTAAGGAAACTTAAGAGGGGATTTTAGCTTTCATGAGAAGTTATCGTAAACCGCATCGTTTCAAAAAGAAAAAGTCGATATTCAAAAATCGCTTTTTTTGGCTGACGCTTTTAATCTTCTCGGCTGTAATCGGGCTTGCTTGTTTCCTTGTATTTTCCGATTTTTTCCTTATCAAGGAAATTGAGGTTAGTGGCAACAAAGAAGTGTCTGCAGAACATGCGAAGGAAGAAGTCAGGGAAGAATTGGCGGACAGGGGAAGGTTGATTCCCCCTGATAATATTTTTTTCGTCAGCAGGAGCAGAATAAAAGACGGTCTGCTTTCTTTATTTCCTCAGATAGCAGACGTGACCATTGAAAGGAAATGGCCGGATGCTTTAAAGCTGACCATTATCGAAAGACAGGAGAAGGCCCTTTTTTGCAGTGACAAAAAGGGAGGAGAAGGGGAATTTTATGAGAACTGTTTCCTGATGGACCAGGGCGGTATAATATTCAAAAAAAGCGAGGGAGTTTCCCCGCTTCCAAAGATTAAACAAGAATCTTTTCCTGAAGAGAATATCAATCTCGGAAACCAAGTCATAGACGCCGGTCTTTTAACCAAGATTTTAGATGTTTACGGCAAGATAACGGGTACTCTGGATATTAAGACAAGGGAAATACTTTTTATTTCCGAAGAGATGGTGAATTTCAGAACCGCTGAGGGCTGGGATATTTACGTCAGTCTTACAAAAGACCTAGACTGGCAGGTCACGAAACTAAAAGCGGTATTGGAAAACTATCTTCCTCAAGAGAAGAGAAAAAATCTGGAGTATATAGAGTTGAGATTCGGCAATCTCGCTCCTTTCAAGGAAAAGGAGACGGGGGAATAACTATTCTATATGATAAATAAAGATTGATTTCCCTGCCCTGGTTACAGGGGTATATTCATCCAGCCACTTGTAATAGCCTGTAGGCTGGTCATAACCTGGGACGGGATTCCCTTCTCCTCCCTGCAGAGAGGTGGCAGAAATAGCCAACCACCCTTTCTGGGGCCCCTGGTTGGCATCAAGCCCTTCGGCTTTATCTCCAAGATAGTATTTTACATCTGCTCCTCCAAAATAATCAACTTTTATTTTTTCTACCTTATTGTTTTCCACCCAGGTCTTTAAGCGCTTTAAGTCCTGCCCCCAGTCATAGTTGGAATCTACAACGTATTTATAGCCGTTGTCGGGCCCTCCTCCTATTTCGTTGAAATAGGAAAGATAGGAAGGATAGGAGCTTAAAGATGAGGACGCATACCATAGGATAAGGAATATGATAAGATAGCTCAGGGAGTTTTTCCAGGTGGGATTTTTTATTTCCTTTAAACCGGCCACTATAGCAGCAAACACCAGCATATAGATGAATGGAAATGTCGGTAGGATGTGTCTTATTCCAATATTGAGATTCCCCGTTACAGATGCGCCCCAGTAGATTATCAGCAGCACTATCATAGAAAAGGAGGCGATATGGGCTACAATCCATTCTCGGAGTCTTTGCAGGGGATTTTTCCAGAAAGGCGCCTTAATCATTATAAGAGCCGCGAGGAATAGCGCTGCGAGCGTGAGCATGTGGAAAGCCAGGGGCACTTTCATAAGATAAACAATGGGAAAATAATACCACCATCCGGAGCCTGATATCATTCCTAAAAAGTAGACCGTGTTGCCGAAGGCCGTTCTCTGGGTGGCCATCATTAATCCGAAGAAGTAGTGTCCCAAGGCCCTCAAGATAGGTTTGCCGGCCATCCAGACAACGATATTTCTCAAGGTCGGCATAGGCGAAGACGATAATATCTCTATCGTATCTGCCACCTGTCTTGCTGCAGGATAGTTTGAGGTATGCCAGATATAGACGGGCAGTATGACCACCGCTACTCCTATTATGCCGGCTGCAATACTCAGAAGAATATATCGGAAGAGACTTTTTCTGGCAGCCAGAGCGTAGGCGATGGTGGTGATGCCCAATGATGGTATGAGGAGAATCATGGAGAATTTCAGCAGCATGGCAAATCCGAATATCAGACCGGCTATTATGACGTTTTTCCTTGTGGGACTGCGGAGAAAATTCAGCCAGAAATAAGTAGCCAGCACGAACCCTAAGGCAGCACCTACGTCGGTAGTGACCAGCCTGCCGTGTGCTAAAAAAGTAGGGGAGAAGGTAAAGGCTGTCAATACCAGAAGGGCTGTTTCTTTATTGAACTCTTTCTTGGCCCACCGGAACAGAAACCATCCCAGAAACAAGAGAACCAGTATCATGGGTATCCTGGCCCAGAAAATCATCTGGTCGGCATTATTTCCTGAGTTGAATAACAGTTCCCATCCGTACCACCACTGGGCGTTTACTCCATCGGTCCAGGCGGGAGACTGCGACGGAAAGGTTATGTTCATAAAGAGCAGCGGAAAGGCTGCCATATCCTTAATCAGAGGAGGGTGTTCCGGGTTTATCCTGAAATCCCTCTGCGAAAGGTAGGAGTATCCGGCCGGGATGTGGGAAAGCTCATCCATGGTGAGCGAGTCGCCCAATGAGCTAGAAAAAGCCATGCCGCCCATCATAAATAGCATTATAAAGGCGACAATATTGGTAACTTTGTCTGACATAGTTTTTGTTTAAATTTTTTATTTATATTTGATATATTAAAATTTTATTATCCATTAAGACCTTTCCCTTTGGGAAAGAAGTTTCTAAAACTTCTTTTATTTGCTCATCTGCGTGCAAAGGAACAATGATGGTCGTCTGGTCTTCTTCGTTTATATTTTTGATTTGTTCGGGCAGGATGTACTGTGAGCGTATAGTTCCGTAGTTTGCGTTTTCCATGAACATTACGGTTTGGGCAGGCATAGGAAGACCATTTGGCCAGGGAACCGGCACACCCGAAGCGTTAACTATAACAACCTTATTTACGCCGGCGGGGAGAGAATTCAGGTAATTGCCTATCGTAACGTAATCCTGAGCGAAGGCATCTCTGGTTTCCTGGCTTAGTCCCCATTGGAAGAAATATTTATTGAATTGGAACATTGCCACCATAAACAGGAAAAAGCAGGAGCTTACGGTAACAAGCTTTCTGGCCCTTCTGCTTTTCCAGAGCCACTGGAAGATAAACAGGGCTGATAGGCCGCAGAAAAGGTAGACGGCCGGTATTGCTCCGATAGTACGGAGGGCATGAGGTGCCCCTTCCGAAGTCAGGATGCCGGGCGATAAAGTGATAAAAAACCATAAAAAGAGAAAAAGGTACGTCGAAAAAGGAAGCCAATCCTTTCTGTTAAAAGCTTCAACGCCTTTCCTTAAAGCGAGGACGATGCCTGCTAAAAATAATATGCCTACGGGCCAGAACAGTTCAGGGGCACCTGCCAGATTATGGCGCCAATTTCCGTCTCCGTGGAAGTTAAACATGCCTAGATAGAGAAACAGGTTTTTCAAAAAAATCTTTATCGGGTTATCCTGGCTGAAGACCAAAACCTGGGAGGCCCTTCCCATAAATGTGCCGGGGTTGGCCGCAAAATAAATTGCCAGCGGCAGCACTATTAATCCTATGGAAAGGAGATTGGATAAAGATAGAAGGAAGAAATCCTTCATTCTGCCCTTCTCCCGTGCTATCCAGAACCATAGGAATAGGAGAGCCAAAAGGAGGACGGCAATCATGCGAAAGCTGGTATAGGTATAAAAGCCCAAACCAAAAACGATGCCTCCCTTAATGACGTCGCAGTATGCCTTCTTGTCTGTTTTGCCTTCCAACACAGACCTCCTTAACCCCTTGAGCAGGAAATAAAAAGAAAAAACCATGACAAGGGGGAACATTATGGCGCGGAAGACAATCCGTGAAAAATTAATATGCCAGAAGGAAACGGCCAGGAAAAAAGAGGCGGCCAGGCTGATATTTTCGGCCTGACTTTCGTTTCCCAATCCTTGAGAAAAAAGCTCCTTCCCTAAAAGAAAAAATCCGACAACCGTCAGAAATCCCATGAAGGCGGGAACAATCCTTAAAGACCAGATGGAAACTCCAAAAGCAGAAAAGGAAACAGCCAAAAGCCAGATAAAAAGACTCTCCCTGCCGTTGTTTTCAGGATAGAATAATTCGAATTTGCCCGTCTTTAATGCCTGAAAAGCTTCGTTTCCGTTAATGGCTTCGTCCGGGTAAAGTCCCGGAGGCAGCATTTCTAGCCGCCATACTCTCAGAAAGAAAGCCAAAGCCAGTATAATTAAAAAGACAGTTATTTGAATTCCTTTCATTTTTTACAGCCACTTCTTTTTCCGGAAGTAGGTTATCATTACCGCTGAAACAATAAGCATTAAAATTACTATTATCCAGAAACCTCCCGGAGAATACATTAAAGGCAGGGAAACCGGGAAATTCATACCCCACATAGAAGAGATAAGGGTAAGAGGAAGCAGGACTATGGAGAATATGGTCAGTATCTTAATAATTTCGTTTATCCTGGTTGACAGGAGAGACTGGTTGGTATCTTCCAGAGACAGTATAACTTCCTTATAGCTTTCCAAGCCGTTGAGGATCTGGTCATAGGTTCCGGAAAGGTCGGAGAAATAGGGTACTATCGTCTGGTCGAAGAAGCCCGGACCCTCCTTCATGAGAGAATCCAGTATCTCGTTCTGCGGTTCCATTATCCTCCAGAAATTTATAATGTCGGTTTTAACTAATGAAATCTCCAGTACCATCTCCTTTTCCTGGCCCCGGAATATTTCCTTTTCTATCTTATTAATCCTCCTGTTTATCTGGACGAGCTTAGTCAGGCAGTTTTTCCAGAAACCGCTCAGGATGTAATAGAGCAGATATCCCACTCCGTCTGCCATATAACTGTCTTTTGCCTCCTTCTGCTGATGGCAGCTTCTGAAAAGCGCCTTAACCGGACCGATTGGCTTATAGTGACTGGTGATAAGGGTATCCTTGGTGGCGATGATATTGAGTTCTCTGGGCGTGGTGATTCTCTTCTCCTTGTCGTAAACGGGATAATAAAGAATCATAAAGATGTAATTCTTGTAATGCTCAACCTTGGGCCTCAGCCCGGGGTGGAGCAGTTCATCCAGAACCACAGGGTGGATGTTAAACCTCTTATTGAGGAAATTTAGATCTTTTCTGGTCGGCCTCTGGATGTTTATCCAGGTAGCTTTGTCGTGTTTGATTACTTTTTTCATTATTTCATTTTACTACATTATTATCAGGAAAAAAACCAAGCAATTTCGGATAGGGTTTAATTTATTGACAAAAAATTAATAAAAGTCTATAGTATATCATAAAAATACACCAAAGGGGTGATTTTTTTGAAAAAAGAAGAGTTAGTTAAAAAGTTAATAATGTTTAAGGAATGGTTAAAGGAGAAAATATTGAATAGATTCTCTAAATATCAAGCACTGAAAGAGGAAAAAGAGATTAATGAAAGTTTTCTGTTAATGATACCGGATAGACAACCAGAGGAAAAAGTCGAAAATTGGTCTGAAGATGAGAAGAGATCAAAGGTGATATTCTGCAATTTTTTCAGAAGAGGCGGAGAACTAACCGATGAAGAAGCAGGTTATCTGTTTGAGAGAATGAAATCAGGGCAAGGGGCCGCCGAAGAAATGACAGAATTAATGTCTGCTTTAGCAATACCCGGGGAAATAATATCAGCCCCAAACAAAGCATCTATTTTGAAAAAATGGGGGACAAGATGGGGAGGAGATGGAGTACATAGAATATATGAAAGACATAAATATGATAGCGGGTATAAAAAGGCAGTTTCTATTTTATTAGAAATAGGAAGTAAATTTAGAAAACATGGTAGCCAGGAAATTGACGAACTAGCTGAAGAATATCCTAAAATTTATATTGCAAAAGAGCGAAAGAAAATTGTAAAAGAAATAATAAAGAAGGCTGAAGCAGAAGAATCAGAAAAACAGGAAAGAAAAAAAGTATTGTTAGAAGAAATCCAGAATTACCTTAGAGATCTTGGCCACGATTATGATTTGCTGAAAGCTATCAATGAGCTATTTAATGAAAGGAAAAATAGCAATCCGGATAATGAAACAAATGTTTCAGGGGAAGAAGAGGTAAAAGTGGAGATTAAGCTTAAGCCGGCAGAATTTACAGCAAAAGATTATGCAAGACTACCGCCAACTTTCAAAGAATTATTTGAAAATCATGTTTTTAACAGAATGGAAAATGTAGTGCTGTCACTGATTAGAGGTTTTGACTATCAAGACAAGCTAACCAACTATAAGAAATACGTGGGTCGTTACAAACAAGAAAAGAAAGAAAAAATCAAAAAATTATTAGAAGAGGCGCTAAGACAGGAGAATATTCAAGAAAACGAAAGAATAAAAAAAGAGATTGAGGAAATCCTCAATCAAATTAAATAAGAGTCTATTTTTATGATTATTCTAGAAATAGACTTATTTTTACTTATAAATTAGCGCTCTTGACAATAGAGTGCTAATTCTTTAAAATAAGAAGGGTAATATGACTTCGCAGGAAAGGCAAAAAATTCTTCTCAACAGGATAGTGGAGGAATACATAAATTCAGCCCAGCCCGTCAGCTCTCAGCTGATAGAGAAAAAGTACCGTCTGGGAGTGTGCCCCGCTACCATCAGGAACGATATGGCGGCTTTAACAGAGGAAGGGTTTCTTTCTCAGCCCTATACCTCAGCGGGTAGAGTGCCTACAGATAAGGGTTACAGGTTCTTTGTTGACGAGCTTTTGGAAAAGGGGTTTTCTCATTCCAGGAAGGCATCAGCCGTAGAGGAGATGCTGTCGGAAGAGGCGCAGGACCTCTGGAGTATGATGAGTCACCTGTCCAGGTTTATGGCGGCTGCCTCCTCTAATCTTGCCACTATTCATCTTTTAGAAAGGGATTTTTTCTGGAAAGAAGGATGGGAGGAAGTTTTAAAAGAGCCGGAATTCGAAGAAAAGGATTTCCGCGAAGACTTTACCGATTTTATTAAAGAGTTTGAAGGAGAGGTGAAGAATCTGAAAGTATCGGACAGTATTGAGATTTATATAGGAAGGGAAAATCCTTTTAAAAGAACAAAAAATTTCAGCATTATCACGAGCAAGTGTTTTTTCCCGGAACAGGGGGAAGGAATAATCTCTTTGGTGGGCCCCAAACGGATGTCATATCGTAAGAACATAGGCCTTGTTGATTCCATTATTAAGGCTTTTGAGGATTTTTAAAGAGCACTATGAAAGGAGACCACAAAAGCGGAAAAGGTTTTAAAGGCGATATCCTTCGACAAGGCTCCCTTCGACAAACTCAGGGCGAGGCAGGACAAGAAGGTTGTAAGGGAGAAAAAGAAGCGCATGAGTTGGAAAAGAAACTGGAGGAATGCGGGAAACAGAAAGAGGAATATCTCAAAGGATGGCAGAGGGAGAGGGCAGACTTCCTGAATTATAAGAAAGAGGAGGTGGAGAAGATTTCCGAGATGGTGAAGTATGCCGAGGTCAGCTTTATTTTCAAAATCATTTCCATACTGGACAATTTCTATCTGGCCGAAAAGCAGCTGCCCGAAGAACTTAAAGGTAATGATAATGTCAAAGGCTTGATGCAGATAGGAAAACAACTGGAAGATAGCCTGAAAAAGTACGGAGTGGAGCAGATAGAATGCCTGAACCACAAATTTGACCCGCAGTTTCATGAGGCCCTGGAAATGGTGGAGGCCCATGAAGGAGATAAGGAGAAAAAGGATTCAGGCATTATTATAGAGGAAGTAAAAAAGGGATATCTGATGGACGGCAAGATTATCAGGCCGTCCCAGGTAAAGGTTGTTAAATAATAAATGTTCGAATTTCGAGGTTTATCTCGTACCAATTCTGGTACGGATTCGAAGTTCGAAACGATAATTTTTATGGAAAAAGAAAAGAAGCAGATTAATATCAAGGCCAGGGAGGAAGAGCTCAAAGGGAGTTATTCTAACCTGATGCAGATTTTGCATACTAAGGAAGAATTTATTCTGGATTTTTTCCTGGCTTTTCCTCCCCAGGGAATCCTATCCTCAAGGATTATTATGAGCCCCAGGCACGTTAAGAGGATGGTCAAGGTTCTCCAAAGCAATCTGGAAAACTATGAAGCTAAATTCGGAGAGATAGAGAATGGTGATTCCATGGAGGGAAAAGTAGGATTTGTAGTGGATAATAAAGACAAATAAATTCAAAAGGTCACAACCATTAAATAAATTAACACTTACAAAAGACCATGAACTTGATACCATGGAGACCGTTCTGGGATTTAGACAGTTTCTTTGACGAGGGATGGTTGGAACCGAGTGAGCGTTCCCGTCATTCCCATCTAAAGACTCCCAGAATGGACATTTACGAAACGGAAAAAGAAGTAGTAGCTAAGGTTGAAATGCCCGGAGTTGAAGCTGACGACATTGACGTGGAGGTAACGGAAGATGTCCTGAAGATAGAGGCGAAATCAGAACAGAAAAATGAAGAGAAAGAGAAGGGTTACTATAGGAAGGAAATCATTTCAGGATTTTACCGCAGGATGGTTCCTCTGCCTGCCGAGGTAAAAGGAGAGAAGGCTGCGGCTGACTACGAAGGGGGAGTTCTGACGGTCACCATTCCGAAAGCAGAGCCCAGGGAAAAAAAGGAAAAAGTAAACAAAGTAAAAGTTAAAAAGAAAAAATAAATAATTTTCCAGAGGTTAGTCAGTAAAAGGCGTACCATAACCAGCTCCGTTATCGGAGCTGTCCGCCTTATCTGTAATCTCTAACACTATTATTATGTCAAAAGTTTTAGGTATAGATTTGGGTACTGCCATATCAAAGATGGCCGGTATCATAGATGGCGAACCCAAGTGCATAGAGAACCGTGAAGGCTCCGTGCTTACCCCTTCCGTGGTGGCTTTGGCCAAGAACGGAGAGAGGTTGGTAGGCATATTGGCCAAGAGACAGGCCATTACCAACCCCCAAAATACCATCCAATCCGTTAAAAGGTTTATAGGCCGGAGATATTCCGACGCAGAGGTGCAGAAAGAGCTGAAGAGGCTTCCTTATGTTACCCGCGAAAGAAAGGACGGGGCGGTGGAGATTAAAATGGGGGATAAGTGGTATTCCCCGATTGAGATTTCTTCTATGATTCTCCAGAAACTCAAGCTGGATGCAGAAGAGAAGCTCGGAGAAAAGGTGGGAGCAGCCGTTATCACCTGTCCTGCTAATTTTGATGACTCCCAAAGGAAAGCTACCAGAACGGCAGGCGAGGTGGCAGGCTTCAGGGTCCTTAGAATTATCAACGAGCCCACGGCAGCTGCTCTGGCCTATGGATTAGGGAAAAAACAGTCCCAGAAGGTAGCGGTTTATGACTTCGGAGGAGGGACCTTTGATGTTTCCATCCTGGAGGTGTCTCCCGATACGGTGGAGGTGATAGCTACCGGAGGAGAGCCGCATTTGGGAGGAGATGATTTTGACCAGCTGATTATAGGCTGGATAGCTGATACCTTCAAGAGGGAGCAGGGAATAGACCTATCCAAAGATCCTCTGGCTCTGCAGAGGCTGAAAGAATCTGCTGAAAACGCCAAAATAGAGCTTTCTTCGGCCATGGAAACCGAAATCAATCTACCCTTCATTTCTTCAGACAGCGCAGGCCCCAAGCATCTTTCCTATAAACTGAGCAGGGCCAAACTGGAGGACATGAGCCGCGAACTGGTAGAGCGCTCTATAGAGAGGACCAAAAAGACGATAAAGGAGGCCGATCTCAAAAAGGAGGACATCAACGAGATAGTCCTGGTGGGCGGCACTACCCTGATACCGGCCGTAAGGGATGCAGTGAAGAATTTCTTCGGCCGGGAGCCTAACAAATCCATCAACCCTGAGGAAGTGGTAGCCACGGGAGCTGCTGTTGAGGCAGAAATACTAAGAGCCAGAGAAGAGGGAAGAGCGCCTGAAGGCGATATCAAGAGTGTGCTGCTTTTGGACGTTTTACCTCTTTCGTTAGGCATTGAGACGCTCGGCGGAGTTTCTACCATCATGGTTCCTAAGAATACCACCATCCCCACGTCTAAGAACAATGTTTTTTCCACCGCAGCCGATAACCAGACTTCCGTGGAAATAAATGTACTACAGGGGGAAAGACCCATGGCTGCAGACAACAGGTCTTTAGGGAAATTCGTGCTCAGCGGACTTGCCCCCGCCCCCAGAGGTCTGCCCCAGATTGACGTTGCCTTTGACATAGATGCCAACGGCATACTGTCCGTTACTGCCAAAGACAAGACTACCGGAGTTTCTCAGTCTATAAGGATTGAAGGATCCATCGGTCTTTCTAAAGAAGAAATAGAAAAGATGAAAAAAGAGGCCGAACTCCATGCAGAGGATGACAAAAAGAAGAGAGAGATGATTGATATTAAGAATCAGGCGGATACCCTAATTTATACGGCCGAAAAGACTATAAGGGACATGGGAGACCAGGTTTCAGCTGACGTTAAAACTGAAATTCAGGAAAAGATAGAGGGTTTGAAAAAGGCCAAGGAAGGTGATAACATAGAAGATATCAAAAGCGGTTCAGAAGCCCTCTCCCAGGTGCTTCAGAAGGTAGGAACAGAGTTGTATCAGAAAAAAGCTGCAGAACAAAAAGGTAAGCAGGCCGACAAGGGAGAAGGCGGAGGACAGTCCGAAGCAGAAGAAGGAGAATATAAAGAAAAAGAATAAGCATAAGCAGTTTATTTTACCCTATGGCTGCCAAAGATTACTACAAGATACTGGGTATTCCCAGAAAGGCTTCCGCGGAGGAAATAAAGAAGGCATATTACAAACTGGCCCATCAGCACCACCCGGATAAGGGAGGGGATGAGGGACACTTTAAGGAAATCAACGAAGCCTACCAGATTCTTTCCAACGCTCAGAAAAGAGCCCAATACGATAAATTTGGGAGGGTTTTTGACGGACAGGATTCGGCCCCAGGCTTCGGGACTCAGTGGGGTTGGGGAAGGCCTGACGTTAATTTCGATTTTGGATTCGAGGATTTGGGAGATATTCTGGAGGAGGTATTCGGTTCTGCCGGATACGGCGCCCAGTATAGAGATACCAAGAAAGGAGGAGACATCAGGGTGAATTTGAAAATTTCCCTTCAGGATACTCTCAAGGAAATAAGGAAGGAGATAAGGGTTAAAGAATGGGTTGTCTGTCCCCGCTGCCAGGGAGTTGGGGCTGAGCCGGGCACGGAGGTAAAGGAGTGCTTTTCATGCCGGGGCACGGGGCAGGTGCATCAGATAAGAAAGACTTTTCTGGGAACCTTCACCAGAAGTACGACCTGCCCGGAATGCGGCGGTGAAGGATACAGGCCCGAAAAACCATGCAACGTATGCAGGGGAGAGGGAAGGATAAGAGGCGAAGAGGATATCATGGTCGTTATTCCAGCCGGAGTGGACACTAATCAGGTAATAAGAATAAAGGGAAAGGGCGAGGCCGGTAAGAGGGGGGGAAAGTCGGGAGACTTATATATCAGTATTACGGTAGAGGAACATCCCATCTTTCATAGAAAGGGAGATGACCTATACATCTCAGTGCCTATCAGTTTTTCCCAGGCCGCTCTCGGCGGAGAAATAGATATACCCACCCTGGAAGGAAAGAAAATAGTTCTGAGGGTGCCCTCAAGTATGGAGTCAGGAAAGACGATGCGCATATCCGATAAGGGTATTCCGCACTTTTCCGGCCGCGGCAGAGGCAATCTTTATGTCAGGCTCGTATTAAAAACACCCAGTAAGCTCAGCCAAAAACAGAAAAAGATATTCCAGGAGTTGAAAAAAGAAGGACTTTGATATTAGAATAATAAATTGTAGGAGTTTCTTAATCTCTCAAGCCAGTTGCCTCCAGGCGACACGAAATCAGCTTTTCAGTAATAATTATTTTTCACCAGCTGTTTCTGTTTCTCGCCGAACCTTATATTTTTAGAGGTAAAATGTTGTTCTGCGCAGGGTTCGGCTGCGAAGCGTCGCCTTCCGCCAACTGGCTTGATGATAAATATCGAACTTCGAACTTCGAACAGATGTCGCCGCCCCCGTAGCTCAATTGGCAGAGCAATTCCCTTTTAAGGAAAAGGTTGCAGGTTCGATTCCTGCTGGGGGCACACGCATTATGTTAGCCTCTTTTTGAAATGCCGGCATCAGGGTGCCGGTCTCAAAAGAAGGCAAGGGTAATATGTCTCCATAGCCCGGCCTCAATCATTCAGGGCAGTCATTGTAAAAGATAAGAAGGTTATGGTTGGAGAAATAAAAAAAAGTTAGAATGACGGGGACTGAGGCAAATTACTTGCTGGGACGGGTTATCGATTGAAGTCATACAGATAAAAGCATGGAAGCTCCAATGCAGCCCTTTTTTAAAAAGGGATTTTTAGTGTAATATATTAAAGTATTATGGAAAGAATTATTCTCCATGTTGATATGGACTGCTTTTTTGCCCAGGTTGAAGAAAGAGAGAATCCGCGTTTTAAAGGAAAATCCGTAGTGGTGGGGGCCGATCCTAAAGGAGGAAAGGGGAGAGGTGTGGTTTCTACGGCCAACTATGAAGCCAGGAAATACGGCATTCATTCGGCTCTTCCCATTTCTCAAGCCTTCAAATTGTGCCCGGAGGCCGTCTTTCTCCCGCCCAACATGCAACTTTATGAGCAGGTTTCTTCTTCTATTTTTGGCATCGTAGGGAGCTATTCTGCGCTGTGTGAGGTTGTTTCCCTGGATGAGGCTTATTTGGATATAAGTTTTTTATCCGAAAAGAAAGACTCTTACGGAGAGGCGGAGAAATTAGCTGAAACGATGAAGAATGAGATAAAGCAGAAGGAGTCTTTGACCTGCACTGTAGGCATAGGACCCAATAAGTTGATAGCTAAGATAGCGGCCCAGAAGGCTAAGCCCGATGGCCTCCTGTCGATAAAACCGGTTCAGGTGAGAAGGCTTCTTAATCCCCTAGACGTTACGGAACTTCCGGGAGTGGGCAGTGCGACTGCCAAAAAATTAAGATCTCGCGGTATCAACACCATAAGACAATTGGCAGCTGCTCCTAAAAATCTCTTGGAGAAAACTCTCGGAAAGCTCGGCTTGGATGTTTATGAAATGGCCAGGGGCAGGGACAGTCGAGAAGTGACCGCAGAAAGAGAAATAAAATCCATAGGGAGCGAATGTACTTTTGAAAGAGATACCAGAGATCCTGAACGTATATTGAAGACGTTCGCTGACGTCATTGAGCAGGTTCACGGCAGGCTGGCTCAGAATGGTTTCTGTTTCAGGACCGTAACCGTGGTATGCAGATTTTCAGACTTCACAACCTGCACCAAATCGGTAACCTTGAAGAGGCCTACCCAAAGCTTTAGAGTTCTGGAGAAAACAGCCAAGACCACGCTCCTTAAATTTTTAGTGGGAAACAACAGCCCGATAAGGTTGGTGGGTCTAAGATTGTCTAAATTCAGCAGGATTTAATTTTCTTTCAGATTATCTTATGAAAAACAGACCACTCAACTGGTCTGTTTTTAGTTTACGAATAATTTTTATCATCCCAAATTTATTTTTCCCGATGATTCTATTTTTCTCAAAAAAACTTCAATGTCCTGAGGCTTATAGAGCCTGTAATTATTAATGGGATTTCTATAGGCCTTAAGTTTGCCTGCTTTATCCCAGTTTCTCAGAGTGAGAGTGGTTACTCCCAGGACTTGAGCAGTCTCTCCGACAGTTAAATATTTTTTTTGAGAACCCACTAATTCTATTTTTCTCAGCGCCATTTTATTATAACCTTTATTAATTTTTAAATTATAAGACCTTATTAAAGATTAGTTAATAATACCATTTTCCTTACATTTTTGTCAATGTGGATAACTAAAGTACTTATTAATAAAGATACGAGAAAATTTTCATTTTTTATACAAAAAACTCTTTAGAAGACCCTCAGGAGTCCCTTAATAGAAATCATCTTGGACGTTAGATTTTCAGAAAAATATGCTTTTTACTTTTCCACAAGTTGACAGAAGCTTTTTATGATACAATAACCTAATCTCGACCCCCCGAGATTTATATTCAAAAGTACAACTTTTCATTAAAAGGTCAAAAAAGTTGGTCATTGAAAAAAGAAAATCAAAAAGGGGGTAAAAATAGCTCATTTTTCAATAGTTCGTTTACTGAACTTTCAAGGGAAAGCTCTTTATGTCTTATCAAAATAAGCGATACCTTACCCTGAAGCAGGCGGGTTACGTCTTCGGATATCACCCTGATTATCTGGCATTTCTAATAAGAGAAGGAAGAGTGATCGCTAAAAAAGTTTATCAGAATACTTTTTGGCAGACCACCAGGCATGCAGTACTGGAATACTGTGAGAGTCGAGGCAAAGAAATTGAAAAGAAAATTTTCATAGACGGTCAGATTTCTCTTAAAGAAGCTGCTGAACTGTCAGGATATAACCCCGACTATATCGGATATCTGCTCAGGAACGGCAAACTTCCCGGCAGAAAAGTCCGCACCCAGCCCTCGTGGCTGATTTCTACCCAAGAAATCAGGAGGTATCAGTTACAAAACAACAAGCAGTCAATTTCCATACAGAGGACAGGAGAGTCTTCTATGCTTTGGGCTCCCCAGTTAGACATCCCGACCCAGAGGCTGGGTCAATTAGTTAAATTTACTTCGCGTCAGATTGTCAGGTCGGCGCCGCGGCAGGTCGTGGGTATGACAGCACTTATCTTTATAGTGTTGTTTTTTGTTGCCGGTTTCTCACCGATGGCATTTATAAAAAATCTTTTCCAACCCACGCTGGCTAGGGAAATTAGTATTATCAAACTTTATCCCGGGACCTTTGACGGACAGCCGCCTCTGGGGGAAAAGGGAGGATGGCAGAATCCGAGGACTGTTCTTTCCCAAGATTTATTGGAAACGGCAGTCCTTTCAGATTTTAATCAGGAAAACTCAGCTTACCCTACTCTTATCTTTAAAGAAGAGGAGTCCGTAGAAGAAAAGCCTGCCCCGGAAATCCTGCCTCCCCAGACAACCTCGACAGAAGTAAGTCTTGCAACCTCTACAGAAGGAACAGCTTCAACCACGCCTTCGATGGATTCGACAAACTCCCTTCGACAAACTCAGGGCGAGGAACCACAGGCAAGCTCAGTACATGGTACTTCTACCCAGGGAGGCGTTTCTTCCGAAGAGGTTGACAATAAAGCAACGACTTCAGAAGAGCTTATCGGTCAGCCTCAAATTAATTTAACTACTTCGGAGCAGGAAGCTTCTGCTGCGCAGCCGTCTGAGCCTGCTGTAGAAGCAGAACCTCAAGAGCAAGCGGTAGAGAATAATGAAGAGGACGAACCCTCCTCCGCCGAGGCTACGGAGGGCGAAGCAGAAGAGGGCCAAGATACTATAGTTCCCGAAGAAAATCCTGTCGAGCCTCAAGCCCCTTCAGTAAGCAGGGTTCCCCTTTTCATCTATCTTTGGAACAGGATTTCTAATCTTTCCCGTTCGCTTGCCGGAGGCGCTTATAATTTGGTGGACATTAATTGGGGAAGGATAAGGAGTTTTGTTTTCAATAAACTGTTGGAACCCTGGAATGAAAGAGCAGAAGCAGAAGAACTGGAGCCTTTCTCCACTTCTTCCAATCTTAATGCCGGGGCAGGAGAGCACGCTAACTCTTCGGATATCCTGATGCGTGAGCCTGCCAAAGCTGTATTTACGATTTCTGATTTTTACATACCCCAGGAGCCCAAAGATTCCCAGATAGCTAATGTGCATCTGAGATTATCTATGGCCGGCAAGGGCGTAAAAGACGACAGGCTGAAGATAAACTATTTCTACTCAGATGCCTGGCATGCCTTGGATGAATTTGACCTGACAGAAGAGATTTCCAACGGCCGAAATGAAGGCTATTTCCTCTACGGCCTGCCAGTTTTCGAAAACTGGCAGGAATTGGAAAAATTAAAGGTTAGGTTTACCTACCTGTCTTCCTCGGAAGCTTCGTTAAAGGAGTCGACCTTTTATCTCGATGCGGCGTGGCTGGAGGTATCTTACGAAAACAAGATTGAAGGACAAGACTCAGGACAAAACGAAGCAAGCCTGATTGATAAAGTAAAGAAGCTGCTCGGGCCCGAAGACCTTCTTGAATTTGAAGAAGCATCTGGCGGAGAATTCGTCCTGCCCAGCGGGAGAAAAATAAAATTTGATTACACGGACGACAATTCAGGTGAAAACCTCATTATCAAGAGTGACCAGAAAGTCTATCAGGGTCTTACCGAAGCTGAAGTTTATTTCAGCGTCACAAACTTAAACGAACAGTCCGAAGTGGTTAACCTGCAGGTCCATTTCCCCCAGGAGGGCGGGGAGGTGAAGAAGATTGAAAACTGGAGCCAAGACCTTCCGGTGGAAACAGAGGTTCCCGAATTAGGGCAGGCCAACTATTGGTGTCAGGAAGGGTGGCAGGAATTCATTGCAGAAGAGTTTGAGGGCGCTTCTTCCACTGCATCCACCACCACGTCGCTCGAGAGCGACGTGGCAAGCACTACTACCGCTACAGTTGCAACCTCGACCGCGTCCACCACTACCGCGGGGGCATTGCCTACCTCAACCGAGGTAATTTCTGCTACCTCTACGCAGGGATCCTTGAGCACAACCACGGGGCCTACGGTTTCTTCCACTGAAGAATCTTTAACCACTTCTACAGAAGAAGTGATCGCTTCATCTTCCACCGCCGTAGAGGAAGAAGAATTCACGGAGGATATCTCAGGTGCCAGTTCGACCTCTAATACGACAGAAGAAAATAATGCTTCTTCAACTGCTTCTCAGGAGGAACAAGAAGAAACACAGGGTAACAGCGCTTCTTCTACAAACGGTACGGAAGTCGCAAGGGATTCCTGGCTGGTTATGCTTTGGAGGAAATTAAGCTCTTATTTCCAGACAGTTTTTTATAAAGTTAAGGGCTTCACAGAATTTGCTATTTCAAAAATAAAATATTTCTTGCCTGAAAAAGCCAGAGCCCAAGAGGAAGATGTTGCAGCTCCGCTCTCTCCTCAGTCGGAACCCGTACCCCAGGCCCAATACATGTGTGCTTCTACCGGGGAAATAAGAACCTGCGACTATCTCAGCGGCAATAGGGAAACCTGCATCAAGGACGGAGCTAAGGTGGGGTTCCATAAAGAGATGGCTTACGGAACCGGTTGGGAAAACTTACCCCTGACCAACTCACCACTTTCAGTTTCAGAGGCAGGATTCTGGGAGAGACTGCTCGGTGAAGGCATCAAGAGAAAATCCATTCCCAGAAACTTCATGGTCAGGGGAGTAGTCAACAACGAAAACCTGGACAGCCTCCTCTTCCTGAGGCCGGGGGAAACAAAGTTTTTCCGCATGGAGATAACTTTCCCTGTTAAATCTTCCGGAGAATTTTATATCGAAGCCATAGGGGGAGACAAGGGATACGGGCTTCTTGATCCCTGGTGGGACTCTGCCTGGTTTTATCGGGAACCCATTATCATAGACAATACCAACAGTTCTACCACTTTGACCGATTATCAGGTCAGGGTGCTCATAGATGACAGCGAAACCGAATTCTGGGGCCACGTCAGCCCCGGGGGCGGTGATGTCAGGTTTTTAAATGACACCCATGACACAGAACTTGATTATTTCCAGCTCTACTGGAATTATGCTTCCTCCACCGCCATTTACTGGGTTAAGGTGCCTTATATCCCGGCTTCCGGCAGTACTACTATCTACATATATTATGATAATGATAGCGCCACCACTACCTCTAATGTAGAGAATACTTTCAGCTATGCCACCCGCACGGACAGATTTTTCGCTTTAGGTGATTACAACCCCAACAGCGCAGCCCAGGCGGCAACCTTCTTTGATGATAACGATTTTGAAATAGCGGGCTCCGTGGATTCCGACTGGGACGCCACCTCCACTGAGAATCCAAAGGTGATACCCAACGCCTCGACCTCGGACGCCGCAGCCGCCGCCGCCACCAAACCATTCGCCATCACCGGTACCGCCGACTCCGACGAGATGTGGTCACCTCTGGCCTGGCAGTCAAATATATTCGTGACCACCTTTCCCAGGGACGGTTCCAATCTGTATTTCTATAATCCATCGGCTGCTACGGCTACCATTTCGGTCTATAAGAATGGTAACGCCACCGGTACCATTGATCTGGGTCCCCAGGGATATGCAGAGAGGACTTACACCCACACCGATAACGCCCACTGGAGGATTGAATCCACCGAGCCCGTTCTGGCTTTCCAGGCCGCCGGGGCCAACGATAATGCGGTCCTGCCGCCTCCAGCCTTAATCTGGCACGGCATAAGAAGAAACACCAGATTGGTGGCTTCTGAAGACAATACGTTCGTTTCCATCTATTGGTCAACCGGAGCCATTTCTACCACCACCTTGAATGCCACCGGAGTCTGGCAGGTGGGAGGGGGCGCTTCCGGTCAGGGGGCTGATGAGGCTGGTAAGGTGATAGCGGACAAGCCCGTTTACGTTTCTTCTTATGCAGACGGCGACGGAAACGAATTGCAGGCTTGGTATCCGGATGAAGACCTGGATTTGGAATACCTGGTGCCCGAAAACCTGGATTACCTGTCCTGTGCAGCTCCCTATGCCTCTACCACCATCGCTGTCTATTATATGGATGGAAGCCTGGCTACCACCAGCGGTAATCTCGGCTATACCAATAAGGAAAACTATCCCTACCAATGGGACGATCAAACCGACCGGAACGGAGGGGTAAGGGTGTCTGCCAACTATCCTGTCTACTGCTACTACGACCGTTTAACCGGAGATGACGATGAGCATAATGCCGCCAACCGCGTTATCAACAGGCAGGCAATCTGGCCCAGGCCCACCATTTCTTTTGAAGCGGAAGAAATGAAAAGCGTAGCTGGTCAGAATTATTTCAGATGGTACGTCAACTCAGACAATATTACTCCAACTACTTCCTGGTCGGGTTTGGGAGAAAATGCACCTATATCCAGCACTGATAATCCTCCTCATTCTGGCGATATCTTAAGGTTGAGGATTTCACTTCAAATTTCAGGCTCTGAATTAGTTACTTCTACTGCAGCGTTTAAATTACAATATGCGTCAGGACAGAATTGTTCAATAATTACGCAGTGGTATGACGTTGGTAATACCGCTTCGTCAACTGCTACCTGGCGTGGTTATGATAATTCTTCAGTTGGCGATGGCTCTACTCTATCTACAACTACCCTTTCTGTTTCCGATGTAGTTGAAACTTATGAAGAAGAGAATATTTCAGCTTCTAATACCAATGCTATTGCTGTTGGTGAAGACGGAGAATGGGACTGGGTGCTCCAAGATAATGGCGCTTCCGAGGATGCCTCCTACTGTTTCAGATTAGTGAAATCTGATGGTACGGCCCTTGAGGGCGGATATAATAATTATCCTAAACTTGTCACCGCTCCTTCTCCTCCCTGGTGGGACTCAGATTGGTTGTATCGAAAAAAGATTCCCTTAACAGGAAACAATGGATGCGGTACTGACGGTCAGGTTAGAATTACAGTTGGTTATACTACCGGCGGTGACGTCACTTGTAACGGTCACTGTCAGACAGATTTTGATGACATCAGATTTACCGATAACGACGGCGCCACTTTATTGAGTTACTGGCGGGAAGACTTTGCCACATCGGCTACATCTACTTTCTGGGTGAAAGTAAATGACGACCTTTCTGGCAATTCCAACCCCGATATCTATGTCTATTATGGGAATTCAGGTGCCGCTACCGCCTCTAATGGTTCCAGTACCTTTATCTTTTTCGACGATTTTTCCGGGGATTTGAGCAAATGGACCAAACACCAGACATCGGGCGTCTATCCTCAAATTGAAAATGGTTATCTTGTCTGCGGCGGAGGCTCAACTGCTGATCCTTATGGCCACACCACTCTCGGTTCCGACGCCACCTATGCCGGATTTCAGGACGGAATCATTGAAGGCAAGCTTTATTTGAGTTCCGATGCCATCGGTGAAGTCGGCTTTAGGGGAAATTATTCCGGCAATACCGGGTATAAGTCCCGAATGGATGCCAGAAGCGGAGAAGGACTTTCCCACCTGAAACCGCCATACAATAGTTGGAACTTTCTCCCCAGCTGCTCCCAGACCGGTACAGCTATTGGCACTGATGCCTGGAAAGATTTTAAGGTTACTGTCCATAATGCCACTTTTACTATAGAGGCTGATGGACAAAATAGAACCTGTTCTGACACCCAATATACTTCAGCTGGTGAAATTTCATTGCAGAATCACTACGGATCTTATACCAGATATGATGACATCAGGGTTCGTAAATATGGCTGTGACGGAATTTTAGTCGGTACGCCGGGAGAGGAAAAGACCCAACAATCTGTTTCCGGAGCCATATATTCTGACGAAGGAGAAACTCCTTTAACCACCACTCCGATTGTCAGCTTAGCAGTAGATGGAGAATTGGTTGCTTCAACTACTGCTTCTGGAGATGGGAGTTTCGTTTTACCCTCTCCTGCCATGGCTACTGGAACTTCTTTCATTGTCTATTTAGATGATTCTACTGAAAAAGGAGCCAGCATTAATCGTTATTCAGGTTCCGGAGGCGTCAGCGGATTCAATATCTACCAGAACAGGGTGATAGTGAGGCATGATGACTCAGGCCCCATTACCAATTCCGACCTGGCAGTTTATGACGGCACTGGTGATGCGGACATCGGCTTTATGGTTTCCTCGGGCAATCTGACTGTTTCCTCCAGCAACATGCTCTATGTCTGGGGAGGCGATACTTTCATGCCCGGGGGTTCTGTCACCGTACAGTCTGGGGCTTCTTCCACGGAAGCCGGCGGGGACATTACGATTGCCACTTCCTCCACATTTAATATAGAAAGCAATGCCATTTCCTGCGGAGGCGATTGGAAGAACCTAGGCTCTTTTTTGCCTTCTTTCGGACAAGTGACCACCTTTACCGCCACCTCCACGGGATTTTCCATCAACAATCATAATTCCAACTTTGAAAACCTTACCCTTAACGGACCGTCCGGAGAGTGGAGCATAGCGGCCACCACTACTGTCAGCAATAACCTGTTTATGGCCAATGGCACTCTTTCCTGCAGCCAGAACGTTCTCTTTAAGATTAAGAGCGGCAGTGCCACCGGAACCTCAGGAGTAATTGATATGACCGGAGGCACTTTCCTGATTGACGGAAACGGTAGCTTCGGTGCAGATGCTTCCTGGTACTTTGCCAACCTTACCTTCGGCAACGGAGCAGGCACTGAGACTACCC
>CAZEQH010000011.1:0-28917 GCA_964514375.1 uncultured Candidatus Saccharibacteria bacterium
ATTATTCGCTGAGAAAATCTCTTTTGTATTGGGTGAGATTGTCCCAGATGTTTATCTGTTCAAAAAGGGTTTTTTCCGGATCAAACTTGGTTTCCATAATTTCCCGGCCCTTGTCTCCCATTTCCCTGGCTATTTCAGGGTCTTCTAATAAAAATAGTGTCCTCTTTACAAATTCTTTCTCGTCTCCGTGGCTGACGATGAAGCCGCTCTGCTTGTCTTCAATCACGTCTTCCGTGCCTCCCACATCAGTGGATACGATAGGTTTCCCGGCCATGGCAGCCTCCATCAGCACTCTGGCAAAACCCTCATATAGGGAAGGCATAACAAACACGTCGGCTGCGGCAAAGTATTTGGGCATCTTGGAATATGGAATCCTGTTCAGCCAGTCAATGTTGTCCTGGATATTCAGGCTGTTAGCCAAGTCCTTCAGTATTAATTCCTGGTTTCCTTCTCCTATTATCACCAACCTCACTTTGGGGTACTGCTTTAAAATTTCCTTAAAACAACTGAAGAGAAAGGGAAGGTTTTTCTGGGAAACCAGACGGCCAACAAAAAGCAGGATTTTATCTTCTCCTCCCTTGAGCAGCCAATCCCTGATATTCTTGGCGTCCGCCTTTTTGAAGAAATTAATATTTTTGGGCACTATGGGCTTATAAAAAATCTTGGAGGGAGGCAGGCCTCCTTTTTCTTTGAGGCTGTTTAACACTTTCAGACCGTCCGCCTGAATCCCATCTGCCCGCCTGAGTATATACTTGGCTATCGGAGCTAAAAAGAGATTAATAGTTTTTTCCTTGCGCCAGTTTTCATCATAGGGGTCGCAGCCGTAAACGCAGACGTTCAAGGGAACCTTAAATTCCTTGCTCAGCAGAAAGCCTATGACTCCGGTGAAAAAAGGCTCCTGGGCCTGTATAAGGTCTACCCCGTGCGTTCTGCATATCTTCCTGCCTATCTGATACATCTTCCAGAGAGCGTCCGGCCTGTTGGCCCCGTTGGTGGGGATGGCTGTGAGGGTGCCGATGTCCTTGGCTCTAAGTTTATGCTTTTTCAGTGAAAAAATAATGACGAAATATTTCTTCAGAAACACGGAATAATAAGCTAACCTTTTCGGAGTGTCTCCCACCGCCTCCCCGGCTGGAGCCAGCAACTCCCTGGTGTAGCCGAGAGATAGGATTTTAAGTTTTTTCCTCATAATTTATTCTTCTTTTAAAATATTGAGGGTTTCTTTCAGGAGTTTATCCCAACTGAATGCGGCTAATTTCCTCCTGGAGTTTTCTACGAATCTCCGGGCCAACTCCCTGTCTTGTAATAGTCTTAATATAGCTGTTTTGATTTCTTCCTTATTATTATATTCTACCAGAAAACCGTTGAAACCGCCTTGTATCAGCTCGGGATTACCCCCTTTGTTGGAAACTACCACAGGAACCCCGACCTGCATAGCCTCCATAATCACGTGTGACAATCCTTCGTATTCTGAGTTCAAGATAAAGACGTCTGCGGCCTTGAAATACAATAGTATCTCCTTGTGAGGCACCCTTCCCGTAATCTGCACGCGCTCTTTTAATCCCAGCTTTTTTATTAAGGCTGCCAGACTATCCCTTTCTTCCCCGTCCCCCACTATCACCAATTTAAGGCCGGGCCTTTCCCCGGCCAACTCCGCAACGGATTCTATCAAAGCTGCAAAACCCTTCCAGGGAGACAGCCTGCCAATGGATAAGATGATATCCCCCTGAATTCTAATCTTATTCTGAACTTCCTCTTTTGAGACAACAACCTCGGAAAAAGGTTCCGGTACGTTATAGATTACCTTTATTTTCTTCTCCGGAACTCCCCATCCGGCCACTATTCCCTTCAAATAATAACTGGGTACGATTATCCTGAAAGATCTATTCGCCAAATAAGACTGTAATGAAACGATAATGCCAGTCAAAAAAGAATGTTTTTGATGCTGAAACTCATCTATCCCTGAAGACATCCCGAGATTTAAGGATTTCTCCCAAGCATAGTCTCCCACCACCTTTACTACCAACCTCTTCTTTCTGAGCATTGAGATTATCAAGGCAGGGATTCCTACACTGAAAAGATTCTGAGCATATATCACGTCGCATCCTTTGGCTAATTTGAAACCGTGCGCCAAATAAAGAACGTGTCTGATTCCCTTGGGATGCTTTCGGGAAATTTTGAAGGATTCAAACTCACCTATTTTTTCCTTACCGCTTTCGTCTGCATAGGTAAGAACCGTTACTTCGATCCCCGTCTGTGAAAAATCTTGTGCCAATCTCTTCACATATCCTGCCGGACCGCCTATATCGGGAGGAAAAATTCCCGTGAAAATACAAATCTTCATAAAAATTCAGCTTTTAAAAATTCCATAGACTTCCGAAAGTGTTTTACTCTGCACTTTTTTATCGCAGATAAGATAGCTTAAAATATTTTCCAGTTTTTGGAAAAAAACTTCCACCTCGCCTTCTGTCTTCAGATAAGGGTTTTTACCGGCCGCCAGCTCATAGGAGTGGAACATCATATTTAAAACATTTATCCCCTTTTCCAGAAGCCGCTCTGACACAAATTTCATCTCTAAAAAGGAAGAAATGGACGGTCTGAGCCATACGGGCTTTACCAGGCCGGATTTTTTCACAGCCCTCTTCAATTGAGAGGGGAAACCATCATAAACTCTCTGTAAGGGGTCTGCCAATCCCTTGTTTAAAATAATGCTTATGGGAACTTCCAACACGCCACTGCCTCCTGAACCCCTTATGTCTTTTTCGTTCAAAAAGTAGGGGTTGCTCTCTTTGATATCGCTGAAATCGGGCCCTCCGTCAAACCGCCAATCGGTATAAGGAGCCAAACTGCTGTCTACTCTGTATCCCAGCTTTTTAAGACAGCTCAAACTTTCCTCGTCAAAACCGTATCTTCCCGCCCTATAAGAAAGGGGCCTGCGGCCGAAGGACTGCTCTATTTTCTCGGTCAGCACGGAAAGCTTTTCCATCTCCAGCTTAGAGCGGTGAGGATAAGACAGGTCCAGCTTTTCTCCCTCTGAAACAAAGGGCGGGTTGACCCATGGGTGAAGATGGGCACCGACTTCTATTGTTTCTTTCCCCAGGAATTCTTGAAAGATTTCCCTGGAAGCTTCGTCTGCGACAACAGAATACGTAAGAAGGTAGGTAGGCCTGGCTCCGTATTTTTGAAACAATTCCTGCAGTTTGGGAATTTCCTTAATATTCTCCAAAGATAAGTTCTTTTGAGGTTTCCAGTTTGGAGAATCAGCTTCCGTGTCTATGGTAATGGCCAAATAGTTTTCCATTAATAAATCCTGTGAAAAATTTTCTTTAAAATTTTGGGCGGTTTAAATCCTTTTTTTATTAAAAATAGGACTGTTTTCCTAATAGGATAATAGAATGCATTAACGAACACAAACAAAAGAAGCCTGGTGTTGTAATTTTTTTCGAAGTCGATCACTAAGCTGCCGTTTGACGCCTTGAAATTGCCTTTACGGAGAGCGTCAAGTATCGCTTCGGCGTTGAGCTTACCTGTTTCAATTTCCACCCATAACTTCCCCAACGCGAAAGAACTGTGGGCATCAGAACCCGCCAGAGGTATCAACCCCGAATCCTTGGCCCACTTCATTACCTTGAGATTAGGAGCCGCCTTGGAGTCATATTTGGCATTCCAAACCTCTATTCCGTCTATGCTCTTTAAAAATTCTTCAGGAGGTTTTTCAGAAAACTGGCTGGCATGGGCCAAGGCCAAAAAAACTCCTTTCTTCTCCTTATAAAAATCAACTACTCGCCTCCAAGTCACATCCTCTTCCATCACTTCCTCTGTGTTATAAGCCAGCATATGGTATCCTTCGCTGGTTGCAATCTCAAATCCGGGAACAAACAAAAAGCTGTCATCGGAAAGTCGGCGGCATTCTTCGCAAAATTCTTGCCGTTCGGCTTCATCTTCTATCAGGGAAACGTGGTCTGCCAGGAATACAAAGCTCATGCCCAGGCCTTTGGCTTGTTTTTTTATCTCAGGAAGGGAGGATTCCCCGTCGGAATATTGGGAATGGACGTGCATAATGCCTTTGAATTTCATAAGATTTTCTTGATTAATCTTACCAGGGAAAACAAGGTTTCCGCCAGAGAAGGGACTAAATCCTCCGATTGGAAGTAGTCGTAATGTAAATCTTTTCCGAAAAACTTAAAAAAGTCCAGGATGGCCCTCATCCTTGAAGGCCGCCAATCCACCTTGCGGCCGAAGAGAACGCTGCCGAGATAGGAAATATCTCCGAACAGCCAGCGTGCCCTTACGCCTATATCATAATCAAACTGTTCCTTTATTTCCTTGCCGGGGGCCAGCTGTGCCAAGAGATAAGGAAAATCTATACCGCTGTAAACAGACAGGGCCAGGGAACCCCACAGCCTGGGATTTATTTCTATAAATTTAAATTCGTTGTCCCTCACGTCCTTTCTGAACTCCACCATGGCCGCTCCGTGCCATTTAAGCTCTTTTAAAATTTTAAGTCCGTATTCTTCCAGCCATTGGTCGTAGAAGCTTTCCCTCAAAGAGCTGGGACCTCCTGTAAAGGGGACTTCGTTTATGCGCTGCATCATAAAGTAGGCCTTAGGTTTGCCGTGGTCAAGAATGGCGTAAAATCCGTACCCTCGTCCCGGAATATACTCCTGTACGAAAAAATCTTCATGTGAAAAAGAGGTAAGCTCCCGGGAAGAAAATGCATAGTAAAGTTTCCTGCCTATTATCTTGCCCTCCACCAGCTCTCTGGAACGCCTAGGCCTGGCTATCAGAGGGTATTTTGCCTTCTTAAAATCCTTTACGGTTTTGGGACAGGGGATGCCCAAACTCTCAGCCAGCTTGAGGGTTTTTACTTTATCCAGGGTTTGTTCGATAGTTTCGTTAGAAGGCAGGGGCAGTATCAATTTCTTTTCAAAATAGTCTCTCTCTCGGAGCACGGGGATAAGCGTCTCCTCATTAATGGGAAAAAAAATGTCGGGCTTTTCCATATCTATAATCCTCTTGATATCATCTACATACTTATTTGCGTCCTCCAAGGGAGAACAATAAAGGTATTTTTTACGGCAGTATTTGGAAAAAAACCCTGAGCTGAGCCTGGTATGGGAGCAGCCCACCACTTCAAAACCCCTCTTACCCAAGGAACGGGCAGCCTCCAGAGAACTCCTTTTATCCATGGCGGGAATCAGAATTTTGGTCATAGGCATTTTAAGTAAACATGATAAACCCGCTCTGCGATATTATCCCAATTATATCTATTTAGGTCCCGGAAAGCCTGAGCCGATAACTTATCCGCCAAATCAGGATGCACGTATAATTTATGCACGGCTCCTGCTATCTCCTGGGGTTTTCCTGGCGGCATCAAGACACCGTTCCTCCCATCCTCAATAATGTCCAATATTCCCCCTACGGCACTGGCCGCTACGGGAATCCTGGCGGCCATGGCCTCCAGCACCGCTATGCCAAATCCCTCTTTTAAGGAAGGGAGAACAAAACAGTCGGCAGCTCCAAGATAAGAAGACACCTCGTGATTGGGCACTTGCCCTACGAACTTCACTTTCAATTCAAGGTGCAGTTCTTTAACGAAATCTTCAAGCTCTCCCCTCTGGGAACCCTCGCCTATTATCACCAGTTTGAACCCGTGAGCCGGTTTGTCCACCCTCGCTTCCAACAGATAAAGAGCTCTTATCAGGTATTGTATCCCCTTTACCTTTTCCAGACGGGCCACTGTCATAATAACAAACTCATTCTTCAATCCTAATTCTTCCCTTGCTTCTTCCCTGCTTAAATTACTGGTACCGAAATCTTCTGCGTCAATGCCGTTGGGAATGACCTCTATTTTCGTCACTCCGATTTCCCTGAAATAATCTTCTACTGCCTTGCTGGAGCCTATGCAGACGGCTGCCTTACCGTATACCAGCCTTCTCAGAAACCCCTTATCAGCCTCCAACCTCTGTACGGTAACCACATAGGGTATTCCGGTTAAAGAAAACAGCAGATATCCCGCTAAAGAGCTTAAAAAACCCTGGCAGTGGCAGATATTTATCTTCTCACTCTTGAGCAGACTGAGTGATTTGAAAAGAATAAAGGGAAAAGCACCCATAAGATAAAGGGGCGAGGAATAAGAAAGATTTTTCAAGCCGAAAAGGGAGATTCTGGAAATTTTAACTCTGTTTTTTTCCTCGTTTTTAGGCTGGTTTCTAACCCTTCCGGTCACCACAAAAACTTCGGCCTTATCGGCTATCCTCTCTGCAATGTTTTGGGTCCAGGTCTCCAGTCCTCCGATAACCGGGTAATAATGCAAAACAGGCATTAGCACTTTCATTTTTTTACTTTTTTTTACTATTAATGTCTTTAAGGGCTTCCCTTATGGAAGAAACCATTTTTTTGATATCTTTCTCCTGATAATAATTCTGCAGGGGAAAGTTTATCACCCTGTTGGCCGCTTCCACGGTGTTAGGAAATTCGTTTAAATCAAGGTGATATTCTTTCTGGACCTCGGGGTTCAATACTATTGGGGTGTGCCAGATACGGGTGCAAAAAATTCCTCTACCTCTAAGCCGCTCCACCAGCTCGTCCCTCTTATTTTCCAGCTTGGCAGGAATGAGGCCTGAGAGATAACAGAAAACATTATCGCCAGCCTCCTGCACTTGAAAGCCCAGTTCTTTTAATCCCTTCTGAAACATCTTTCCAAGCTCTATTCTGTGTTTTATGGTAGTTTGCTGGTCGTCTAAAAAATTATGGAAAAAATTCAGGGAAACGCTGTTTAAGCCAGCTGGCTCCGACATCTTTTCTTTCCGGATGAAATGGGAAGCCACTTTATTGCCAAAGGATTTAAAGAGAAAAGCAAAAAGGGGAAAAGAATTCAGGAAGGAAATGAAATCGCGGAGAGAAAAATGAGTCTGTGGAAGCTCTTTAATCTTCCAATCCTTAGGACAGACAAGCATTCCTCCCCGAAAAACAGGAAACTGCTTGTAGAGACTGAAAAAAGAAACGTCTCCCAGATTTCCGGCATAAGAGCCCTTTAGGCGGCCGCCGAAGGCATGGGCGCAGTCTTCAATAATAAGAGGTTCGGGATTTGAAGTTTGAGGTTTATCTCGCGCTAATTCTAGCGCGGATTCGAAGTTAGAGTTCTGGATTTCAGTGATTACTTTTTTTAGCTTTTCAATGTCTACTGGGAGGCCGTAGGTGTGGGAGATTAAAATAGCTTTAACGTCGGGATTCTTCTTCCTTCTTATCTCTTCAATTTGGAGATGGAAAGAGGCGGTGTCAATGTCCAGAAATATGGGTTTAATGCCATATTCCTTGATAATGGGATAAAAAATATCGCAGATATAGGCAGGCATCATCATGGTAGAATCCCTGAGATTAAACTGTTCTATAATTACCTTGAATGCTGAGCGCGCCATATCGGTAAAAACAATCTTTTTGCCGGGGAAAATCGGTTCTAACTTTCTTGTCAAAGCTTCAGAATTGACATCTTCTGAAAAACCATTCCAGATTTTACTGAGATTTCTTTTATTAATTTTAATCTGCGGATGGACAAAAAACATTTTATTTTTTTCTGAATTTAACCAGTCTTACCCTTCCTAAAAATCCTTTCATAACAGCGCCCAAGGTATTCTCAAAAAAAAGAAAGGGGGCAGAGTCCGGCGGAAAAGGCAGAGGCGGATAGGTGTTGAAAAAAACCTGCTTTTCAAAAATCAAATTCTCTTTTTCAAAAACTTCTCTTATCCCGGCTAAGGAAGCAAAGTAAGGTAATGCAACGCCCTTTATTACAGCTGCCGAAGAAATCAATGCTTTATAGAGCGACCAGGGGTTTATAAAATCGCATATCAATACACCTCCTGGTTCCAATACTCTGGCCGCCTCCTTCTGCACTCCCTTATAGGTGGCGGCGGAAACATAACCGAAACTGGTAATAACATCAAAGGAATTATCTTGGTATTTTAAATTGTAAACATCTCCCGTTTCAATCGCGATTCTCTCCCCCAATCCTTCCTCTGCTATTTTTTCACGGGCTTCCTTCACCGCTTTATTTGAGATGTCACATCCTGTAATGAAAAAATCCGTTTTCCGCGCCATAAGGATATCTATCTCTCCGAAACCGCATCCGATATCAAGCAGTTTGCCCGCTTTCCTTCCGTTCAATAATTTAATGGTATTGTCGGCAGTAAGAATAAAACTGGCTTTTCTGGCTCCGCTTTCTGGCCTATGCCATTTTTTTTCCTCCCATTTCCGTTTTCGCTGTTGGTATTCGAGAGCTTTTGTCATAGCTTGTATTTCAGGAGACAGGGACTCAGTTTCTCCAAAACCTTTGGAGGGATTATTGATATGAAGTTTCTCATCTTGGATTTTGCTGATTTTCCCGCAGCTCCCGATTTAAGTTCAAAAATCGGATGCCTTTTCGTTCCCCATCCTTTCTTAAACACTTCCAGGGCGGAATCCCTCCTGGTGCCGCCCAGATCAAATATTTGCCTCTCTCCTCTTAAATTTTCCTTTACCTTATGCCAGAGGATGCCGTAATTGGCACCTAAATCTTTAAATCTTTCATCTGAGGCATTGATAAAATAATGAACATATTTTCCGTAATACAGGAAAACGCTGCCGGCTATTATCCTTCCCTTGTGTCCGGCCACTGCAATCTCCGCCCCTTCCCCCCCGCCGACATTGCTCAGGGTATGATTCATAAAATATTCAAAAAAAGAAAAGGGATATGGTATGGTACGGTGCCTCTGGGCGGCCTTGAGATAAAGGTTGTAAAAATCTCTCAATTCTTCTTTTTCCCTGCACCTCCGGAATTCAAGGCTTTGCTCCTCAGCTTTTCTAATGGAATGGCGCAGGGTTTTCCGGAAAGAGGAAAATATCATCTCTTTCCTTCTGTCATTTATATATTCAATAAAGTAGGAATCCCGTTCGCTGTCAGGTTCCTTTAGTCCAAAATCTTTAAAAAAAGAGGGGATTTCAGGATGCAGGCTTATCTTAAAAGGAATATCAAAGAAAGTGGCCAGTTCCTTGCGGAAAGCTCTTCCGTCAATGCTTTTTTTAAGCGGCAGAGGGCCTCCGTATTCGCAAAAAGGGTGGGAAATCATTCTTTCTTTTCCAAGGGCCCGGTATCTGGCCGCACTCAATAAAAGTTCATCTTTATAAATATAATGTTCAAATTTCAGCCACCTGAAATTCTTTTCCAGAAATTCTTCCCACTCTGGGCTGTGAAAAAAGGTCTTAAACAAGACCTTATCTAATAATCTTTTCCATTTTTCCTTGTTTTGAATTTTTTGAAAAAAGTTCATCGTGGTTAAGATATATTTTTTCGCCGGTCAAAAAAGTATAACCCTTCTCTTTAATAATCCCCAGCACCTCTTCTGTCTTGGCCAGAACTTCTTTATTAAGGCTGTCCCAGGAATGAAGGCTTAATGTCAGGAAATCAGGCGCTGCAGCCTTAAGGAGCAGGCTGTAGGCCCACAGAGGGGATTTTCCTATCCAGGTTCCCGCCAGGGGAACCCCGAGAGCCAATCCCGTAACCGGAATCTCCAGGATTTTCATATCCCCTTCCTTCCGGCAGTTTTTCCTGTCAGGGAAATAAGGAAGGGAAGGCGCTCTCCCCTCATACCCGCGATATTTCTTTAAAAGGGGGTAATTGGGGACAACGCTGCTGTCATAGAGAAACTTGTTGTCTTGCAGCAGGCACATGGCTTTCTCATCTATTAAGTGAGATGGTGCCCTAAAACCCTTAGGATTCCTGCCGAAATGTTCCTGATATAAAGAAATGAACCTCTCCAACTCTTCTCTTCTTTCTTCCTCTTCCAGGGCATTCCAGAATTTATGGGAAAGTCCGTGGCAGGCGATTTCACATTCCTCGGACCATTCCTTCACGTCCTCTGCATACTTTTTTAATACAAGGCCTGTGGCGAAAATGGTCGAAGGGATGTTGTGTTTTCTAAAAAGCGTAAGGATGCGGTTTATCTTTTCCACACCCTTAAAATCGCTTTGCCGGGCAAAATCTGATTCGGCATCTATGGAAACAAAACAAACCTTTGAAGAGGCCATAATGCTAACTAATTAGCATGTTGCTGATACCATTGATAGGTAACTTCCAAACCCTTATCTAAAGGATAATTGGGAATGAATTTCAGCAGTCTCCTCATCTTTTTCGTATCCGGACACCGGTAGCGTATATCTATTTTCCTTTCGGGAAGGAACTTGGGTTTTAATTTCTTTCCGGAAACCTCAATTATCTTTTCTGCCAGCCCCAAAATTGTTATCTGCCTTCCCCTGCCCACGTTTATTACTTCCCCGTTTGTCTCCTTAAACAGGAGCGCCCTGATGGCAGCTTCCACGTTGTCTTCTGCAAAAATAAAGTCCCTGGTCTGGAGTCCGTCGCCGAAAACCGTCGGCCTCTCGTCAGCCAAAACCTGTTTCATAAAAATACCCACTACAAAACCGTAGGGAGAGGAATTCTGCCTGGGACCATAGACGTTGAAAAATCTTAGTGCGCATCCCGGAAGCTTATACTTCTCATAATATATTTGTACAAGATTCTCTCCCATCAGTTTTACCAAGGCATAAACGTCTCTTGGATTGTGCACCCCGTCTTCCTTCTCGGGCAGGGAAACGGGCTCTCCGTAAGCTTCTGAGGAAGAAGCATAAACCAGCTTCTCTACTTTGTTCTTAACACAGAGTTCCAGTATGTTTTTGGTACCGTCCACATCTCTGAGAACCTTTAAGGGCTCTTCTTCCAGCTTTTTCACTCCCACCACGGCTGCGTAATGGAAAACGTAATGGATGGGATTCTTATCGAAAACCCTTTTTATGGCCCTGAAATCATTTACGTCGGCTTTAATGACCTTCAGATTTTTGTGGTGGGCAAAACTTTTCAGGTTTTCCCTGGTGCCTGAAGAAAAGTCATCCACCACGATAACCTTCACGCCAAAATTAAGCAGTTTCTCGGCCAGATGGGAACCGATAAAACCGGCACCACCCGTCACCAAAAAGGTGCGGCGGCTGAACTTTTTCATTCTGCTCTTGAGTATCATGATTTATAAGAATTCCTTAATGCCTTCCTCTAGTCCTGTTTCGGGCTGCCAGCCCAGAAGGTTTTTAGCCTTGGAAATATCAGCCAGGGTGTCCCTCATTTCACCCGCAGGCAGGGTAATATATTTAACCTTTCCTCCCACCATCTCGGCCAACTGGTTAATGCTGTAATTTTTACCTGCTCCTATATTAATTGCCTCACCCTTTCCTACCCTTTCAGATTCCATAGCCATGATATTGGCCCTGACCACATCGGAAACATGGGTAAAGTCCCTGGTTTGTCCTCCGTCGCCGGTAATGGTCAAAGGAAGGCCTTTCTCTTTTTGTTTGAGAAATACTCCCACTACCGGGACATAACTCCCTTCTTCGGGCTGTCTGGGGCCGTAGACGTTGAAATAGCGCAGGGAAACGGTAGGCAGATGGTAGATTTCGGGAAATATGCGGCAGTAAAGCTCCCCCACGTATTTTTGGAGAGCATAAGGATTTAAAGGGTCTGCCTTCATTTCCTCTTCCAGGGGCAGTTCTTTCTGGTTGCCGTAAACAGACGAGGAAGAACTGTAAACTAATTTCTTCACTCCTCCCTCTTTGGCAGCCAGCAAGGTGTTGAGAGTACCCGTAATATTGACCTCGTTCGTTTCTATGGGCTTTTCGATGGAAAGAGGTATCCTGGGAACGGCCGCCACGTGAAACACCCCCTCTATACCCGTAAACAGCGGCCTGATGGCGGCAAAATCCCTCAAATCAAGCTTGTGAAATTCAGCTTTGGGGTTTATATTTTCTTCCTTTCCGGTACTCAGGTTATCAATCACTACGACCTGATGGCCCTTGTTAATTAGGGCATCCGTAAGATTGGAACCGATGAATCCAGCTCCTCCCGTAACCAGTATCTTCATAATAATTTGGTTTAGCGTTTTATCCTTATTTATTCCCTACCGTTTGCTGTATTTTTCAGGGTCGGTGATGCCCTGCTCTTTGAGAAGGCGTTCGTTGATTTCGTCAGCCGTCTTATGGAGTTCCAGGTTAATGCCTTGTTTATCCGCAAAACGTATGAGGGCCTTTATGTCTTTGGGCAGGCATTTGCCGGCATAGCCTCTCTTGCCCTTGTGCCACACTTCAAGATGGGTCCTGCCTACTCTTTTGTCGGCTGAGGCGGCCTCCATTACATTGTCGTAGCTGATGCCCAGTTTTTCGCATAAGTCATACATCTGGTTGGCAAAGGTTACCTTAAGAGAAAACCAGGTGTTGCCGTAGTATTTCACCATTTCAGCTTCGGTGACCGGCAAGATTCTGCTGAAAGGAGCCAGAGGTAAAATTTGCATAACGTCTCCGGCCACGTCAAAGGATTGCTTGGTATAACCCACTATCTGGCGGTCCGGATAGCTCATATCCTGGTCAGCCGTGGCTTCGGTAAGAAACTCCGGATTCTGAATGAATTTATGTTTTGGATATTCCTTCTGAAGAGATTCTGTGGTCCCGGGCAGGACGGTTGACTTGATAACAATAATTTTGCTTCCCTCAATCGTGGAAAGGGCATCCTTAACGCATGAGAGGTCAAAATAATTCTTATCCTTATCAAAAGGTGTGGGTACGCAGATGAATATTACTTCCGCCTTATTGACTTCCGCAGGAGAGCCTATCTTCTTGTGTTTGTCGTAGAGAAAAAGCTTTAATTTGGTATTTTTTTCAAAATAGCGCCTCGCAGCGCCTCCCACCATTCCCAATCCTATAATGCCTACTTTTTTGAGCATATTATAAAGTTAAAAAATTTTGCTTTTAAAAAGCAATAGTTTATTATAAAAAAAGCGGTCTTAAAGTCAAATCTATGAAAAAAATCCTGTTCGTAGTTACCCAATCTGAATTGGGGGGAGCCCAAAGATATATTTTAGAGATAGCTTCCAGACTTAACAAGGAAGAATACCAGGTAAAAGTGGCAGCCGGCAGACAGGGCGGAGGCCACCTTTTTGATGAGCTTGATAAAATAGGGATAAGGAGTTTTGCTTTGCATCATATGGAAAGAGTTCCTTCCCTGCCCCAAATTTTTCTCAGCATCAGGGAACTTACAGCTTTATTCCGCGCAGAAAAGCCCGATGTAGTCTTTCTCTGTTCTACCACAGCCGGACTGCTGGGCTCTGCAGCGGTCTTTTTTCTAAGAAACAGGAGTTTTAAAATAATCTATCGCATAGGCGGCTGGTCTTTCCTTGACCCCAGACCTCCCTTCCAGAAAAAAGCCCTCATATGGCTGGAAAAAATAACGGCGCCCTTAAAGGATATCATAATCGTCAATTCAGAAAGAGATAGGGAAACATCCCTCAAATACAAAATCTGCCCCGCAGAAAGAATAGCGGTCGTCTATAACGGAATCGACGCCGCAAACCTAAACTTTCTACCCCGACAGCAGGCCAGAGAATTTTTATCCCAAAAGCTGCCGCAGCTTAAAATAACAGAAAATACCCTGCTGGCAGGATGTATCGCCAATTTCTACAAAACCAAAGGCCTATCTTATTTAGTCAGAGCCTTCCGCCTTCTGGACGCAGAAACCAAGGCTGAAAACCTGAAACTGGTCATTATCGGCCAGGGGCCGGAAAAAAATGAAATTCTCTCCTTAATCGCAGAATCCTGTCTCCAGGATAAGATATTCCTGGCGGAACATATACCGGACGCATATCGCCTGCTCTGCGCATTTGATTTCTATGTCCTGCCCTCTCTGAAAGAGGGTTTTCCCTGGGTCATTCTGGAAGCCGCCTCGTCTCAAATTCCTGTCATCGCCACCAAAGTAGGGGCTTTACCGGAAATCATGGAAAACAAAAAGCACGGCCTTCTGGTAGAGCCGGGCGATATCAGTAGTCTGGCCGGAGCCTTATCCTGGATGGCTTCCAACAAAAAAGAGGCGCGAATCATGGCCTCCCATCTTTATAATAATATTACTGAAAATTTCTCCTCCGGCCGTATGATACGGGCTACGGAAAAGATAATCAGCCGGTTAACATCTGGTTGAGCTTATATCTGGTTTTCTCCCCCACATAACCTGTTCCCTGCCCCAATCCCAAAGGTGCCAAGATATCAGCTGAGAATCTTTCCTGGAAACGGACCACGGCCGCCCTGGTTAAATTTAGGAAGTTTCCGGTTACCAGGCCTTCCGGATAAATTTCGCTGCCCTGGTTTTTAAGCATTTCCTGCAGGCACCTGACCTGGTTTTCGTTTTTCATGCCGTAGAAAAGGTCCTGTTCAAACCTCTGGCAGGAAATGGGCAGGGGTTTTTCCTCGCCTCCCTGGCTTTCCAGCATAGCCAGCTGGTCGCGCATCCTGTTGAGCAGGGACTCTACCTCTCCTATTATGGTAAGCAGTTCCTGTTTGGTCATTTCGGTAATGGGTTTGTCAAAGGCGATGGGTACGATTTTTTCCTGGGGCTCTTCAATAATGGTAGAGGCCTCCCAAAAAAAGCTGAAAGCAGGCTCAGGATTCTCAAAGCCGGAAATCTTGCTCTGGATGGAAGGAATGATGACTACCGAGCTCGCCTTGGTGCCGAAATCAGGCACCAGTATCTGCCCTCTTTGGTATTCATCAAGCTTAAAATATCCCAGGGAATATTTTCCGGAAAAATCGCGGCTGAGGTAGGGTACTACGAAAAGATTTTCGGGGTTGCCTATCATTTCTATCTTAAGGGTACCCTGGCTCCCCACGAACTTGAACCAGTTCCCCGACCAGTTCTTGGTGCTCTGGGTAACCCCCAGGCTGCTCTTTCCCTGAAGGGGCAGAAAGTTGATGGAAGGGGTCACCCTCACCTGTTTCAAATTCTGGTTCTTGTAGCAGTATTTTTCCCCTAAAGAGCAGTCGTTGGCCAAAACCGTAATGGTCCAGTCGGTAAAAACTTTAGCAAAGTCCTCTTCAATGCCCTCTGCCTTGAGGGCTTTATTGATGCTGGCAACACCCGTTTCCTTGGACCTCATGGAATTAACCAGAACGTCCAGCCCGTACTGCTCCACCAGATACTGGGTAAAAAGATTAAGGGCTCCATAATCAGCGGGTTTTCCTTGCCATTCTGTCAGGGAGTCTGAAGGATTTTCCAGAAAAACCCTCACCCTTCTCTCCAGATTGCTGCCCTCATAATTTTCATCATACCCTACCAGGGTGGAAGCAAGCTCTGCCCTGGCCTCGTTCAGCCAGACCTCTTCTTCCGAACCGAACGCCCTCTCCTTCTGGTTGAAGGTAATCAGGTGGACGAACTCATGAGCCAGAAAGCTTTTAGCCAAGGGGCTGTTCAACAGGTCTGCATTGAAATAAAACATTTCCCTTTCATTAGACCTGAAATTCTGGAGCCTGGAATACTCGTCACCCGCGTTAAAGTAACCGGCCGCATTCTCCACTAATGGATGGCAGAGCACTGTAATGCGGGCATCCCCATCAATGCCCGGATTCCATTCAGACCCAAAATCTAAAGTAAGGGTGGGATAGATTCTCCTGTAAAATTCCGTATCCAGTTCCTGTAAAGACTGCCTTACCTTCTCTTTTTCCGCAGATTTCAGTCCGTTCCACCACTTGTCATCAATATAAAAATAGGTTTTCATCCCTATGAGCTGAAGGGTGGCTTTTAAATGGTCTCTTCCGTAGAGGTCGTATAGAGGGTCAACGAAAAATCCCACCTGTTCCCCCGGAGAAACAGCCAGAGTCATCACAGGACTCACCAGCAGAACAATCCCAACAAAACTGGCGTAAAATTTCTTTGCCATGCACATTATTTTATCAAAAAATTCTAAAAAAGTAAAAACCAAAGAGCCGCCCGAATGGGCGGCTCTTGGTTTCCACAAGGAAGGAAATCCTGACAGGTTAGTATCCGAGGTTGGCAGAAATCGGGCTGGTGCCGTTCAACCAAGTAATGGGTGAAGTGGCTGCCTGATCCCACCAGCGGATGTCACCTTCTGATGTAGGACCTCCTAAATTGATTACCAGACTCAAGGACTCTGTTACACCACTCACGTCAGCCTTCATCAGGTTGATGGTGTTGGTTATCAGGTTGTAGGTAGTTCCGCTGGGACCGACTGATATATCCGTTGCTTCGGGTATAAGGGTTACGGTTCCTGCAGAATAGGTACCTGTGTAATAACCTGTAGCCACGGTCGTGCCTCCGGATGTCTTCATATAGAAGGCGGTTCCGGTAGCAGCGCCGAGTTCGTTGAGGTTACCTGAAACATTGATAAGAATGGAGTCGTTGTAGAATCTCAAGTTATCAATGTACATGGTGGTAGCGTCATAAGTGCCGGGATTGGCGGCAATTAAGATGCCTGCGAACTCTGAAGTTGCGCTAAGACCTGTCAAATCAACCGTGTAGTAGGTCCAGGTGGCGGCCGCAGCAGCCCCTAATTGGGTCGTCTGCTGAGGTGAAACTGCAATCGATGTAGTACCGACATTAAAGGTCAGGTCGTTGGCAGCTACTGCCGCACTAGACCTCAGCCAGAAGGAAGCCTTGGTGTAGGCATTCAAACCGGCTACCGTAAAGTCGTACTCAAACCCATCGCCCACTGAAGCTGAAGTAGAAGCAGTGTAGCGGATGGAGTTTGCTCCATCAATGTAAGCAGCTCCGTTAGCCGCAACAGCCCCGAAGGTTACTGCAGACCAGTTGGCGGCATTTTCGTCATCAGCCTGTAAAGAAGCCCTTAATTGGGCGTTGGTACTGGCTGAAGCGCCGCTCAATGTCAATGTAGCAACCGTATCAACCGCTGCCCTGGTTCTGCCTGAGGCAGAGCCGCTTTCATCGATAGCGGCGGCCAGGCTGGTTCGATAAGGATACATGGCATTGGCTGTCTTGGCACCAGCTCCGCTGGTTACAGCGTAGTTGGAAGCGCCTCTGGCAATAATGGTGTCTGTGGAGGCTCCGGTAATGGTAGCAGGTACGGCCAGAATGAACTGTACGTAGTTTCCGGCTGAAGCGCCGCTAGAGTAACTGGTGATGTCGGTCTTTAAGGAGAAGTTAAGCGAACCTCCCTTAGGCACTACGCAGTCACTGTCGCTGAGCGTTCCAAAGCCTGCAGCGTTGGAAACCAAAGCAGGTCTCGGAGGCTGCATCATGGTTGAACCACAGTACATCTTCAGGTTGTTGACGTTGCCGCTTCCGGCAGCGTAAGCATTGGCTACAATTATCTGGGTTATCTTCATGTCCTCCACGTTGTTGGCAGTCAATTTCCAAGAAGCAAGTGTGACCTCGCTATTGCCCATAACCACAATCTGGGTTTCAGGGCTGGAAGGGTCAACCGCAGCAGAAATGGTTCCTGCCTGCAGAAGAGAAAGGGTCTGGCCGGCAGCACTTCCCGCGGCCGCGATATTGGCAGACTGACCAGTGTCAGCGCCAATTCCCGTGGCCATGTAGAAGACTGTGGCGTCTCCGTCATTCCAGGTCGGAGAACTCCTTACTTCACCCTTCAAGTCAACTTGGATGCTCACTCCCTGGGGAATGGCTAAGTTCACGTCGAAGCTGTACTGAGTGCCAGCTACGTCGCTGGGATTAGTCACGTCGGTACTGCCAAGCTGAGTGTCTCCGTAATAGAGTTTCAGGTTGGTGAATGCCTGCCCTAATCCGTAGGTGCCTGTAGTGGTAGGAATAGTACCGTTACAGTCCCTAAACACAATCTGGCTCACGTTAACACCTTCTGCGGAACCCGCCGTTAAAATGAAGGAGCCGAGAACCACGTCCTGAGCGCCATATACCGTAGTAATGTTGCCCACTGAAGGGTTCTTGGTTACATTCAGAGCACCGGCAATCACAGTCAGGTCGTTGCCTGTCGGGCTGCCTGATGGGAAGTTGACCGTTCCGAGAGAGTACGCCCTCTGGACGTTACCTGTCCCCTGGTTAATCTGCACCTGCACGTGGTCCCCGGTTTGAATCGGGTCACCCGCACCGGCTTGAGACTTGACGTCTCCTTTCACAGCCAGGATCTTGGTTTCGCCCACAGGAACAGTGAAGTTCACTGATAACTGGGCTGTTCCTCCGTCGGTAATGACGTTTTGGGTTATACCCACCTGAGCTCCTTCGTAGACGATTCGTATGTTCTTGATGTTTGTCCAACCGGTAGCGCCCGGTGAATTCATCTGAAGCGTCAGAGAGCTCACTTTCATGGGTTCTCCGATGGCCTTCAATTCAAACTCAGCTAACGTAATATTGACCCCGTTGAGAGCCACGTTTCCTGAAGGAGAGTTGCTCTTCAAGTTAATGGTCAATGTTCCGGGATTAACCAATGTTGAGGTTGAACTAAGCGGAGTGAAGTTGAAGACCGTGCCTCCTGAATCCGTGTCGGGCTGTACGTAGACGTTGTAGTTGACGTCCATAGCCACAATATCCGTTGCTCTCTGGATAGAGAACTGGATTGTTCTGGTGGAGCCTCCTATCACGTCCACTTTCAGGGACAATGTTCTGGTTACTCCGGAGTCTATCACCAAAGGTGATGCAGACAGGTCGATAGTAACCCTTCTGTCAGCTGCTAAACCGTCGGCTGAGCCAAGCAAGGTGCCTCCCATGTAAAGACCGATGTTGGCCATGTCACTGGCCGCAGCAGAACCAAGATGGAGGAACGTAATGGAACGAACCTCTATTTTCTGGTTGTAAGCTGTGAGAGAAAATCTCATCGCTTCAAAGGTCTTTCCGGGGTCAACGCTGGCTGAGTTGGTGGAAGAAGCTACATATAGCCTTCCGAAGTCAGCCACCACCGCTACTGACATAAGATTCCCGTTGAATGGGAATGAGCCGGTAACAGTGCTCGCGTCGGTGGTAACGTCACTGGCGGCCAACAGGCTGAAGCCTAAGGTCTTGCCAGCAGTCGTGTCCTTATTAAGGTCAGCTTTCAGGGTAATAGCGTGCGTGCTGCCTACCTCAAAGAGGCCGGCGGCGTTGCTAAATACTACCTCTCCCTGGGACATGGAAGTCATTTCAGCTAACTTCTTGTCGCCTTCGTAGAGGTAAACGTTGCTGATGTCAGCGTCTGTACTGATACCTGTCCTTTTGAATTTCAGTCCGGTCACCTTGGTTTGGGTGCCTGCAGCTACAGAGAAGTCAAGAGTCAGGAAAGGAACTAATCCTTGAGAAGCGGCTACGTTATTACCTCCGTCGGAAATAACGGTTGCAGAACCGGGGTTGCTCGGGTCTAAAGAGACATTAAGCGTTCCGGCCTGTACTGGTGTTCCGCCTTCTCCTCCTGTACCTCCTGTACCTCCCTCACCTGCTGATCCCGCTAAAATTTCATTTAGCTTGGTCCTGGTCGTAGAACCTACGAAACCAGTTCCTGCACTTAAACCCCAGGGAGCCAATACTGAACTGGCGTATTTTTCCTGGAATTTAATGACCCCTCCCTTGGTCAAAGGACCAAAGTAGCTGGTCTCATTGCCAGGTGAGCCTACTCCTGAAGAAGCCAGCTGGGTGGCAGAATCAGCGTTCAATACCTTTTGCAGGCATTTTACGTCGTCTCCTGTCATGCCGACCTTCAGGTTTCGGTCAAAACTGGTAATTTCGCAGCCGGGATGGGAATATGTAGTTGCTGTACCACCCGTGAGGGTAGACAACTGGGATTGCAGCGTGGATAACTGAGCTAACAAGGCGTCAATCTGAGCCTGGAGCTCATCTGCCGTAGCTGCAAACGCTGGGGACGCAACTGAAGCCCAAAGGCTCAACGTCATAACAGCAGCAATAATCTTTCTGTTTAAAGTCATTGTTTTTAATTAATTGTTATTTGTTTCGATACCTTTTTTTGACAATACTTCTTGTCGCGTCGACCATGTTCCCTAATGATGAAGCTCGATTAGTCTTTATGATGTGAGCTCCATCTCATAACAGGGTATACTCGCGACTTTAGCTATGAGCCACGAGTTCTGCGACTTTTCTATGTTGTTAAAATAAAAATACTGGAAAAAATTCTTTTTTACCTCACGTGTATTATACACTATCTCTGGCTGATTTCCAAAATCGTAATAAGAGCTTCTGAATAATCTTCCTGTTCCAGATACTGTTTGGCCTGTTCCAGCCCCGCTTTTTCCTGGTCGGTCAAGTCCTTGGCTTCCAGGTCTGAAATTTCCCTTTTTACTATAACGGCCAGGGCGTTGTAATAATCGTCGGTCTCGATCTTGGTAGCCAGAGTTTGTTCCACCCGCTCCTTGTTCTCGTCCAGTTTTCTGGCCTGAGCCACTATCTGTTCGTCTACTTTCTTTACTTTAGATAAGCTCTTGGCCGCCTCAGAAACCGTGGCCTGGAATTCGTCAATGGCAGGAGCCAGCTTCTGAACCTCGTTCTTGCGGGCAATCTTGTCTAATTCCTCTAATCTCTTGTTGGCCTGTGCCAAATTCAAACTCGGTTTTTCCGCCTCAGATGACAAAAACACCTGGCTCTTTTCAGTTATCTTCTTCAAGTAATACAGTGACTCGCCCGGCAGGGCATCCTGGGAAATCTCAAACAGCCCTATCAGGAACAAAAGACAAAACAAGCCTGCATATACAGGCTTGAAAAAGGGGAATAACTCAGTTCTTGTTTCAGTGCCTAAAATTCTATTCTTAGTTGACAAAACCCAGTTATTACTGGGTTCAACAGCCTTCAGGTCTTTAATTTTAGTAATTAATTCTTCCTGGGTCATATTAAGAGAAAATTTTCGCAAATCTTTTGCTTATTAAAGTTATGACGTCCGAAAACGCATTTTATTACACTTGTTCCGTCTTTTCCTTAAGAGCTTTTAATGCCCGATGCAGAAGCGTGCGCGTAGCCCCTTCTGTCTTTTCCAGCGTCCTGGCCACTTCCGGAATAGGTAGGTCATCCAAATAGTGCATAATGATGACGTTCTGATAATCGTTTTTTATGTCGGACAAATGTTTCTTAATAAATTCTATGTCCGAACTTATCGCCGCCTTCTCATGTAAGTCTTCTCCCGTGTCCATCAGCCGTACTTCGCTGGTCGGTACGATATTAATCCTCCCCTTCTGGCGGTAATGGTCAATCACCAGATTGTTGGCTGTCTTATAGAGAAAGGCCTGAATGTTATCAATTTTCCCTGTATCCTTCTTAAAAACCTCCCATGTTCTCAAAAAAGCCTCCGAAGCCAAATCCTCGGCTATCGCCTGGGAATTCACCTTTAAATAAACGAATCTGTATATCTTGGCGATATATTCGTCGTAAACTTTAGTAAACTCTTTTTTGGGATTGGCCATATCTAATCCTCAATACTAAAATAGGACAAAGTAGGACAAATTTGGCTTTTTGCAGTAGTTAATGCTCCTGTCCTATCTATGTCCTATCATTAAAAGGCTTGTCCTACCTTTAATCTGTAAAATGTGTTATTTCGCTCACCCTTCCTTTCCACTAACCCATATTTTAGCATGTCTTTAAAATCTCTTCTCAGCGTCCTTTTGCTGACGTCTGGAAATATCTCTTTGACTTCCCAAACCTGGGCCTTGCCTTTTCTTCCCAAATAGTCCAGAATCTTTCTCTGTCTTTCAGAAACTGCAAACTTTTCCACCGGCTCTTTCCGGACCGGCTCCTGTTCTTTGGGCTTGGGTGCAGAAACCGGCTTTTCCTCTCCGACCTCTATCAGAACCGGTTTTGCAACCGGCCTCTGTTCCAAGAGACTCCTTGTCTTTTCGTCCTCCAGAACATGATTTTGTTCTTTCAGGCGGATTACTTCTTCCTTAATTCTACTATACTCTTCCTGAAGGCTCAATAAATCAGCGGGCTTTACCCAGTTTTGGCCGCGGGCTATTTCAAAAAAACTGTCAAGCACCTCAAGGTTTTTGACAGAATTATCAATAACTGCAAATTTCGTTTGGATTTGATTTTCACCGGGAAAAAAGATGACGCTGGCCAGCAGTTCGTCTGATATATTTCTCATTTTGTAGCGCAAAGGCTCTTTCTTGGGGAAAAACAATGTTAAGCGGTAGAGTTCGTTAGTGGCGCCCAGTAAACGTTTTTTATCCAGTTCCATTTTTTTATGATTGGTATTCCCCCCACAATTCGCAACTATATCAGAAACTGATTTAAAGGTCAAAGTTCGACAAAAAGACCTTTTTAAATCATTAAAAGCTTCTGTAATACAAAATTAAAACTTTTAGAGAAATTTGGCAAGTTGGGGAAAACTCCGTAGAATAATTTTAAAAATTTTCCCCTTTTTTCCATTTGACAAGTTTGGAAAAAAAGATACAATGTAAATTAGAAAATGTCGTATACCTTCTATATTTTTTTAGACATTATCAAAACTACAGTCCTGGCCACAGTAGTATTTCTCGTTATGGTGGCAGCCGGACTATTCTGGGAAGCTTTGAAGCTTAACAAGAGATAGCTTCCATAAAAGGATGGATGCCTGCAGCCTTGTCTGGCGCAGGCTACTTTAAGAACCTTTGAAAAGGTTTTTTGTTTTGACAGAATATTAAAAAAGCCCCTTTTTCTAAGAGGCTTTTTTTGTTACAAGTTTATTCTTCTCCGCTGATTTTCAGCGCCTTACCCAGGCGGGTAAAGGCGAGTCTGGACCGGCTGGCCTTATCGATGGCCAGGGTGATGATGTTGAGGGTGTTCTGGGTTTCAAGGAAATATCCGTTCACCAGAACCAGGTTTCCCAGCGGGGTCACGTTTTGTACTACATTATATAGTATAAACAGAATCACCCCTCCCCTGATGGCGCTGGATAAAGACATGACCGCGGCCCATCTCCACATATTGATGTTATTGGCCAGGGTCTCTTTGTCGTAAAGCTCATCTCCCTCCTTATTTATTTCCCTGGAAAAGGCATAGCCGTCTTCTCTTTGCCGCCACACCTCCGGGGCCTTCCTGTAGGTCGTGCCCCAGAATATCTCCGCCGCCTTAAAGCACTTCTTCATCCTCTCAAAGTAGGCAGTCTGCATGACCTGGTTGATTATAAGGTATAGGACAACATACACGGCTAAAAACAACAGGTAAATCGGGCTGGCCCGGTACAGGATTATGGGGATGATGATGAAGTTGACAGGCAGCTGCAGTAAGTCCTCGCGGTAGAAATCCAGCAGCTCATCGATGTGCTCTGCCGCCCTCTTGATGGCCTGCACCGACTCCCCAGTCCTTCGTCCGTCCTTCAGTTCAGTTTTCCTGGAGAAAAAGGAAGACAGGGAAATTTGTATTCTCACTCCTATCTTTTCCAGCTCGTATTTTGCCTTGATTCTCACAAAATCCTCCGCTACTTTGTTGACCACCATGGCCGCAGCCCATACCATGGCCGTCCTCCACTGTCCGGGGTTGTTGGTCATAATATTTACCACCTTGGCGAAGGCATAGGCCCAGAAAAGCACCTGGATATAAGAAAAAAGCCTTAATATGGTAAAGACTATTATTTTCACCCGGTGCTGCTGCCACAAATCTTTAAAAACCTTTCTCATAAATAATCTTTGGATTTTACTTTAATATTTTTTGGGGGTTTACTTCAATAATCTTGGGTTTATTTCAATCATTCTACCATACAACCGCCCCCACCCCAAAGAACCCAAATCAGCAGAGGTCCGACCTCTGTCAAATCAGCAGAGGTCCGTCCTCTGCCAAATCTCTGTCAAAACCCTGTATTCTTCTTGATCGTTCGGTTATACTAAAACCCCAATTAGGCCTAAATACGCCGTACCGAAACATATGTCCTGTTACGGCGTATTGGGAGTTTTCCACAGAAAAATTTGCCTAAAAGTCTTTGACCTTGTAAAATTATAAAAATATTTATGGAGGAATATAAAAAACTCGTGTTGCTGGTGGTTTTTGTTTTACTCCTCTCTCTCGCGGGAGGGGTTTTTTATATTAATTTTACGAAAGACGTACGCGCATTAAATAAAAAACTTCCAGAAAAAATTCGAATCACGAAAGACTTCAGTGGTAATTACACAGTTACCAATCAGCTTGATGGCTACAAATTCCAGGTACCAGAAAATTGGGAAGGCATAAGAGAAGCGGATTACTTGCCCGAAAGAGACGATGAAAAGTATTCTGTAACTAGCCTTAACGTCAGATGTTCCGACGGACTAACAGGGGCTGCCGTTGACCTTTTTAAGATATCGGAGAGAGAATCTAATTTAAGAAGTTATGTCGAGAAAATTTTTAAAGAATACGGACTTATCGGAGAACTCAAAGAACAAAATCTAAATGGGAAAAACACCCTCTCTGTAAGAGAAACCACCCATCTTGGAGGTGATTATATTTATTTTTTTGAAAGTGGCTCCGGAATTTATGCAGTAACATCACAGTCGGAAGAAGTCGTCAGAGAAATAATCAATAAAGGAAATTGGTGAAAAAACGTAAATTTCAGATTAATAAAATAACATCTTGGACGACTATAGTCTTTATAGTCGCCAATTTTTTATCAGCTCCTTTGCCTGCATCAGCAGAAATAAAGATTACCAACGAAGACGTTGAAAGGGTAAAAAACGGTTTGGACTTGATAAAGTCTTTTGTTAATTTTACCGTTTTGGAAGAGAAGATTAACAAAATTTTAAACATGGCTATTGAAACGGGAGAAATATCCACCGATGTCACTTATGGACTCCTTATTCTAAGCTCTTTAAACGAAATAGATTTAATAGATTCTGTTGTTTCCCAAAGATACAAGATTGAGGCAAGAAATTATTTCAACGGCATACTCGATGAGAGGTTAAATCTTTTTAATTACTATAAGGGAATAGCCAATGACATTCCGAAAATATTAACCCAGAGTATTACCGGTCCTATATCGGCACTCAGCCTGAAAACCTTCTCTATGACAAGCGATATCATTGATATATTTATCGCTTTCGAAAACATTAAAACCATTAAAATGTACGACGGACTGTGGGTATATTTTGATTTCAGAAAACATAATGAAACCCATCATGACGCCTGGGAAGATGCCAAGCTGGTTATGGGTTGGGCAAATCCAAATACCTACTGGCGCTTCAGGGAAAAACAGAGGGAAGAAGATATCGATCCGATAGAATCGCAATTTTCCACTCTTTTTGATAAATGGGGTCCGCACGTTACCTCAGAAGGAGTCAAGGAAGAAATAAAACAGAAGGCTAAGGCAGAATTAAGAGACAGTCTTAGTTTTGCAATTAAAAAATACGAACTAGTGGAAGAAGAGACAAAACCTTCCTTTTGGGATGAAGCAAAAGCTTCTCTGGAAAACCTATGGGGAGGAATCAAGAATACAGAGAAGAAACTGACAGCTGCAGTCAGTGATTCCCAGCAGAGCATAATAGACTGGTGGAAATATTTAACGGGAGATAACCAGGATTCAGCAGTAGTAAGCGTATCTGCCGTTGACACATCGGATAATGATTCACTAAATACTGAGTCTGCCGCAGTAGAGAATGGGGATGAAAAAGTTACAGAAGGTAAAGACCCTAAGGCTAATACTGTGTACGAAGAAAATGGGGGAAAAATCCAAGATATGCAGGAAATATTAGATAAGATAACAGAGGATATGGACTTCTTTAGTCAACAAATAGAAGATTTTTCTAATAAGGAAACTACCACAACTACCGAAGAACTGGCAGAAGAATCGGAAGAGGCGGTAGAAGAAGAGGAAACAGACTTTCAAAATGACTCGGAAGAGTCAGAATATTGTAAGAAACTCCCCGGAAATTATCCCAGCAGAAGTTTAGTAATCTTTAATGAAGTGGCTTGGATGGGAAGTTCGGAATCAGCTAATGACGAATGGATGGAATTAAAAAACATATCAAATCAAAAAATAAACTTGCAAGGCTGGCAAATTATAGATAAGGACGAACAAATAAAGATAGCCTTAGAGGAAGAGAATTATATCGAACCTAAAAAATTCTTCCTTTTGGAAAGAACTGATGATAATTCCGTGCCGTGGATTGAGGCCGACTTGATATATAAAGGCGGGCTCGGAAATACCGATGAAATCCTCTATCTTTTTGATGAAAATTGCTATTTACGAGATGAAGTATCAGCTTTCCCAGATTGGCCGGCCGGAGATAATTCTTCAAAGAGGACGATGGAACGGAAGTTTAATTTAGAGTGGCAAACAAGTAATACCGAAGGCGGAACACCCAGACGAATGAACAGTACAGGATTTAGTGAATCCGGAGGCAGCGGAAGAGGTCTTACTTCTTCTGATGATGTTACCCCAGCAACAAGTAAAAAAATACTAATTACAGAAGTCCAGATAGGAGATTCTTCCAGTTCCCAACACGATTTCATAGAATTATATAATCCTGATAATGCTGCCAGTGTTGATATTTCTGGTTTTCAACTCAAAAAAAGAAGCAGTAGTGGCAAAGAGTATTCTGTAATCGTTTTTCCTAAAAACACGGCTATAGCGCCTGAGAATTACTTTCTGTGGGCAAATTACCATCAAGGCATTTTCCCGGACGCCACCACTACTCAAAGCCTGAGCCGCAACAACAGTCTAATCTTATTCAATACGGAAAAAGAAACTATTGACGCTGTAGCCTGGGGCAGCAGCACCAATCCCTTTATTGAAGGATATGCCTGCTCTAACCCTGGTACGTCTCAGGTTATCGGAAGGAAATGGTTGGAATCAACGGGAGGATATTCGGATACAGATAATAACTATGAAGATTTTGAGTTGCAATCCCCCACTCCAAGAGCCAAAAATAAATCTCCGGTAATTAACAGTAACCAACTTCCTATTACCTCCTTCTCTTATGAACCTAAAGAACCAGAAACAGGAGAATCTGTAGTATTTGACGCATCAATGTCTTCCGACTCAGACGGAGAAATTGTTAACTTTGTTTGGGATTTTGGAGAAGAAACCATAGTTACCACAACTTCTCCCACCACCTCACATGCGTTCTCCAGTCCGGGAAATTTTGCGGTAGTTCTTAAAGTTGTCGATAATAACGGAGCAACAAGTTCACCGGCCTCTTCTACGCTGAACGTTTTGGAAAAATACGAAGAGATGCCTACCCTGGAAGTGGCCATCAACGAAATATCCTGGATGGGCACCCGCTCCAGCTCCTTTGACGAGTGGATTGAACTCTACAACACTACTTCTTCCGATATTAATTTGAACGGTTGGATCCTAAGCTGGAATCGTGATGATAAAGTTTCTTCTATAATTTTCTCTACCTCTACCGGCTGCAATACGATACTGCCTGGACACGATTTTTATCTGATAGAAAGAACCGATGAGGAATCCGTTGCAGATATAACAGCTGACTGGACAGGCTCCTTCGGCAGCGGTCTCAGCAACGAAGGGGTGAAAATTGAACTGCGAAACCCCGAAGGTAAGCTTATCGATTTCGTAAATTGTTCTTCGGGTTGGTTTGCCGGAGAATCCAGCCCTCACTACATTTCCATGGAACGTATTGATGCTAACGCTTCGGGAACCAAGGGAAATTGGGCAAATAATAACTTAATCACCAGAATAGGAAAAGATGCTGAGGGAAATAATATTAACGGCACCCCTAAGGCACAGAATAGTGTTTCCAAAACACAAACAGAAATTCCAACTTCAGATACTTTGGACTTCGATGAATTTGATGAATTAACTTTAACCCGCTTAGGTCATCCTTATATCGTAGGAGATATGATAGATGTTCCCGAAGGGAAAGTATTAAGGATAGAACCTGGAGTGACCCTAAAGCTCCTCCGTAATAAACTGATTTATATAGAGGGTTCTTTGAGGGCCGAAGGAAAAGAGAATCAAGAAATTATTTTTAGTTCCGAAAGCAATGAACCCTGGGCTGGAATAAGATTTGAAAAAGACACTCCCAACAACACCGTCACTTCGTGCTTGGAATTCGTAAAGATTGATAACGCCAAAAGGTGTCGCAATTTAAGCTGTTCTGAAAATGTTATTTTAAGCGTTGACGATAGGTCGATTAGTTTTAGGAATTCTATATTAGAAAACACTGCCGGAGCCGAAATAGGGACCTGGCTGATTTATTCATCCTCAAGTCTGGAAAATATAGATTTCTCGAATTTTGATACCGCTGTTGATATGGAGGGAGGGGCATCGGAAATAAAAGATTGCTCTTTCTTTGAAAATTACCGCGGTCTTTATGTCAGGAATAAGAGCAAACCCCACATCCTGAATAATACCTTTGAGAGTAATACTAGGCCAATTTACTCCGTTTATTCTTTCCCTTTCTTGGCAGGCAACACAGCAGAAAATAATATTTACAATGCAGTGTCCATAGGAGGCATACTGGCGACCACTACTTTATACAATGACTTGCCCTACGTACTTGAAACGGGGAATACCACAGAAGAAAGCATTCTTATTCTTGAGCCTGGCACAGTAATAAAGTTGAAAGACCAAAGGTTCGAAATCAATGGAAAAATATTAACTCCAGGGAATAATGGTAAGCCGGTAGTCTTTACTTCTCTCCTGGATGACGAATATGGAGGAGATACTAATAATGATGCAGGTGCCACCCAGGCCACTTCCAGCGATTGGCACAACTTATTCTTTAGAGATTCAGGTTCTATACTGCAAAACGTCATCATCCGTTACGGGGGCAGCGAAGGCAGCCCGGCATGGATAAACGTGGGAGCTATTACCTTGGATATGGACGTAGAAATAGTGTTGAAGAATTCGTTGATCGAAAAGAATATCCATGCCGTTTCTTTCCCGACCGGCACTTCCTGCGAGGAAATTAAAGAAACGATTCTAGGATTCGAAGCGCAGAATACCGTTTTCCAGGACAACAAATACCTCACCTATCCCCATTGCACCTGGTAGTTAACTTTTTTCCTTGCTATCGGGTGCTTTTGATGGATACCGCCGTACCGTAGCATATATTTCGGTACGGCGTATTCTACTTCTTTACCCTTTAGGCCATTTACAAGTCTTACTTCTTTTACAACATTAAAAACATAGGTAAAGGCAGAGGTCCGACCTCTGTCAAATCAGCAGAGGTCCGTCCTCTGTACTTTTTGAG
>CAZEQH010000012.1:0-22702 GCA_964514375.1 uncultured Candidatus Saccharibacteria bacterium
AAAAAGAGGTGGAATTATTGGTTGAAGAAAAACCGACAGGCGAATTTGAATCTTATGAGGATTTCAAGATTGCCTTAAAAAGACTTTATTTGGACCGGAAAGGTAAGATATCCAAAAAGAGTAAAAAGAAGGAAACCGGAGAAGAAGCAAGCAGAGTGCTGTGCGACATAATAATAGCCGTGGAGGATATGAAGATTTTTGCCTGGCCTAATTCATCAAGCCAGAAATTGGTGGTTCTTACTTTTTCCTTTCAAGATAAGGACAGCAAGGAGTGGATTGAAACCATAGAAGATTTGGCGGCGCTCTACAAAAGCGAAGGCATGTTGGCCCCGATACGCTTCGATTATGTCAAAGAAAGAGGTAAATACTTAAAGGGATTTGTCAGTAGCTACGACACCTTCGAATACCTTTTAGATAGATTATATTTGAAGAGGAGAGGCAGGGATAACGAAGTCAGGTGTGATATTTTCGTATCAGCCAAAGAGAGACTTATCTGGATATGGCCGAACAAGAACACAGACAACTTGATAGCCGTGTGTTGGGATGCCCAAAAAGAAAGTGAGCTTACATGGTCCTACCATATAGACCGCTTAAAAACGCTTTGTGATACCGAAGGAATAGAATTTCTCAAATTTAATCTTTTCAGTCCCCACTGAGCTAGTATTAATTTTCAAGCCCTTTTATTTTTGGGCTTTTTTTCTTGACAAAAGCGCCCTGTCTGGCATTAAATAAAATAAAGTGTGCTGTTTTAAAACTTTATAGAGGTAATAAAAAACGCCCAAAGTAAAAGAAATCGATATTGTTTTTCCCGACATAGATAAGGTATGTGTAGAACTCAATATTTATCAGCTTTGTAATAAAAACAGAAAAAAGGTGGAATCCGTACATGTCCGCTCACAAAGTAACGGCCCTACCTTTTCCCTTCTGCCGGGTAAAAGTTACCAGCTGGTTATCCGTTCTAACCAGGGAAATACCGAATCAGGATTATTCACCGTTACCGACCATGGTATTGAACCTGATGAATCCCATCCTCCTCCTGTTTATCCCAATTTCATAAAAGTTTAAAAAAGGGAACAATCACTGTTCCCTGTTTTTATTTGTTATAATATATATATCATGCTGATTGGTGCTTCTAAAAACTTGCCATCAACCCTGAGGAAGGTTGAATGGATTGACACCCATGCTCACTTGAATTTTAGTGTCTTTGAACCAGATAGAGAGGAAATGACAGAGAAATGTCTGGATAACAATATTTGGATGATTAACGTGGGCAGCAACTTTGAGAATTCCAGGAAAGCCGCGGAAATGGCGGCTTGCTACAAAAAAGGAATATATGCGGCTGTAGGCCTCCATCCCATAAACCTTGATACGGGGCTGGTAAGAGTTAAAGAAGATAAACTGGAGGGCGGAAACCGCGAAAAAGAGTTTGATTATAATAGATACAGGAAATTGGCAGGATTAAAAGGAGTGGTAGCCATAGGGGAGATTGGTCTGGATTATTATTGGCGTCCGAAAACTACCGGAAAGAAAAAATTGTTTAAGCAGAAGCAGAAGGAACTCCTTGCAACGGAATTGAGATTGGCTAAAGACCTGGAATTGCCCGTGATATTCCACTGCCGCGTGGCTCATAAAGAGCTGATAGAATTTTTAACGAAGAATGAAGCTTTGAGGCCGTCCAAAGCCGTTGCCCACAGTTTCGTAGGAACCCATGAAGAATTGGGGCATTATCTTAAATTCGGGTTTTCCATAGGATTCAACGGCATTATTTTTAAGAATATTGACGGAGTGGATTTCGAAAGACTAATAGCAGATACTCCTCCGGAGAGAATTTTAATAGAAACCGACTGTCCGTATCTTGCACCCCCTGGTTTTACGAATAGGCGGAACGAGCCAATCGCCGTTAAATATGTAGCTCGAAAAGTAGCTCAGATAAAAAAACTGAGCCTTGAAGAAACGGCCCGGATTACCACCCAAAACGCCAGAGCGTTATTTTCCTTGTAGTTATTTGAAGCATCTCCAGTATTTTTTCAAGATGCCTCTTAAAGAAGAGACTGTTTTCTTTGTTTCCTCAAGCCTGAACCCTTCGCGAAAGGGAGATGGCTGTAGTTCATGCACCTCGGTATGGAAATCTAGCAGACCTCCCAGTAAGGCCAGCCAGGCCTGGGGCAGGATCTGGGGGTTATATCCTGAGGCTATCAGGTCTATTTCCTTTCCCTGACAAAATTGTGATGACAGCATTTTTACGTTTTTACCTATCATTCGGAAACCCTTCAAGGTCAATCCCAGCCCGGTCAGACCGTCGGCGAAATACGGGTCAGATCCTCCGCTGCGGATTATCAATTCTGGTTGAAACTCTTCAGTCATCGGAAAGATTATGCTTTCGAAGACATATTCGTAAGATCTGTCGCCTGCACCCGGGGATAGAGGAATGTTTATGGTGAAACCTTTTCCTTCACCCATCCCTATCTCTTCAATAAAACCGGTTCCGGGATAGATAGTGGCAGGGTCCTGGTGGATGTCTATGAGCAGCACGTTTTTTTCTTCAGTCAGAAGCTCTGAGGTGCCGTTGCCGGCATGGGCGTCGGTATCAAGCACCAAAATTCTCTTCACGCCTTCTGCCAGTAGTTTTTTAGCACAGACGGCCACGTCATTATAAATACAGAACCCTTCCCCTTTTTCTCTTTTAGCGTGATGCAGTCCTCCACCCAGCGCTGCGGCTTTAAGGAATCCCCCTTTTCTTACCAGCTCTGCTGCCTCAAGAGAGGTCCCCACAGCAATCATAGCGGCCTCGTGGATTCCCTTAGGCAGATAACCTGTAGCCGGATTGAGATTATCGGACGTTGCGTATCGGGTAATGTTAGGCAGAATGATACCCCTTGAAGCCCTGGATATGGCCTCAATATATTCCTGACTGTGCACCAACCTCAAGCTCTCTTCTGATGCAGAAGGTGGAACAACCTCCTTGAAGATTTCGTTGAAATTGCCAAGCTCTTGCTTGGCAAACCTGATGAACTTTTCAAATCTTCCCCCCGTAAAAGGGTGTCCCGGGCCGAAAGTATAGTTTTTAATGTCTGGATTGAACACCAAAGCTGTTTTCATATTAATTTATTCTAAATTACTCCGTCAGATTTACAAATTGAGAGTTAAAATATAAGATGGAAAAAGATGAGAAGCATGAAGTACGAACCACGGGAAATAGAACCCAAATGGCAAAAATTCTGGGAGGATAAAGAACTTTATCGGGCAGAGGATTTTTCCGATAAGCCAAAGAAATACATCCTTGTTGAATTTCCCTATCCTTCGGGAGCCGGTCTTCACGTAGGTCACGCCAGGAGTTATTCTGCCATGGATGCCGTAGCCCGCAAGAAGAGAATGGAAGGTTTTAATGTACTTTTTCCCATCGGCTGGGATGCCTTCGGCCTGCCTACGGAAAACTACGCTATTAAAACAGGCATCCACCCCAGGGAAGCTACTGAAAAGAACATCAGCAACTCCAAGCGTCAGTTAAAAAGCCTGGGGCTTTCCTTTGACTGGAGCAGGGAGATAAATACTACAGACCCTAAATACTACAAATGGACCCAATGGATTTTTCTTAAGCTTTTTGAGAAGGGCTTGGCCTATCAAGCCACCATTCCCATTAACTGGTGTCCCTCCTGCAAGATAGGCTTGGCTAATGAGGAGGTTATCAACGGCAGATGTGAAAGATGTAAGGCCCAGGTAACCCGCAAGAAGCTGAAGCAGTGGATGCTGAAAATAACCGAATATGCCGACCGTCTTGTTGACGATCTGGAAGGCTTGGATTACCTGGAGAAGATTAAAACCCAGCAGAAGGAATGGATAGGCCGCAGCAGGGGGTTGGAGATAGATTTTCCGATAGAGCAAGGAAAAGAAAAAATAAAGGTATTTACCACCCGCGCCGATACTATTTTCGGGGTGACAGCTTTAGTGGTAGCTCCCGAGCATCCTTCATTGGAAAAGCTTGTCGCTAATAGCCAGAAAGGGGAGGTGAAGTCCTACATTAAACAGTCCCGTTTGAAGAGTGAGTTTGAGAGGACTAAATTGGAAAAAGAAAAGACAGGAGTATTTACCGGTTCCTACTGTATTAATCCTGCCAACCAGGAAAAAGTTCCTGTTTGGGTGGGAGATTATGTTATAGCCACCTATGGGGGAGGGGCGGTGATGGTAGTGCCGGCCCATGACAGGAGAGATTACCATTTTGCCAAGGAATACGGTCTGGAAATTAAAGAAGTTGTCTCGGGGGGAAACGTATCCCGGGAAGCGTTTGTGGAATACGGAAAGCTGGTTAATTCAGGACAGTTCTCCGGACTATCTTCAAGGGAAGCTATGGAAAGAATAGGCAGGTGGCTGCAAAGCCAGGGTTCTGCCAGGGAAAAAATTCACTACAAGCTTAGGGACTGGGTGTTCTCTAGACAACATTACTGGGGAGAGCCCATACCTCTCGTCCACTGTACAAAATGCGGCGTAGTCAAGGTTCCGGAGAAGGACTTACCCGTAGAACTTCCTTATGTTGAAAACTATAAACCCACCACCACGGGTGAATCTCCTTTAGCTGCTATTAAAGAATGGGTTGAAGTTAAATGCCCCTCATGCGGCGGACCGGCCCGTAGGGAAACAGACACCATGCCTAACTGGGCAGGCTCCAACTGGTATTATATGAGGTACTGTGATCCTGACAATAATAAGGAGATTGTTAATCGCAGAAAAGCTGACTACTGGATGCCGGTGGACTGGTACAACGGCGGTATGGAACATACGACCCTCCATCTGTTATATTCCAGGTTTATCTATAAATTTTTATTTGATATTGGAGCGGTCTCCCAATCAGAGCCGTACCAAAAGAGGACATCCCACGGTATCGTACTGGCAGAAGATGGCAGGAAAATGTCCAAATCATTCGGTAATGTCATTAATCCCGACGACATAGTGGCAGAATACGGAGCCGATACCCTCAGGGTGTACGAGATGTTTATGGGGCCTTTTGGTCAAACCATTGATTGGAACAGTAGTGGTGTTATGGGAGTGAGGAGATTTTTAAATAGGGTTTGGGATTTATCTCTTGAATGCGGTCGGGAGGAGGACAGCAGCCCCAGGGCGGAAAGCGAACTCCATAAACTCATCAAAAAAGTAGACGAGGATTTAGATAACAGAAAATTCAATACCGCCGTGGCGGCTTTCATGAAATTTATAAATTTTTGTTCAGATAACAAGAAAGAGATAGGGAAAGAAGTAATAAAACTACTCATAGTTCTGCTAGCCCCTCTGGCCCCTCATATGACAGAGGATCTCTGGCATCAGTTGGGAAACAAAGATTCCGTACATCGTGAGAACTGGCCGGAATTTGCACACCAATTGATAAAAGAAGAAGTAATCACCTTAATTATCCAGATTAACGGCAAGGTGCGCGACAGGGTGGAGGTCAAACCAGGCATTTCTGAAAAGGAGGCTGAAAAACTGGCTCTGGGGCGGGAAAAAATAAAGGAAAAATTAGGCAGCCGTGAGGTAAAAGGCATCATCTTGGTGCCCGATAAAATAATCAACATAGTAATATAATGTGCGGCATCGTGGGCTATACGGGCAAACGACCGGCCTTCCCTGTTTTATTATCAGGGTTGAAGAGATTGGAATACCGCGGCTACGACAGCTACGGATTTTGTGTAACCGATGAAGGCAGACCGCCTTTTTTATATAAAAAAACCGGTAAGATTTCCGAAGCAGAGGAAGACCTGAGAAATCTTAAAGTGGAAGGAAATACGGGCCACGCCCACACCAGATGGGCCACTACCGGAGGAGTAACAGATGAGAATGCCCATCCTCATTTCGACTGCAAAAAGAATATTTTTGTGGTCCATAACGGCATCATAGAAAATTATAAAGAGCTGAAAGAAAAATTAATTTCCGAAGGACATACCTTTACCTCACAGACCGATACGGAGATTTTAGCCCATCTTATTGAAAAATATCTTAACGGCAATCTGGAAGAGGCGGTGAGAAAAACCCTGAAGGATGTTATGGGTACCTACGGTCTGGCGGTGATTTCCGGACAGGAACCCGGCAAGATAGTAGCGGCTCGCCTTTCTTCCCCCTTGATGCTGGGCATCGGGCAGGAAGAATTTTTGGTGGCTTCAGATCCTTCCGCCGTGGTGACTTATACCAGGCAGGTCATTAATCTTGACGATAATGAAATTGCGGTTTTGAAACCGGATAATTTTTTAATTATCAAAGAAAAGCCGTCCGTCCACATAGAGTGGAGCTTGGAGGAAATTCAAAAAAAAGAATACCCTCATTTTATGCTGAAGGAAATAATGGAAGAGCCGGCGGCTGTTGGCAATGCTGTTCGCGGAAGGCTGATGCCGGCAGAAGGGACGGTAAAACTGGGAGGCTTGGATGGTGCAGCCGAGAAGCTTAAAAGTATTAAAAATATCATTTTAGTGGCTTGCGGTACCGCCAATTACGCAGCCAGGGTAGGCAAATATATGATGGAGGAATACGCGGGCTTGAGAGCTGAGGTGGATATAGGGTCTGAATTCCGATACCGTAAACCTTTTATTGATAAAGACACGGCCGCTATTTTCGTTTCCCAGTCCGGAGAGACGGCAGACACCCTGGCAGGAGTGGCAGAAATGAAAAAGAAGGGAATCCTTACCATAGGGATAACCAACGTGGTGGGTTCCAGTCAGGCCAGAGAGACAGATGCAGGCATTTATACCAGGTCAGGTCCGGAAATAGCTGTGGCTTCTACCAAGGCGTTTTTGGGCCAGCTTTCTACATTGGCCTTGCTGACGATTTATCTGGGAAGGCAGAGAGATATGTCCCTGGTTATGGGCCGCAGGATTGCTTCAGAATTAGCCGAACTTCCCGGATTGGCAGAAGAAGTGCTGCGGCTTTCCCCTCAAATAAAGCAAGCTGCCGAAAAATACAAAGACTTCAAGAATTTTTGGTATATAGGAAGAAAATATAATTCTCCCATTGCTCTGGAAGGAGCCTTAAAGTTGAAAGAGATATCTTATGTCCATGCTGAAGGGGGAGCAGGAGGAGAGCTGAAACACGGCCCCTTGGCCTTGATTGACGAAAACTTTCCTACCGTAGCAATCTGTCCCAGAGATTCTGTCTACGACAAAATGCTTTCCAACATAGAAGAAATAAGGGCCAGAAGAGGTCCTGTTGTCGCGGTGGCCACGACCGGTGACGAGAGAATTAAAGAATTGGCAGACGAGGTCTTTTATATTCCCAAGACCCTGGAAATGCTTACACCTATATTATCCGTTATCCCTCTTCACCTTTTCGCTTATCATCTGGCCGTTGCCCTGGGCCACAACGTAGATAAGCCTAGAAATCTGGCCAAGAGCGTTACCGTAGAATAAAACCGCAGGGTCTTCATCTAGTTTTAAGTTTGATAAACAGCGTAAAAGTAAGTATAATAAAAAGCAGTATGGAAAAAACAATTCTCGTGGGAGGCAAAGCCGGCCAGGGGACAGCCGTAACTTCCCATTTTATAGGAAAAACATTTTGTGCCCTGGGTTACTATGTTTTCAACTATCGCGACTACCCGTCTCTAATCCGGGGAGGCCACAACTTCAATATCTTGAAGATATCGGACAAACCGGTTTATTCGCACGGTTATAAATACGACATCATAGTGGCCTTTGACCAGGAAACGGTTAACCTACACAAGAAAAACTTAAAAAAGGGAGGTTTTATTCTGGGCGATAAAACCCTGAAGGACGGAAATCTTAGAGCGGTTGACCTCCAGTCCCTTTTAGGGGAATTGAAGGCGCCCAGAATCATCGAAAACGACATCCTCATAGGATGGTTCTTTAAGTATTTTGGAGTAAACAAGGATTTTCTTTTAAAGGAGGTGGGACAGGCCTTTAAGGGCAGTAAACAGGATTTAATTAAGAAGGCCGTTGAGATAGGTTACGGGTTGGCTGGAAGAAAAGAAAAGATAAAGAAATTAGGTAAGAGAAATTACTTTATTTCCGGCAGTGAGGCAGTAGGGGTGGGAGCCATAAATTCCGGCATAGACGTTTATATTGCCTATCCCATGACCCCGGCTACTCCTGTACTTCATTTTTTGGCCTCCAAACAGCTGGAAAATGATTTCTTGGCTTTGCAGCTGGAAAATGAGATAGGCGTTGTTAATGCCGCTCTCGGGGCTTCTTTCGGAGGAGCCAAGGCTATGGTGGGTACTTCCGGAGGAGGATTTGCTCTTATGACAGAAGCTATGAGTCTGGCTGGCATATCGGAGATGCCTCTTGTGGTTTATCTCGCCCAGAGAACAGGACCTGCCACCGGCGTTCCTACCTACACCGCCCAGAGCGATTTGAAGTTTGCCGTTAATGCCGGCCATGGAGAGTTTCCCAGAATTGTGGTAGCTCCCGGAGACCCGAAAGAGGCAGCGTCCAGAACCCAAGAGGCCTTTTACCTGGCCTCCAAGTTCAGAAATCTGGCTATTATTGTAGCGGATAAACACGTGGCAGAAAGCGATTATAGCTTTGAGGACTTGACTTCCTCTTCTTTACCTTACGGCCGGTTTCTGGTTGATAATCCCGATAAAGACTACAAGAGCTATAAGATTACGGAAAATGGGGTTTCCCCAAGAGCGGTGCCGGGACAGGGGCCTGTGGTCAGGGCCACCAGCTACGAACATAATGAGTATGGTAATACTATCGAGGACCCGGAGTGGACGGTTAAAATGAACAAGAAGAGGTTTAAAAAACTGACCTATATTAAGAAGGAAATCAACAAGTTTCATCCCGTCAGCGTCTACGGTAAAGGGAAAAATCTCATCGTCGGATGGGGTTCCACCAAAGGTGCTGTGCTGGACGCCCTGAAAGAATTGAAGGGGTTCAGATTTCTGCAGGTTTCCTATATCAGTCCCTTCCCCAGACAAGCGGTTATGAAAGAACTTAAAAAATCCAAGAAAGTGGTACTGGTAGAAAATAATGCCACGGGTCTCTTAGGTGACATTATTGCAGAACAGACAGGGTATCTGATTAAGGATAAAGTATTGAAATACGATGCCAGACCCTTTGTACCAGAAGATATTATTAGCAGCATTAAGAAAAAAAAATAAAATATGAAACCTCAATATTTCAACACCAAAGAAGTAAACACCTGGTGTCCCGGGTGTCCCAATTTCGGGCTTTTGCAGTCCGTCAAAGAGGCCTTATCCGACCTGGTGAATGAAAAAAGAGTTAAAGCCAAGGATATTGCTATGGCCAGCGGCATAGGCTGCCATGCCAAGATATTTGATTACCTTAATATCAACGGCTTTTACGGCCTTCATGGCCGGGTTCTGCCTTTATGTTTTGGTATGAAGGCTGCTAATCCCGAGTTAACGGTTTTGGGCTTTGGGGGAGACGGGGATACCTACGCAGAAGGCATTTCCCATTTCGTCCACAACTGCCGTTATAACGCGGACTTAACCATGATTGTCCACAATAACAAGGTTTTTGCCCTGACTACCGGTCAGGCCACCCCTACTTCAGAGCCAGGATTTGTCAGCCGCGCGACTCCTCTGGGGGTAAAGGAAATCCCTTTGAATCCTATAGCCCTGGCCTTGGTCAGCGGAGCTACCTTCGTGGCCAGGGGTTATGCTCTTGATACCCAGCACCTGAAAGGCCTTATTAAACAGGCCGTAACCCACAAGGGGTTTTCCCTGGTAGACGTACTTCAACCCTGCGTCAGTTTCCATAATTTCAAGGATTATGCAGAAGAGAGGATTTATAAATTAGATGCCGGACACGACACTTCCGATTTCCGGGCCGCTATGAACAAGGCTGAAGAATGGGATTATTCCGTCCGGAAAGACGCCAAGATCCCCATAGGTGTGTTCTATAAAATAAAAAGGCCTACTTTCGAAGAACAGTGGCCTCAATTTACCAAACCCTGGTATAAGGTGAAAAGAAAGATTGACCATAAAGAAACCGTCAGAGAGTTCAGATAAGTCCTTTCTATAATCTTGTTATATCCGCTCCCAATTTCCTGAGTTTTTCGTCAAACCTCTCATATCCCCGGTCTGTCTGATAGACGTTTTCAATCACGCTTTCACCGTCCGCTATCAGGGATGCCAGTATCAGAGACGCTCCCCCCCTAATGTCGGGAGCGTTTATTCTATTGGCTTTTAGCGGGGTTTTTCCAAAAATAAGGGCTCTGTGGGGGTCTGTTATTTCAATATCAGCCCCCATTTTTCTTAAATCATGCAAATGGTTGAACCTGTTTTCATACAGAGGGTCGTGTATCAAAGACCTGCCATTGGCCTGGGTGAGCAGTACCGAAGTCTGCGGCTGAAGGTCTGTAGGAAAGCCGGGATAAGGGAAAACCTGGATGCGGGCGGGATGGATTCTTTTGGTCGGGCCGACTAGGATTTCATTGTTGTGAACGGTGAAATTCACTCCGATTTCCTTCATTTTTTCCAGGAAAAAAGACAGGTGCCCGGGGTTAACGTTCCTTATCTTCCCTTGGCCTCCGGTGAGGGCAAAGGCGATAAGAAAGGTTCCCACTTCCAGAATGTCCGGCGAGATGGAGAATTCGGCTCCCGAAGGTTTTTCTTTACCTTCTATCTCCAGGGTATGGGTGCCTATCCCCTTTACCCCTATTCCCATCTTGGAAAGAAAATTGCCCAGGTCCTGCACTTGGGGTTCTGCAGCCGCTATTTCTATCGTAGTCTTTCCGCGGGAGCAGCTGGCCAGCATCATCACGTTTTCCGTGGCCGTTACCGAAAACTCTTTCAGCACTATTCTTTTTCCTTTCTTTTCTTTTGGAGCCTGAAAGACGTAGAAGCCGTTTTCCTCCTTAATTGTGACCCCAAATTTTTTAAGAGCTTCCAGGTGTGAGGAGATGGGCCTCAATCCTATTTTATCTCCTCCGGGATGGGGTAAGCGGAATTTTTTGAATCTGGCCAACAGGGGTCCGATTAATAATACAGAAACCCTCATTTTTTCGAAGGTATCGTTTGGGATTCTGTCAGGATTAAGATTCTTAGGGTTGATTCTAATCTTCTTTTCTTCCACCCATTCCACGCCGGCTCCCATCTGTTCCAGCATATTAATAAAGTCAATGACGTCAGAGCAGAGAGGCAGATTACCTATAACTGAAGGTTGCTCTGAAAGCAGGGCCGCAGCCAAAACGGCTCCGGCCGAATTCTTATAGCCGGAAATTTCCACGGTTCCCTTAAGTTTTTTTCCTCCTTTGACGAGGAATTTTTTATTCATGCCCAGTAGAGAAATTTCGAATCTTAAAAATTTATATTGATGTTTTATCTCCCAGCGAATTATTTGTGTTTTTTGCAAAAACACTTTCGAAATTCTTCTACTGGGATGATTTTTAATTATGAAGTAAATTTTCTATTTTGGCAATACCTGGAAAAGTAAAATGCTTCCCTTGATTCTGGAGTTAATTGTGTTATAGAGATAATAGTTATTGCAAAAACTATGATAAAAAAAGCAGTGGTGGCGGCTGCGGGCAAGGGAACCCGCATGCTCCACTTAACCAGGAACAAACCCAAGCATCTCATCAGGGTGGGCAGGTTTCCGTTTTTAAATTACCTGCTTTGTAACCTTCTTAAGGCGGGTTACAGCGAACTTATCGTGGTAGCGGGATATAAACGGGAGATAGTGGAAGACTTTCTCAAAGAATTTCCTCATCCCGTCCGGATGGTGGACCAGTTCGAAATTTTAGGGAAAGAGAGATACGGTACGGCTTGTGCCCTGGAGTGTGCCCGGGAAGCTCTGGGAGAAGAAAGCTTCATAATGGTCTACGGGGATCACATCTTTTCCGTGGGAGATTTAAAGGCAATGAACATCAGCGACCGCTATACCTATACGGCCGGCCGCTATCATCACTCCCCTCAGAAGTTCGGAGTACTGAAGGTGGAGGATGGATTTTTGAAAAAAATAATAGAAAAACCGAAGACCTACGTGGGCAACTTCATCAACATCGGCCTCTATAAGTTCACTCCCGACATATGGGAAAAACTCACCAAAATCAAGATTTCCGAGAGGGGTGAGTACGAACTTACAGATGCGGTCAATATGCTGGCCGCGGAAAAGAAGGTGAAGGTGAAGGAAATTTCAGATTTTTTTATTGATTTTACCAACCCAGCAGACGTAATAAGGGTTTCCCAGTTTCTTAAAAATGAAAACCCTTAACGCTGTTCCGGAAAATATCGTTGAAGTAAAAAAAGTTCTCCTCCAGGGCGGTGTGGCGGTCTGTCCCACAGATACCGTTTACGGATTTATAGCACATGCCGGCGAACGGGAAGCGGTGAAAAAAATCTTCCGAATTAAGGAAAGGGATATTTCTAAACCCTTAGCCGTTTTTATCAGAGACTTTGAAGCCGTGGAAAATCTGGCTGAAATAAACGAGACTCAAAGAGAATTCCTAAAAAAGGTGTGGCCCGGCAAGGTAACGGCAGTGTGTGCGGCCAAGTCCCTTGACTTTCCAGAGTATATAATAAGCTCCGACGGTAAGATGGGACTGAGAATGCCCGACTACGAATTTCTCAATCAGCTCCTTTCTGTAGCAGGTTTCCCCTTAGCCCAGACCTCGGCTAACATCTCCGGATCGCCTGCTTCCGGAAATATTGGCGAGATAATGCTCCAGCTGGAAAAATTTTCCCGTAAGCCCGATTTGATTTTAGATGCGGGCAATCTACCCGAATCACTACCTTCTACGGTCATAGATTTGACGACCTCCAAGATATTAAGAGAAGGTGCCGTTTCTGAAGAACACATTTTCGGTCTGTTAGATTTGATTTCCTGAACATTATTGGAGAAAATAAGTTAATAGGCTTCTAAGATGAAAAAGAAAACAAACGGAAAAAAATCCGCAGGAAAGTCCTTTCCCAGAGTCGCTTGTCTTGGGGGAGGCAATGCCATGCCCAAGGCCGTTCTGACTGGACTGAAAAAACACAAGGTGAAGATTTCGGCCATCTGCGCCATGCTGGACTCCGGGGGTTCTGCAGGCAGGCTGCGGAAAGACTACAGGATCGTTTCTCCGGGCGACATCAGAAGGGCTTTTATCGCCCTGGCTAATACCTCCCCGGCGGTAGAGAACCTCTTTAACTACCGCTTCCAGACGGGTCAGCTGAAGGACCACAACTTTGCCAATCTGCTGATTACGGCCCTGGAGCTCTCCACCAAAAACAACTACGGTCAGGTTTGCGAGGAAATGCGTAAGATTCTTAATATTCCCCACGAGGTGCTTCCGGTTACCCTCGACGACTCCCACCTCTTTGCGGTTTTGGAAAACGGTCAGATGCTGTCCGGGGAAACCAATATTGACATTCCCAAGCACAACGGCAGGCTGCGTATCAAGAAAGTATTCCTGCGTCCTCGTGCTGCAGCCTACCCTCAGGCCTTGAAGGCGATAAACAAGGCAGACCTCATCATTATAGGGCCCGGAGACCTTTATTCTTCCCTGGCCCAGATTTTATTAGTGGACGGGGTGGCCAAAGCTGTTCGGAAAAGCAAGGCTAAAAAAGCATATATCTGCAACCTGATGACCAAGTACGGTGAAACAAACGATTTTACAGTCTTGGATTTCACCAAAGACATAGAAAAGAAACTGGGAGGAGAGGTGGATTATGTAATTTATAATAAAAAGAAAATTTCTCCTCAGAGACTGGCTGCCAATAGGAGAACTAATCCTGAACTGATATCCCCCGTGGAATTTAGCGGCGTGAATTCCAAGCCCAAGAAATTTATAGGTCGTGATGTTGTCAACTCTTCGGGAGGAATTGTCCATGACCCGGATAAGTTGGTAAAGGTAATCCTCTCGTTATTATGATGGAAAAAGCAGTAGTTTTGGCCGCAGGTTCCTCCAGCCGCTTCTGGCCTCTGAACGGACGTCACAAAGCCCTTGTTAGCATAATGGGTAAATCTCTTATTTTTTATACCTTGAAGGGTTTGGAGCGGGCAGGTATACCGGAGACCATAATAGTACAGGACAAGAGCAGGGATATTGAACGGGAACTGCGCAAAGAAGTCTTTGGTATGAAATTAACGTATCTCGTTAACCCGGAACCTAAAGGTATGGGTGATGCCCTATTCCGTACCAGAAATCTGCTTAAGACAAGATTTTTATTGGTAAATGCAGAGAGGGTAGATATAGACGAGATATTAAATGAAACCGCTGCCATTGAGAAAAAGGGAAATAAAGGGATATTATTCGGGCAGAGAACCTCCCGTCCTCAGCTGTTCGGTATGATGCGGTTGAAAGGCAACAAGGTTATGGGAATTATTGAGAAACCCGAAAAAGGAAGGGAGCCCTCTAACGTCAGGGTGGTTGGCGTATATATTTTGGAACCTGACTTCTTCGCAACTTATGAGAAGACAAAGCGCCATGTTTATGATTTCGAAGAAGCCCTGTCAGAGTACGCTCGCCTCAGCAATCTCGAGGCTTTGATAATTGAAAATCCTGTTTTTCACTTAAAATATCCTTGGGACCTGTTTTCTCTTGAAAGGTATATCTTTGACAGATTCCTGCAAGAAGGGGTGGATAAGAGTGCTTTTCTGTCTGAGAAGGCGCTGGTAGAGGGAAAAGTTTTCATAGGCGCAGGAAGCAGAATATACGAAAATGCCGTTATTAAGGGACCCTGCTACGTAGGCCCAGACTGCCTTATTGGCAATAACGCCTTGGTGAGAGAATATACCAATCTGGAGGAAAAAGTTATGATCGGCGCCAACAGCGAGATTCCGCGTTCCATCCTCCAGGAAGATATTCACGTTCATAATAATTTCATAGGAGACTCTGTTTTGGGGCGGGGATGCCGGATAGGAGCAGGCACCATTACGGCCAACGTCAGGATTGACAAGGGAGAGATAAAACCTTTCGTTAAAGGCGTTAAGGAGGAGAGCGGCCTCACCGGTTTGGGATGTATAATGGGAGACGGAGTAAAGACCGGCATCAACTGCTGCCTGATGCCCGGTATCATGATAGGTAGGCACAGCACCATAGGCCCAGGCTCTTTAGTGATGAATAATGTAGATGATGAAACGGTCTTCTACAGCGTTTTTAAAGAAGTTAAAAAGCATAGGGATTCTCATCATGAAAACTAATAAAAGCGGATTTATCATCGGAGTTGACGGCGGGGGCACCAAAACCACTGCTGCTTTAGCTTATGAAACGGGGCGCATTATAAAAGTCTTCCAGTCCGGTCCCTCCAGCCCTCGCAATATAGGCATTAAAAAAGCGGCTGAGAATGTCGCTCTGGCGATTAGAGGGGTGGCGAAAAACAGAAAAAAAATTAATATAATATCGACCTTCATCGGTCTGCCGGCCGTGACGGAAGAGTTTTCTTCAAAAAAAAGAGAAATAAACTCAGAGCTCAAGAAGAGGATACCAGAAGTTTTCAAAGGTAAGGTTGAAATAGGTTCTGACCAGGAAGTGGCCTTTAGCGCGGGTACTGAAAAGAAAGAGGGAGTGTTGGTAGTCGCGGGCACAGGAGCCGTGGTCAGGGGCTGGAAAGGGGAAAAACAAGCTCACTGCAGCGGCTGGGGATGGCTGGACGACGAGGGTTCTGCTTTCTACGTAGGGCACAAGACCTTTCAAGCCGTGTTAAAAGATTTGGACGGAAGGGGCTCTGCGACCATGCTTACAGGATTAGTCCTCAAAAAGTTCGCCGTCGAAGACGAAAGGACACTGGCGCGCTTTATCTATTCTCATAACCCGACCGAGGTTATACCGCCAATGTCTGTCGTCTGTGATGCGGCTTCCAAAAGAGGAGACCGTACAGCCCGCAGTATCATGAAAGAAGCCGCCTCAGAGCTGGCAATTTCCATAAATACAGTAATTAGGGAATTAAAATTTGAATATGCCTGTTTTCCCTTGGTCATGGTAGGAGGAATGTTTAAGTCCAAAATTCTCCTGTCTGAGGTCAAAAAGCAAGTGAAAAGGGAAGCTTCTAAAGTAGAATTTGTTAGACTTTCCGGAAAACCCGTGATAGGGGCCGTCCGCCTGGCCTCAGAACTTTAATTTTTTAAAAAGAGTCGCCCCCTTTGGAGGGGGCGTTTTTTGTGCCCCGTAGAAGAATTTCAACAGGGTTTTCGGAATGAAAACCTATTAAACGAAGTTAGTTGAAATTTCTCTACGGGGGTGCCGAAGGAGGGAGTTGTCAGCCCTAGGCTGATCCGCCTTGGGCGGAAACCCTCGAATAAATAATATTCTTTTTTACGAATTCTCTACCTCGGCCTGTTTTTAGAAACTTTTCCCTATTTCTTGCGTCTTTATTACTCCGATATGCTTCATAATATATTAGTGATAATGGTCTTCTACCTTTCGTTGATAACACTTTCCCTTTCTGGTGTTCAATAAATCTTTTTTCCAGGTTTTTAGTATATCCGACATATAAATCTCTGTTTTTTAAGCTTTGGAGGAGATAGACATAGAACATATCGGAAATAGTTTATTTAGCATGGTGCCGAAGGAGGGAGTTGAACCCTCATGGGCTTGCGCCCACAGCATTTTGAGTGCTGCGTGTATTCCATTCCACCACTTCGGCATTGTTTATCCTGAGCCAGGTTGAAGGACTCAGTGCGAGCACTTAGGCGATGTTTATTCTGAACCTCAGTTGAAGGATTCAGTGCTGGCACTTCGGTTTAACTTAGTCGAAAGGTAACCTCAATTTCAGATTACTAATTATGATTTTCGAAGTCAATTATGTTTTCTTGCCTTTTTTGGAGCCGCATTCCTTGTTGGAGCACTTTATCTGGCCCCTCCTGCTGATTATCATGGGGGCTCCGCATTCAGGGCAGAGTTCTCCAGTAGGCTTGTACCAGGTTGCGAAATTACATTTTGGCCAGTTGCTGCAGCCGTAAAACATCTTACCCTTCTTAGTTCTTTTTTCCACGATTTTCCCTTTCTGGCATTTGGGGCATTCCATGCCCAGGCGGTTCTCTTCCAGGGGAGCGGTGTACTTGCATTTGGGGAAGCCAGAACAGGCATAGAACTTTCCGTACCTGCCAAGCTTGATGACCAGGGGAGCTCCGCATTCGGTGCATTTTTTATCAGTCGTTTCATAAGTTTCTTTTTTGTCAGGGACCTCCTTTTCTTTCTTTTTCAGCGTCTTTTCAAAGGGCTCATAGAATTCTCTCACTACCTTCCTCCATTCTTTTTCCCCTTGGGCTATTTCGTCGAGTTCCTCCTCCATCTGGGCAGTAAAACCTACATCAACTATTTCCGGAAAATGATTTACCAGAATATCATTAACGGCCCTGCCCACCTCGGTAGGCAGGAAGCGCTTCTGTTCGTCTTTTTCCACATAATTCCTCCCTTGTATGGTGGAAATTATGGGAGCATAAGTTGAAGGTCTTCCTATGCCGTTTTCTTCCAGGGCCTTTATCAGGGTGGCCTCTGTATATCTGGCAGGCGGTTGGGTAAAGTGCTGGGAAGGAATAAGTTTTACCAATTGCGCTACTTCATCTTTCTCTAAAGGAGGCAGGTCGGTTTCCGTGAAGGCCACAGGGTAAATTTTTAAAAAGCCGTCAAACCTGAGTGTCTGGCCGGTGCTTCGGAAAAGGTATTTTTTCTCTCCCGGGGGAAAATCTCCTTCTTTGGGCATAGCCTCAATATCCGCCGTGACAGTGTCAAATACTGCTTCTGACATTTGAGAGGCAATAAATCTTTTCCATATCAGTTCATATAATTTAAAATCAGCACCGGTCAGTTTTCCTTTCCTGGAGGAAAGGCTTTCCGGGGTTTTCTCAGGATATGTCGGCCTGATGGCTTCGTGGGCTTCTTGAGCCGTCTTGCTTTTGGTTCTATATCTTCTTGGGAAACCGGGCCAGTATTCTTTTCCTAATTTTTCCGTTATGAATTTTTCGGCTGATTTCAGAGCTTCTTCTGCGACATTTAAGGAATCGGAACGATGATAAGTAATAAACCCCTTTTCATATAGTTTCTGAGCGGTTCCCATGGTGAATTTAGCCGGGAAATGCAGTTTTTTCCATGCTTCTTGCTGTAAGCTGGAAGTGGTAAAGGGAGGAAAAGGCCTTCTTACTCTCTCAGCTTTTTTGATTTCAGCTGTCTTATATTCTGCCCCTTCCAGGTCCTTTGTGAACACTTCCGCTTCTTTTTTGCTTTTAATTCCCATTTTGGTAATTTTTTCCCCGTCTTTTCCTATTAGAAGGGCGCTGAATTCCTGTTTCTCTTTTTCCAGAAGGGCTTCGATACTCCAGTATTCTTGAGGGATGAATTTTTCTATTTCCTTTTCTCTTTCCACTACCAGTCTTACCGCTACCGACTGCACCCTTCCGGCTGAGAGCCCCCTAATCAATTTTTTCCATAGGAAGGGGGAAAGTTTGTATCCCACTATCCTGTCCAATATTCTTCTGGCCTGCTGGGCATCTACCAGTTTCATATTTATCTTTCCTGGATTTTGCAGCGCTTTTTCGATAGCAGATTTAGTTATCTCATGGAAAACAATCCTCTTGGGATTTTTGAGCTTTAAGGCTTTGGACAAGTGCCACGCGATAGCTTCTCCTTCTCTGTCAGGATCCATGGCCAGGAACATATCTTCTGCCTTTTTCCCCATTTCTCCTATTTTTTTCAATAGCGGCTTTTTAGAGGCCATTATTAGATAATTGGGCTCGAAATCCTTTTCTACATCAATACCAAAACTCTTCCGGGGTAAATCCCGGATGTGCCCCTTGGTGGCAGCGGTTTCGTAACTCTGCCCCAGGAATCGGCTTAGCGTTTTTGATTTAGTTGGACTTTCTACGATTATCAGTTTCATAATTTTAATTTCAGGAAGACAAAGAGAAGGTGTTATTCCCCAAATTTCTTATTCTGTCTTTTATCTCCAGTACGGAAATAGCGCCGGCCACCGAACGGGCGGGAAGACGGGTCTTTTCTATAATTTTATCTATATAGAGAGGACCTTCTTCTAAAATTTTTAAAATCATGGTTTCCTCGAGGTTGCTTCCCTTAACGGCTTTCTTTTTACTTTTTCTCCCGTAATCCAGGTTTAGAAGGGCCAATATGTCAGAAGCTCCTTCAGTCAGAATCGCGCCTTCTTTAATCAAGCGGTGGCATCCTGCGGAATTTACGGAATATATCGGACCCGGCACTGCAAAAACCGGTTTTCCCTGCTTTCTGGCCCAGTCGGCGGTAATCAGGGCTCCGGACTTTCCTTTGGCTTCCACTACCAGCACTCCCGCAGAGAGAGCTGAAATTATTCTGTTCCTCTGAGGGAAAGTGAATTTAGTTCCCCGCGTACCAGGAGGATATTCCGAAATAAGACATCCTCCGGTTTCCAGAATCCTTCGGGCTAATTTTAGATTTGACCGGGGATAAAGAGACTTCTCATCCAATCCGGTTCCCAGGACGGCTATGGTCCTGCTTTCTTTTTCTACTGCCGCCAGGTGGGCGCAGGTGTCTATACCAGAGGCCAGCCCTGAAACAATAACCAGGCCTGCTTCTGCCAGTTCACCGCTTATTTCCAAAGTTGCCTGCTTGCCGTAGGCAGAGCATCTTCTGGTGCCTACCACGGCAAAACACTTTTCCTGCGGCGAAATTTTTCCCTTAAAATAAAGTTCTTTTGGAGGGCTCCCGATATGTTTTAAAGATTTCGGGTATTCTTTATCTTCCAGGGTAATACTTTTAGTTTTAAACATAATTATTTCTTTTTCTTTGTTAAAAAGCCAAAAATTTTCTGCAAGGATAATTTATTCAACTATAACAGCAATAGGGAAAATTGAAAAATCTTGACTTATATCTATAAATATTGGATGATGAAAAATCTTTTAAAATTTAAAAGGGGTGATATGAAATAATGGCTAGTGTTTTTGGGAGTTTTCCCGATATTGATTTTGAGAGTGATAGAGAATCTGAAACATCTGTGGAAGATAGATTGCTCGGATTTCTAGGGGTCTTACCGGCTAATCTTGTGAAAGCAGGAGTCAGCCTGACTTTTTTGGCTTTTGCTCTAGGAGCTCCTTTGGTAGTACCAGCCCTTATCGAGTTTGTAGACGGATGGGATGCTATTCATGATTAAAATTTTTAGAAGCCTATTTTTGGCTTCTTTTTATTTTCTCGATTTCCTGAGCCAGCATCTGGCAGTACAGGTTCAGACCTACCCGGTTGATGTTGCCCGACTGCTCCTTCCCAAGGATATTGCCGGCTCCCCTGATTTCCATATCCCTCAGGGCAATCCTGTATCCTGAGCCCAAAAATTGGGATTCCTTCAAAGCCTCCATCCTGGCTTTGGCTTTCCCCTTTAATCTCTGAGAATGTAAAAAGTAAGCGAAGGCCTGATGGTGCGAGCGGCCCACCCTTCCTCTTAATTGATGGGCCTCTGCCAATCCCAACCTGGAGGCGTTGGCTACAATCAGGGTATTTACGTTGGGAAAATCCAGGCCGTTTTCGATAATGGTGGTTGCTATAAGCACATCGCTCTTCCCTCCTTGAAAATCATCCATAACCCTGATAATTTCTTTTTCTTTCAGGCGGCCGTGGGCTATATCAAATTTCGTCTTAGGCATGAGCGACTTTAAAAGTTTTTGTGCCGCCTTGATGGTTTCAATGCGGTTGTGAAGATAATAGACTTGGCCGCCTCTGGCTACTTCTTCCTGAATAGCTTTTTTAATCACCTTTTTGGAAAAGGGGAGAATCATGGTTTTTACAGGAAGTCGTCCCTCGGGAGGAGTTTTTATTATACTAATGTCCCTTAAGGACGAGAGAGATAAATAAAGAGTTCTGGGAATGGGAGTAGCAGAAAGGGACAGAACATTAAGGGAAGCTCTCAATTTCTTGAACTTTTCTTTCTGTTTTACTCCGAAACGGTGCTCGTCATCAATAATCAGTAGGCCCAAGTTATTGAAAGAAATGTCCCGAGACAGAAGCCTGTGGGTCCCGATTATCACGTCAGCTTCACCTCTGTTTATTTTTTCAATGATTTCTTTCTGTTCTTTTTTAGATTGCAGCCTTGAAAGCAGAGAGACTGTAATAGGCAGGGTTTCTAATCTTCCTTTGAAATTGTTGAAATGCTGATTGGCCAGAATGGTAGTAGGGCAGAGGAGAGCTGCCTGCCAGCCGGATTTTACGGTTTTTACTATACCCCGCAGTGCCACTTCGGTTTTCCCGAAGCCCACGTCTGCACACAGCAGTCTGTCCATAGGTCTTTCGCTTTCCAGGTCTCTGTTTATGTCGCTTATAGCCTGGGACTGGTCCGGCGTTTCCTGCCAAGGAAAGGAAGAAGCCAATTCTCTGTCTATTTCGTCATCGGGCAGATAGGGCTGTCTCTTCTCCGTTTCCCTGACGGCATATACTTTCAATAGCTCCTGAGCCAATTTTCTGGCGTCTTCTTTTACTTCCCTTTTCTTTTTCTGCCAGAAAGAAGAACCCAGCCTGGAAACTTTGGGTTCTGTGAAACTTATATATCGTGAAAGTTTTCTTTCCAGTCCGAAGGGAATGTACAGCTTGTCACCCTCGGCATATTCCAGCAGATAATACTCCTGTTTTCTTTTCCCATGGGGAAAAATATCCGGAGAAGGAAAAATTTCATGACTGGTTATTCCGGCGAACCTGCCTATGCCGTGATCCAAGTGAACCAGATAATCCCCAGTCTTGATATTTTCCAGGTCGGAAAAGATTTCCTGCGACCTTAATTTTTTCTCTAATATCCTTTTCGATATTTTTTCGCTCTTTATTTTAGCGTGCAGTTCAATGATGTTGTCTATTTTATTTCCCAAAAATTCAAAACGGACGGCGGTATCGCTATTAATGGGAAACACGTCTATTACTCCTCCTCTTTGGGCGAACTCTCCTATCTCCGACACCTGGTAGACTTTTTCATATCCCATTTCATCCAGCCTCCTTAAAAACGAGGAAAAGTTAAACTCCTGGTCCTTTTCAGCCACGATAATATTTTCCTGAAAAAAGGACTGGGTTCTCCTGGCTTCCAGTATCCTGCTTTTATTCTTTTCAAACCAAAAATTACCCCTCTTTAAAAAATAGGGGGTGATGCCGGCAATCATTATGCTGCTCAAAACTTTTTCCCTTAACATCACATATTTTATTAATTAAACCTATTCATCGCTTTCTCCAAATCATTCTCTTTCAGAAAAAATTCAAGAGCCTGCTCGCACAGGCTTATATACTCCTTTATCGCATTTTTTTCCTCTTTTGTAAATCCTTTAAGAACCAGTTTCCTCAAATCTTGTCCCGCCTTTATCCCTTTAAGGGGCCTGACTCCTACGCGAAACCTGACGAAGTCTTTCGTCTTCAATCTGTCTATCACGGACTGTACCCCTTTATGCCCACCAGGCCCTCGGCTTGCCGTAATTCTTAGACTACCTATTTTCAAGTCCGCATCGTCATGCACAACCGCAAGCTGGGAAGGTTCGATGCGGTAAAAATCTAATAGCCGTACTACCGCTTTTCCCGATTCGTTCATAAATGTCTGCGGTTTTGCCAGGATAATCTTCTCTCCGCTGAAATCTTCCATTGAAACGGCCGAGAAGAATTTTTTGTTAATGTTAAAGGCAGGAAAACCGTTTTTTCTCCTAAAGAGGTCCAGGACTCTGAATCCGATATTGTGCCGGGAAAAAAGATATTTTCTCCCCGGGTTGCCTAAGCCGATAATAAGTTTCATAATGAATTATAACATTTTTAGCGGCCAAAGGGTTCCCTCTTGCCAAAAGGAAAAAAACTGGTAAAATAGTAAGATATGAAAAAACCATTT
>CAZEQH010000013.1:0-19614 GCA_964514375.1 uncultured Candidatus Saccharibacteria bacterium
GCAGAGGTCCGACCTCTGTCAAATCAGCAGAGGTCCGTCCTCTGTACTTTTTGAGTTTTGGGATTTCTGTTTTTGCTTGACTTGGAGGGAAAGATGAATATACTTGATAGTAAAAAGGTGAATTGAATGTTTGAAAAAATTCCTGGAAATTTTTCACCGGAGGAAAAATTAGTACGTTACAACAAAGAAAAAGATTCTTTGGAAAAAGATTTAGATTTACTTTTAGGTATTGCGGAATACGAACATAGGGGCAACAACAAGAGAGAGGTTACAAAGCTAAGTACAAGTATAAAGAAAATCGATGAAGAAATAAAAAAGGTAGAAGAAGAAATGAAAAGAAAAGATTGGATAAGGCAATTCAAATTACGGAGAATTACAGGAAGAAGAAAGAGAAATTTTAAGAAGGAAGGATAACTTTTTTAATCCTTCCGTTTTATTTTGGAAAACATGTGGAAGAGATGGGGATAAATACAGGAAAAGGCCTGAATAAGCTCAAGGACAAGAAGTGGCATAAGATGTTGATATCGCAAGGATACTGTTGACAAAAATGATTTTAAGGTCTTAAATAAAAATCAGAACCTTAAAGAAGGATTACTTTCTCTCGTATACGGTTGAGTCTTTGACACTTAGATTTATCAACCCTACAAACATTGGATTTCGCCCATTTTCCCTCACGGGAAACTAGTCCTGCTCGCAAGAGCTTTCGTATAAAGAGGGGGTTCTAAAAGGCATTTTTGCCTTTTTTCTTTTGGCCAAAAATAAAAGAGAACTTTATGTTCTCCCTAATTTTTTAAAAAAATTTGTTAATTTTTTTGTTTGACTTATTCCAGAATTCCAAAACTTCAAATACCATCTGCTTTGTGTCTTCCCTTATGATTCTCTTTTCCCTTTTCAGGTCTTCTATCTCTTCTCCTATGGAAGAAACATACTCTGCACAACCGCCTTTAGCGTCATATATCAATTTGCTGATTTCGTCTTTTATCTCTTTTTTTCTCCTTAACAAATCTCTTATTTCAGCACATCTATTTTTTCCAATAATGTCCTTCAGGGCCGCTCACCTTAATGAAGTTTCCTTTATATTCTTTTCAATCCTTTTCAATTCCAGCTTGTCCTGCTTTATTCTGGCTTTTCTCTTACGCGTATAAATCTTCTGCAAATCCTTGGGGAAACCCGCTTTCCTTAGGAACTTAATTTCCCCCTTCCATCTTGCCATTCTTTCTTTCAATTGACTCCTTCTCACAAGTGTAAGCTTCTCTCCTATAGATCCGGGAGGAATTCCTACAAAGCATTTACAACCACGCATGGTAACCATTTATTATTCACCTATAAAGAACTAATAACCGGACTTTGTTTTCTTTTTGCATTTTTAAAGGGGTGATTCTTTTTTTTCGGAAAGAGGCAAACGTGTCCTGCTTCGGCAGAAAATGCTTCAAAAAACTTATGCAAGAAAACAGAAATCCTTTGGTTCTTATATCTTAATTACCAAAAAAGCCCTGTCAAGGGCTTTTTAATTACTCAGAGAAAATTTTTTATCTCCACAGGGCGTAATAGAACATTACCACCACCACAATCACTCCGATAAGGAGGTCTATCAGGAAAAAATGGTTTCCTCTTTGATTGTTGATTATTTTATTCATAAGTTTTACTGGTTTTATCTAGAACCCGGCGAAAGACCTTATTTTATCTATAGGCAAGGCACTGACCCTTCCCCAATAATCAACCGTATTCAATCCCAGGAATTCCCCCTGGATGTTAAAAAGGGCGCTGCCGGCCAAAGTTGTAGTCTCCATTATATTAGTATAAATAGTATCTTTGTCAAAGTATTTGACCATCCCTTCGTTAACCGTGGTTTCTATGGCCTGCCCTGTCTGGAAAGCACCCACCAGAAAAACCCTCTGCCCTTTCCTTAAATTATCCAGGTTAGCAAATCCTACGGTGAGGAGATTGTTCTTTTCCACCTTAATGAGAGCAAGGTTGCTCTCCAGATCTCTTTTAAGAACAGTGAAAGAAACAGGCTGGCCCTCTACAAGAATACTAAACTTCCCTCCCTGGGGAACCAGATCGGCTAGAGTTACTATCAAACCGTCGGCGGTAATAACCAGACCGGAACCTTTAATGGTCTTTCCATCGGCCTGGGTAACGATTCCCGCTACAGCTTTATCAACTTTTTCCACGGAATCCTGGAGAGCAGTATTCTCCTGTATGGTTACTTCATTTCTTTCCGTGACATAAACAGGCCTCTGTTCCAAACTATACTGCTCAAAGAGCGGTCTTTCTATAAAATAAGGCCAGAGAATCTGGTCAGCAAAAATGCCGCCGCAGATACCCACGACGAAAGCTAGCAGGGTGTAGAGGATAAACTTTTTCATCTTGAATGCCTTATCGGGAAGAAACGGGCGCCCTCCTTCTGATTCGTTTTCCGGATTTAATAAAATCGCCCGGCCCTTTTATCAGAATGTCGCTGTCTTCCACTTCCACCGAAGCCATTTCCCCTTCTTTGATTTCTCCAGAAACAATCTTCACGGAAAGCGGATCAAGAATCTTCTTCTGAATAACTCTCTTTAACGGCCTGGCTCCCAGATTGTTGTCAAAACCTTTTTCAGCTATCAGATCCCTAACTTCACTTGAGAATTTAACTTTAATATTTTTCTGCTGCAGCCTCTTCATCACTTTTTGAAGTTCCAAGTCAGCTATTTTCTTGATGTCATCCTTACCGAGATAATCAAAAATGATAATTTCGTCTATTCTGTTCAAGAACTCGGGACGGAAACTTTCCTTCAGGGAGGTCAGGACTTTTTCCTTCAAAGAATCTTTTTGGTGACTTTCCTTATCGCTCAAAAAGCCCAGGGAAGCTTCTTTGGCTATAATGTCAGAACCCACATTAGAGGTCATTATAAGAATGGCGTTCTTAAATGAAGCCATCCTACCCTTGGCATCGGTGAGCCTGCCGTCCTCCAGAATTTGAAGAAGGATATTAAAGACATCGGCATTGGCTTTTTCTATCTCGTCTAATAATACCACGCTGTAGGGTCTTCTCCTGATTTTTTCCGTAAGCTGACCTCCTTCGTCATAACCCACGTATCCCGGAGGAGAACCTATCATCCTGGAAACGGTATGCTTTTCCATGTATTCTGACATATCCAGACGAATCATAGCATTCTCGTCATTGAACAAGAACTCTGCCAGGGCCTTGGCGGTTTCGGTCTTCCCCACTCCGGTAGGACCCAAAAACATAAAGGAACCCAGGGGCCTGTTTTCTTCCGAAATCCCGGCTCTGGCCCGGCGTATGGCATTAGAAATGGCCTTGATGGCTGCTTTCTGCCCGATAACCCTTCTGGCTATTATGTCTTCCATCTTGCCGAGCTTCTTCACCTCCTCCTCCAGCAGTTTAGTAACAGGAATACCGGTCCAGCGGGAAACAACATTTGCTATATCCTCTTCTGAAACCTCTCCCTTGAGTATAGACTTCTTTTTCTGGATTTCGGCCAATTTTCTTTCAGCTGCCTTCAATTCTTTTTGCAGGCCAGGAATCTTGCCGTACTTTATCTCGGCCACCTTCTGAAGATCTGCCTGAGCAATGCTCTTCTCTGCCTCAAAGCGCGCCGTTTCTATACCTTTTTTAAGGGTTTTAATTTTGGTAATGAGTTCTTTCTCCGTCTGCCATTTAGTGCGCAGAGCCTTATCTTTCTCCTTTAAATCAGCCAGCTGGCGGGAAATACTCTTCAATCTTTTCTGATGACCCTTTTCCTTTTTGAGGGCCTCTCTCTCTATTTCCAGCCTACTGATTTCTTTTCTTAGATTTTCCAAATCCACTGGTTCCGATTCCAGTTCCAATCTCAGGGCGCTCATGGCCTCATCCATGAGGTCGATTGCCTTGTCCGGCAGGAACCTGTCCGGGATGTAGCGAGATGATAATTCTGCACAGGTAATAAGCACCGAGTCTTTTATTTTCACTCCGTGGTGTAGTTCGTATTTTTCCTTGATACCCCTTAAGATAGCAATAGTATCTTCCACGGTAGGTTCTGAAACGTAGATGGGCTGGAATCTTCTTTCCAGGGCCTGGTCTCTTTCAATGTATTTCTGATATTCTTTCAAGGTGGTGGCACCGATGGCTTTAAGCTCTCCCCTGGCCAAAGCAGGCTTTAGTAAATTGGAAGCATCAATAGCTCCTTCCGCAGCCCCCGCTCCCACCAAGGTATGTAATTCGTCGATAAACAAAAGATATCGGCCGTCAGCCCTTTTTATTTCTTTAAGAAGGGCCTTTATCCTGTCCTCGAATTCTCCCCGATATCTAGTCCCGGCGACCAATGCTCCGAGATCCAGGGCAATAATTTCCTTATTCTTAAGGCTCTCCGGAACCTGACCCGAAACTATTCTCTGAGCCAATCCTTCCACAATAGCTGTTTTGCCTACTCCGGCTTCGCCTATGAGGACAGGATTATTTTTCGTCCTGCGGGACAAAATCTGCATCAGCCTCCTGATTTCATTTTCTCTGCCAATAACGGGATCCAGCTTTCCTTTCCCCGCCAAAAGGGTAAGATTGCGGGCGTATTTTTCCACTACCTGATACTTAGTTTCCGGCTTGGGATCTGTTATCCTCTGACCTCCTCTGATGCCCGCCAGCTGTTTTAGAAAGGTGCCATAGTCTAATTTTCCAAACTCAATATTGTCGGGTTTGCCCTCCGGCTTCAAAAAGGCGGCCTTATCCAAGACCTCTTTTGCCTTGGTATCCGTGGTCAGAAGAGCGAGGAAAAGATGCTCCACTGAAATATATTCGTCCTGCATCTTATCCGCTTCGCTTTTAGCAGTATCAAGCACCTTAGCCATATCCTGGGTAAGATAAAACTGTCCCAGGGTGCGGGGAGTCATAATACTGGGAATATTGTTGAGACTTCCTTCCGTCTCCCTAATCAAGGTGTCCATGTTAACGCCTATTCTCTCAAGAATGTTAATGACAACACTGCCTTCCTGACTGAGTAAGGCGTAAAGCAAATGAAGAGCATCTATCTGCTGCTGCCCTTTCTCTTTGCTTAATTTTTGAGCTTCAATAATGGCTTCTTGAGCCTTGTGTGTGAATTGATTTCCGTTCATAATAGCCTTATTTTACCTTAAAATTACTTAAAAATCAAGGTTTTATAGGAGAATTTGAGAAATTTATAATGCCTTTCCGACAAGAAACAGAGGGTGCTCTGCACCCTTTGTTCCCTATTAATACTATTCCTCCCTAGAAGGACTCTGCCCTTTTTTAAAACCGTCTTATTTTTAGGAGAATCAGGAACTCCTCTCTCCCAATACTACGTTAACCGTGAATTCCTGACCGTTCCGGAGAACTTTCAGAGAAACTTCGTCCCCGGGATGATATTTTGAGATGAGGACCGCCAAGGTATTGTTTTCCGTAATCTTTTCTCCTCCGAATTCCAGAATGATATCCCCTTCCTGCAGCCCGGATTTCTCGGCGGGAGAGCCCGGGAAAATGGCTTCCTCTCCCTGACTTCCTTTCTGTATCCAGACTCCGTAATCAACGGACAGACTGTTTTCCGTCTGGATCTGCTGATTGACAGTGACATATCTAACCCCGAGGAAGGTATATGTTATCTTCCCCGACTGCTTCACCTGATCTATGTCCTGTTTGGCCTGATTGATGGGAATGGCAAAGCCGATATCCTGCCCCTGAACATCCACTGCCGTATTAATGCCTATCACCTCTCCTTTGAGATTCAACAGGGGGCCTCCGGAATTGCCGCCGTTGATGGCCGCATCCGTCTGGATGACATCGTCTAGAGTTTCGTAAAATCCTCCACCGGAGGCGGTGATGGTTCTGCCCAAGCCTGATATCACCCCCATGGAAACGGTATTCTGGTATTTAGCAAGGACATATCCTATGGCAATAACCATCTGTCCCCGCTGGATGGCGCCCGAGTCCCCCAACTTCACTTTGGTGAAGGAAACGGAACCTTCCTCGCCCGATTGGTTTATTTTCAAGATGGCTATATCCTGGTCAGGATCCCGGGCCAGTACATCTGCGGGAAAGGTTCTACCGTCAGAAGTAAGAACCGTATATTCCGCTTCCTCATCCAACACTACATGTTTATTGGTAACAATCATACCGTCTTCTGAAATAATAAATCCACTGCCTCCTCCTATCTGCTTTTTCTCCACACCAGTCTGGCGATACTGAGGAATCTGGAAAAAAGGACTGTCAAAGGGAGAAAGAAAGTACTGTTCGTAAACCGGAAGGTCTTTACTGATAATGATGTTGACTACGGCGGGAGAAAACTCCTTAACCACGTTGATGATAGCTTGTTCCTCATAGGTCTGAGGAGTATAAGCAGGCTGACCTTGAGATTCCTGAGTATTTTGAGATTCCTGCTGAGGCATTCCTAAAAGGGGCTGCTGGGTTTTTTCGGCCACGGAGAAAAAATAACTGCTGGAAACCATACCTGCTAAAAATCCTACCAGGGCAGATATTATAACGGCAAAAATTAAAACCTGGAAAGGACTGCTCTTTGCGAAAGACTTGGCCTTTCCGCTTTTCAATTGCGGCAATTTGAATTCTGGTAATTGGTAGTTAATCATGTTTTTTAATTATGCCCCCCTTTTCCTTTTTGAAAAAGCCGCCCAGATGGTAATTGAAGATATCGGATTTTATGGGTCCCGCCAGCATTATATAGATTCCTGCCAGAAGGTACTTTAAATAAGTCAATAATCTTCCGTCTCTTTCAAATCTGCGCGATGAGGTAAATATAGGGGAACCCTTGATAAAGCCGAACCTCCCGCGGCAAGCCGCTCTCCTGGCATAATCGTGGTCTTCAGCCAGTTTTATCTCTTCGTCAAATCCTCCTATCTGAAAATGAACATCCCTAGTGACCATAATGGAATTGGTAGCATGGGGGAGAAATTTTTGGGTTATATCGACCCAGACATTATATATAAAATAAATTGATTTGTCAATTGGATTATCTGCAGGATATATGGGAAAAGAGGCTACCGCCAACTTCTTTTCCCGGAATTGCCGTACGGCTTTCTCAAGAAAATCCCTATCAGGGAGATGGTTATCTGCATCTAAAAATAAAAAGATTTCACCTAAGGCAGCTTCAGCTCCCTGGTTCCTTCCTCTGGCAGGCGACCCTCCTGAAGTTACGCGGCAGCCGAACTCCTTGGCTATTTGTACGGTCCTGTCTGAGGAACCGGCATCGGCTACGATTATTTCACAGTCTTGAAAGGTTTGCGCCTTTATGGATTTCAGTATAGCGCCGATATAGTTTTCCTCGTTCACTGCCGGAATGATAATGCTGAGCATTTTAGAAAGATTTAAAGATATGTTAACTTCGGCTCGCTAAAATAGAGTTTTAGCCTGCTCCCATATTTCAGGCATTTGATGCTTAGTTTTCAGCCAATACCACCATTCCGCTCCCCAGAGGTAGAATTTGCTGAATCCGGTCTTCCTGGCAAAATCGACGTTGTACTTGAATCTGGAAAGATTCATGGTTTTGTCCTGTTCTTCCAGGGAAACGTCGTAAAGGAGTTTAGGTCCCCAGGGTTCGGCTTGAAGCTCCGTAACCATGACTTCCTTCCCAAAAAAATATTTTATAAGGAGCGCCTTTCTCCAATAGAAGACGGGGGGTAAAGGATAATAAACATAGGTGTTGAGCTGGGTGAACCAGGCCTTCTTATACATGGTGATACCCACGATATCGGCCATCTGGGCGGCCGTTGTCCAAAAGGAACCTTCTCCGCTGTCTGAGAAAATAACGGGCCTGTCAGGGTCTAGAGACTTTATTAAGGATATCTCCCTGGCCAGGAATTCCTTGTCCTTCCACTGGCACTCTCCAAAGGGAAAGAGGGGTTCATTTTCCGCCTGCCAGGCCCAGATGACTTCCTTATCCTTATACCGGGAAACAAACTCATTAACCAGCTTCAATATCCGCCCCTGCTGTTCCTGTTTGCTTAAGCTTTTGGCCCATTCCGGAATATGACATTCCGGCCAGCGTCCGGTTTTCATACCTATCACCAAAATAATATTAGCATCCCTTCTGGCGGCCTCTTCTATCTGCCAGTCAAGGTCTTCAAAATAGAATTTGTCCCTCTGGCTTTCGATGAGGTCCCAGTGAGTGATGAGTTTCAGTTCTTTTACGCGGAGATCGTCAAGAACGGCCTCATAGGTTTCTCTCCAATCCAATCCCAGGTATTTAGCGTGCTTTTGGGAAAAATTGACTCCAAAGGTCACACTGTCTGTCTGAGGAACAGAGCCTACGAAAAAATAAGCAATGGGTAAAAGCAGTATTATTAGAAAGCCTATTAAAAACATCTTGAGCTTCATTTTTGATTAACGGTGGGAGAAAATTGTTTCTTTGATGTTAAATACTCCTCTTTTTTCCCCCTCTACAAAGCCCTGCATGGCGGCTTCCGCAAACCATCCCTCTCTCAGCAAATCAAAGAGCCATTCGTCGGTAAAATTGGGGTTTTCCTGGGAAAGGGCAGACCCCAGCCTCAGCAGCCATTTCTTGTTAAACTCTTCCTGGGAGCCGATACAGGGAGCCAGGATTATGGGCAGACCCAAGGCGGTATAAAAAGACATCTCGCTGGGTTTAGTCCAGAGAATATCGGTTTCCCTGAGGGCTTCATTGAAATCATGAAAATAACTGTAAATATTCTCATTAAAGATTATCTTCAGGTTCTTTCCCATCAGGTCTTTGAGTCCCAATTCTCCAATCCTATCTGAAAAATATTCTTTCACTTCCTTCTTTATTCCTGCTACCAGAAAAACCCTTACTCCCTCGTTCTTTAACAGACCCCTCAAGCTTTTAATAATCTTAAAACCTATTTCTCTTTGAGCCCCTGCCCCTCCCACCGCAAACATCAAGGTGAGAGAGCGGGCAGGTCTTTCCGGAAGCTGCCCAAGATATCTTCTAATAAGGGGCTCATAGCGTTCGAAATACTTTTTTTTAGGGTCGAGTATTAGAAGACGCTGAGCCAAATCCTTTTTTAAAATTTCCATCTTTACAGAACCTATATTTTCCAAGGGAAGAGGATAACCAGAAAAATGAATATTCTCTTCCTTCACTCCGTACATCTTCAAGCGCTCGGCCACTACCTCGGTGGGGACAAAATAATTAATCCTGCTGGCGGCGGGGTTTAGGGGCGCCCAAGAGCGGGCGATATCTGCGTCGCAGACGGTACAAAAAATCTCACCGGGATAATTAAAAAATTCTGCCATAAAGGCGGGTAGAAAAAACGTAGATACCAGGGGAAGAGGTTTCTTGCTCAGCTTCTCGATAAGGTCTTTACCCCATCCTCCCTTGAATAAAGCATAAAATCTGTCCAAAGAAATATTGGGCTTTGAAAGATCTCTTTTAGGATAGAAATTAAGTATCTTCTGGAGTTGATTGAAGAGCGAAAAGGAAAACCCTCCAACCAGAGGTATTTTCTTGAAATTGGAAATAAATTCATAAAATTTTCTGGAGCCCTCCCATATGGCCCGGTCTTTGGCAGGTATCCCCTTGTAGTCGTTGGCATTGACAATTTTCCCATCAGGGGACAAATCTTTTAAAGGGTAAGCCGTTCTCTGGTGCCCGTATCCCATATTCACTGAAATTATCCAGGCCTGATTGTTTCTTGGTGTTTCCATTAAAGTAATTTTACCAGAATTTTTCCGGTTTGACATTTCTTTCTCTTTGACGCACACGACAAAAAGTGGTACAAAATACCTGGGTGCACCTTACATGCCTCGTGAAGAATTTAATAGAATAAGGATTTTTGGAACCCTTCCTCCGAAGGAAAACAAGCAAGAAGGGATTATGGAAATGGAGAAATGCTGGCTGAATTATATGCGCATAAAACATATAAAACGTAACAAAAAATAAATTTTTATTTTTTTTTATTTAGTTCTTTAAATATTTTCAAAAAAGAGCTGGAGATTTACATCAGCTCTTTAATTTTGGCTGGAGTCCGCTTTTTTACTCCCTCAGCGCCTTCAATCTGCGGGCAGACTGCCATTCCCATACCAGGAGAAACAAAATCAGATAAAAAACAAGAACCCAATAAAAGGGAAATACGGAAACACTAAGACCGGCAAAGGGCAGCTGAGAACTGAAATCAACTATTTTAAGAATATAAGTCAGCAGAAACCAGGCAGGAAAAGATAAGGCATGCCCTAAAAATGACGAAATAAAGCTTGCTGCGGCCAAGCCAATCCCGAGGATGGTAATCAAGGGAAGCAGGGGAACTATAAAGATATTGACCAAGGGACCGATGAGAGAGAGGGTACCGAAATTGTAAATCAAAATAGGGAAAGTAAAAAACTGCGCCGCCAGACTGGCGGAAAGAGTATATCTCAGCTGAAAAGTATCGGGGACTTTTTTAAGGAAATCCGCAAAGACAGGCTGGAGGGATACCAGGCCCAATACGGCCAGAAAGGAAAGCTGAAATCCCAAATCGGCCTTCAGGATCAGAGGGTTAAACATCACCATGAGGGCTGCTGAAAAAATAATCGGCCTTATCCCCTCGGCCGTCCTGCCCAGGTGCTGGGCAGTCAAAAAAAGGATACCCATGACTGCCGCCCTGACAGCCGAAGCAGGAGCTCCTATTAAAAAGACGTAGGCAATCACCAGAAAAACTGAAGCGTAAAAGGCATGTTTCCTCCAAAGTCCAAGTGAAAGAAAGGCGCCGAAAATAAAATAAGACAGGATGGTAATGTTCATGCCGGAAACTGCCATAATATGGCGGGTGCCGGTAATATTGAATTTTTCCTTCCAGGTATCAGGAACCTCCTCTTCGTTTCCGAAAATTAGAGAAGACATCAATCCGGCGTGCGGAACAGGCAGATGCCTATTAATGTTCGCTTCCAGGGAATCTTTAAATTTAAAAAGGAACCTCAGAGCGGGATTTCCCTCTCCCCCGCCGATAACCTCAATCTCCGGGAAATAACTTAAGGCACAGATACCGTCCTTGGCCAGGTAATCCCGATAATTGAACCCGCTGAAATTTTGAGGTTCCTCCAATCTCCCATCAATGATAATCCTGTCGCCGTAGGAAATCTCAGGATAACGATTGGCGGTTACCATTATTCTGCTTTTCCAACGATCCGGAGCAACAATCAATTTTAACGCATTTCCATTTTTCTCCGGCCTTTCTGCTACTATCCCTGACAGAACCGCTTTTTCTTTTTGGCCTGCGGCCATTTCTAATGCTTGCCGGTCTTTATCGCAAACAGCAAAATTCTGAAAACGCCACGCACCCAGGATAAAAATTAAAAAGCAGAGAATAAACGTTAAAAATTTTCTTTCGGATTTCAGCAAAATTACAGCCAAGGCTGCCCCTATCAGTCCCAAAAAAAGAGCGAAAGACATCTCAAAAAAAGAAGCCGATAAAACGCCTGCCATAAAAGAGAGGCAGAAACATGTTAGATGCTGCGAGGGCGTCATAAGATGAACGATAAAAGCTTACCCTAAAGGTAAGCTGTTTTTCAATTAAAGCGCAGCTGGCGGCAGTGTTTTTTCATCTCACCCGGCAAACATTAAAGAAAGGTGCTGCCGCTTTCCTGATTTCCAGCAGATATTCCTGAGGATAGGGCTTTACTGAATTGAAATCAGGATTAATATTATTGCCCGCTCGGAAACCCTGGAGGAAATAGCGGGGAGCCGGCTTTATCCATCTGACAATCTCCAGGATATCTTCCTTATCAAGAAGGGTGGGGACTACGGTGGTCCGAAATTCAAATTCCACATCCGAGCTTTTGAGAAGCTCTACACTTTTTTCCACGTTTTCCATTAAACCTTTATTCCAGCGGTCTGCGGAAAGGCCTGTCATCAGTCTGTATTTATCCTTGGGACCTTTGATGTCCATAGCCACGTAGTCCAGTTTTTTACTGTCAATAAGTTCTCTGAGCATGTCAAAATTGGTGCCGTTGGTATCAAGTTTAACTAAGAGCCCGAGTTGCCTGATGCGGTCTATGAAGTCCGGCAGGTCTTCATTCAATGTGGGTTCTCCTCCGCAGATTACCACTCCTTCCAGAAAACCTTTTCTTTCTTTGAGAAAATCAAAAAATTCTTCCTGGGAGATTACGGGATGTTTTTTTATTTTATCCGGCAAGACTATATCAGAAGAATAACAAAAGGGACATCTGAAATTACATCCTGTAAGAAAAACAGTGGCCGCTACGCGGCCAGGAAAATCGATAAGAGTAAGTTGTTGAAGTCCCCCTATATTCATAAATATGGAAAACCCTTAAGCCTTTTCCTTGATGTGCGAGAATATAGGTTTCATGGAATATTCTTTCCTCTCCTTGAACTCCTGCTGCTTTCCAAAATTCCACTGTCTAACCGGCCTTAGATAACCCACTATCCTGGAATAGACTTCGCAGGGCTGTTTGATAGTACATTTGGGGCAATAAAAATGTTCCCCTTTAAGATATCCATGAACAGGACATACCGAGAAGGTGGGGGTAACAGTAATATAAGGCAGATGGAAATTTTCGAATACCTTCCTGACAAGCCTTTTAACGCTTTCGATGTCATCGATGTTTTCTCCCAAGAAAAGATGCAGTACCGTTCCTCCAGTATATTTACGCTGCAGGTCGTCCTGTAATTTTAAGGCTTTGAAGGCGTCGTTGGTGTATCCTACCGGCAACTGGGTGGAATTGGTATAGTAGGGAACCTTTTTACTGCCGGCCGTTATTATATCCGGATATCGCTCAGAATCCTGCAGGGCAAATCTGTAAGCGGTAGCTTCAGCCGGCGTAGCTTCAAGATTGTAGATGTTTCCTGTTTCTTCCTGATATTTAACCAAAGTCTTTCTCATAAAATCCATTATCTCTATAGCAAACTTCCTTCCCTTATTGGTAGAGACGTCATCTCCGATAAAGTTCAGAAGCGCCTCGTTCATACCGACCAATCCGATAGTAGAAAAATGATTGGCATAGTATTTTCCCCTCATCTTCTTTACTCCTTCAAGGTAATATTTGGAATAAGGATAAAGCCCTTTTTCCATAAAGTGCTCCAAATTTTTTCTCTTAATCTCCAAGCTTTCCTTAGCCAAATCCATTACCCTTTCCAGTCTCTGGAAAAATTCTTTTTTGGTCTTGGAAAGGTATCCAATGCGAGGTAGATTAACAGTGACCACTCCTATACTGCCCGTGAGGGAACCCGAACCGAATAGTCCTCCGCCGCCCCGATTATGCAGCTGTTTCATACTCAGTCTCAGCCGGCAGCACATTGACCTAACGTCCTCAGGATTCATTTCGGAGTTTATGTAGTTTGCAAAATAATTGGTCCCGTATTTTCCTGAAGCCTGAAAGACGGCGTCGAAAGCCGGGTCGTCCCAGGGGAAATCCTTGGTGATATTGATGGTGGGAATGGGAAAATGGAAAGGTCTGCCGCTTTTGTCTCCTTCCAATATTACCTCATAGAAGGCCTTGTCGAAAGTCCTCATTTCTTCCTCAAACTCCTTGTAGGTTTCCTCCTGGGGTTTTCCCCCTATGATGACGGGCTGATTGGCAAAAACAAGGGAAGGACGCAGGTCCAGGGTAACATTGGTAAATGGGCACTGGAATCCCACTCTGGTGGGCACGGCCATATTATAAAGAAATTCCTGGAGGGATTGTTTCACCTGGGCATAATTCAGATTGTCATAACGGATAAAGGGGGCCAAAAGGGTGTCAAAATTAGAAAAGGCCACGGCTCCCGCCACTTCGCCCTGAAGAGTATAGAGAAAGTTGACAACCTGACCCAAGGCGGAACGGAAATGTTTGGGAGGTTTTGATTCTACCTTACCCGTTACTCCCCCAAAACCTCTAAGTAAAAGGTCGTAAAGGTCCCAACCCATGCAGTAGCACCCCAACGTGTCGAGATTGTGGATATGGAAATCTCCCGTTTCGTTAGCTTCCCTGATTTCCCTCGGATAACTCTTATTGAGCCAGTATCGCTTGATGATATAAGAAACTCCATAATGATTAAGCCCCTGCAGGGAGAACGCCATGTTGGCGTTTTCCTGGACCTCCCAATCCAGACGTCCAAGATACTGGTCTATCCTTTCCACCGCTTCCTCGCTCACCGCTACCACTTCCCTTATCCTCCTCCTCTGCTCTCTGTAAAGAATGAAAGCCTTGGCGGTATCCACCAAGCCTTCCAAAATTAAAACTTCCTCAATTATGTCTTGTATCTGTTCGACATGAGGAATTTCGTCTTTTTTAAACCTCCTGTTTAGTATCTCTACAACTTTATTGGACAGCGCTCTGGATTTGTCGCCGTCTCCCTGACCTGTAGCGGTAACGGCTTTGAATATAGCATCGGAAATTTTCTTCTGATCAAAATCTAAAATGGTCCCATCTCTTTTTTGAACCTTGGTAACAGTATGTTTTGCGGCGGTCTTAGTTTTAGCCATTATATACATTTTACTCGTAAAAAAAATCGGGTCAAATCCCGATAAATTTCAGTGAAATTCAGAGTTATCCACAGAGGCCTTTCAGAAACCGGTAACAATCACCGTAACCTTGATTTCCCCTTTCTTCAGCTTCTCATCCTGGACGGCACCGAAGATAACCTTGGCTTCCGGGTTAACTTCCTTTGTAATAATCCGACCCACTTCCTCTATTTCGGAGAGAGCAATATTTTCACCTGAAACGCTAAACAAAACTCCTTTGGCTCCTCTCGGGGTTACATCCAGCAAGGGTGAATTAAGAGCCAGTCCTACCGCCTCCTGGGCCCTATTGTCCCCGGTTCCCCTGCCTATTCCAAAAAGGGCGGTGCCGGAATTACTGAGGATGGATTTTACGTCTGCGAAATCTACGTTCACTATCCCAGGCAGGATGATGAGGTCTGATATGCCTCTCACCGCCTCTCTCAGAATATCATCACAAAACCAAAAAGCGTTGACCAGAGAAGTATCCGGTTCCAAGGTTTCCAGGAGCTTATCATTCTTAATGGTTACCAGGGCATCCACCTTTTCTCGCAGCAATTCTCTGCTTCTTTGAGCTATTTTAGCTCGGGAAGCGCCTTCGAAAGAAAAGGGTAGAGTGACAATAGCAACCGTCAAAGCACCGGAATTTTTGGCTATTTCAGCTACTATAGGAGAGGCTCCGCTTCCAGTTCCTCCTCCCAGGCCGCAGGTAATAAAAATCATATCCGCGCCCCTCAGAGTCTTCATTACTTCTCCGGCACTCTGTTTGGCCGCAGCTTCCCCAACCTTTGGGTTCATGCCGGCTCCCAGTCCCTGGGTAATACCTTCTCCTATCCGTAGTCTCACATCTGCTCTCACCTTTTTCAGGTCCTGGTAGTCTGTATTCATGGCTATAAACTCCACACCCCTAACATTGGCCTTCCTCATTCTTAAAATCGCGTTGCCTCCGGAACCGCCGATACCGACTACTTTAATATTGGTACTCATAGAATTTTCCCTCTAGGGAAGAAAAATACGAAATATTTTCTTGAATCTGGAAATCACTTTTTTACCCAAGTCAAAACCTTTTTCCCTGTTTTCCGAATCTACTCCCGAAAGAACCAAACCGCAGACGGTAGAAAGCGCAGTGTCGCCTTCAACACCAAGGATTCCTTTAGGTTCTCCCATCCTTACGGGCAGATGGAATTTAGTTTTCGCCAGGTCAACCAGTTTATGCAGCTTTGCTCCCCCTCCGGTAAGAACCACACCGGCTGGAAGTAATTTTTCTTTTGATATCTTCTTTAATTCTTTATTGGCTTCCTCAAAAATTTCCTCCATCCTGGAAGCAATAATCTTGACTAAGAACTTCTGAGTGAAAACTAAAGGTTCATCTCCTCCGACATCTATCTTCCTTTTTACGTCTTTACCCTTGAAAAGACAAGATCCGAATTCAATTTTTATTTGCTCTGCGATATCAATATCCGTCTTAAGGCCGATGGCAATATCACTGGTCAAATTACTGGAGCCCATGGGAAGCACCGCTAGATGAATAAGGTTGTTCTCCTCAAAAACTGCCAGACTGGTAATGCCGGCACCTATGTCAAGCAGAGCCACTCCGAGTTCTTTCTGCTTTTCCGTTAGAACGGAGTTAGCTGCCGCCACCGGTGAAGGGAACATATCCAGAATGTCCAGGTCGGCAGACAGAACAGCTTTTTTAGTGTTCTGGATATAAGGAGAAAACCCTCCTACGGCCAAGACCTCTGTTTCCAGTCTGACGCCCTCCAACCCTACGGGTTCCTTGATACCTTTAACAGAATCTATGACGTACCATTTGGGCAAAACATCAAAAATTTCCTTATTAGATGACAGATTTATGGTTTGAGCGGCCTGCAAGACCCTTTGGACATCCTCTTCGGAAATCTTCTGGTCAGCCCGGGAAACAGACACCAATCCTTTGGACGAAACCGAAAAAAGATGGCTGCCGCTGATATTTATGTAAACGGAATCTATCCTTTGACCTAATTCCTGCGAACTATTATAAAAAAGCTCTCTAAAAACATTAGAGGCCTTTTCCACGCTCACCACGGTGCCCCTTCTTATGCCTTCCGATTTAACTTCGTTTTTTATTACCAACTCCACCTCCCCGGACTCCTCATTCCGGGATGCCACTAAAAGCCTGGTTCTGGAGGTGCCTATGTCTAATCCGATGATAAATCTTTCTCGCGCCATTTTATTCCCGTCTTTTCTTTATTGTTTATTATAGTATTTTAAACTTTCCTGCTTAATTTTCCAAATATTTTTCCAAATAATGCCGCTCCCTCTTTTCCATCTTCTCCGCCTCCTGTTCTGATCCTTCGTGCTGGTAGCCGAGAATGTGCAGAATCCCGTGTATCAAAACCCTCAGCAATCCCTCCCTGAAATCAGAATGTTCCCGCTGTGCGTTTTTCTTTACCTGAGAAGGACAGATTACCACTTCTCCCGCTGTTCCGTAAGGACCTTTGAAATCCTCCTGTCCCTGGAATGATAGGACATCCGTAGGGTAATCCCTCTTCAGATACTTCAGGTTCAGTTCTCTAATTTTGTCTTCTTCAACCAAAGCCACGGAAAGCGGAAAATCAGCCTTGCCTGTTTCTTCTTTGAAAACATACTCTGCGGCTCCCTTCAATTCTTCTTCATCTACTTCAGCGGAAGTGAGGTTGTTGACATCAACCATATTCAGGAAAGCAAATCTTTTAATATTTGCGATATGCGGCTACCTTCGGCCCTCCCTTTTATCTCAGGCATAAGATACGCCATCGCCTTACCCATGCCTTTAAGGTTTTCGGCTCCAGACTGCCGTATGGCCTGCTCGGCCATTTTCTTTATCTCCTCGTCCGAAAGCTGTTCCGGCAGGTATCCCTGAAGAATATTTATCTCCGCTTTTTCCTTATTCACCAGGTCTTCCCTGCCGCCCTTTTCAAAATCGGAAATAGCCTGCTTGCCTTTTTTCAGCATTGTAAGAATTTCCTTTGTAATCTCCTCTTCCGTAAGAGAACTTTCCTTTTCCAATTCCTGTTCCTTTAAATCAGGATGATCTTTGGCGGTTTGATATCTTTTCTCAGATTGTTTGTTGGCAAAGGCCGCCTTTAACATCCTTAAAATAGCAAGCTTGGGCTCGTCCTTTTTCTTCATGGCATCTTTGAAATCGGCTTCTATTTTTTCCCTCAACATAAAGGGGTTAGATATTAATTTCCCATTTTCTTCTTCTTTTCGTAACTCTCTTTCTTTTCTTCGCGCCGCAGAGCCGCTTTCTTCTTGAGCTGAGGAGACTTGGCGCGCCGTCGGTACTGCTTTTTCCTGACCCTTATCAAAAGACCGCTCTGCTTTATTCTCTTGCTGAACCTGCGAACAAGACTTTGGGGATTTTCTCTTTCCTTCTTCTTAACCTCTAAAGGCATATTATATTTTAGCGGTGTTCCCGCAGATTAATACTGATATATTGTATGCTTTTGTTTCGACTCCTTATTCCTATTAAGTCATGCCGGGGACGCCTCGCTGCTCGGGATTTCCCCATCCTCCCAGAAGGTGGAGGTGGAGATGGTCTATTATTTGACCACCGCCCCTGCCGACGTTAAAGACCAGCTTATAGCCTTTTTCTTTGATACCCGCTTTCTGCGCTACCTTTTGGGCAACCAGAAACATTTTTCCTACCAATTCTTCATCCTCTTCGGTAATGTGATTGACGGAAGCAATGTGTTTTTTAGGAATGATAAGTATGTGAATCGGAGCCTTGGGATTGATGTCGCGAAAAGCCAGAAATAATTCGTCCCGGTAAACTACATCTGCCTCCATTTTACCCTCTGCTATTCTGCAGAAGATGCATTTTTCTTCCATAAACCGTAATTTAACTTAATCCCTGAAAATTTCAAGGAGGAGATGACCCTGAGGATTATTTTAACAGCTTTTTAACCTCTTTGACCAGCTTTTCTGTCTTTATCTCCGTCTGCCGGCCGGTTTCCATATTTCTCAGCATTATCTTGTCTTCCAAAGCTTCTTTTTGACCCATAACCAAAGCATATTTTATTCCCGTTCTGTCTGCTGTCTTCAGCTGCACGCGCAGGGAATCCTTACCTAAAGATTCCAGAACAGGAATCTTCGCTTTTCTGAAATCCTCCATAATTTTAAGGGATTTTCTCTTGGCCAAATTGCCCAATTGGGTAAGGAATATCTCCGGTTCTTTTTTCGCAGGCAGATTTGCGCCTTCGCTTTTTATTAAAGCCGCTATTCTGTCAATGCCGCCGGCAGCTCCCACAGCCGGGGTCTCTTTACCTCCCAAAATTTTTACCAAACCATCGTATCTGCCGCCTCCTCCCAGGGCACTCCTGGGTGCCTCGGAGAATCCCTCTTCGGAATCTTCTTCGGCAGGTTTCACCGGGGTAGAGGAAAAAATCTCAAAAACCGTCCTGGTATAATAGTCTAAGCCCCTGACCAGGTAAGGATTAAGGCGATAAGGTATCTCCAGCTGGTCTAAAAATTCCAGAAACTGTTTGAAGTGCTGATGGCAGTCTTGGCAGAGATGGTCAATTATTTGAGGGGCCTGCGAGATTACGCGGCGGCATTTTTCCTCTTTGCAGTCGAGGACTCGCATGGGATTCTTTTTAATCCGCTTGCGGCAGTTGGCACAGAGAGAGGCAGTCCTGGGCTTCAAGTAATTCCCCAACAGTTTCTTGTAATAAGGACGGCAGCAGCTGTCGCCGATACTGTTGACTTCTATTATCAGATCTTTAATCTTCAGCTTTTTGAGAAGATTATAGAAAATTTGCACCACTTCCGCATCCCGGACCGGGTGGTCTTCACCTATTATCTCAAAGCCAAACTGCCAAAACTGCCGGAATCTGCCGGATTGAGGCTTTTCGTACCGGAAAAATGGCCCAAAATACCACAACTTGACAGGCCTAGGAAGACTGGCCATACCGTCCTCCAGATAGGCCCTGATGACCGGAGCCGTACCCTCCGGCCTGAGAGTAAGCCTATCCCCTCCCTTGGTCTTCAGGGAAAACATCTCTTTTTCCACTACATCAGTTTCCAATCCTATTCCCTTGGAAAAGAGTTCTGTTTCTTCAAGGATAGGGGTTTCTATTTTCTGGAAATTGTAAAACTCGACGATTTTCTTTACTGTCTTATGAATCCTGTTGAAATACCTGTGGTCTTCCGCAAGGATATCGTGCATCCCGGTAGGAGATTGAAACTTTAGTTTCATAA
>CAZEQH010000014.1:0-19007 GCA_964514375.1 uncultured Candidatus Saccharibacteria bacterium
CCTGAATTAATGTTAGGTGAGCCGCCATAATCAACGTCTATCCATTGGCCGTCGTTCTTGTCATACTGGAGCTTATAAACCGAACTGGTAGCCACACCCTGATTATCCAGCTGGAATCTGGCCGTTAGTCTCTGGCCTTTCTTTACTGCTGTGGCAGTAGCATTGGCTGCGGCCATATCAGAATTGGAATTGACGTTACCGCCATCATCATTTTCAAAAATAAACGCTCTCTGGGTGACGGTAGTGCTGGCAGGTTCCGGAGAACCGAAAGGCGTATATTGAATATCCCAAAGGTCTGTTCTTAAGGTTTCGTTTCCTTCTTCCTGGTATACCCGCCAGAAAGTCCAGTATTCAGCGGAGCTGGTACCAGTGGAATCATTGAACTTGTATTCCGGAAAATAGTAATCTGCCGGATTAGAGGTAATAGAGCCATCCATCACGCAGTTGGTGCTTGTAGGGCATGTCGAAGTAGTAACAATTGTCTCCCATCCAGTAGTAGACAAAGAATTGCCGAACCGGAAAACTTCAAGCTTTATATTTTTGGAAGAAGTATCTACCGTCGAGTTGCCTACCCATCTTGTATATAAGTCCTGGGTGGAACTTGTATATTTGTCAGCAAACTCAAACATCGGAGCATAAGAACTTCCTCCGCTTACTACACTGTCATATAAGTAGTCATATGATTGAGCGGCCGTGTATCCTGCTTTGTCTGTAAAATACTGCAGGCCGTCTTCTGTAGCAGGACTAGTCTCCAGCCACATAGCTCCTGTGGCAGCAGAACTCCATAGATTTCTGGTAATTTTAGCTTGTCTGTCGCCGCCAATGTAGGTATTAAAGTAAGAAATGGCTGTCTGGGGTAAATCTCCCACCTTTACTATCTTCAAATCCCCGTCTACAGTGTAATCATTGTAAGCAATCACCGGGTTTCCGTCTGTACCAATAGCCAGAGAAGAATAGCTACCCACTGTATTAAAACCATCTAAAACATCTATGTGTGATGGAGTACATGATGCATTAAGACAATCAACAAGCCGGAGCTCGTCATCAAGCTTATAATGAAAAGATATCATGGGGTTTCCGTCAGGAGCAATTGCTATGGAAGTGCCGTGTGACATCCCTAAAATTCCAGTCCCCGGAAGATTGGCAATAGTATTTCCGGAAGTACACGAGGGGTTGCCGCATCTGACCATTTTTAAATAGTCGAAAGAGTCGCCCGTCAGAAGATAAGAGATAACCGGGTTACCGTCAGTCCCAATGGCAATGGAAGTATCTCTAAAAGTATCTAAATAAGAGTTATCAACACTGGTGGTGGTATTTCCCGCAGTACAGGAGGGGTTGCCGCACTTGAGAACATTAAGACTATCATTAGGGTTGTCAAAATAAGCCACCACCGGGTTGCCGTCTGTGCCGATAGCCAGAGAGGAATTGCTTCCAATGTCACCGTTGCTATCAACAATGGTAGTAGTGTTGTCGGCGGTACAGGAAGGATTGCCGCATTTGGCTATCATTAAATTGTTGCTTGATTCGTTTTTATAAGAAAGAACTGGATTACCGTCTGTGCCGATGGCAATAGACACGCTATTGCTGAGACCTCCATTATCATCCACATTGGTAGTGGTATTTCCCGCGGTACAGGAGGGGTTGCCGCACTTGGCCACCACTATACTGTCTTCTGTAGTGTTGCTGTGGGCGATAATGGGGTTTCCGTCTGTGCCGATGGCAATGGAGGTACCACCTAAAGAATAACTGCCGTAACACAGGGTCGTAGTAGTGTTGCCTGCGTTGCAGGAAGGATTACCACATTTGAGAACGTTGATATTATCGTTAGTCGCATCATAATAAGCCACTATAGGATTACCGTCTGTGCCGATGGCAATGGAGGTGTAGAAACCAACCTCTCCTGCTGAATCTACGGTGGTTATGGTGTTTGAAGTCTTTATAGAAGCTTTGGAATATCTCTGGATATTGTTTGAATCTGAAACTATAACAAGGGATGGATATTCTTCGTAAGAATAAAGGGCATTGCCTCCTGAGTCAGCTAATCTCAACCTGTAGGTCTCCCCTATGGTGGCCTCTGCGGTATCTATGGCAAAAGCAAGCTCTGTACATTCTGAGCCATCAAGGCTGACCTGTCCCGAAGTCAATGTGGATTCGTACCACTTCCCGTTGACCCAGGCAGAACCGCCGTAACAGGTGCCTGCTTGCGCCGAAGTCAAAGTATCACCCGAAGAGCCTGAAAGGCCAAGGGCTGGCTGAATTTCTATTAAAGGCCTCGCTTTGACTATCTTCAAGACATCACCGTTATTATCAAGAAAACTTATTACCGGCCAGCCGTCCGTACCGACAGTTAATGAAATACCATCAGGGCCCTGGTTGCTGTCATAGATAACCTTGGAAATTACTGTTGAAGAGCAAGACAGATCCCGGCATTTGGCAAATTTTAATTCTCCAGTAACGCTGTCTGAATAAGCAATTACGGGCAGCCCGTCTGAACCAACACTTATTGACGTTTGGAATCCTTCAGAAGACAAAGAATCCACAATATTAATATCCCAATTGCCTGATGAGGTACAGTTGCCGCTAGTACATCTGGCCACTTTTAGATAATTATTAGTCACGTCATAGTAGGAAATCATGGGATAGCCGTCTGAACCAATAATAATTGAACTTCCCAAACCAACCTGACCGGCAGAATCTATGCTCGTTGTTGCCCAATCACTGCTTGAAGTACAGTTTCCGGTAATACATCTGGCAAAATCTAAATCAGATTGACTATTATAGAAAGACATTACAGGGAAACCGTCTGTACCAATAGCAACAGAGGGATCCATGGCTTGAGTTGTATATCCAAGAGTAGTGGTAACCCAATTACCTGGAGAAGTGCAATTGCCGCTAGTACATCTGGCAAAGGCAATACCAATATTAGCGCCACCAGCGTACCCGATCATCGGATATCCGTCTGTACCAATAACAATAGAAGTTCCCATATAAAGAGCAGGGGTGTTGTCAACAATTATACTGCTGTTTCCTGAGCTACAGGCAGTATTTCCACACTTGGTAAACCTAATGTCGTTGTCTGTAAAAAAATGAGTGTAAGATATTATCGGCAAACCATCTGCACCAATGGCAATTGAATTATAAGGACCCTGTTGGTCTGATGAAGCTACGGTAGTAGTGCTGTTGCCAGCAGTACACGAAGGGTTGCCGCATTTCAAAACTCTAAGATCAGAACTACCTCCGTAGTAGTAAGAAACAACAGGATTGCCGTCCGTGCCGATGGCAATAGAGGTATAACCATTTGATGTAATACCCAATGAATCTGCTGTGGTAGCGTTCCAGTCAGTAGTGGAAGCGCCTGAATTGATGGCAGTTGTTCCTCCATATTCAACATCTATCCATTGGTCATCATTCTTATCGTACTGCAGCTTATAATCGGTGCTGGTGGTGCCCCCCTGGTTATCAATCTGAATTCTTGCTATCATCCTCTGTCCGCGCTTCACGTCTGTAGCTGTGGCATTAGCAGCGCCCATGTCAGAATTAGAATTAACATTTGGACCATCATCATTTTCAAAAATATAAGCTCTCTGACTCATCTGAGGGGCAGAAAAATAAATACCAATATAATCTGTCTGTAGGACCTGAGTACCTGAAGCCTGATAAACCCTGACGTAATTCCAATTGTTGGAGTCATAATAAGGCCCAGCTTCTTCAAGAGCGATTGTGTCTGAAAGGCTGAAATCTGTGCTTGTGACACATGAGGTGCTGGTAGCCAGATTTTCCCAGGCAGTGGAACTGGCGTTATAAATCTGGAGATAAACGGGATTTGTTTCACAAGCCGCACTGCTTTGCCCGTCCCAGATGACATAAATGGGGTCAGTATCATTGGTATGGCGCCTGTTGAACAAAAACACAGGGTAGTTGGAACTGCTGGTGGCCGTATCATAAGAGCTGTTGTCGTCTGAAGCAACAGCAGAATACCCTGCATCATCAAAATAATAGGTAAGGTCAGAATTATCCGAAGATAGAGATGAAGACGAGGGATTTTTGGAATACCTTTTGGCAGTAGTGGTAACCACGCTTAGCTCTCCGTAGCTTTCATATCCTGATAAAGGCTGGCTGGAACCGTTGTTATAAATTCTAAGACAATAATTGGTGCCCGTGGCGGCGTTAGACGTTTCAATCATAAAGCCGAATTCAGCATAGGTTGAGGTAGCAAAATAATAATCAGAAGTGGTAGCCGCCCATTCATGCCAGGTGCCGGTAGCAAAACCGCAGGAGCCTCCGCCGCAGGTACTGGTAGTATCTGTGACTGTAGCATTGATAATGTCACCGTTAGAACCTGCCAAACCCCACGAAAAAGAAATCGGAGTAGAAGTTGAAACGTCTACCCATGACCCAGAACCGATATTGCTGCAGCTGGAAGTCGCTTCCCCAAATTGGAGCTTAAAATCAGTAGTCGTAGCAGTGGTGCTTGAATTATTCTCTATTTGAACCCGCCAGGTAGCCCTCTCCCCTTTTTCCATTTCCAAAGAAGTATCAGCTGCAGCTGAATTGGAATTGGAGTTAACATCAGCTCCGTCATCGTTCTGCCAGCGCACAGAACGCTGAATTAATCCTGACGCTCCAGACCAGGTACATCCGCAGGTTTCACAGTCATCCTGATTGTTATGGGTAGAGCATAAATCCGGTGTGCCTCCGGAACAATTGGAACCAGCAGCCCATGAGCATATAGTACATATTTCACAATTACCCTGGCTGCAATTGGAACAGGTTGTAATTCCAGAGCATTCCCCGGGTCCCGCTGAAATTTTTTCCTTGTATTTATCAACATTTATTACGGAATAAGCCAGGAATGAAAAGATAATTATAAAAATCATTATTACGCTGAGCAGCGAAATATTTCTAGAGAAAAACGCAATTAAAAATATTATTGCCAAACCGGCAAATATTAAAAACGTCCTATCCGTAATAATCGAACCGAATAAGATATTTCCTTTTTTAACGATATCAGTTTCTCGGCTCCCCGCACATTTGCTAAAGTTACCTTCAAGATACTTATTGACAAGAAACCTGGCACAGTACATCGGGGTATTGAAGATATTTATCAACTCATCCTTGGAGATATCCAAATCAATAGGAGAAGAATATACCCTGTAGTAACCTGTAATATTTAAGAAATACGTACTCTCGGAAAACTCCTGATTATCAGCAACGTCACCGGAGAATGCTTCTTCTTCAAAGGAAAGGTGTGCCTCTTCGTTCTGAGACAGGTGAATTCTTTTATCGTCGGCCGCCGCCAGGGAAGCTGTTAAGTCAACTCCATCCTTAACGGCTTTGAAAATAGGTGCTTTATTAATTATCAAACCTTCATCGTCAGAATAGTCGGCCGCAATATAATCCACTCCGTACTCATTAGGAATACCCTCAAGCCTAATCTTTATTTCGCCGGTTTCAATATTAGAAATATCAAGCGGATAAACAACCTCAGCAGCCTGGTGAGCAGGATATTCCATAATGACTCCTCTGTCTTCCCATTCTTGCCCGTTCCAAAGCTTGATTTTTAATGCACTGGGAGCTGTGGAAAGGAAGAGATTAAGCAGGCTTCCGTCAACAGCTGATTCATGAAGAAATCCCTCGTATTTTTCAGCGTTCCCTACAATGTTCCTCCATATCCAGGTTTCCTGGTGAAGCTCTAAAACCTTCATTAGTAATTTGATTTTATCTGCCTTTTCCTCAGGTTTTGGAAAGGTTAACTCCAAATACTTGTATATATCGTCGGAACTGGTGCTATCTGCCAAGCCGTCGCCGTCAGCATCCCTGTAATCAGTACCCGAATAATCATCTTTATTCCAAAAATCGCTGTCTTTGAAATTAATAAGATGAAAGACATCTTTGCCAGCGTCATCCACTGTCTTAGTGGGTTTCACAAGAGATTTTATTGTGTAGAACCCGTTTTCAAAACCCGTATATACTTCTGTGCCTGGTTTGTGCTTTACCTCTATTAATTCTACGTAATTCAAGTAAGTATCTTCCGGCAATTCTTCTTTAATCTTTATTTTGTATTCGCCGTTATCGGGCCTGATAGTATACAATCTTGAAGTCTGAGGCATTTCCCACTCAGGCAACACAGCCCTTGTTATTCCTTCAACGTCAAAATTGTACTTTTTTCCATCCCATGAATAAATAAAAGGACAGCTGCCGCTGGGGATACATCCTGCACAAATACAGCCTGAACATGGTCCAGAAAAAAGACTCGTACAAGCACCCGCATTAGAACAGTTGCCTGTTGCCGCATCACATCCGCAGGTAGCACAGTCGGCTGATCCCACAGCCGTACAGGAGGTCGCTGTCCCACCGCACCCTGCCTGAGCCCACCCTCCGGGAATAAGAAAAATAACCAAAATAATTTGAGACAATAAAAGAATATGAAATGAAAATTTCAAATATCTTTTAGAAAAATTTGGTATATATTTCTTTATCATAACCCCTGGCTGTTCTCCTTAGTTAGTTGTGAAATAACAGAGACACCTGCCTCAGAATAGCCCCCTACCTCTACCGTCCCTTCTCTTATGAGAACCTCAGCACCATCAAGGTAAAGGCCTTTAAATAGCTCGGTTATTGAGCGATTTTCGCTCTTAGAAACTACCTCAAAATTAATTGAATCCTTACCCTTACCTAAAAGAAGGTTTTCTTCGTCAAGGATAAAGCCTGAAGGATATCTGATATAAAACTTATAGACCAATTTCTCTACCGGATATTCTGTGTTGTTCGTAAAAAATATTCCGGTTACAAGCCTTTCTTCGTTGAGAGAGTATTCTATAGTAAAGGAGCTGTTTTCTCTTTCTACGGTTCCAATAATTCTGTTATCCTGCCTCTCCCAGTTGATGCCAGGGTCTTCCTGGCTGAAAATATATTTCTCTCCCTGCCAGTCAAACTCCATAATCCAAAAAGTTTTAACCATCCCCTTGAATATGTCGGGAACATCAATACTATCGTCTCCGCCTAATACTGACCTAAACATCAAAGAAATTTCCGGCGTTAAATCTCTCCATTCTTCCTCTACGTCATCTGTTGTCGTAGCCTGCTCTTGCTCTGTTTCTTCGGTGGTGGTAGCTGTACTGTCTAATTTATCTTCTGTTTCTTCTATCTCTTCTAAGGGCGTTTCCGGCATGGGGCCTGCGCCTTCGTCTTCCGGAGTGATATCAGTAGTAGTACTTGTCTCGCCTTCTTCTGAAGGAGGAGTGGCTGTTTCTCCGGTACTAGTAGATATTCCATCAGTGGTAGTCGCAGTTTCATCGGTGATCGTTGCTCCGCCGGCTGGCGGATTGTTTGCCAGGTATTCCGCCTCCACCCAGACACTGTCTAAATAGACGGTGACGTTGGTGCTGCCGCCGGCCACCCCTTCCACCTTGATTCTGAGGCTGGAAATGTCCTGCCAACTGCTGAGGAAGTAGGCGTCGTACTCAAAGTAGCCGCCGTTGAGCTGGTTGGAGAGGTTACTGGAGGATATTTCGTCCAGGATATTCCATTCGCCAGCTGGCGAAGTACCATTAAAAGACCAGTAGATGACGATTCTGGAGTCTAAGTCAGGAAGGATATCTTCGGCGGTGGTTACGGTAGTAGTGGCTGTGCTTCCAGTGCTGGTGGCCGTTACATCAGTAGTGGTAGCTATCTCTTCAGTGCTGGTGGCCGTTGATTCTGTTGAAGCAGCCCGCCCTGAACCTGTCGAAGGGGTTTCTTCAGTACTAGCGGCTATCAGCTCGGTGGTAGTGGCCTCCGCCTCACCCTCTTCTGAAGGCGTAGTAGAACTTTCTTCATCATTTACACTGCTTACATCCTCTACAACGAATGGCTCCGTTGAACCGACAAAAGGAATGTCCTCTGCTCTGGCTATGGAGTTCAGTTTCACGGCTAAGAATCGCATAAAGTAAACGAATCTATCCCTCAAGCCTTCAATGAGCGCCCTGATACCTCCTAAAAACCCTAGTTCTTCCCCCGCACCATCCGGCGCAGGGTTGGGACCCGTGCCATCCAGTACAGGGCTCTCCTCGTCTTGGATATTTATATCAGTGCTCTTTTCTCCTATGGCTAAAGAAATTTTTATCTTAGCTCCCTGAAATTCAGATTCGGAGAAATCATGAATATTCCCAAAGCCCTCACAAAATAGATTCAGGGCTCCTATTCTGTAGGTGGTTGAGTTTTCTGCGGAAAAAGCAGCAAGTTCTCCATCGGGGCCGATTTCAGGAGGACCCTGGACTTTCTCAGCATTCTGCCACTGGCCGTAGGAATTGGCTGTATATAAATTAACAGCATCCGTGTCTTCACCTACGAAAGCGCTGACAGCTCCTTGTAAATGATTTATTGAAAAACCGCTGTTGCCAATAAAAAACAACACTGCGAAGACGAGTGCTGTAAGGCTTAAAAACTGGACCTGCCTCGAGACAGAATGAAGGCCTTTTTTTAACCCGGAAAGAGAGAGGTTGATTCCGGGATTTATAACAAAGGAATTATCTTTATTTATAGCCTCGAAGTCCGAACCGTTACTGGCTGCTTGCCTATATCTGGCAAGGCCATCTTTAGATATCAGCCAGGAAACCTGGGTACGAACCTTTCTGGCTGCAATCTCCCCATTTCTTATTAACTGAGCGATGTAATTGGGGGTATAGTCCGATATAGCAGCTGCCGTTTTAAGGGAAATCTCTTTACGTATCAAAGGTGTCTTTTTAATCTCTTTTTTCTTCCTATTACAGTATTCTATAAACGCATCTGTCCTAACCTTCCAGAAAGTATTTTTGTGGAATTTCCTACCCTCAACCCGGCCTTCCCTTATAAGCCAACCTAAATAATCTGCATGATATCCGAAAATTCTGCTTGCTTCTTTTAAAGTAAGGTATTCTTTATTCTTTTGAATCTGCATCAGGAAAGGGACCAAGTGCTTTTAGACCTTAATCCCTATCAAAGAACTAATTCCCTCTTTTAAGAATGGAAATTTTGTTTGACCGCAAAATTCCATTTTTAGCTTTATCTCGAGGGTAAAGATTAGTTTATTCTATCATAAAAGGAGCATGTCAATACTGTGGAAAAGTCAGTCAAAAATTACCCCTTCAAATAAGCACTTTTACTACCGGTTTCCTGGTTCCAAGTCAGGGTTTTAAAAACCAAAAAACACCCCGTGGAATTGTTAAGAAATAATGAAAATTCAGAGGAAATTGGGAATATATAAAAGAAAAATAAGGAGCAGAAACTATTTATATATTATTTATAATCTTTTATATTATAAAATATTAATAAAGATTAATATTATATTATGTATAGTTTTTTAATTTTGAATGGAGAAAAATAAAAACTCTTCTTTTTAAGAAGAGTTGGTGCTCGTAATTTTTCCTATCCTTTCTTTTGCTGCGTGACGCAAATGAGAATGAAAATGTCCCGCCATTATTTTTTCCAATACGCTCTGACAAGAGATATGATAAATTGCAGAGATCCTGACTTCCAGGGATAAGTCTTCACATAAGGCAACTTCTATGAAAAATCCTTGTTCATCAATATTGTTTTGTTCCGCAAGGCAGCTAATTCGACAAAGAGCATGAGTTTCCAGAGAAGGAGGAGAAATGATTATTGATGGTGCCTGTCCCTCGTTAAAATGCCAAACTATCTCCTTAAGGAGATCGATGTCTTCCATCATCGCGATAGCCTCCTTTCTTATCTCGTCATAAATCATATCTTTATCAAAAGCCATTGACGCTAAAAAATTCTGGTCCAATAATTTCCTATCATTCAATTCGATAATTTTTTTAAAAACCTTTTTCTTTAAATAACATCCTGCCTGTCTGAAAACAAGAAGCAAAACACGAGTATCAGTAATGTTAGTTATGGCGGCCGCTTTTACCAATTCATTTTCGGATTTATTGAAAACTATGTCTATTAAAAATTTTTGATTATACACCCTCTTTAGAACAAAGACCCTCAATTTAATATAGTTCTTAGCATTTCTAATCTCTTTGTATAATTCCATGACTTCTTCTTCTGTGAAAAAATCCAATACAACCCCCTTCAGAACGTCATTGACTTCCCAACAAATCTCTCTCTCGGAATAGAAATCTTTATCGCCCCCACTATTAACAAATATTTTCCATAATAATCTTCTATCAAATTCCGGAGAATCATCTTTAACCTCATCTTTGAGAAGAAAAGAATACTTCTTCCCTTTGAAATCAGGCCAAAGTAATTTTATCACTTCGAAACCTTCGATGTTTTCTTCCTTTATTCTGAAAAACCTGTATTCTTCATCAGGTGATACCATCCCATAAATAGATATATAAGCTATTAGGGGATGTCCCCAAACAACATAGGTTTTATCATGGCAGAGACTATTTCCAGAAATTTCTATTAAATCGCTATTGTCTTTAATATGTTTGCCTAGATCTTTCTCTCTAACAACTAAATAAAAACAATCAAATAATTTATTTTCGGCAAGACCGATTACGTCTGCAATTTCCTTTTTGTCATTATCGGAAAAATCCATCTTCCTCACCTCTTTTTATAAAGAACTGTCATCATCTTAATGATAGCGAAATCCGAAGTCAAGAATTACATAAAAACCCCTCAATAGATGAGGGGGTTCTAGATTAATAGATGAAAGCCCTACTACCACTTCAAAAGAAATTCGTGGTAATCATCCCCTTTATGCAAACACTTTATTTCCTCACAGGTCATTTCGTCCCTGATTATCATCCTCAGTACGGTGGGAAAATATCCCTTCAGATACTGACATTCCAAGGGATGAAGATTAAAGTTATAGAGCTTCCCTATCAGGTACCTTTTTTCCTTATTATACTCTGCCACTTTGAGGTCACCTACGGTATAATATTTTCTCCAAATTTTGGGAATTTCTTTCATCACCCTCTCAAAAGAAAAGAAATATTTCACAAATAGACGCAATATAAGGGAAACCTTGGAGCCGTATCTGCCCATTTCCATAAAATCCTTTTCTTGGAAATTAAATAAGCGCTGCAGCACTATCAGGGTCATGGCTTTCAGGAAAATAGGATAATAGTCCATCTCCTTTATTTCGGAATATACAATAGGATAGCCCAAATCGGACATTGTCTTTTCCAACCTTTTCACTCCTTCTTCCCCCATTTCCTTTAAAACAAATCCGCCGTCTGCCTTTAGGGAAACACCCCTTACTTTTCCCTTTAAGGATTCCAATTCCCTTAATTCTTCTTTTGATATTTTTTGTTCCATAAATATTGATAAAAACTTGGGAATTAAAATAAAACCCGAGAAAGCTTATTTCAAACCCGGGTTTCAAAAATCACAGCTAAATACTTAATCTTTATCCTCCTACTTCTTCTTCCTGCAACCTTTAAGTTTCTCTTTCAACTCCTTTATTGTTTTCTTCATCTTTTCTTCTTTGGCTTTCATCTTTGTCACGTCAAGGGGGGTAAGGAAATATCCCACTACATCACCCTCCTCGTTTTCCCTGACCTTGGTAAAAACTTGAACGGGAATCAGCTTGCCCTTCTTGTTGACAAGTTTTAACTCCCTACCTCTCACTGCTCGCCTTTTGAAAGTGTCCTTGGCCAGCTTATCAATCATCTTCTTGGAAAACAGCTTCTCTACGGGCTCCCCCACTACCTCAAAAGACTTATATTGAGAAAGTTCCTCGAAACCCGGATTGGCCTCAAGTAGAACGCCGATATTGCTCACAAAGCATAGGGGCAGAGAGGAAAAATAGAATAAGTCGTGAATGTAGCTCTCTAAAGAAGCCAGATCGTCTGTTAAATAAGACTCTTTATCTTCTGCTTTTTCTTTGTTGTCGTCCATATAATTTATGGTTAACCTTTATTACTGCCTCTCGTAGAGGCTTATTTTATTTTACCAGAAAACCACAATAACGCCTATAAACTATTTTCCTTTTTCCATGCCCAGCTCTTCTTCTATGTCCTTAATTTCCTTGCCTAAGAATTCTTCTGATATATCAAGGGCTTCCTTTAATTTATCCCTTACATATTCTTCAGATTCGCTTAAACTGGGTTTTTTATCCAGGAATTCCACCTGCTCTTCGACTTCCTGGCGCAGGGCATTAAATACATTGTTTGAGGTTAACCTGACCTCCTGGGTTTCTTTCTTAATCTTCCTTATTTTATCGGCACACTTGGCTCTCTGCAGGAAAATAATAATAATTAAAACCAAAGATATTAGGGATAAAACCAGAATAATAATCTGCCCGTATAGCTCAAGTATTGAGGGAGGTATCACTCCGAATGAAGATCTGGGACTGGGTAGGCTTTGAGCCCCCCTGCTGTCGACTACCCTGGCCCAGATTTCGTAATTTCCCTGTTCCAAACCCTCTTTGGCAAAGTAGGTCCACACTCCAGAAGAATCGGTCATGGTCTGACCGGTAAGGCTCTTACCTTCCTTTTCCATAAAGATCTCTATCTTAGCCTGAGGATAAAAAGAAATTCCCTTAACTATCAATATATCACCCAGGCCTATCTGTTCCGGAACATCCGTAATGGTAGGTGCTTTAAGTGGCTCTATAGTAATGTTAACAGACGAGGCAGTGGAGTTGCCAGCCTTATCAACCGCCTTCACCTCAACCTGGATATCTCCCGGTGATTGAGGCGGCATCTTATACTTCCTATCATGAAAATTATTCGGATCCATCTGAGACCAATCGGTTTCCCCTATTTTCATCTCATAATGATCTATACCGGAAAGCTTATCCGTAGTACTGCTAAAAACGAGGACAGGCTGAGGATCAGTGGGATCGGTCATCTCTACCTTTACGGTGAAAGGTTCCGGAGGGGCCGTGTCTATTAAAACCTTTCTATGTGATATCGGTCCCCAGCCGTGGTTATTTTTGAACTTTATATGAAAGTACCAAATCCCGTCCTCTACTGCATCTTCGTATGTGGCAGATTCCAGAAGGCCTTCTGAATTGGAATCCGGGACGGCAGCAGGATTCGCATATAAAAGAAGGCTTACGCCTATTACGTCGGGAGGAAGATCCCAATCAAATTCGGGAGTATTGTTGGAATACCAATTCTCCGGCTCCGGGTGAGTGGGTGAGGAAACCTTAGGCAGAGGCGGAAGAAGTCCCGTAGCCGGAGGGGTAGTTTCTTCCCCAGGCGGCGGAGTAGTAGAAGTGGCCTTTTTCAGTGTATAATTTCCTTCGCCGTAACTGGACAGCACATTGGTACCCATGCCGTCAGCAGCCAGTACAGACCCTGAAGAAAATTTTACCTTGGTATTTCCCTCTTTTAAAGCTTTAAATGTAATGGTGAAAATGGTCCCAAAAGTTCCCTTGAAGACCTGAGGATTTCCTCCTCCGAAAGAAATCTCTCCCTTGGTATTGGAAAAGGTGGGTTCCTGAGTCCAAAGTGTGAAAACGGAATTAGTCTTCCCCAGTCCGGTCACGGAAAGATAACTTGCGTCAAAGGTAATAATTCCGTCGGCTGCATTGATGCCTGTTCCCCCACCGCTGTCTACAATTACTTTTATGGAAAAAGTGCTGTCTACATTATAGGAGCCACTCTCCGGAGACAGCAGCAAACTTGCACCGGCTGCCTCGACTACATCGGTATTAATCAAGCTGAAACCAAAAGCCAGGCTGAACGTCAGAAAAATTAATAAAGGTATTATTCTTTTTTGCATGAAATCAAATAAGGTTTAAAATTTTGTTTCGCAATAGGGACAGACCCTCCATTCCGGTTTCTTAATAATGAAACAGTTAGGACAAAAAGCCAAACGTTTCATTTCGTAATATGACAATTTTTCATTTACCAGAAAAGTAATAATTTCCCTTTTCTCGTAGAAAGAGGGCGGCAGGATATGCTGTCTTAAGATAAGTGCAATCTCAAAATCCCTCCTCTCCATCAGGTATTTCATTAACAGCCCAAAAACTATCAGTAATATCCATATAGTGAACGAGAATACCTGCCGAAGCAGGAAAAAATTGAACTGCAGAAGAATTAGGATAAGAGCCATGACCTGAAAACCTCTCTGCAAAAATTGCTCTTCATAAAGGCGATGGAATTTTGACAAAGAAATAAAGTATCCTAAAAGGCCGGCGGCAGTAGTGTAAGCAAGCCCGCTTATAAACACCTGGAATATAACTAAACCGTCCAACTGCTGGAGAGACGAGGCATAAAAAACATAGGAGACGTTCTTGGGAACGGCAAATCCTAACCCGAAAAATAGCGCCAACTGAACTCCCTGCAGGACTTTTCCCACGTCCTGTCTCTTCTTTATATTGACTTTAAGAAAGTAGTTCTGGACAAAAGTTTCCAAAAGCCCCATTGCCATGGAACTTATAATAGCAATCATTATCAGGCTCGGGAGATTATTTAAGACCTGATTGGGAGAAACTGAAAATACATTCAACAGACTGCCAAAAACAGCGGCCATGCCTTTGGAGAAAGCAAATTCTATTCCTACTACTATGGATGAAAGCGCCGAACCTGCCAAAAATGACCATGCCAACGACCTGACCGTTACTGCTCTCTCAGACTTCCTGAAAGAAACATAAAACCCTATCCAGATAATCGCAGGAATCAATGAAACCACAGAAATTAATACCTCCCTTTGCATACAAAACTCTAGCTTATATCCGATATTCTAATCTTTTTCTTCTGTTCTTCACCTTTCAGAAACGGCAGTCTAAGAGCCAGAACTCCCCGCTGGAGCTTAGCCGATATGCGTGAAGCATCAACCTCCTGAGGAAGAATAATCTGCCTGAAGAAAGAACCCCATTCGCATTCCTGCACCAGCCACTTTTCTTCCTCTTTTTTCGCTGCCGCCCCTACTCTCGGCCTGCTCTTTTCTCCTCGTATAGTAATTACATCCGCTTCGTCCTCCATTAGAATATCAAGAGTATCGGGATCTACCCCTGCCATAGAGGCGTATATCATTATTTCTTCATTAGTCTGATAAATATCCACATCAAGCTGTAGAACCCCGTCGGGCCGTTCGGCAGCTGTTTCTTTGAGGCTTTCGAAAAGTTTATTATTCCCGCCTTGCGGTTTCTTATCTTCTTTTTTTAATTTTTCCAGAAAAGAAGCCATTTCTGTTTATTTTAAATATATTTTATATGTATTAATTATATAATATTTTCTGCAAAAGCAGAAGAAATGATATTCTACCTCTTATCCCGTCCAGCAATACATCATGATGGAGAAATCAACCAGATTGACCGCCCCATCCATATTAATATCTGCGACCGGGTCTGTAGTCTCCCAGTGATATAATAATATGGAGAAATCAACCAGATTGACTCTGCCATCCTGGTTCAGGTCTGAGCGCTCACAGAAGCTGACTACCGGAGGCCTGCCTATCCCGAAATAAACCGCCTGGCCGAAATCTCCGATTCCCGCTTCCTCAAAGGAAGACCTGGCCTTCACCACATAAGTGTCTTCAACCAAGCCCGAAGTATCAAATACCAGAGACCATCTCCCCTGTTTGTCCGCGGTTGCCTGCATTTTAACGGTTTCGGCTTCCGGAATTTCCTCTTCCAATTCCCTGTAAGGATAGATCCAGACGTCTATAGTGCTGTTGGGTACGCTCTGCCCGAAAGCCATTAAATCATCTCCGGCATTAAGGGTATCCTTATCAATTTCAATGGTCGGAGGCAGAAAAATACGGAGATTAGTCTTTGTTCCCCCTTTCAGCAAAAAGGTGGCTGATTCTGTAATAGACTTTCTTCCATCGCTGTCTCTGGCCCAGACGCTGAAGGTATAGACCCCGACATCAAGCCCGGAAACGGTGTGGGAAAACTCTGCCTGAGTTCCCGCCTGAATCTCCTTTTCTATGTTCCCATCCTTAAGGATGAATACCTTCGCCAGGGGAAAAGCCCAGCCTCCAACCGTTAAGGCAGGGAGAGAAGGAAGAGGAGGAAAGGGAGCTCCGCCGCCTCCTCCCGAGGTGCTGCCGGTTTCTCCCTCACCGGTACCGGGAGAAGGTATGTAGAATGAAATGAGATAATCGTCATCATTGGTATTGCCGAGTATATCCTGACATCTAATATAAAAATTGTATTCCATGCCCCCTACAAGGTCTGTGAGGACCGTAGAGTGAAAGACCTTCAGCGTAGACGACAGCCAATTAGTTGAAGAAGCATAGGGAACTCCGGCCATGGTGGCGTACTTACAGTAGGCATATTCGTCCGTGTTCATGGAAAGGGAAACGTTTTTGGTACCGACCGGAAGAGAACCGCTGGGAAAGCCGTTATACCGGTATGGTGGAAAGGTGTCCGGGGGAGCCGTAACGCCTACGTCAACCGGAGAAACGGTAGCCACCATGGCAGTAGCGCGGTCCAAAAGATTGCTGGAGACATCATAGGTCGTCAGGTACAATCTAAAGGAATCATTGGTGACGGGATTTTGAATCTGCAGGTCTCCGCTGGTTCCGTAAACGGCATTGGTCCCGAGTTTTATCCTCACGGCCGTACCCGCTTCAAGCCCGCTGTTGGAAGAAAGGGTAAAGGTGATACTGCCCGAGCTACCGGTCACTACCGCCACCCCGTCAACATTCGATGAAGGGCTGCCTCCCAGAGTTCTTTCTGCGAAGGTTCCGTTAATGGAAGAAGAAGTGGCAAAATCAATATCTGTGTAGTCAAAACCTGAGGGAATATTAAAAACACCACTTTCTAGGGTAATATCTATTGTGCCGGAAGGAGGAACGGCGGTAGTAATTATGAACTTGATGGTATGATTGGCCGGGGTATCAGGATGAGAAGTAGATAAGGTATCCGAAACCCTGATGAGATTGGAAAGAGCCGAGCAGTAAGAAGCCCGGAATACAAAAAAGATTATCAGTAAAGAAATACTTAAGACTATAGGGATAATATAAGACCTTAAAAAATTCATGTGGTTTAGCGCTTCTTCTTCCGCTTCCTTAAGATTCTCTTCCTTTCCCTTTTTATCCTTCTTTCTTCCCTTTTCAGGCGGCGTTTAAAGATACCGGAAAAAACCATCCACGCAACTGCCGTAGAACAAGCAGCCAGGATTATCAAAAAGATATTGCCGTAAACCCCCTTCTTCTCCCGCAGCTCCTGTTGTTTTTCCTCAAGAATATTTGCCGTATCGTTAATCTTCTGGGCAAGGACATTTATGGGATTGCTAAGTATGGAAACGGAAAGCCGAGAATCTAACTCTGCGTCTGCAGCAGAACACAGAGAGAATTTAGATATATTCAGACAAAAAATAATAATGAGAGCGGCAATCTGCTTATTCTGGGCAGATATTTCAGGCATCTAATTGCGCCTAGTCTTTCTTTCTTTATAATCAAGGTAAAAATTAACCGAAATAAGGAAAAACAAAAGCATGATGACGACTAATATCAAAACTAAAATGATATTGCCTCCGGCAGAAAAGAGCCTTCCCTGCATCTCAGCTTCTCTTTGGTCTAAGGTTAGTTCTTTCTCATTAAGCTGTTCTTCCTTTTCTTCAAGCTGCTGTGCCAGGGCGTTAAAAGGATTCTCAGGAATCCCCACCGTCATGCCGACGGTGGAACCTATTTCAGCTCCGAGGTATCGGAAAATATCAATGGGGTTTGCCCGCCAGTTCGTCCAGGAAAGAACCAACACCAAGGATAATACTGCCGTCAGTACGATAATAGATTGGTTTACAGCTCTTTTATCAGCATATTCCATAGGGTTTTCTATATTTATATTATCATTTCACACATCTGAATCCAACTCCTACGCCGGAGAAGGAAGGAGGTACCACCAGGTAGGCTGCGTAGATGCCGGCGTCTGCCTGGTTGTTCCAATAGCCGCCCCTCATAAAGCCTCTGACCTGACTGGGACGTATCCAGAAATAATCTTTGTTATAATTAACGTCCGCCTGCGTGGTGGTGGTCATGCCGGGAAGGCCGTATCCATCGGTACTGATAACGTATCCCGCTTCCGGAAGAACTTTGTCTTCGTAGACGCCTTCGGATGCTGCTCCACTCACCCACTCCCAGACGTTGCCTATCATGTCATAGGCCCCCGCGGCAGAAACGCATTTGGCGCCGGAACCCGTCAGGCCGGGCTGCTGCTTCCAGTTTGAGTCCACCTGGCAATCCTGCGCCGTCCACCCGGAAGAAGGGTCGGGGGTGCCTAAAGCGGCCTGGAACCATTCCTTGTTGGTGGGCAGCCTCTTGCCGGCCTTGGCACAGGCTGTCTGAGCCTGGTCTTGCGAAATATTCCTCCAGGGCAGGGACCCTTCCGTGGAAACGGGCAGGCATCCCGCCTGGTCCAGGTCTATCCTGGTTTCTTCCTGGTCTTTCGGGTCGGCGTAAGAACAGGAAGAGCCCGGTGAATTTTCGTATCTGTCGATACAAAATCCTCCGTTTTCGGAGGTAATAAAAATCATGTCTGAGGGACATCTTGGAATATCCGCGCTTTCTCTGACGGAGGCCGTCAGGTTAGAAAAATTATCCGTAGCCCTAATTACCAGGGTGGTAAGTATAGTGGTGAGGGCTATTGACGATATTAAGATTATCCATCCCTTTTTATTGAGCATAAAGCTATTTTACGCACCTGAATCCCATCCCCACGCCGGAGAAAGAAGGAGGCACCACCAGGTAGGCTGCGTAGATGCCGGCGTCTGCCTGGTTGTTCCAATAGCCGCCCCGGGCGATACCCCTGACCCCCTGGGAACGGATCCAGAAATAATCGCTGTGGTAACCTTCAGATGCCTCATTAAAATCCGTTTCGTACGCCAGGCCCTCGCTATCAACATCCTGTACGAAGCCCTGCTCCGGCATCTTGTGGTCCTCATAGGAACCGTCGAAAACGGTCCCCTCCACCCACTCCCAGACGTTGCCTATCATGTCATAGGCCCCCGCGGCAGAAACGCATTTGGCGCCGGAACCCGTCAGGCCGGGCTGGGACTTCCAGTTTGAGTCCACCTGGCAGTCCTGACTCGTCCAACCCGAGGCAGGGTCCGGTGTTCCCAGAGCGGCCTGGAACCACTCCTTGTTGGTGGGTAGTCTCTTACCGGCCTTATTACAAGCTA
>CAZEQH010000015.1:0-16441 GCA_964514375.1 uncultured Candidatus Saccharibacteria bacterium
GAGCAGGCGCTCCACCCTCCCCAATTGCAGTCTGCCTGGCAGGTTCTCTGCTGGGCGCCTGTACAATCTCCTGAACCGCAAGCCTGAACATCTACAGTACCCGGAGAACACTCTCCTTCACCCGTACAGGCGCCCCAGCTGCAGTCTGTATGGCAGGTCTGAACGCCGCAGTTGCCGCAGGCACGAGGAGCTTTTGGGGTTAATGTACAGCCCGAGCTGTTACACCCCCCAAGACAGCAACCGCTGTCCCCACAAAATTGAGTATTACGATTACATCTCCATCCAATAACAGGATCACAGCTGATGTAAGCGCCTGTGGAATAATGCCATCCAGGGCAGGAAGGACAATATTCACATCCATTATTACAGGCAGGTTTGTAATCGTCGTAGCAGTAATAATTGCAGGTGCTTGTCCAGAAACAATTATGAAATCCGCAAAGGCCCCCGTTATAATAACAGGTGTTGCCGCTCACACAGGTACTGCCGCACGAGCTCGTCAAACAGCTGCCGCAGCAGTAACCATAACTATATTCACAGGTATCAGCCTCAGAATAATAATTGGGCAAAACCAAAAGAATAACTGCCAGAAAACAGAAGAAAAGTAATCGAATAATTTTTAAGTCTCTCACACTTATCGCTTTATTACAGTAATCAGGCCGGTGTCCTTAAAAAGACCCAGACCCTCATCCCCGCAGAAGAAAATCTCCAGGGAATCCTTAAAGCGTTGTACGGTCTCTTTGGTAATATTTTCTGTGGAAAGTTCAGGAAACTTTTCTTTTATCATATTCCTTATTTCCTCTATAGGGGTGTCCTCTGTAATGCCGGGAAACATATCCTTAACGTTCTCTGGTGCTTCATAACCCTTGGTACTGCAGAAATGGCTGGCAAAATCGTTAAAGCTCGCGCCTTGCTTCAAAACTATTTTAACCCTCTGGCATTCCAGTTTTTCCCCTTGAAAATCGCCAATAAGATTAATTTCTCCACAATCCAAAGAATTATTGTTAACCGGCTGGCAACCAAGTAAAGAAGCCAATCCCTGATAACAAAAATCTCCTGCTTCGACGGTAAGACCGTCCACTTCGGTTAGATGGGGAGCGGGCATACCAATTTCTCTACTTCCGCTTTTTGCTTCTTCGTCGCTCCATTCATAGCCGAAACAGGAAAATCCTTTCCCGCAGATAAAGCATATCTCAGAACCATTGTCATAATACTGCTTTGGTTCACACTTCAACCATGAAAGACGAGCAGATATAAAATCATTCATTTCTACCGACATAGTTGAAAACAACTCATTGACGTCTGTCCTGGGTTGAGGTTTCTTCTGCAGAACCGCATAGTAAACAACAGCTAAAATAATGATAATAACTGCCACAATCAGTAATAATAATATTAATGTCGCTTTTTTGCTCATTTTCGTGTTTTTAAGTGATGCTATTGCCTTAAAATATTTTACACTTTTTCCCTTATAAAATCCACCTAACCTTAATTTCTTTTTTCTAATTTGGAGAAAGCATTCCTTGCAGGAAAGGCAAAAATCCACATTAGAAGGGAAAAAATCATCACGAGATAAAATTTCCCGAACAGGATGCCCGAATATTGGTATTCCTGCCCCATAAGTTCCATAAAGCCTTTGAAGGTGAAGGGTATGGACAGATAGAAAAATATCACAGAATAAATCAGGAAAGAAAAGAATAAGGCGCCAGGCAGGTTTCCTTTTTTCAAATAGAAATAGAAGAAACTCCCCATAATAACCAGGAGCACCTCAACCCTTATGCCTAAAGTAATTCCCTGTCTGAAATTCGGACCAAAAAAAGTAAAAAATTTTTCCAGAAGACTAGGCGTGTCCTCTGGCGTCATATAAGCTAATCTCAGGCCTTTCCCTCCGCTGACGGCCAGATCTATTACGGGGACAATCACTAGAATTATAAAACAGGGAAGAATAACCCTGGCTATCTTTTCTACTTTCTCCCTGGTTCCCAAGTAAAAAACTACAATCAAACACAGTGCCAGGAACACGTATGAGGTATCAAAATGCCAAAAAAACAAGGGGGAAGCGGGTATGCCCGTCGCAAACATCTCTAAAAAGTTTCTTAAAGTGACTGCAAAAAAGAAAGTTAAAACAAAATAAATAAACGGTACGTCAGAATTTTCGAAGTTCTGAATTGTTTCACTGAATCTATTTAAAAAATCCATGTCGGTTAATCAATATAGCTCCGAATGCTCTCCCCGCTGATAATAATCCCCCCCCCTGCAGATCGGCTGCGTCAGGGAGAAATGTTCCACCATCTGGGAATTTTCCTTCTGACGGAAAGACCGTATGTAGTGGAATCTACCCGGCCCACATTATCTTCAACCTCCAGGGTAACGTTACCGGAATAGGAATCAACGTAAGTGAAGAAAGAAGAAGCAGAGGTTGCATTATTGTCTACGTCTGAGGCGGGAGTGCCGTCTTCAAAATACCAGTCGCGCCTTACAATACTGCTTCCCGTTTCTGAAAGAGAAGAATAGTCGCTGAAATAAATGATTTTTCCTTCGGAAGCACCAAAACCACTGCAGGGCAGCCAGGGACCTACCAGCGTATAGCCGCATTGGAAATCGGCCACCGCATCCTGCAGAATGCTGAAATCTTCGGTGGTAGTGGAACCCAGACCCTCTGCGTCTTCGATATATAAGCTTACGGTGTAATCTCCCGGCCCGATAGCCTGGGGGGTGTAGTTGCATTTGCCCGCGCAATCCTGGTCAGGGTCACTTCCCCACCCGTAGACATTCCATCCGGAATATACGATATCCGCCTCGCCGTCCGGATCTGTGGCATCATTTCTCAAACAGAAAATATCACCTACATATCCTGTGCAGACACCGGGTGGCTGGGAACATCCTGCGGGGCAGCATGACATGCCGGCATTGGGAGGATTATTGGGGGCGGCAGGATTAGTCACTACAATGCTTTGTGCGCAAGCCTCAGGGCAGCTTCCCGGCATTTCAGACCAGTCCCCATTATCGTCCTGGACCCTCAGCTTGGCACAGTAATTGCCGGCTGAGGTGTAGGTGTAGTTTATGGTATCTGAGGTGGTGACAGTGGGTATCTCTCCTGTGCCAAAATCAAACTCATAGGCCTCAATAGTGCCGTCTATATCAGAGCCTGCTCCTGTGAAAGTAACTTGTAAGGGGAAATCACCTGAAGAGGGAACAGCGCTCAGGGAGTTACAGGTCGGGGCATTATTTGGGGCGGGGCTGGTCACCGTAATACTCTTGGCGCAGGTTTCCGGGCAGGCTCCCGGCACATCAGACCAGTCTCCCGCATCATCCTGGACTCTCAGCTTGGCACAGTAACTGCCGGCCGCGGGGTAAGTATAATCGACAGAAGCAAAATCAGGCTCCCAAGTGCACCTGCTGCAGGTTTCACAGTCTGATTGGTTATCAATATCAGAGCAGGTTGGGTCAGGCCACAGCATTGTGAGGCAGTTGTGATCAATAGGGTTCCATGAACAGCCGCAGGCATCACACTCCTCCTGGCCCATCTCAAAACCACAACCCGCAGATCCGCCGACACACCCTCCGGGAACGGCTATAGTAGAATCTCCGTTGCCAAAATCAAACTCATAAGCTGCAATGGTGCCGTCTATATCAGAACCTTCCCCCGTAAAGGTAACTTGCAGAGGGGAATTTCCTGAAGATGGATCGGGAGTCAAAGAATTACACACGGGCTGCTGATTCCCTCCAGTCCCTGCCACAACAGTAATCTGGCGGGTGGCAGCCGCCGGACAATCCCCCGGAATATCAGACCAGGCACCTTGTTCATCCTTAGCCCTAACCTTGGCACAGAAGGTCCCTACCTCCGTGTAATTATATTGGACATCAGCCTCATAGTAGGATGGAGGTCCTGCATCCGGAGTCCAGGAACAACTGCATGCTTCACAAGTTGTCTGGTTGCTGAAATCATCACATTCATATTCGTAAACACACATATAAGGAATTGCTCCGCATTCTTTGCATGTCTTTATGTCCCAATAACACATAGGACATTCCTCACATTCCTGCTGAGTAGGAGGATCAAATAGATTACGACATGTTATAAATCCAGAACAGACTCCTGACTGAACCCCCACTGCTGTGGCTGTGGCAAAATCTCCATTGCCAAAATCAAATAAAAATTCGGTTACGGCGCCATCTGCATCAGAAGCTTCTGCATGGAAATCAACACCCAAAACAGCTGCCCCAAATGTTGGGTTAGCTGTAAGGTCATCTATCAAAGGAGGCGTATTGCCGCCGCCTCCTCCGACCATTACTTCCTGGGTACAGGTATCGGCACAATCTCCCGGCACTTCAGACCAATCTCCCGCATCATCCTGTACACTCAATTTCGCACAGTAAGTTCCCGGCGAATTATAGGTGTATTCAATGGTGTCTTCGGCGCTGGTTACCGTCGTCTGGCTCCAATCACAACACATCTCACAGGTAGCCTGGTCAAGGTCAGAAGTACAGTAAAAGTCACGAACAGCAGGCTCTGTACACATGCAAAGAGGAATAGGCCCTCCAAGACATGTCCAATTACATCCGCAGGCTTCACAAGCCACCTGGTCGGACATATAGGTATTGCAGGCAGGGGTAGAGGTGCTGCAGCTGCCCTCGGTGTAGAACTTATACTGGACGATGGTGCCGGTGGCATCCTGGTCATGCGCCTGACCGGTGAGTAAAACAGACAGAGGCTGCTGGCCTAACGAGGGAGCAGCGGTCAAAGAATCGCACGCAGGGGGAAGGTTTGGATCAAATTCATTCAAATTTCCCCACATTACATAATAAGTTGATTCATCGCAAACGTTTTCGTTCTCACAATTAAAGCTTATCCATCCAAAATCAGAAGACCAAGCCCAGCCCTTAAACTGATCAATGTCTGCGTGGTAATTAACTTGATAATCAGGGCCATCAAACTTAATCCAACCTTCGTCATTTCCTCTTTGAGGATCCAGAGGACCTGAACACCCAGATTCAAAAACATAACAGGCCCTAGCCCAGCCCTTCAAAGGACGGACAGGGTCATCAGGCAGCCCACCTATCCAGAAACCGCATGTCCCATAGGGGCATCCTGCTAGTTCTGCATCATTAAATGTTATCCAGCCGATGTTCTCTGACCAGGCATAGCCGAAGAGGTCTTCATTGCAGGGACAGCACATGTGATCTCCGTAATCAATATCTACGCCATAACCAGGGCCACGAAAGCTAATCCAACCGATATTTTCTGACCAGGCATAACCTGACATAAAAGCCGTCACGCCATTGCATTCTGTACTGGGATCCAGACCAGGCGGAGCTGCTATCATTGTTGTTGTATGAATAAAAAGCCCAAGAATAACAGACGTAACAACAAAAACCAGAAAGAATATCAAATTCTTCTTATTTTTAAATAGACCTGCTAATCTTGAGAAAAATGAGAGCATTTTGAATAAATTATGACTCTCTTTTCTTAAACTTATCCAGATATCCTTAAAATATTGCGCAGTAAGTTTCCGGTACTAAAGAACCTGTGTAAACATTCACCCACTGATAGACAGGACCCGACATCGGGCCCTGGGCCAGACAAACATCAATATGAAATCTTCCATACTGAGAACCACCCCCTTCACAAAGAAAATACATCTTAGTGGCATAATAACTGCTTGCATCACAGGTGTCTGCAAAAGAAGTGCCTTCTACATTTAAGACATTATTACCATCGATATCTCTGCCTCCAACATAAACATCGCCAGCTGTTTTTATGCCCAGTCCAGAAACTGCATTACCCACGGTCAAACCATAAGAAGAGTCATAAGCATCAGTAGCCACTCCCAGCCATCCCTTGTTGGAAGCATTAACATAGCTCTTAACCTGACCCGCACCTCCTGAATTAATGGGAGCTGCCACGTTGCCTCCAGGAGGATCCTGGGAAGGATCTGTCCAGGCCCTGATTAAAAAGACCAGGGCTAAAGAAAGCACTAAAACGCTTATGGAAAGCGGCACTAATTTAATTCTTATTTTTTGTTCTTGCATATTTTTAAAAAAGCCGGCTTATCTGAAAGAAAAGTCCTGGGAGCTTATCTTCAATTTAGCCGGCATGATTAAAACCTTTTATGCTATTTATATTATATGGAGTATATCATGATTTGAATGTCAAGAAAAGATTTCACATTATATCTCCTCTAAATAATCAGTTTCATATAAAAATCCATTATCTTCTCTGCAAAAAACAACGCCAAGAAGGTACCGGAAACCAAGAAGGGGGCAAATGGTACCTCTGATTTCAAGCCTTTTTTGCCGGCGGCAATCAAGACGGTGCCCACTGCGGCTCCCAGAAAAAAGCTTAGGGCCAGAGCCACTGCAATATCGGGGAATCCCAGCAGCAGCCCCATAAGGAAGGCTAATTTTACGTCTCCCATACCCATACCCTTGCCTCGGGAGACCAGCACGATGGCCAGAAAAAAAGCAGCCGCAGATAGGGCTGAATACAGAATATTGATAACGAGATTCCTGGAAAAAACATGGAAGATACCGTATCCCGCCAATCTCCAGACAGCGGTCAGCAAGACTGCGGGATAGATTACGGAATCAGGAACGATGTAGTGCCTGAGATCGTAGACAAAAATGACAATCAGAATGGAAGAAACTATTAACCAAAAGATTATATTCAACAAAGCAAAGACCAAATTATGCACAAACAAAGTCTGCACATTCTGGATAAAAACCAGTACGAACAAAAGCCCTGTGGAAAACTCTACCAGGGGATACTGGACGGAAATTCTTTCCTTACAATACCTGCACCTGCCTTTCAAATAAAAGAAGCTGGCAAGGGGAACTAAATCCTTCCAGCTTAAGGTGTGGAAACAGTAAGGGCAGTGAGACCTTCCGGATACAAAGCTTTCCTTTTTGGCCAAGCGGTAAATGAAACAGTTCAGAAAGGAGCCCACTATCAGCCCTAAAGCAAAGACCAGTATGAAAACGGGAAGGTTTAATAGAATATCCATTTCTTTATATTATCATTTCATTCACCAGGCACCAACAGCACGGAAAACTGCCTTCTACAAAAGTTAAGTTGGCAGGCTAGAGCCTGCCAACTTTATTTTTGACATTTTCCTGCAACATTCAAATTCTCCCCTAATAACCAGACAAGAAGTATAAACTGGCTGCTATTAGAAGAAGCAGGTACATGCAGTATCGGTCGTGGGAACAGCTCCACAAACTACCCTGGTACCGTGATGGGAAGCTGCAATATAGGTAGCCTGCCCTGCAGTACAGGGAGGAACTTCACCCTCCAGTAGGGCATAAGCGCAGAACCACTGGCCTGCGGCACTAGTGTCGTTAGGACAAACCAAGGCGCTGTCGTTCTGCACATAAACGTAGTCGGCGTGCCCGGCTGCTTCCTGAGGGTCCTGCAGAGCGCGGAGATAAGTACCCATAGGGGGAGTACCGTCGGTCTTGTCTGCCGTGGGCTGGTCGACATATTGTTCATTGTCCCCGTAGTACATCTCTTCTCCTGAAACAACCTGCCTCATGTCTGATTGGCGGGTAGCATCCCTAGCCTTGCTCCTGGCTCCTCCCAGAGAAACGAGTACGATACCGGAAAGAGTACCGATGATAGCTATCACTACCAGCAGCTCAATCAGTGTAAAACCTTTATTCTTAAGCATGATATTGATTGTTAAACGTATTGTTAAATGGATTCCGTATTTGATTTCGACCTTTTCTTTTTTACTTTTTTTATTATAACATATTCTTTTTAATAAACTAAATAGTCATGGTCTGATACAGCGGCATAAGAACAGAAAATATCAATCCTCCTACCACGGCCCCCAAACCGATAATCAAGGCGGGTTCCAGAATATCCAGAATGCTGTCGATACCCCGCTCCACCTCTGCCTGATAAAATGTCGCCACCTGCATCAAGCTGGTATCTATGCTTCCCGTCCGCTCTCCTACTAATGTCATCTGTACAAAAATAGGAGGAAAAAGGTCTGGATGAAGAGCCAATACAGATGAGATAGGCACGCCTTTTCTTACTTCGTCCCTTACTGCTAGGATAGCCTCTCGGTAAACAACACTACCTATGACATCTGCTGAAAGTTCCAATGCCTTGGTAACCATCAAGCCTCCTGATATCAGGGTGGAAAGACTCTCTGCCAGCCTGGAAAGATACATGGTTTTCAAAAAGGGCCCTATAACTGGTACCTTGACAAAAAACTTATCCATTATTTTTTTCCCCTGCTCAGTCTTGTAATAGCGCAGGAGGAGCACCACCATAAGAACAAATCCTAAAATTATTAATATTCCGTATTTCCTCACTACCTCCGAGACAGCTAACACCGTTACAGTCACCTTAGGGATTTCAGCTGTGCTTTCTTCCAGAACTTTTTTAAGTTGAGGCACCACCGTGTTCACCATCAGGAATATCACTACCATGGCCAGTCCTAATACCAGAGAAGGGTAAACGAGAGCACCTTTGGTTTTGGCGGCCAGATTATATTCCCGCTCTAAGTGGTCTGCCAGGTAATCGAGAGATTCGGCTAGCTTTCCCGACTCTTCTCCCGCCCTAACCATAGCCACATAGAGAAGGGAAAAGGTCTTGGGATATTTAGAGAGGGCCTTGGAAAAAGAGCTTCCCCCCTCTACTTCTGTGGATATGTCCAGCACTTCTTCTTGAAATTCCGTGTTTCTGGTCTGGCTGGCAAGCACCCTCAAAGACTCCACCAGGGAAATCTTGGAACTGAACATCATAGATATCTGCCGTGAAAATAGAACGATGTCTCTCAGGGAGATACCCTTTAAGAGATCCAACTTCTGGGCATAAAAGGGCGTCTTCGGTTCTTCCAGATAAGTGACGTAGTAACCGTGTTTTTGCAAAAGAGAAAGAGCAGCTTCATTAGAGGAAGCCTCCACTACGCCGGCTTGGATCTCTCCTTTTTTAGTTCTGGCCTGATAATTGAATTTCACAGGAAAATATTTTTATGACTCTTCATTTAACCAGTATCCGTAATTCGTTGGGCGCTAGAGAATATTTAAGAGCATTCTCCAGGGAAATCTCTTTTCTCTTTACCAGGTCTGACAGGGAACGGTTCAGAGAAACCATGCCCATTTCCAGATTAGTTTCTATAACCATGGGGATTTCGTGAACCTTGTTCTCACGAATCAGGTTGGCAATGGCCGGAGTGGCAATCATTACCTCACAGGCGGGTATTAATCCGCCTTTAATTCTGGGAACCAATCTCTGAGACACCACTCCCAATAAGGAGCCGGACAGCTGTGCCCTAATCTGATCCTGCTGCTGGGAAGGGAAAGAGTCCACGATTCTATGGATGGTCTGGGCGGCAGAATTGGTATGAAGGGTAGCAAATACAAGATGACCGGTTTCAGCCGCCGTAATGGCCGTGGCAATGGTTTCAGGATCTCTCATCTCGCCCACCATGATGACGTCCGGGTCCTGCCGGAAAGTGGAACGCAGAGCTTTGGTAAAGCTATAGGTGTCCTGCCCTACTTCTCTCTGGTCTATAATAGCTTTGTCGGGTGTAAACACATACTCCATGGGGTCTTCAATAGTAACGATATGGTCTGTCCTGGTATGGTTTATCTCGTCGATAAGGGCCGCTAAGGTCGTGGATTTACCCTGGGAAGAAGGCCCGCATATAAGAACAAAACCCTGACGGGCTTTAGTGAATTCATAAAGAACCGGAGGCAGATTCAATTCTTCAATAGTCTTAATCTTAACCGGCACCAACCTGAGTGCACAAGAAATATACCCCTTCTGGAAGAATATATTAACCCTGAACCTGGCTGCTTCGCCCAGACGGTAGGAAAAGTCAATTTCCTTGTCTTTAAGAAACCTTGCCTTCTGTTCTTCGGTCATTAAAGCAAGAGCGAGGCCCTCGGTATCTTCCGCGGAAAAGCTGTCGTCTTTCAAAAGGGGAACCAGAGCTCCCGCAATCCTTAAAACCGGAGGATGTCCTACTGACAGATGCAGGTCGGAAGCCTGCTCTTTGATAGTGATATTGAGAAGTTTTTCTAATTTCGATTGATAATTCATAATTTTTTCTTCTATTTTTATTATAAAGCTTTCTTAATTTCCTCCACAATCTCCCTCGGCGTAAAGTGCGCCTTGATGAAGTACCTTACCACGCCTTTCATATTAAGACCTTTTTCTACCTCCTCCTTCTGCCCTAGATTGGAAAAAATAAATATTTTCAATCCCTGCAGGTTTTCGTCTTTCTCTATCTCTCTCAATATCTGCCATCCGTCAATATGAGGAAGCACTATATCCAGCACTATCAGGTCAAAATTCCCTTTCTTTATTTTTTCCAAGCCCACTTCACCGTCAGTGGCCACTTCTACGAAAAAACCCGCTTCCTTAAGCTTAGTGGTGTAGATGTCAACCAGAAAGGGATCGTCTTCTACTAATAAAATTCTTTTCATATATAGTTATTGGGTAAAAATTTCCAGGTTTGAGGTCTTCTCTATTGTTTCATTAATCCGTATGGAAACAGGTGCAGTCTCCGCTAATAGTGGGTTCTGCGCCGCAAATTATATTGGTACCTCTTTGGGAGGCTACCATGTATGCGGCCTGACCGGTAGCGCATGGGGAAACAGTGTTCTCCAAGGCAGCATAGACACAGTAATACTGGTAACTATCGGCATTAAAATAAGAAGTATCACAGAAAGCCGGCAAATCATTCCTTCTCATAACATAATCACTGAACCCCTCCATGCAGGCTCCTACTTTACATCTGGGATCATGCAGGACTTGCAAATAAATGTCGATGTCTGGGGTACCATTTATCCTATCCTGGGCTTCCTGCCGAACATACTCTTCATACTTTCCGTAATACATCTGCATAGCAGACACAACCTGTCTCATGTCTGACTGGCGGGTGGCATCCCTGGCCTTAGACCTGGCATCCCCTAAAGAAACAAGGACCACTCCCGATAAAGTACCGATGATAGCTATCACTACCAGCAGCTCAATTAAGGTAAAACCTTTTTTCTGGGAACTATTCATAGATTTTCTTTTATTTTTAAGATTTATTGAGTAGCTCTTAATACTTCCTGAATAGTAGTCTGACCGTCTAATACCTTAAGTATGCCGTCCTGCCTCATGGTCATCATAGATTGATTTTTGGCCTCGTTTTCCATTTTCTTTTCTGACACTCCCTCCAGTATAATTTCTCCCAACCTGTCTGTCATTTCCAGCGCTTCGAATAATCCTATCCTTCCGGAAAATCCGATTTGGTTACAGTATTTGCATCCTCCGGTTTGCCAGACATACAAAGGATCGGACAGTCTTATCTCTTTCCTTACGGCATCGGGAAAGCCAGCCACTTCTTTTAAGATAAGGTCTTTTATTTCTTTTTTAGCCTTTACTTTCTTCTTGCATTCGTCGCATAACCTCCTTACCAACCTTTGTCCTATGGACAAGCTTAATGTTGCGGGCAGTAAAAAGGGCTGAAGCCCCAGATCAATCAATCTGGGAATAACTCCCAAAGAGTCATTGGTATGCAAGGTGGATAAAACTATGTGTCCCGTGAGGGCGGCGTGAGTGGCCAAAGAGGCGGTTTCCTGGTCTCTTATCTCTCCCACCATAATGACGTCGGGGTCCTGTCTCAGTATAGACCTTAAACCGTTGGCAAAGCTGTATCCGATTTCAGGTCTCACCTGGGATTGGTTTACTCCTTCCAGAAAATATTCCACCGGATCCTCCAGGGTTACTATGTTGACCCCTTCCTTGTTTAAAATCTGAAGAATGGAATACAGAGTAGTAGTTTTTCCGGAACCCGTCGGTCCAGTAGAAAGAATTAAGCCGTAAGGCTTTCTTATCGCCCTGTTTATCTTTTCTGAATTTATTTTCGTCAAACCCAACTGCTTAAATTCTCTTAAGCCGCTTTCAGGGTCCAGTACCCTTATTACTACTTTCTCTCCCAGAGTGGTAGGGAAGGTGGAAACCCTGAAATCAATGGAGCGGTTATCTATTTTAGTGGAAAATCTGCCGTCCTGGGGAACTCTGGTTTCGTCAATCTTCATATTGGACAGCACTTTAATCCTGGATACTATGGCCCTGTTTAACCTCATAGGTAAAAATATGGAAGAATGCAGAACCCCCATCAGCCGGAAACGAATCCTTAATTTGTCACGGGTAGGCTCAATGTGTATGTCAGAGGCCTTTCCTTCTACTGAATATCTCAAAATCACTGCTACCACTTTTGAAATAGGTGCCTCTTCAACCAATCTCTCTATTTCGGCCACGCTGGGGGCGGAAGTTATATCCGTCTTTAGCTCTTCTTTTAATTCCTCCAAGACTTGGCCTACCTCTTTTTTTAAGGTGCGGTGCTGCTTTAGAATTTTATCGAATGTAGAGGGCGTAATCAGAGATATGCTGTAATCAAACTTATCTCTACGCGATAGAAACTTTATGGCTTCCTGGGCATCCAAGTCTTCGGGATAAACCATTCCAATATCAAGAGTATTATCCTCCCTGGACAAAGCCACCATCTGATAATGCTTGGCGGTCTCCAAGGGAATCAACTCTAAAACCTCGAGAGGCACTTCCTTGGCTTCTACATTTTTGAGAGGAATATTAAGATATTGTGACTTAAGAGTGAAAAGGTCTTCTTCTGTTACCAGTTTCTCGCCTAAAATCACTTCTTCCAATTTTTTATCGGAAGTCTGGAGTTCCTTCTCCAAGGCTTCAGCTCCTTCTTTTTCTAAAAGTCCCTTTTTAAGAAGTTCTTCTAATAGCGGCATAATTCTTATTCTACAAAAGGATTCTCCTTACCTATATTCCCTTCAAATTGGGGTATCTTATCCATGGGTTTAAGCCCGCTCAGAAGAGTGCTGTCTAATACGTCAAAGTTTATTTCTATCTTCCTGAATCTTACAGCGGTTAACTGCTGGTCATCCGGCAGGCCGGGCTGGATTTTGGAGTTCCACCAGAAAACAAAACCTCCTACTACTGCTACGGCAGCCAATATCAATATTAGATTTCTCTGTTTTCTGATTTGCTGTTTAAAAACTATGGCCATATCAATAAGAATAAACCTTAGTAGATAGTTCAAACTCAAATATATTTTCTCCTGAGCTTCCTACCTTTTGGGCAGCGGAAAACTTGATGCTGCTTATATCTATCATCCTGGCAGAAGATTCCAATAAGGAAATGAATTCTTTAAATGAAGGATAACTTCCTTTAAGATTGATATCTGTATTGTATTCCCTGATATCTCCTACTTTGTCGGAAGCAGAGGGTATGACTTCTTCCAGCACCAATCCCGACCGGGAAGCAGATTTCTGGAAAAAATTAAGCAGCTCAGACAAAGAGTTTTTGGCAGGAAGGGCAGAATCAATCTTATCTAAGACCTCTTTCTTTTCAACAATGGCTGCGTAAGTTTCTTTCAGTTTGGCAACATAATTTTTCTCGGAAGTTAATTCAACCTGCTTTTCAACAACCTGCTTGTCCAAAGCATCAAGCGAATCCTTTTTAGGCAGAACCAATAGAAAAACCACAGCCAGAGAAGCAGCCAGAGCAACTATTATATAGAGAGGATAGTTTTTTCTCATGCTTAATATTTGAAAATATTTTGATTTAACAGCATATTCAAGTGAAAGTCCACACCGCCTTTATCGTTAAGCGATATATGTGACAGAACCAGATTATCAACCATGGGATTGTCATCAAATATGGCCAGCTGCTGCCCCAAAGACAGGAAATTGTCCGTCTTTCCTGATAGAGTCACCCTTGCTATATTGATGCTTATATTTAAATCTGCAAAAACTACTTTAGGATGGGTGTTTTTCTCAAGAAAATTGAAAAAATTAGAAGTTAAAACGTGGCTTTCCAAAAACGGGGCGAAATCGTCGATTTTCTTTTTATCGCTGATAATCTCTGCCTCCATCCTGGAAACTTCAGGTTCTCTAACTTCCTGCAACCTGGCCTCCAAATCACTTAAAGTTCCTTCCGCCTTATTTTGGAGATAAAACAGAACAAAATAAGTGATTATCAAGAGTACTGCAATCAAAACCAGGCCGTAAAATAAAATTTTCTGCCATGAGGGAGTTTCGTCTGTTTTTTTTGGTATAATTTCTACCATAATTTTTATTCCAATCCTCTTAATGCCGTACCTAAGGCGATGGCATAGGAGGGGCCCATTTTTTTCAAAACCTCTTCTAGAATGGGAGGAAAGAATATCCTGGCAAAGGGGTTAGCGATTTCCACTTCTCTTCTGGAAAAATGCTCCTGAAAGTGCACCAAAAGACCGGGTAAGAAGGCGTTACCTCCGCAGAGGATTATCTTCTTCACTTCCTTGTTCTCTCTAAGGGTAAACCCCTGAACAACCCTATCCACTTCCCTAACTATCAGGTCTATCAGCGGGATAAGAATGTCCCTGATATTTTCCCGACCAGAGTTTTCCTGCGTCTTCAAGATTCCGTATTTGTTTTTAAAATCCTCGGCCTGTTTATAGTCCATGGAAAGGCCTTTGGATATCCTCTCGGTAAGACTATTGCCCGAAACATCGAAACTGCGTGATATTTTTAAAGTCCCTCTATTCATTATACTACAACTAGTACTCCTCGCGCCAATATCCACCAGTGCCACAGCTTCTTTTTCGTCTCTATCGACCACAGCCCTTATCAACCCGAATATTTCAGCCTCCAAGGCCATCAGCTTCAAGCTTAACCCCGTGGCGATGCTTTGGTATTGATGAATAATTTCGTTGGGGACTGCCACCATTAAAACTTTTATTTTCTCGTCTTTATCTTTTCTCGGCTCATCAATAATCTGCCAATCAAGCGTCACCTCGCCCAGAGGGAGAGGAACATGGCGCCTCGCCTCTGACTTTACCGCCTGAGGAACCTCCTCTTCCGTCATGGGAGGAAGTTCGAAAGTGGTAAAGAAACTGGAAAAATCAGGAATGGAAAAGGCCACCTCTTTGGTTTTGATTTCAGCCTCCTGCAGGATTGCCCTGATAGCGCGGGAAATGTCCCTGCTGGAAAGCATGAGGGTATTCTCTTCGGAGGTGCGGAACTGTTTCTTATAAAGAACAGAAGCTGATATCTCCCCGTAGTTTTCCAATTTCTTCCTCCCGGCCCAACTGGAAACCTCCACCACTTTAATAGAGGAAGTACCAATATCTATCCCTAAAAACTTTTGAGGAAGTAATCCTAAAAATTTCATTCTGTGTTATTATATCATATGAGAAAAAAACTGGGAAACTTGCTGATGGAAATTTTTTTCCCTAAATTCTGCTCCGGATGCAGGAGAGAAGGTACCTATTTATGCGACGACTGCCGGGCTGTTCTTGAAGTGTCCGGTTTCCATCAAAAGGCCCTGTGTCCCGGTCTGGAAGACCTTTATTTTCCCTTAGAATACAAAAATCCTCTCTTGAAAGCCTTAATCCGGCGTTTAAAATACGAACCCTTCATCAAAGAGCTGGCAGAGCCCCTTTCGGAATTGATAACCAGCCATTTTCAGCTGATGGATAAGACTCCTTGTTTTTCCAATTTCACCCTGATACCCATACCCCTCACCGAACGAAGGCAGAGGTGGAGAGGATTCAACCAGGCGGAAGAAATAGCCGGGCACCTGGCTTCTTTTTTTGAACTTTCCCTATCTACCGATACTCTGTTCAGGATAAAAGAAACTCTGCCTCAAACCAAAATGGAAGGCGAAGAAAGAAAAGCCAATGTGTCAGGAGCTTTCGCCTGTATTAAAGGAGGAAAAGTGAAGGGAAAAAATTTCCTGCTGGTTGACGACGTTTATACTACAGGCTTCACTATGAAAGAGGCGGTCTTAGCCTTAAAAAGAAAAGGGGCGAAAAGGATAATAGGCATTACCGCAGCCAGAGCGGTCCCGGGGCAGGACGCCTCGTAAACCAAAAACTTAAAACTTATTTCTAACGACAATAGCGCGCAACTAAAAATCACCCAAAGGGTGATTTCATTTTAATTGAGTATCGGTAACGTGTTTTTCTCTGGCGGTAAATTCTTATTTATTTTTTGTATCATTTGAATGCCAAAGACATCAACACGATAGTTAAAGCATTAAGAACCACCAATAATACTCTTTGCTGGGTCTTTGGAAGTGGATTCTTTAAAATATAGATCGTGTAGATTATTGCAACAATCGCCGCACCAATAAAGTTTCCTCTTACCATGGTTTTATAGTTAAGTTAAGTTAAGTTAAGTTAAGTCAGGTTAATTAAATACATCAACCTTTAGGAATCATATTATTTTTTATTTGCCTGCACTCGGGTCACAGCTTAGCCGCTATTACTCAGGGTCATGCCGATAAAAAATTGTCGTGGCGGTGGGGCTGGGTATCCTTCGACGTTCCGCAGCTTCAGCGCAGGACGGCTTCGGAATACCTATAGGTATTACATTTTTGAAATACAACAAGGCTTTTGCCGTTCCGTAGCCTTGGCGAAGGACGGCGGTG
>CAZEQH010000016.1:0-10212 GCA_964514375.1 uncultured Candidatus Saccharibacteria bacterium
TCCCCATATTTGTAGTTGAAGTCTATTTGCGTATCGATAATTTTTTTCTATACACATTCTAGCAATATTTTTTTGACTACTAAATAACTGCCTCCTGGAAGCAGCTAGCGGCATTATAAGAATTTTTGTCCGGTCGTAATTACTTATCTTGGAAAGAATTTCGTCAATTTCATTAAAGTCACTTTCTTTACCTACCACAAACTTCATTTGATAATTATAATTTTTAATGTAGTAATTAATTACTTTTATATTAATACGCCTTTTATCATACGCCTTTCTATTATTTATATCACTAGGAACCGAGGATGATAATTTTGGACTCATACTAATTAAATCGCAAAAAACATCTTTCCGAACAGTAGCGTTCGTTTCCACAGTGACATGACTATTTGTTTCCTTAAGTTTTTTAGTTAAACTTATTATACCCTCCTGTATCATTGGCTCGCCTCCCGTGATTACCACATGGTCGCAATCATACGCTTTTATATGTTCAACTATTTTATTTACGGAAAAAACATGACTTTTATCTATTTTTAGATTTGATCTTTCATCGCACCATTTACATTTTAAATTGCATCCCCACAAGCGAACTATCACCGAAACAGTCCCCGTTAACACGCCTTCTCCTTGAATTGTTTTAAACATTTCAGTGATTATCATTTTGTTTCACATTTAGATAATTTTAAACAAATTTTTTTGAGTAAAATTCGTAGAGAGTATTTTTTATGTACCTCTTACCTAAAGCAGTGACTTCAATGTATTGTTTAGAAACCTCTATTAAGTTGTATCTCAGAAGCTTTGCCCAGGCATGAGTAAAAATTTTTAATGGATCTAAGCCAAAAATATCTTTAAAATGTTTTCTGTCTAATCGTCCGGAAAATAGATTATTAATTATATACCTTTCCTCTTGATTTTTTAGTGTTGCCTGAGGCGACATATAGTCTATGGCCCGAAAAGAATCTTTTTCGATTTCGTTTTGGAATTTTTTAATATCTGCACTAGCCTTAAAAATGTAATTATTGATGAAGCTGTAAGCCCCGGCGCCTATTCCTATACTTTCGCAACTTAAATTATAGCTCATTCTACTGTATTGTTGTTCATGTCCTGGTTTTGAAAAACAACCAAACCTACCTTCGAAATAACCCAACCCTTTAAGTTTCCTGTAAGCTTGTGTGTACAATTTATGTATTTCTTCTTCATTTGCTTGTCTTTCTACTAAATTATCTTTTATCATTCTTTCTAATTTGCTTCCCGAATGGATTATGTAGTGATAGAGGGTAACGCTTTGGGGGGAAAGACTGCTCGTTACTTCTAAACTTTTTAACCAATCTTTTTCTTTTTGAGTGGGAACACCATACAATAAGTCTACATTCACTGTGTTTAAATCCGCGACAAGAGCATTTCGGATTGAATTAAGGGCAATTTTAGAGTCGTGGGGCGAATTCAAAATTTTTTTCAAAATTTTGTCGTGAAAACTCTGGACGCCAATAGACACCCGGTTAAAACCTGAACTTTTTGCGGCTATTAGATACCGTTTATTAAAATCCACCGGGTTACCCTCCAAAGTTATTTCGGCATTATCTATCACATTAAAATATTTTTTGATTGTTTTTAGTAAAACATCCAACTGTTGTGTAGACAGTAAAGAGGCCGTTCCACCACCAAAATATATTGAAACACATTTTCCATTTGAGAATCGAGCAGTATCAGCGTAATCCTTTATCTGCTTCAAGAGTGTTTGAGTGTAATCTTGGGGAACTTTATTGTCTGAAGGAACCAAATTCTTAAAAAATGGGCAGGAATTACATCTTGATCTACAATATGGAACAGAAATAAACAGAGTAAATTTTCCTCCATCTTTTTTCTCTCTTAATGCTAACTTATTTTTAAATGATGATTTTTTCCTCTCAGAAATTCTTACCGGAGGCGGGTATTGGTAGAAGTTAATATATTTCTGTTTTTTGTACGGAATAATTATTTCTTCCTTATTGTTGCCCTTACTGGGAGAATTATTGGTTGAAAATCCATGCCACAAACTAGCATTTCTTAAGATAAATCTCCCTAACATCTTTTTACATCCTTCCAAGTCTAAATCTATAACCTCTACGCTATTGCTTTCTAAAAGATGCCTTGCGTGAGGGAAAGTTTTCGATTCTCCCGATACTACTTTTGAAATTCCAAACTGAATTATGGCGCCAGCACAAAGATAGCAAGGCATGCAGGTCGTGTAAATCGTCGTTCCCCTAATGTCCTTTTCTCGCTTTATTGCTTTTTGAATGCAATTAATTTCTGCATGAAAAAGCGCATTACCTTCCTGCACGCGTGTGTTGTGTGATCTTCCGATAATAATATTATCTTTAACAATAGTACTCCCTATGGGTATTCCACCCTGACTCTCTGATTTTCGTGCTTCTTTTATAGCAACTTCCATATATTTATTGTCGTAGATAATACGATCATAAAGTTTTGAAAATTTTGTTTTCATAAATTATTTTTACTAATTTTATAAAGTGTCACACTCGTATCTGGAGTCTCCCATAATCTTAATTTAACCAACTCCTTTTTATTTTTTCGCAACCGAGGGATTAATTTTTCCCAAATCCATTTAATTACGTTCTCGGCCGTTGGATTTTTAATAAAGTCGTTAAGGTATTGATGATCTAATTTTTCTATTACCTCTTTTTCTACGATTTCTCTCAGAATCTTAAAATCAATTATCATTCCACTCCTCTCGTCGATCTCTCCTGATATAGTTGCTTCCAGGATATAAGTGTGACCATGTAATTTTTTACATTTACCATCGTATTCTTTGAGCTTGTGAGCAGAATCAAAGGTGAATTTTCTAGTTAAATACATTGATTTAGTTTTTGATTTTTGCATAAACTTCATGAGGATGAATTGATTCAAAGTTAGTACATTCAACCAGAAAACTCTCAATCTCTTTTTTCTTCTTTAGCCTTATAGCGATATCTCTTACTATGTCCTCCGCAAACTTCGGATTCGAAAACATCTTTTCTGTTACGTATTTTTCGTCAGTACGCTTAAGTAGCGGATATACCTCTCCACTCCCCCCATACTTTTCTATTGTAGAAATTAAATCTTCGAACCAAACAAATTTATTAACCTTAACTCTAAGATCGACGAGCCCTCTCTGATTATGGGCACCAACTTCACTGATTGCCAAACTACAGGGACAAACAGAAGAAATGGGCACAAAGACCCGGAAAAAGACTTGTTCTCTTTCACCCTCTTTAACATTAGCAATTATGCCCGATTTATATCCCATTAAACTTTTCTCTGAGGATATAGGAGATTTCTTTTCTATAAAATAAAAAAAATATGCCTCGAATGAGGCAAATTTTGTCTTTAAGCTTTTCCTAAGCTGGCTTAAAATTTCAAGAATTATTGGGTATTTGAGGACTTTTTTCTTATAGCCATTCATAATTGATACGAACCGACTCATGTGTGCTCCCTTACATTCTCCCTTTAAGCTCACCCCGACCTTAACTTCTGATATAACTCTTTGTTTTCCCTGCGTTCTATCGGGTACCAAAAACGGAAGTATTATCTTTTTAATCCCTACTTCTTCAATTTCTATGTCGCGTTTATCAATATAGTTTTGTACGTCTTTCATTTTTACAGAGAGATAATTTATAAGTTAACAAAAATGTTTTATGTATTCAAATATAATATTACAATATCTTTAATTTTTTAATTATTGTGTTTAAAATTACTTTATACGTATTCAATATTTATAGTACAATAATAACTAACGAAAAATTTTTGTCAAGAGTGAGTTCAAAAAAAACAAAAAAGCTTTCAATAGAAAGCCTCCAAATACGCAATCCTCTTATTACGAATACTGTAAAATGCTCTACTTTAAACCTAATTCTTTTTTGACTTTTGGCTCAAAGTCGGTTGTAAACAGTTCTCTTATTTTTTTTGGTTTTACCCATCTAATTTCGGCCACCTCATGAGGCTCTATTGTTTTTTTCATACGTCTTGTGGAAGTTAACTTACAAAGATGATAGATTATAAAAACTGGGAATTGAGGATGAAGTCTTGCTGATATTTCTTTGATAGGCTTAACTTCATAACCGGTTTCAGCCAAAACCTCTCTAACTACACATTCCTCCCGCGTTTCGTCCAAACGTTGGGTACCTCCGGGAAAAGCCCAAGTTAAAACTACTTTTCCCCTACCTTTTTCCTCTTTAGCCCTTTTGATTAATAAAACCTCTCCCCTTTCATTCCTTACAACCCCTAAATTAATAAAGTCTTCAATTCTTGATTTTTTATGTAAAAGGTGACCTAGGACATTTTCTATTTCTTTTACTTTTAGGAAAAGAAGTTCTATATCTTTTTTTTCAACATCAAAATTGACTACTTCAGTTTTTTTTCCCTCGACTTCCGGTATTCTTCTGTTATTATTGTCCAATATTTCCAAAACCATTTCTTCAACCGGAGGTAAAATTGGCGATTCTTTATTTAAGAAGTAATAAACCCTCCTGCCCTCTTTTTTTCTTTCAAAAAGGCCTAAATCCTCAAGGGCAATAAGTTCTCTACGAATGTTACCTACTGGAAGAGAAAGGGTTCTCTCAAGCTCTCTTAAATAATATTTTTTTTCTTTATTATAGAAAAAAAGCTTCAAAATTTTTCGTCTTGTTTTTGACTTTAACAAACCCGTTAGTTTCATAAAACTATAATTAATTTTAACATAAGATAAAAAAATTATATATCCCTTACAACCTTACTTTAAAGCTTTAGCCTATTGAGAAAAATGGAAAAAAGTATAACAAACCAAAAGATAAAATCAAGGTCTTACGGTACCGACATTATAAAAAGTAGTAAAATGTTATTTTTGCGGGAGGAGGCCAAAACTTTTCAGGTGAATCTTCTTGGCCTCGGGGTCAGATAATCCCATGTAGGAAACCCTTACGGTGTACCTTATCTTCTCTTTGAGAGGGAATCTGTCCACCACCACCATGCTCCAGATATGCTTTGGATTAATCTTTTCTCGCATCTTATCCATGAAATCGGCAATGGAATCTTTTTCCTTCAACTCCACGTTGGCATCCAAAACAATCAATTTCTGGGTGAGCTCCACTGCCGGGTTGCGGGAAATCTTTTGCAAGAGCTTAGTGGCTTCTTCCACGTTGATTTCGGCAAAGTAGGCGCTGTATCCCGGCTTCTGGGGATTTAATTTATAAATAATGCCTATCCCCTTCCCCTCAGCTGTAATATCCCAGCAGGAATAAGGATTGGCCACCTTTGGTTTCTTTTTTGATTCTGAGTAGCGGATGTCGGCAAAGCCTATGCTTCTCAGCAAATTTTCTACAGCTCCCTTTATTTCCGGCAGCCCCTTTGTTCTGGAAGAGGTGCACAGCAGGATGCCGGCTGAGTCGTGTTCCTGATATTTTTTTCCTTTTTTGCCGAAGACCTTGCCCATTTCAAATATCTTAATATACTCAATGTTCTTTTTGAGGTATTCATTGGACTGGTTTATGAGCCCTGCGGCCGCAGACTGCCTGAGGGCCGGGTAATCCTCATTCATGGAGTTTTGCGTGTAAACGATATCCCAGTCCAGATAATTGACCCTCTCATTGTCCCCTCTCTGGACAAGGGGCCAGGAAAGAATTTCGTCAAAGCCCGAGGACGTAAGCACGTCTCTTATCTTTTCCTCCAGCTTTACATGAGGAGGGGTAATGTTGCCCACTACCTGCAGCTTCGGCACTTCGTCTGATGGTATGCGGTCGTAGCCGAACATCCTGACGACCTCATCAACCACATCTTCTTCCAGGGAAACGTCGGTTCTCGTTACGGGGGCGGTAACCAGGAATTTCTTACCGGCTTTCTTTACCTTAAAATCAAGTCTTTTCAAAACCTGGATTGATTTTGCCTCCGGAATATTGATGCCGCTGAAGGCGGAAGGCAAAGACGGATCGAACCTAATTTCCGGCTGCTTATACTTCTTTGGATAATACTCAAATATTTTTCCGACAACCTTGCCGCCGCAGTTTTCTAAAATCTGCGATACAAGAAGTTTGAGGGTGAGGTCGGAGCCATTGGGGTCCAGTTCCTTGGTCAGCCGGTTGCTGGCCTCCGTTACGATATTCAGGCTTCTGGCGTTGTTGCGGATGACGGAGTGGCTGTAGATGGCCGTTTCCATAACAATGGAATCTGTTTTCAGATCTATCCTGGCTGCCTTGCCTCCCACTATCCCGGCCAGAGCCAGGACCTTTTTGTCGTCTCTGATAATCAATTCCCCGCCGCCCAGCTCGATGTTGGAGCCGTCCAGGGTGGTTATCTTCTTGAAATCCTTGTTCATGGCCCACTTGAGCTGACCGTCAATCTTCGCCTCGTCCAGAATGTGCGAGGGGTAGCCGCACATCAGCATAACGTAGTTCGACAGGTCAACTATCAGGTTGACGCTGTTTATTTCATAGAGCTCCAGCAGTTCTTTGAGCCAGCCGGGAGACGGTTGGTTTTTCACGCCTTCCATCCTTACCGCCAGTATCCTTTTGACGTTTCCTTCTGCCCCTACCTTAATATCCGGTTTTTTACCGGCTGACGGCAGCTTGGCAAGCGCCCTGGGCAATTTTACCTTAAGCCCGTAGTAGGCAGCCACCTCTCGGGCCAAACCGATGACAGACAGGCAGTCTGGCCTGTTCTGGCGTATCTCCAGGCCGATTAGATAGTCTTTCCTGCCCCGATACCTCACTTCCTTGAAGTCATCCATCATGGAACCGGTAAGCGTCAAAGCGCCAGCCACCTCTTTGGGAGTCGCCTTAAGCCCCGGTACCAATGCTTTTAGCTGGCTATATAGCAGTTTCATTTTCGTAGTATTTATAACCAAGATTGCCTCCCAGCAGGGTTCTGATGTCGGTGATGTTGTATTTGGCCATCACCCACCTATCCAGTCCCAATCCGAAGGCAAATCCGCGCCATTTCTTGCTGTCTATGCCGGCTGCCTTCAGAACGTTGGGATGGATGATGCCGGCCCCGCCCATTTCAATCCATCCGACTCCCTTGCAAATCGGGCACCCTTTGCCGTGACAATGAAAGCACTGCATGTCAGGGCCCACACCGGGTTCCACCTCGGGATAATACTTGTTCCGGTATCTGATTACCACATCGGGCCCGTACATCTTCTTAAAAAGCGTATTGAAGGTGCCGAAAAGGTCTTTTAAGCTTATCTCTTTCAAAACCGCGAACCCCTGGTAGTGATGGAATATGAAATGGTTGCTCTTGTTGGCTTTTTCATTCCGGTATACCCGACCCGGCGAAACAACCTTCAAGGGAGGTTTGTATTTTTCCAGAACGCGGGCCTCGATGGAAGAAGTCTGGGTGCGCAGAAGATAGTTGGGCTGGTCGATATAAAGGGTGTCCTGCATGTCGCGCGCAGGATGGTCCATGGGCACGTTCAGGCGCTGGAAGCAGTATTCATCCTCCTCAATTTCCGGGCCGTCCATGATGCTGTATCCCATGCTCACAAAAACCTCGTTCATCATGCGAATGGTCGTAGTCAGAGGATGGAGATGCCCGACTTTGGGAATGTTATAACCCAAATCTTCCGCCTGCTTTTTGAGGTCGGATTTTGTTTGAAACTTCTTCAGTTCCGCTTCCTTTTCCTCAAACAGCTTTGAGGCGGCCTCCTGCAGTTCTTTAACCAGCAGGCCTTGTTTTTTCCTTTGCTTAACCGGGAGAGACGTTATATCTTTGAGCAGCGCCTTGATGGAGCCTTCCTTACCCAGGTATCTATTGGAAAAATCCCTCAATTCCTCCAGAGAATTAAGGCTTTCAACTCCTTTTTTTATCTCCTCTATTATGTCTTTTTTGCGGGGAGAAGCCATAACGATTTTTTGAATAGAAATTTTCCCTATATTAATTACGATAACTTAAAATTTACCTAAAATCAATTCAGAAAACCTGCTGTCTTTACTTCAAATAATCATTTATTATAGAATAAGATAGTATGGAAAATTTACCACTGGAACTGGAATTAAGGAAACTGGGACTGACGGAGAAAGAGGTTAAGATTTACCTGGCCGGTTTGAAGTTGGGCCCTACCTCGGCCGGCAACATCGCCAGGGCGGCCAAAATCAGCCGCCCCACCACCTACGAGACCATAGAGAAACTGGAAGGCAAAGACCTATTCGCCAAGACAAGGAAAAACAAGAAAACCTATTATACGGCCCAATCTCCGGACAAGATACTGGGAATTTTAAGGATGAAGAAGAGGGAGATAGAAGAAAGGGAGAGGGAATTCATCAGGATTATCGCCACCCTGGAATCAAAATACTCCAAGGGTCAGGGAGAGATTAAGATTTATAAGGGTGAGGAAGGCATTAAATTATTGATGGAGGAAATCCTGGCCGTTACTGGTTCTTCCGATATCTTCGTCATTTCTTCTGGAGAAACCTCAGACAAGAGAAGAAAGCGGGAGGCCATCTACCAGAAAATTGCCAAAAGATTGGGGAAAATAAATATCCAGGAGATTTATCCAGGAGAGATTAAGCCCTACGCCGGCTCGGTGAAAGCTAAGGTTAAATTTTCCGGCCGCCTCAACATTAGGGGCACCCTGATTCTATTTGATAAAGCCATTTTCCTGTATCCCAAAAAGCAGGAAGGATTCCTGATAGAAAACGAGGTGATAGTGGGCCTTTTTAAGTCCCTCTTTCTCACTCTCTGGAAATTGGCATAAATAAGGGATGGACGGAACTGAAAAGAAGTCCTGGACGGACTCTTTTTTATTTGGTACGAAAAGAATTTTTCTATTCTCTTAACTTGAGGCTCAGGTTGTTATAGATGTCCCCCGCCCCCATGATAATCAACACCTGTCCCGCCTCAACATTTTTCCTCAAGAAATCTTCCAGTTCCTTTTCGGGCATGTAAATAACGGATGGATTGCCGGCGGCCTTTACCAGTTTTTCTGAACTGACTTTCTCTTTGATTTCCTCCTTTTCCCGGCCGGCCACGCTGTAGATATCGGTGACAATCACCTTGTCGATGGGGTGGCCCTTAAGAGTATTCACAAATTCATCAAAGAGATAGTGCGTCCTCTGGTACTGGTGCGGCTGGAAGAGGCACCATATCTTTTTGTCCGGATATTTCTCTCTGGCCGCCTTAAGGGTAACCCTCAACTGAGTGGGATGGTGGCCGTAGTCATCAATCAGGATTACGCTTTTTCCGTTTATGGTGATTCCTCTGGTATCAAATCTGCGCCAGGAGCCTTCATATTCAGAAAGCGCCGCAAATGACACTTCGTCCGGTACGTGCAGGAGCCTGGCTGCGTGCAACACGGCTAAGGCATTGGAAACGTTGAACTTTCCCGGTATCTTCATTATTTTTCCCATTCTTCCCGCCTCCTTATCTTCAAGGGAATAATAATGTATCTTGCTTTTGAAATTACTGCGCTCAATCAATCTGGAAATATTTTTGTCGTCGGCGTTGGCGACCAATATTCCCTCCTGCGGCAGATGGGAAATGAATTTGGCGAAGTTGGCCATAAGATTATCCAGAGACTTGTGAAAATCAAGGTGGTCTGCCTCCAGGGATGTTAAGATTATCATTTTGGGCCAGTAATTAAGAAAAGAGGAAAAATGTTCGTCAGCCTCTATCACCAGGAATTGGGACTTCCCTACCCGGCAGTTTGTCTGGCCGAACTCTTTGATATTGGTTCCCGCTATCACGCTGGGATCCAGGCCAGCTTTGACCAGCGCAATTCCCAGCATGGCGGTAACCGTGCTCTTGCCGTGGCTGCCAGCTACGGCAATGGTGAAATGTTTCTTTGTCAGTTCACCCAGCGCCTCGGGATAGCTCTGGATTTTTATACCCATCTCTTCTGCTCTTTTTCTTTCCGAAACGTCCGGGACTATTGCAGGGCTGTATATCACCAGTTCTGTTTTTTCCTTTATGTTGGCTGGTGAGTGTTCACCTATGGTAATTTGCGCCCCTTCCTTCTGCAGGGATTTGGTTATCTCCGAAGCAACCACGTCAGAACCCGTCACTTCAAAGCCTTTAGCCAGATAGTATCTGGCCAGGGCCGAAACCCCTATGCCTCCTATTCCTATGAAATGTATTTTCATAAAAGTTTTACTTTATAAGGGGAATGGATTCCATAACCGTGTATTCGGCTCCCGTTCTTTTGAGGTTGCTCTCCATTATTTCCACGGATTCAACCGGAAAATCCAGGACAATATCCTCCCTTATCTG
>CAZEQH010000017.1:0-9843 GCA_964514375.1 uncultured Candidatus Saccharibacteria bacterium
GGGGTCCTGATTACACACTGGTGGATGGGGATAAGGGGATGACCATGATAAAATATGTCAGACATATCAACGGATTTTGAATCATTTGAATCAATTGAAATCCTGCTGTCGTGGCAAGTCTTCTCGGGAGTCAAAATGGCCGGCCAGCTAGGAGATAGTCTCCTAGTTTTTGAAAGCCGTCTGAGCAACCTTTGCTCTGAATTCGTGGGTGTAGTGATTTCCTTTCTTTTCGTTCTGACCCAGAGTTTGTCAGACTGGCTAGATCTTGGGGGCCACCTGCTTATCTGTTCCAAGAAATGGTCTTGATATTGGATTTCATCTGAGCCTTTATGTTTAATATTCTCACCAAAAGTCCCTATACTTCCCTTTCATAGATCAATTTGGCTCAAAGTTTCTTTAAAGGAAACCAAGCTGTTGGCCGATAAAGGTCTAAGGAATCTTGAAAAGACTGAATAACTTACCTCTCGGGACGAGAAAAGATGTCCAAATCAATAAGGCACCATTTTAAGTGTCAGCTGCCTGGCTGCCGATGCCCATTCATGCAGAGTATTCGTAGGTCGTTATGTCTTGACAGTGGTTTTTTATCTCAAGAACTCACTATTGTATCTATTCACCCTTTTTAGTGGCACAGAATGAATATAGAAGGGAAAAAAATCATAAAGAAAATAATGGGAACCAGAGGTAGGAGCTGTCTCAAGTGCGGTCGGAAAGAAGCTGTTACAGAATTCAACTACGGAGGTCTGAAATTTGATAAGAGCTCCTTTGGATTTCCTGGTAGAATTAGGTTGCCAGACATACCGGGACCGAAGTCAAGAGTGTTTTTATGTGAGGAATGCGTTAACCGAGAGTACAGGATCCAATGTAAGATCCACGGTACTGTCAATGATGGCAGATATGCGTATGGCCGTCCGCCCAAATGTGCCCTTTGTGAAGACCAATTAAAAAAAATCAACAATAAGGTCCTTCCACCAGGATTCCGATTTATTGTGTCGGCAGCGCTGATATCTGACGATACAAACTCTTCAGAAAAAAATGTAATTCTAGCGCTAGCGGAAGACGGTGAACTCCATTTTATTTCGAAAAAAGTTCTTTATACTAACAGTCTTGACAATTTTAACTACAGCGTTTCTAAATCTCAAAATTCCTTGTTTTTTGGAATTGAACCTAAAAACGAAAAGCAATTTCACCACTGTGCGATAGAGGTCAGTGATGACCACACTCCTGCAGCGAGCGGACCTTGGACTAGCCTTTGGAAGATTGGTTCCCATTCTCTAGTTTCCATCAATCGCCTCAAAATCGCCAAAAATGGATTTGGGCAGGAAGGGAAATATCATTCGCCCTGTCTACTGAAAATCGAAGATGGGCAATTCTATTGTTTTCCGGATATCGACCTTCCATCACTTGACAAAGTGTTTTCCTGGGAATTTGCAAAAGAAAAAGCTATTAATAAGATCAAGATATTGTTTTATCACGATAATCTTCCAGAAAATGTGATTATCGACAGCTTCCCAGAGGTAGAAGGGTTTCGAGGTCTGGAACAATTGTCCAAATTAATGCCTGAAGTGCGAAGGAGACACCAGAAACCCCCGTTAGAAAATATGGGAATTTTTGAATTGTACTTTTCTGGCAGCGACGTGTTGCATGATGCCATTCTTGAAAAGGAGCCAAAATCAATTAAAGCAAGTTCTTTACGTGATGACCGCAAAACCACTTTTTCTTCTGGTTATTCCTATCGTAAAATGTGTCTTCTCATCTCTGAGGATGACAAAGGATATGCGGTTGGGTCTTTTTCTGAGAAGTCAGTAAGACAGATTTGTTCGTCTCTATCGGCAATAAAGGAATTACTTTCTGTTGGCTCGTGCAAATATGGGTTTTACCTAGATAAGCAAGATCCTATCAAAGTTAAGGAAATGGCTTTGGTGGCGGAAGGGCTTTCCATCAACAGATCTCCCTTGATTCCCTATAGTTCACTCCAAAAGCCCACAATTCGTAAATTTAATGACGATCTGTACGAACTAATTTTACAATACACTGAGAAAGATGGAGGAACTGGCACCCTGAATGTGGTTGCACCCGAGAGCTACGCATATAGTACGGCAGAGGAGATAGAAGCTAATAGAACAGCCAGTAAAACAAAATCCCTCGATATCAGAGAACTTTATAAGTACTATTATAATCTGAAGAAATTTGGCCTCCTTGGCGGCCTGTTCTCCAATCTCATCCTGTTAAATCGTGAACTTAATATTGAAATTACAATGGAACAGTTGGCCGAAAAAATCGGCGCAATAACAGCGGGTCAGCTGTATGAAGACAAAAAGACATATGAGTCAACTCAAAAAAAACTCTTGTTGCTGAACATTTCATTGCCGCAAATCAGACAGGACTTCGAATCCCTAATATCGTATTATCCCTATTTTCAACTCAAAGAAGAGATCAACTTCATATCATCTGCGTTTGGGAAGAGTGTGGCGGGGAAGATGGTAGCAAAAGAGAGAAAAAGGGTTATTCGCAATTCGCGAGCAAATATACAGACAGTTCGAGCAAAGTTTTATACAATATTTTCAGAGATTGAAAGGGCCGTTTATCCCATCGGGCAATTACTTGCCAGAGAGCAATTAAGTAAAAAGCTGTCAGAGAAGTTCTTGAAATATTTTCCGCATGGGGCACAAGCAACACTTATTGGAATAATGTTAGGAACCACCTCTGCCACTTTAGGGGGGCTCGGCATTGTTTCCAGCATGCTTTGCGTCAGAACCCTGAACGACGTGCTATCCTATTTTAGGGCGGATAAAGAGACAGCTGCCCAGGTGAAGAAGGCGTTTGAAATGGTCTATCCCTGGTGGAGACTTCTCCAAGTTATTTTGCCCGTTGCAGTCTATGAGGCTGCAGAATCGGTAGATGAGGACAGCGCATACTGTTATAAGAGAGATATTGAATTATACAAACATCTTTCAATACGGAATGGGAAAAGGATAGAGGAAGGTCTGGAATCCGCTCTAAAGCGAGAGATCAGATTGAGAACAAGAACGCGGTATCGGGAAATAGTCGAAGACTCTGGGATAAGATTCGGGGCTATTGTTTCCGATCTACAATCGGCGATTGAAAAAGGGATGAACCGTAGTATAAGCGAGCTAGATAAAATATTCGTGCCAGGAAGCCTTGCGTTATTGGAGGAATCTAATGGATGAGCCGTTTGACGATGTGCATAACCATAGTCAGCCTGATCCGCTGACATTACCTATCGACAGCAGGGAATACGCAGATGGAGAAGACCCTTTTGCAACACCTAATCTTCCACCTGAAGAGCAACCTCAAATAGATGAGATCAGTACTTTTGATTCGCCTCCAGTTCTGGAGGCTCCAGATGTCCCTTTCCCTAGCGATATTGTTCCCGATGATATCGGCCATACAGACCAACCCCCTCATGACTGGGGTGATGGAGGAGGCATTGCTGACTCAATCAATATTTTGGCTACAGAGGATCCTACATTTGAACTACCTGAAAGTGCACCGGAAACCGATATGCCTGCCACACAATCCCCTCCCGTAGGTACTACCTATGGAAATCCCGAGACTGATGAATCTCACTGGCACATGCAGACTCACCCGGATACCTGTGCGGTTGTTAGTCAAGAATATATCATCAAAAGTTTCAAGCATGAGGACTTAGATGAAAATGACCTGGTCAATGAGGCAATCAACAACGGTTATTATTTTCCTGGCCAAGGGACTCCACTTTGTGATGTGGGGAATCTTTTAGAGGATCACGGGATACCAATCGAGAGAGGCGTGAACAACCATTTTCAAGATCTCATAGATAAATTACGAAATGGGCAGAAAGTGATCGTCGGTGTTGATGCGGGTGAAATATGGCACAATTCTCCAGAAGAACAGCTTAAGGATCTCTTTTTTGTTCCGGAGGCGAATCATGCCGTAGAGGTTATCGGATATGATGATAGCACAGGCCATATCATACTGAATGACCCGGGAAATCCAGAGGGTAGGGGATACGAGGTTTCTAAAGAAGATTTTTTAGATGCTTGGGATGATTCAAACAATTTTATGGTTTGGACTGAAAACCCGGCTCCAAAGTCGTTTGCGTAAGTTCCGAGTGATCTTGAGGTGAAAAATGGACAAGCCAGGTACTGACACAGCGCGCACGATTAAAAGGTTCATGAAAAGCAGCATGCGAATCGAATTAACGCCACTAAATTCCGCACCATCCTTGCCGGTTCCGATTATTGTGAAAAGGAAGCCTTATCTCATATTCCTGTTCTTTATTGCCAAACGATTAAGCAGAGACGAAAGAATGAAAATCTACAGGCCGCGGTCAAAATTTGTGGTACAGTTTAAAACAGGCAAGACGGTAGTATATGAAGATTATTCTTACAAAGACGATTTTCCAGAACAGGACTGGAAGTCTTCAATCGGCGAATTTCCTCATGAAGCGATAAGTGGACTGACATTAGAGCAATATAAGAAGAAAAGGGGAGAACTGGTAGATCTCTATGATGAAGCAATAAGTGCCATGCTTTCGTCGCGACACTCGGACATGAAAAAAGAATTTATAGAGACTTTTAACCTATTGTGTGAACCAGCGCTCTTCTCTTTCATGAAAAAACTGGGGACTGATTTTTTTCATTGGATGGAAAGATAACGACGATTCTGATGCGAACAGTCATGATTACAGCAGTACACACAGTCATAATAGTCTTCTGATCCCATCTGAAAGTACTCCGCACACATTGCTTTACATTCTTCGAAATTTGGGTCCCGTGCTATACTATCATTTACTGCTATAATTCCAACCAGTAAAAACACGAATAAGATGATAGCGAACACTAAATGATTTTTCATATTACTTTTATCTCCTTTGATTAGGTTTGGTCGACTGGCAAATCATAGTGGAAAATAAATGCAGTTATTCTATATATCGACCAAATCTTCAAAGACTTAATGACTTTTAAGAGCTGTATCTACTTCAAGCTGAGTGAGAACCTTCCGGAGAAATTTTATAGGGGTCCAGGGAGCAGTATGCAGAGGTGCGTTCACAGGCGTTCTAAAAAACAGTCGAGTATGTGTACCTATGGTCGGCGAGAGTGGAGCCATGGTGAATCGTCATAAGGAATGACTTTTTCTGATCTGCAATGAGGGCAACGCTTTTTTTGGCGAGTAGGTTTACCTCTACAACAGCGCGGCAGCGTTCACATAGGCAAGGGAAGACACAATGGGTCTCGAAGTTAAACATGCCTCTGCCGATCATAATAGCAACTTCTACGCCGCACTCACAATTGGCAATGACCTGTGATCCCATTTTAATCCTCCTGAATGTAGAATGTAGGACCACCATTTCAACATGTGGCAGTCTATCGGCATTACGAGTCTGCTTGGGCGCTGGACCTCATTCTTGACCAGAAGGCCCTTATTTCTTATCGGCTCAATCCAAGCCTTTGGTGTCACCGATCGATTTCCGATCGCTTGCCAGGCGAGATTCAATATTTGGGGAAGTTGCCTGTTCTCGAAAGAAACCCGATTCAGTCGGGCTTCAGAGGGAAGCCATTACAATCAATGCAGCAGCCGATCTAAAAGAAAAAGAGCACCAAAAAAAAGGCCTCCGACAATAGCAATGGCAAAAAACGCCCAGATGCAGACCTGAATCACCTCCCCAGGGGTTGCTGGCGGCAGTGGTGGTTTTAGACCTTCTCTTACATTTATTTTGATCATGATGGCCTCCTTTTCAAAGTCTTTATCGCATACTCTTGATGGCATTCAGTTCCGTGATACTCTTTTTTGACAAAGGATCATAGATTGCCTTGATGACCCGACATATCCTGGTGTATGTACATGTCTGTTACGTCAAAATATATTTTAGTTCTATCTGAACAGGTTTGCCTGTCTAGGAAGCGGCCATTTTTTGAATAGAGTTCCTGCTGCCGTCTTTCTTTCCCTAAGACAGCCAAAACATCATATTCATCTGAAATGTGCGTTACCAAATAAGGATGTTTTTTTTGCCGTTGCCAGTTCTCATGATCGCCTGAAGAATGAAAATAGTTGCGTCTTTTTCAAACTCGGCAACTTCATCATTGTTGAGTACTTTAAATGCATCATGCAATATGGAATGCGCTCTTGGGCAAACAATGAAATTTGGCAAAGTCCTTTCGAATAATTCAACGGCGCCAGACGCATTTCCTGCGTTTACAGATTTCAGCATATCGTGGATTGCAGTAGAATAAGGAGAATATTTTTTTGATTTGACCACAGATTTGCGAAGCGACAGGAATTTATCAATTGAGGGCTCGCGCATCAGATCAAACAAGTCATCAAGTAAGGGCCAGCTTTCCATTGTTAACCTCCTTCAAAGTCATCCAGTTTTTAATGGCCAGAGAACTTCAAGGAAAGATAGGTCTTCCCGCTCGTGTACTCTGCTCTGGTTCTTCGATAGCTCTATTACGGTGGTCTTCCGTTTTCAAGGACTGAGGTAAGTGACCTTAATTCCAGATCTCTCAAAAGGACTTTAAAAGAGATATTGGAATTCACGATTCAATATGCTTAATATCGGCATATTTTTGAGAGAAGTTAATCTTTTCCTATTTTTTATCAGAATACCGACTGTTTCATTTCAGTCAATCTGGTTCGATCTCGGTTTTATGAAAGAGCAGCTACCATGACAAGAGAAAGCCTGGTTTTCGCTCGATGAACGGGAAAGAGTAGAAAAGAATTTGGGAGATATAATTTATACCTGGGACTGATTCTGTTCAGCTTGCTCTCGAAAGAAATAACAGCAGTTAGACCACCGTATTCAATATCGGCATTTTTTGAAGAGACCTTAGCACGGAATTCCCTATCGCTTTCAATAGAAACAGTTCCGAAGCTTAGCAGAGCTCTCTAGCGCCACCTGCGGAGCAAGTCCGACCGATACCCCACCTCACCTTTTAAAAGAAGAGATCTCTCAATCAGCCTTTTCTTACTTCTTTTTCGTCGAAATTTGAGAAACACCTCAGAAGAAACTTTTATCAGTACACCTATGTCTTTTTGGTTTTCTGGAAAATTTGTCGAAAAGCGATTTCATGCCGATACATCAATAGGCAACTCCTAAAAGGCTACGCAGTAATCGATAAAATGGAAGCGTTTTCCCAAAGTGAAAAAAGGACAGCTTTAGCATTTCCTATTGTCGGAGCCTTGCTGCTCCCTATGGCGATCGGGCTCTTAGGTTTTTTTGGGCTGTTTGATGCGATATTTTTAAGGCCTTTGTCCTGTTTTCTTTTTTTCCTGATGGCTTTCTTACCTTGCATCAAGGCTGTCAAGGCCTTTTCTGAACATATTTCGAGTTCGAAGTATTTTTTCAGTACATTTTTTCGAGAATTCACCCTGATTCCCGGAGGATATGTCTATGGGAGCGATTTAAAGAGGGGTGCAATTCCATGGATTACTGTAGGCTTGATCGCAACAAACGCCTTCATCTTTCTCACTGTGCCGGAAAGGATCATGGATGCCTGGGTGTTTGTTCCTTATGGGAATCCATCAGCTGTTCACGTTTTTCTCTCCATGTTTACCTGTGCATTCTTTCACGCAGGGGCGGCTCACCTTCTCGGCAATATGTTGTTTCTCTGGGTTTTGGGAAGCGTGGTGGAGCCGAGAGTCGGTTCCCTCCAATACCTTTTTCTCTACATCGCCTGCATTCTCACATCACAGGTTTTGGAGGCACTACTCCTTATTCTCAAGGCAGCCTTTGTGAGCGTCAATTTCAATCCTGGCTCGTTTCATTCCCTGGGCGCATCCGGCGCCATTGCTGGAATTATGGGAATTTTTGTTGTACGGTGCTATTTTTCACGTCTGAAACTGGCCGTTCCCTTCTTCTTTTTCCCGATCGTGTCTCTGTCTACAAGGGTTAACGCATCAGTCCTCCTTGGTCTTTTCTTCGCATTGGATTTTGCCGGATCAGCGGCTCAGTTCAGGATGGACTCTCACGTCGACTACTGGGCCCATGTTGGAGGCTACGTTGGAGGCTTTGTCATGGCATACATGCTGAAGCTCCACAGAGATGCAGCAAGGGAAGCGCTGAGGGTCAGAGCAGACCGGATGCGTACCAAACCGCTGGGAAAGAGGGAGGCAACTAGGCGCTATATGGAAATCCTCCAAGAGGAACCCGAAAATGAAAAAGCATTGTGCTATCTTTTTGAGCTTCACCGTCACAATAAGGAAAAACGGGAACACTATTATGCGCGCTTGGTTGAGGTCGTGGCAAAAAGGGATTTTCGCCATTCCGTCACACTGTTTGAGGAGCATTTCCCGACTCTCACAAGAGAGCTCTCGGGGCCTATGTTGCTTGGCTTCGGCCTTTATTGCTATAAAGTGGGGGATCTTGAAAAGGCCTTGCCTTGCCTTGAGTTCGCCTCTGAAAGGGAAGGGAACTGGCAAGCCAAGGCCATGTACACGCTTGCGATGATATATGAGGAGATGGGAAGGGATGGACTGGCAAGAAAGACGCTTGAACAGGTGGCAGAGAAATTTCCAAACAGCCCTTTTCAAATGACAGCACTGGAAAGACTTCATAAAGACTCCAAAAGCAGAACTGTGGAAAACAGGCGTCGCGAGTTCCGACTCCACAGGGCTCACCATAGCGGTCAACGGGTTTGATGATCATTTCAGGTCTGTCCTTGATACCTCATAGAACCGTCTCAAAAACTCTCTCATACATCCATAGAAGAACCGCCAATTCCCGCTTCTTTCACCTCTTCTCGAATCCTCGCAGGAATTCCTATGCAAAAAATTGGTTTATTTTTTCGGCAATTATGCCGATATGGTAAGCAACATAAAAATAGATTATTCTATAGAAAAGTAGGTTATCCAAATTGATTCTATGGTTTATTGGCGCAATCATCAAGCAATATTGGAAGTCCGGAAGCAGTGCTTTTGAGCGGGTATTCTATTCATGCAGAGTGTGCAGCTTTTTTCCTGCTTAATGCTCTACGTTAAGCAGGAAGGAGTGAACTCGAAAAAGCCATAAGGGCTGCGAGAACACTGGTAGAAAAGCATCCCTAATCTATCCCGAAGGTCAACAAACCGCTAACGGTGTCTTTCAGCAGATCCTAGATAGCCTCACCTGCTAAAGAGCCACGTTGCAGCCGGAAGAAAATGCAGGAAACCCCTACGATAGGAGCTGAAAATGGCGAAGTGTGATTACTGTGGAAAGACGATTCTCTTTGGTGGCGTTCGTGATGATAACCTGAGGTTTTGCAATGAAAAATGTCATCAAAATGGATATGCCATGGTCCTTTCGCGTAAAATATCCCAGGATTTAGTTTCTCAACAAGCCAAAGCAGTTCACCAAGGTTTATGCCCTAAATGTCAGGGGAGTGGTCCTATTGATGCACACACATCATACCGTATATACTCTCTGCTCTTATTTAGTTCATGGAGAAGCATCCCTACCATATCTTGTCGTTAATGCGGCATAAAAAGTCAAATCGGTAACTGTATTTATTCACTCTTATTTGGGTGGTGGGGTTTCCCTTGGGGCTTCTTGATCACCCCCCTCCAAGTCATTAGAAACATAGCAGGCATATTAAGCGGGCCCGATGAAACAAGGCCGTCGGAAAAACTTGAGAATCTTATGCGAGTGATAATGGCCCAACGACTGATTGAACAGCATCGAGAAAATGCGACATAACATCGGCATTCAGCGACTCGGAAAAAATCCGACCGCTTATTCCGGTGAGGCACCGTGCAGACCGCTAAACCTCTCTGCCACACCGAGCAAATTCCGACCGGTGTGAATTGCGTTGGATAACCTAATTCGAAGGAATAAACCACTGGCATGCCAGTGGTATGAACAATGGCTAT
>CAZEQH010000018.1:0-9530 GCA_964514375.1 uncultured Candidatus Saccharibacteria bacterium
AATCGCCTCTATGGCGAAGATTATTTCCTTCTCAACCGGGCCAGAAAACAGTAATGTCTTTTTGCATTGTCTGTCCAAATATCTTGTATCTTGAAATGTTTGAATTCTGTTTGGATTATTTCTTTATTGAAAAGGTAATGCGGCAGTCCTTTTTCTCCACCTTCCATTGGAATGTAAGTTCTCGGTGCCGTTATTTTGTATCTGGTTTTCTGTTTTCCGTATTTTTCTATTACGGTACCCTTCTTATAAAACTTTCTGAACTTTCTCTTCCGTACGGTAATGAAAATGAAACCTTCCGGCCTCAAAACTCTTTCTACTTCTTTTACTGCTGTCCTTATCTCTTCTATATTCCCATGATGAATGGCATTGGTAGATATTACTGCGTCAAAAAAGTTGTCCTTGTAAGGCAATTTCTCGTAGATAGAACCTGTCTTGAAGCCTGCCCGGAGTCCTTCTTTTTTCAACCATTCCTCAGCGATTTTTATTCCCTCTTCCGCTATATCGAATCCGTAAACTTCAAATCCCTTTTTAGCAAAGTAGACCGTATGTCTTCCCGAACCGCATCCCAAATCTAAAATCCTTTTAACTTTGTTCTTTTTAAAAACACTGGCAATTCTGGAAATGTTTTCCTGGGATTTTAGAAAAACCTTGCCGTGTGTTTTAAAAATTTGATTCCACTGTTTCATAGGCGCCCACGGGAACCTTTAAGTTATTATTTGATAAAAATTTGTTGATTTTCCCGATGCTTATGTCCATGTCCATGGCATGATAAGAGAGCGAAAGGCCGGCCGTGGCATTGGCAAATACTGCCGCTTTCCTGGCATTTCTTTTCATAAGATAGTAATAGAGGAAAGCGGCCGAAAAGATGTCTCCAGCCCCCACCGGATCTACTATTTCTTCTATGTTGAAAGCGGGGAAATTGTGCTCCTCTCCTTTCTCATAGATACTGCATCCTCTCTCCGCCCTGGTTACTGCAACGATGGGGCCCGCCATGCTCCACTTCTGCGCAGTTTCGTCCATATTCTCCGCATCCTCCTCGGAAACGAATATCAAATCAAACAGTGGCACCATCACTTCCTCCTCATCCCAATGAGCCTGGAACACCCTGCCGTCTGCCTCGTGCCTCCGGAAAAATCCCTGGGGCAGGCAGGCGATGGGCTTGTCACCCATCTTCTCTTTCAGATTCTTTATTTTGTCGACGGTAACGTTGTTATCAATGGGGCACACTATGGCGGCTTCCGCTCTTTCAAAATAAATATCAGGCAGAGATGCCGGGTCTATGAAATAGGCATTGTCCCTGTTCTCCGCATAAAGGGTTCTTTTTCCCCTATCGTCATATATATTCTTGTAGACCAGTGTCTTGTCTTCAACCGGCTTTTCGGGATAAACTGCCACCTTGCCCAACCAGTTGTCGTCATAATCCTCTCCTCTGGGAAAAATGATTATGGGTTTCCATCCCAGTTTCCTTAAGATTTTCGCGCAGAAATAAGCAGAGCCTCCGGGTCCTGAAATTTCCCTGCCCGCAATATTATTTTTGTCGATGCAGAGGTCTCCCCAAAGAAAAACCTTTCTTTTTTTCATTATGCCTTTAATTCTTATTATTATCTTTTGCTAAATTTATAATATTTTCTATATAGGATTGCTTTAATTCACCGTACCTCTTTCTGTCTCCGCCGGCCTCTCTTTCCCACTCCTGCTTAAGCTCCTGGTATCGCACAGCTTCCTCTTTATTCTGTTTGAGATAATCGCGGAACAGCAACTTCTCTATATAATCCTTATTGCCTTTTGCTACTAAATGAATGTGTATGTCACCGTATTTCGTATCCGGTACCCTGCTCAAGAATATCCTTCCATTTTCCTCGGGATGAATATGCTCAAATCCTAATTCCCTTAATTCGCTTACGGCTTCCTGTTTTTCTTTCCAGTCGTCCAGGGTCACTAAAATGTCTATTATCCCCTTGCCTCCCAATCCCTCAACAGCCGTACTGCCTATATGATGGACTTCGGCCTCAGGCAAGACCTGTTTAATCTTTGCTTTTTCTTTCTCAAAGAGTTTTTTAAATTCCTTGCTGTATGCGTGAAATTCCACCTTACTCATAACATTTACTATTTTACCCGGGCGAAGACGTATTCATCGATTACCTTCCTGTTTTTAACCAAATTTTTCCTCAGAATTCCCTCCAGCTTATAGTGATTCTTTTCTAAGACTCTCACGGAAGCCTTATTATACGGGAAAACTCCGGCAAAGATTCTTCTCAGTTTCAACTCTTTAAGTCCGAACTCTGTAGTGAACCCAACCGCTTCTGTCATTATGCCTTGACCCCAAAATTGTTCTGCCAGCCAGTACGCTAATTCTGCCCGCGGGAAATGAATGGAGGAAAGCCCTACTGAACCAGCCGCTTCTCCATTAATTTCAATAATAAAATTAAACATCTTTCTTTGTTTTTTACTCATTTCTTCTTTTACAAATCCAGCTGTATATGGCTTTTTTTCCTCCCTGATATTCTTCCTCACCCATTTCTCCGCGTCTTTCAAAGTATAAGGGTAAGGCAGCCTCAGCGTATTCCTGTGAATTATTTTATTGTCGATATTCCTCTGCATGGAGGGCGCATCCCCTCTTTGGAAGGGCCTTAAGATGAATTGTTTTGTTTTAATAATTTTCATAATTTTAAGAATACTTTATTCTATATTTTCATAACACTTAACACAAGATTTCCTCTATAGTGAACCACCGACAGGATGTGTTAAAATAATCTATTATGGAAATTCAAGCGTTTTTGTTGAACAGTATCCTGCCTGCCTTTATCACCGGCATAGGAGGGCTTTATACGGCCGTCTCAATTTTATCAAGGAAACAAAAAGACAAAGAGGAAACATCTTTCGGATTATCCTGGCTGTTTATGGGCACGGTTTTTCTGCTGGTGAGCACCAGGCTTAGTGTCTTTGCAGCCGGCTTGATTCAGCTCGACAAAATTATCTTTTACATTATTGAAATATCCACAGGTTTGGCGGTAGCACCGATGACTTACCACGTAATCCTGAAGATGACGAAAAACGAAAACCTGGCTAAATTATTTTCCATTTTTTTTGGCGTTTCTGGCATCCTATTCATCCTTTTCGTTTTCGTAGACGGCGTGGAAGGGCCGAAAATTCTTATCTCCGGTTCCGAATACAAGAGTTCTCTGAGAGCGCTTCTCTTTTTCGCGGCCCCCTCTTTAATAGGGCTCCTGCTTCTAATTTTTGACCTGACCAAAAGAGGCCTGAGATTTTTTAAGGATAGAATTCACTTCCAGCGCAATCAGTTCCTATCCAGCCTTTCCTTCTTCATCTTTATCACTACTGCCGGTTTTGACCACATGGGGCTCAACACGGGCTGGAGCCTGACAATTGTCAGAATAACCCTGATGGTCTCAGCTCTTATAGCCGCCGTCAGTTACCCTGCCCCAGAGAAATAATTTTTCGGAAATAAAAAAATGGGATAAGAATTACTCCTACTCCCATTGAAGTTTGACCTTTTTGGGTTCTCTGGCTTTCCTCTCCTTATACTTCTCTGGATTTTCTATAATGCTGACTATTTCCCTGTCTTCTTCTTTGATAACCTCTTCTATCTCCCATGGATCGCTATTCCAGAGGTTACTGCTTTCTGCATTCGCCAGAGAAAATAAATTTTTCTTGTCTGTCAGAAAGGAAAATGCTTTCTTCTCGGACAAAAGGTATGGAATTTCATTGGCTACATCTAATTGGCATTCTTCCGCTACCCTCCTTGCTAATTCCAGACTCTCTTTGGGAACACCTATCATGGCCCATATGGTCCCTCCTAATTCTGAGGTTCCGAAAAGAAATTCTTTGTTCTTTTCGGTATTGGGCGGGAAATATAGGTATTCCAGTTTAGTGGCAAAAAGGAAAACTTTCGGCATTCTCGGATAAATCAGACCGAAGAAAAATACTAAGTCCTTGTTCCTCATTATTTCTTTTATCTTATCTCTATCTGTCACAAAGTCGAAACCTATCAATTATTTCACCTTTAAATTTTTAGTGTGCTATTTTTTGTTTATAATCTAAAATATACAATTTTTAATAAAAATGTCAATAAGAATCCGGTTGTTTCCACCACTTGCTTAATAATTACGCAAAGATTTATTTAATATCTGTTTCCACTTTTAAATTGGCAGCTTGGAAACCACCTGGCTCTCCCAGAAATAAAGCGCCAACCCCAGTATTATCATTCCCGCCAATATAATAATGACGCCCAAATTGCTTTGCTCCATAGTTTTAAATTACCATTTAATGACGAATTCGTGGAATTCACCACCCGTTTTATAACCGCAAACTGTTTCCCGGCATGAAGTGGGTTTTTTAACAATCATTCTTATAACGCTGCAGATATAACCCTCCAGATGCAGGCAGTGAAGCGGATGCAGTTTTAACCCGCTCACCCTGATAATGATATGATTCTTCTCTTTATTGTATTCCCTCACAGTCAGCTCGCCGATTGTGTAGTATTTTCTCCATATTAAAGGGGCCTGCTTCAAAGCAGTTTCCAGGGAAACGAAGTATTTCATAAAGGTCCTTAGAATTAAGGACATCTTAGAACTGAACACTCCTATCTCCCTGAATTTTTCATCTTCAAAATTAAAAAGGCTTTTGATGGCCAAAAGCTCAATAATCTCCAGCCCTACGGGATAAAACTCCATAGGACTTATTTCTCGATACTCCTGGGGATAGCCGATTCCCTCTAAAAAAAACTCTAATCTCATCAAACCCTCCCTGCCTTTCTCCTTCATGACAAATCCTTTGTGGCTTATTAATGCCAGACCTCTCACCTTGCCATCTGTCTTCATCCACTTTCCAAAGTCCTCTCTTGTCAGCATATTTTCCATCATATTCCATTTTATCACTTTCCCAATAAATTCTACAAAAAATGAACTGTATGTCCCGATTAAAATAAAAACAGCCGGTTGGCTGTTTGAAACTCTTTATTTATTATTTTTTTCTTCTTTACCTATTCCTCTTCTAAAGTCTTTCTTAATGTTTTTTTTATTTCTTCTCTTTCCTTGTCGGTAAGCTCTTCAGAAGACACCCACCCTTCACTTTTATTCATTTCTTCTACCTGCTTTATGGCTTCCTGTGTTTTGTTTTCAATATCCTCGTCAAGGTCTCTTATTTCCTCTTCAAGCTCTGGAGGAATTTCTTTCCCCTCCTGCTCAAGCCTTTGCCTTTCAGATTTTAAATCGTCTAACCTTTGGGCAAGCCCTTCCAGATAGTCCGTTCCCCCAAAAAAAGATTCTCTTCTTTCCGGCATATTCTTAGTTTTTAAAATTAATTTACCAATTAACCTTTATACCTCATTCTACCAATTTAAACTCCTTTTTTAAAATATCGGCAATGTTCTCCACTCTATCAAATTTAATAACCTTGTCTGCGATAGCCTCAAGCGTCGGGAACAAACATTCCTCCGAGATTAACAGTATCAATTTCTTTCCCAGCGCCTTGGCAAATCCGATTTCCAACAGCATCCCTATGCTCTCCTCTTGTTCATTGATAAAAGCCAGCAAAGCATCACAATTCCTTATCTCCTCGAATGCCTTCCCTATCACCTGCCCTGCGGGCAGTTCTTTGGGCGCCCAATCGGACTTATCCCTGAAGTAATTGAACGTATCGTTCCCTTTTTTTTCTAAGACAGAACAAATAGCGCTCAGGTTCTTTTTTAAGGATTCCTTGTCGGTTCCTCTAAACTTGTGCGATACAAATATCTTCATTCATATATTATACCAAAAAAATGGTATTCTCTACTAAAAATAAAAACAGCTCAATGGCTGTTTGAAATTTTTATCTATTATTTTTTTCCTAATCTTTTTTCTATATATCCCTGTTGTATCTTTCCAAGCTGCCTCCCCAGTTCTTCTCTTACCCTTACCTCGTGAAGTTTCATCCTTGAATACTCCTTAGCTTTCTTTTTCAACTCTTCCTCATCAATGTCTTCGGGTGCACCTGCCCATATTCTTTCTATTTCCTCTTCCGTATATTCTCCTGCTTCTTTCATAATCTCAAAAAATCTTTTCTTTTCCATAAACTTATATTCACCTTTTAAATATGCTGTTTCTTTTGTACCTTTCAGCGTTTTCTTTGTCAAAATAAAACACCGAAAGGTTCGGTGTCAGTTTTTCCAAAGAACTATTTCCTAACGTAGCTGAGAGAGCCATCCGGCTCTTCTACCCTTTTCATTTTTCCTTTTTTAAATCTTTTCAATGCTTTCCTTACCAGCCTTATATTTTCCTCTTTCCAATAACCCCATTTTTCTAACTCTTTAACAACTTTCTCAATGTTTATTGATTCCGGTTTATCCAAACAATCTCTGCAGATAGCAATAGAATAAGTTTCTCTACCCTTCTTTTTCCTTTTGTATTCCAGGCCTCCCATATCCTCATCTTTCATAAACTTATTGCAGGAAGCGCAGCTTGGCGGAAATTTTGGTCCTCCGTTCATTTATATCACTCCTTTTTAAATTTTATAGCTGATTATTGTTTTTCTGAATAAAAATGTCAAATGAAAACTGCCCAAGTTAATGGGCAGCTTTTTAGTTTTCCATACAGTATCTATTTATTCGTCCACTTCGATCTGTATAACCGGCGTTTCGCTGGCCTTGCCGAACCCGCAATTCTTAAACGGGTCATTGATGGTGCGGCCGTCAATAGTGGTAACGGAAACGCCGTTCTTGGCATGAAAGTGAGCTTCGTCACAGCATTCGCATGCCTCAGCGCTATATGCCCTCAGCTGGTCATAAGGGATATAGGTGTCCTGGTAAGGAATGACCGAAATCTTCTTCTTTTGAGGCTGTTCGGGCTCCTGGGGTTCCTGAGGCGTTTCCGGCTCTGTAGGTTGGTCCTGAGGCTCATCCTGAGGCGTCTGGGGCTGATCCTGCGGCTCCGGAGTCACCGTACCGGTGTCTTGAACCACACAAGGCCCGTCCTCGCCCAGACTCCACATATAAGGGCTGGTGGAGCCATTAAGATTGGCAGCATCTAATTTCGCCCCGGCATTGTAGGCTGCCGAAAATACGCCCAAACCCATATTACTGATAAATCCTGAAGAAAACTCACCTCCCCTGTCGGTCTTGTTGGGGTCTGTTATGGGAGTTTCCGCTGCCCCATTGTCAAAATCGGCCAATACCGGGGTTCCCGAAGCGGGTCTGCGGTAATCGGCCCCGTAGGAGATGGTGTCTTGGGCTGAATGGGCCACCGCCAGGCGCTTGATATCCTCGGGGTCGTAAGCGGCTCTCAGGGCTTTTTCATGAGTGCCAGCATAACAGGAATCAATCAGTATCATCAGCTCGCAGGCCTTCATTCTGCCGACCGCCAAGTCGGCGAAGCGGCTGGAAGAGTAGTTGGCAGAACTTCCCTTTCTTAGGTCGTGAGCTCCCATTCTCTGCCTGGCACTTACCGGAGCTCCCATGGCGAATTTTCCTTTCTTTCCGTGGGTCAGCATGAAAATAAACAATGAATCCCTTTCAGTCATCTTTTTCCGCAAGCCCGTTAATACGCTGGTAAGGTGAGTGGGGCTGGTTGCTTCATCAACACGGTCACTGGGGTCTAAGGGTGGATTGGTAAGATTGACCCTGTCCCAACTCTCCGAAAGTTTGGCAGGATAAGGCGCCAAAAATGTAATGTGGTCGGCATCATAATTTAGCTTTATCAAAGCATCATACATCAGGTGGGCTCCTTCCAGGAACACCCAGGCATTCCTCCCGAATCCTGACACGATTACGGCGTAATATTCACCGTCCGGTGCAAAATTCGGATTGGTGGTGATGCGCATGCTCTTCTGTACTTCCGCTGCTTGCGCCTCAATGCCGAACAGGTTTTTAATTTCCTCTGTGGTATATTGCGCTCCGGGGAAAGAGATGGCTTTCTTTACTTCCTGTGACAATTCTCCGACAGAAATCATATCGCTCAGCTCACCTTCAAAGGAATCTCCGTTGATAACCGGCCATAACTCCTGCTCGGTAAGCTCATATTCTCCCGACCTGGCATTGATATAGATAAATTGAATAGGATGGCCGTAGAAAACGTTTCCCGGGTCGCGGTCTATCCAGGCCAGCCAGGTGTAGTTCTTAACCTCTCTTTCTGGCGCGTCTTCATCCCACTCCTGTACTTTGTCTCCTGGCCGCAGTACGTTGGGGTAGAGATAAGCTATAAGGGTATTTTTCTCTGCGTCAGCCTCCAAAATCTGCAAAACAATGGCCTGGGCCTGTTCCCGGCTTAACAGGTCGCTGGGCAAACGGGATGATCTGCCCCATGCCCACCAGGCGCCAATTCCTCCGACCAATATAACAATAACGATAACCGCTATTGCCTTGGGAGATAGTTTTTTCATGATAAGCACCTTTATATTATTACCCCATTATAACAAAAAAAGAGTGGTTAGGCTTTATCCCCACTCTCTTAGATTTTTTCTAATATTTCATCCTTAATCCTGATCCTGTCTATGTGCCTCGCCATCCATGGATAGCTCGTATACTTGAATTCCAAACCGATATATTCCAAAACGTCTTCCTCGCGGACGAATAAATGATTCCTGGGACTGAGAATGGCCCCATCAAAAGATACGATTTCCCATCCGCACGTAAATGAAAATACGTTGATATACCTCAGGATGGTGTCCATTTTTTCTCTGAAATAACCTAAGTCTTTCTTCGTGTTTTCCAGATAAAACTGCCAATCGACCTCAATCTTGTTTTTCTCCAACTTAACAAATCTTTTCCCATAATGTTCGAACATATCTATGGTTCTCTTCTCAGCACATTCGACGCACTCCTCATCATTTTTATCAGCATTAAAGATTAACCCTTGATAGAAGAATCCGACTCTGCTGCCTTGTTCAACCGGGTTTTTATTACAGACATTACAAATCTTTTCTGACAATTTTCTCACCTATGAAATTGAAATTTTCTAAGGATATATTAAATTCTTTTCCCGGAAAGTCAACTTTTATCTCGCCACATCCTAAGCGGAAGCGGACCTGTCTCGCCGCAGGCGGACTTGTTTCGCCATAGGCGGACCCGACCAATACTTTTCACTCTTCTTTTCCACTGCTTTTTTTGAAAATTCCTTTGTCGCACTTTTCAACCTTTCCCCGACAGGAAGTGCGTTCTTTTTTTCTGGCTTTGCAGGTGTGGTGGAATTTGTTATTCTTGCTGGAAAAAAACATGTAGAAATTGGGGCACAATCCCATATCTATTCCCTTCTCCTGTATTTTGAATCCCAGATAAAGTTGTTCGTCATAAGAAAGGGCGCTCATCTCACCTTTAAAAACGTTAAGTTTTCTGACCATATCACTCAGCAAAAACCAGCGATCCTCTGAAGGGCATTTCTCCAGGTCGCGGATAAATCCGAGAATTTTAATCTCGCTGAATAGTTCGTCTACCAAGTGCATCTTTCTTCTTCACGATGATTATTCTACCGCAGCCACCGCCGGCTTCGCCGCTTTCTGGAGGTAGTATCTCGCCAGGAAAAAGACAATCACCGTTACTA
>CAZEQH010000019.1:0-7678 GCA_964514375.1 uncultured Candidatus Saccharibacteria bacterium
TTCGTTAATCAATGGGAACTGCCCGTTTTTTTCCTGATAGCAGGTTCCGCCACCTGGTTTTCTCTGGAAATCAGGCCGGCTGGCCGCTACCTTAAAGAAAGATTCTACCGCCTTCTCGTACCATTTTTCTTCGGTGTTTTGGCGGTGGTGCCTCCCCAGTTGTATTTTGTGCTCAAAACCAAGGCCGGATACCATAATTCCTATTGGCAGTTTTTCTCTTCTTATTTTTTCAATATCGATCCCCGCTACCCATTGGGTGGAAATTACAGCGGAGCCTTTGAGGTAGCCCATCTCTGGTTTCTCGGAGTGCTTTTCATTTTTTCACTGGTGCTCTTGCCATTTTTCCTTACCTTCAAGAGAAACGAATCAAAGAAAGTCTCTGACGGCAGCCTCAACGGCGGCCGCCTTGTTGTCCTGTCCATTCCGATAGTCCTGATAACCGTCTTGACCCACGCCTTACTGGATTGGTCTTTTTTGCAGAACCCCTTCATCTATTTTATTTTTTTCATTTATGGTTTTCTGCTCTTTGCCGTGCCGTCCGTCAACAAGGCGGTTGTGAAGAACAGGAATCTCATATTTGCCTCAGCTCTCTCTAGCACTCTTTTATTGTTTTTTCTCATCAGTCTTGGGTGGAACAGGGGAGTTTCCGGTTCTGTGATTTTGGGGACGGGTTCTTACTCCGGTTTGACCCAGAAAATTATTTATGAAGTAGTGAATGGATTCAACATGTGGTTTCTGATGCTGTGTTTGCTGTATCTGGGTCAGAGGTATCTCAATGTCCGCAACAGACTGCTTTCTTATCTGAGGGGAGCCGTCCTTCCCATATATATCCTTCATCAGACGTTCATTGTGGCCTTCGGGTTTTATATAGTCCGCTTGTCCCTGAACATAACCCAGAAGTATTCATTAATAGTCTTTTCGTCGCTGGCGGCCAGCCTCCTGTTATATGAGTTAGTAATCAAGAGGACCAACCTCACCCGCTTCCTATTTGGCATGAGATTAAAAAAATAATCTATGAGCATATTATTCTATATTATTCTATCCACTTTCCTGGTAAGCCTGCTTTCTTTTGTGGGAGCCTTAGGCTTGTTTTTGAAGAACGATGTATTGGACAGGCTTTTGACGGTTCTGGTGGCTTTTTCGGCCGGAGCCATGATGGGAGGCGCCTTCCTTCATCTCATACCAGAGGCCCTTGAACTCTTTCCTTCCGGGGAAATTTTACAGCTTTTTATTTATCTTCTGTCAGGCTTTACCCTTTTCTTCGTATTGGAGGGTTTCATCCAATGGCACCATCATCACGCCAGGGAACATCCCAATATAATGCCTTTTTCCTACCTTATCCTCGTCTCAGATACCCTCCATAACTTTCTGGACGGGCTGGTGATGGCAGCGGCTTTTATGAGTTCGTTAAATCTCGGTTTCATAACGACCTTGGTCATAAGCTTCCACGAGATTCCCCAGGAGATAGGGGATTTCGGAATCCTTGTGTATGGTGGATTCCGTAAGAGCAAGGCGCTACTTTTCAATTTTCTATCCGCCCTCTCCGCCATCCTGGGCGGCGTTATCGGATTTTTAATATCCGAGAAGGTGACAGGTTCCACCGTCTTTCTTCTGCCCTTTGCCGCTGGCAACTTTATTTACATTGCTGCCTCAGACCTCATACCGGAAATAAAAGAGCATCACCGGAATATAAGAAAAGCCCTGGCACACTTCTTCGCTTTTCTGGTGGGTGTTTTCCTGATGTGGATTCTTAAATCTTTCGGCTTGGAATAACCATTAAAAATCCTGATATCAGCCGCTTTTCCACAGGTCTCCTATTGACAGGTTTTTTATTGAGAATAAAATGTAAATAGGAATAATTATCATTAATTAATTTACTATGAACCCTTCAAGCATCCAGGAAAGGATGACCTCGCAGAAACACGTAGTTTCAGAATTTCTCAAGGCTACCAAGAGCCATCCGACGGCCGAGATGGTCTATAAAGAAGTCAGGAGAAAACTTCCCCGGGTAAGCAGAGCTACGGTTTACCGGATACTGAAAGATATGAAGGAGAAGGGAGAAATCAGGGAGATTCCCTGCAAGGTCTGCCGCTACGACGGAGACCTTACCGAACATTCTCATTTTTTCTGCGAAAAGTGCGGCGGCATCATTGATGTTCCCGAGAAAATAAAGGTTTCAGAATCCGACATGAAAAAGGTCGGTAAGATAAATAATTATCAAATATATTTTTATGGCATCTGTAAAAAATGCAGCCGAAAATAAGCTGTGCCACGACTGCGGAAAAAAAATAGAGGTGGAGAATGGACAGATATTAGACGCGTTTTTCCTTGAATATGATGACAATGGGAACAAAATAGGCATCCTGAAATGTAGGGAATGTTTTGAGAAAGATAACGCTTTGAGAAACTTTAGGTCTTGTGAAGTATACTCACGGGTATGCGGATATTTAAGACCTGTGAATCAATGGAATGTCGGGAAAAGGAGAGAATTTGAAGACAGGGAAGAATATCGGATATAATTCGGGAAAAAGACATAATATTCATACGGAATAAATGCTAATCTGAAAGGTCGAATATTAAAAAAGTAAAAAATTTGAAAAAATCATGTTATCTCAAATACCCGTCAAATTGGAAAAGCTTCATCAGGCCGTAGTAGACCAGGAAATCTTAAGGGTGGGGATGATAGCCGAGCTGGATGCCGTCAGCCTTTATGAGCAGATGGCAGCCATGGCTGAGAATCAGAATATTAAAAAGGTCCTTATGGATATCGCCAAAGAGGAAAAGACTCACGTAGGCGAATTCCAGGCCCTTCTATTAGAATTAGACAAGCAGCAGGCAGAAGAAATGGTTAAGGGAAAGGAAGAGGTGGAAGAAGCCAAGGGAGAATAACCTTCAGAAATATGGGGGAGACATTGTCGTCTTCCCGAGTTTCCTTTAAGTTAGAAGGCTTCTGAGTAAAAAGATTTCTAAGATAGGAATATGAGGATGTAAAGGAGGGTAAGTTTTAGCAAAAATAATGATTAAAACAATCGTTTTTGATTTTGGAGGAGTCTATTTTACCCAGGGTACCGCCCTGGCCCTGCCTGAGATTTATCGGATGGTGGAGGTGTCTGAGGAAACGGTCAGGGAAGTATTTACCTCCCACAACAGACAGGAAGGATGGCTGTATAGGAAAGGCATGATTACCCGGGAAGGATTCCGGAAACTAGCTCAGCTGAAATTGAAGATCTCCGGAGAAAAATTAGCTCGACTGATTAATCTTTGGCATTCTTCGTATCGGCCCGCCGAAGGGATGGAAGGGCTGGTTCTGGCTTTGAAGAAAAGATACCGAGTTATCGTTTTTTCCGGCAATATCGAAGAGAGAGTGGAATACCTTAATATCAAATACGGCCTTGAAGAGCTGTTTGACGATTTTATATTTTCCTTTGAATTCGGATTTAATAAAAGGGAAAAAGAATTTTATGATGTTCTGGTGCAAAACATCAGATGTCTTCCCGAGGAGTGCGTCTGCATAGACGACCAGCAGAGAGTGCTGGACGAGGAAAAGGAACTGGGTATGCATACCATTCTTTTCCAAAATGCAGACCAGGTCTCACGCGGTCTGAGGAGACTCGGCGTAAAAATATGATACATATAAGAGAAAATGGAGGATAATCACGGGCATCATCATAATATGGAGGAACACGGGCATCATTATAATGATGATGGTGAGCAGTGCGGTGCTAATTGCGGAGAACACAGCAAAGCAGATGCCAAAGGGCATAAGTATCACGATACCCACAGCAGAGAACATCATCACGAGATGATGATTGCAGATTATAAAAAGAGATTTTTAATTTCCTTAATTCTAACCGTTCCCATTTTATTGCTGTCTCCGCTGGTGCAGGCGTTTTTAGGGTTTAAATTCAATTTTCAGGGAGGCAATTATCTGCTTTTATACATTTCTTCCATCGTCCTTTTCTACGGCGGCCTTCCCTTTTTCAGCGGTTTTGCCGCAGAATCCAAAGACGGAACTCCCGGAATGATGACCCTGATAACCCTGGCCGTGGGCGTATCTTTTTCTTATAGTGCCCTGGTTGTTTTGGGTTTTCCCGGAAAATTATTTTTCTGGGAACTGGCCACCCTGATAGATGTCATGCTTTTGGGCCACTGGGTGGAAATGAGGTCGGTGCTGGGGGCTTCCCGGGCCTTAAAAGGCTTAGTCGAGCTTATACCGGCCGTATCCCACATTGTCGGAAAAGACGGCAGCATTCAGGATTTGCCTTCCGCTTCCTTAAAGAAAGGAGACCTGGTACTGATAAAACCGGGAGAAAAGATTCCGGCAGACGGCATTGTTATGGAAGGAGAGAGCAGGGTGAGCGAGGCTCTCCTGACTGGAGAGTCGCAGCCCGTTTCCAAGAAGAAAGGGAGTAAAGTGATAGGAGGCTCCGTAAATCAGGAAGGTTCCCTGCGCGCTGCGGTAGACAAGACAGGAGAAGAATCATATGTCGCCCAGGTAATCTCTTTGGTACGGCATGCACAGGAGACCAGGTCAAGAACTCAGGATTTTGCCGACAGGGCAGCAGGCTGGCTTACCTACACGGCTCTTGCAGCCGGCGGTTTGACACTGCTGGTATGGCTGGCGGCAGGCAGGGATTTTACTTTCGCTCTGGAAAGAATGGTGAGCGTTATGGTTATTACCTGTCCCCATGCCCTGGGGCTGGCCATACCCTTGGTAGTGGCCTCTTCCACTTCGCTGGCAGCTGCCAACGGCCTGTTAATAAGAGATAGGAAGGCCCTGGAAAGAGCAGCCAAACTGGATGCCGTTGTTTTTGACAAAACCGGCACTTTGACCCGGGCTGAGTTCGGGGTAACCAATATAATTGCAGAATGGGACAGCAAGGAGGAGGAAATACTTTTTTATGCAGCTTCCCTGGAGTCAAGTTCGGAGCACCCCATAGCTTCCGGAATTATAAAGAAGGCTAAAGAAAAAAACATCGGCCTTAAAATCCCTGAAGATTTCCAAGCTCTGCCCGGCAAAGGAGTGGAGGGAAAGGTAGAGGGTAAAAAAATTATGGCGGTGGGGGATAACTATCTCAAGGAACAGGGAGTGGAAATTACCAGCGCCGACGTTAAAAAGTTTTCCGAACAGGGAAAGACCATAGTATATGTATTGATGGAAGGCAGGATGATGGGGGTGATAGCCCTGGCTGATTTGATACGTGAGGAATCTAAGGAGGCGATTAAAGGATTAAAAGACATGGGTATTAAATGCATGATGCTTACCGGGGATATTGCGAGTGTAGCTTCCTGGGTTTCCCGGGAACTGGAACTGGACGAATTTTTTGCCGGCGTCCTTCCCCACCAGAAAGCGGATATTATTAAAAAGATTCAGGATAAGGGAATGAAGGTAGCCATGGTGGGGGATGGCATCAATGATGCCCCGGCATTGGCGGCAGCGGACGTGGGTATCGCCATAGGAGCCGGTACGGACATAGCTATTGAATCTGCCGGCATCATCCTGACGCGCAGCGACCCCAGAGACGTGGTAGGCGTGGTCAATCTGGCTAAGGCGACCTATGCCAAGATGCAGCAGAACCTGTTATGGGCAGCTGGTTATAACATCATAGCCATTCCCATGGCAGCCGGCCTGCTTTACAATTTCGGTATTCTTCTGAGCCCAGCTTTGGCAGCGCTTTTGATGTCGGCCAGCACCGTGATAGTGGCGGTTAACGCCAGATTTCTGTCTCTTAAAAAATAGCATTTTCTTTAAAAAAACCGGCTTTGTTTTTTATAAAAAGCCGGCCAAAATTAGTTTGGAATGGCAATGACGAATTTCACACCCTTTCCCGCTTCTCCCTCTTCAGATATTTCCCATCCGTAAAAATTACAGAATTGTTGTATCAGAAATAAACCCAATCCGGTGCTGCTGTCCTCTGAATATCCTCTTTCGAATATTCTTTTCTTGTCTGCTTTCTTAATCCCTATGCCGCTGTCTTGATAGACAATCAATGTTTTATCTTCTGCCTGAAGGCAGTCGATTTTTATTTTCAAAAGCTTTTTACCGGCATATCTTTCCGAATTGTGGATGAGGTTATAAAGTATGTGCGTGAGGATGGATTCGTGTGCTTTCACCGTTATCCTGCCGCAGTTGTCAGAAAAAATTGCTTTTTTCTTTAACTCCGGATAGAAAGACACGGCTTCCCTGAAACTTTTCGACACGCTTATATTTTTTGTTCGTTCGTCAAATTCTATATAGCTTCCGGCCAGCCTGATGAGATTCTTCAACTTAATGGAGGAGAGCCTGATGAATTCTGCCCATTCTTTTTCCCAGGAATAGGAATTTGTCTTTAACATAAGGTCGGAAAATCCTCCTATCTTGTTTATCTGGTTTAGGATGTCGTGTTCTGTCAATTGCCACCCTATCTTTCTTATCATTTCCAAAGCGCTTTTCTTTTTTTCTACCACTGCTGTCACACCTTGTCTTATTAACTTTTTCAAAGAACTTCTTCTGATTACAACGATGTTATTATAAAGTCAAATACATGTTTTGTCCTAGCCTCCTTGTCCTATCTGATAAATTTTTTCGAGGGTAGGACATTGTTATTGACAAATTTTTTGCAGATGTTATAAATTAAAACACCTGAATTGATTTCCAAAAACAATTATACGCGTAAAAAAGAGGTCTTTTTTGGGCGCCCAGCTAGTTTTAAATTCCTCCCTAGATTGGGCACCCAAAAACGACCTCTTTTCTTTGTAGTTGCAGATGACTGCAAAAAGCTGGGAAATTTTGTTTCTTTATTATGCTATAAAAATTACTCTGAGGCAAGAGAAAAAGAAGAGAAATTTTTTCGCTCTTGACAAAAATTTTGAGGAGTAATAATTTGGAAATCAGATAGTCTTTAGCTTCGTTAGTTGCCTGCTTGACAAATATCGCGGCTTAGACTAAAAAGAAAATCACATAAGAGAATATTTACTTTTCTAGGGGAGGAACTAGATAGGACTCGGTGGATTTCATTTACCTTATCCAGAAAAAGAATACATCCTCCTCAGAAACTCCCAACGGAGCACAGGGAGTTTTTTATTGCGTGAAAATTTAAAAGCGGAGTTTTTTAACTTCGCTTTTTTTGCGTCTTAAAGTCAGGATTTCATAAAACCCAAAAGTCGAAAAAATAATTTGTTAATTTTTAAAAAATAAAATGAACAAACAAACATTAATTATTATTTCAGGCGTGATGCTGCTGGCAGCTTCTACTGTCCTGGCGGCTGCTCCCGACGGAGCTTTAGGACCCTGGGCAGACGAGGTAGTCAGTTTCTCACAGGGGACTAGAAAGAACGGAACACCCGTAGTGACAGAAAGGAGCGACCCCGCCCAGGCATTGGGTGTAGCTGAAGGCAATGACACCATTAACTTCGTGGCCCTGGGATTCGGAGGAGAGCTTGTACTGAAATTCGACAACTGCATTCTCAATGAAGAGGGAAACGACATTGAAGTGGTGGAAACCAGTTTCAACAGCCCGGTCTGCGCGGCCTATCCCGAAACAGTGAGGATATACGCCTCCAAAGACGGCGTGTCCTGGGAGGATCTGGGTACCAGCTGTCTGGATGGGGCCTGCGACCTGGGCTCATTGGAATGCGCCCAGTACCTCAAGTTTTCTGACGAATCCAACACCGCCGACTTCAACGACACGGCCGACGG
>CAZEQH010000020.1:0-7642 GCA_964514375.1 uncultured Candidatus Saccharibacteria bacterium
GTGAAGGTGACGGTGGAGTTTCCGGGAGTGAAGCTTGAGGTGGAAGAGGCAATGAAGCTTCCGCCTACGGAATGGGACTCGGTTCCAGAGGCCACGAAACTCGAGGAGGAGGCCAGTTTGAGGGTGCCGTCCCAGGCATCCCCCGAGCCTCCGGAATTGAGGGTGACGTTGCCTGCAGGCGCAAAGGTCTTTGAGGGCCACACGTAGAGTTCAGCTTCGCCGCTGACCGCGAGGGTGTCGGGGGTGCCGGTGGCTGCGGTGAACAGGATGTCTGCGTCGTCTGAGGAGTCATAGACGGCCAGGTGGGAAATGCTGAGCGGACTCACTCCCTCGTGCCTGACGATAAGCCTGTTCTCATAGAGGTCAAGGTCACTTATGCTGGTACCCGGAGAACGGGTTACTGCTGCGGCCTGTTTTCCGCTACCGGTATCAAGATAGACGGTAATCACCACGTCTCCCTGGAAGGTGACATTATTTATGGTGTAGGCACCTGTAGCAGGGCTGCAGCTGGTGGCGTAATCCCCTGCCCCGTCCACCTTTAACCTCACTACGGGGTTGGTACCGTCGCAGGGAGGATTACCTATAACAGTGGTGCCTTCATTGGAATAGACGTGACCCGAAACCGTAATGCCATAGGAGCTGTCATCCCACTGGATATATCCTGGTTCGTCTCCGGGATCTAAATCATAAGCTTCTCCGTCATAGTTTCCGTAATGTCCGGTAAAAGTCCAGTAGGAAGATGGGGTGCCCGACTCTGTCACGTTGAAACCTGCAGTGATGCCCGAAGAAGTGGAGAACTTGCATCCAATAATAGTTTCAATGGGATTGGCGTCAATGGCAGAGGACAACACGGTCATCATGCTTCCTCCGTTTACCTGCAGCAGGAAATCTCCGTGGCTCAGGCTCTGGATATTGGGAGTTCCCGAGATATACAGCCCTGAAGCATCAATGTTCCTTATCTGGTAGTAGCTGGCATTGATGGTGCCGCCGGCTATCCTCAAGGAGTAGTTTCCTGTGGAGCCCTGGGTGGTAATGGTAGTGGTGGCAGAAGGCGCCCCGACAATATTAAGAGCGCCTCCCGCATCCAGGGTGGTGGTGGTGTAAGTGGTGGTGGCCATCCTTACCTGGCACTGCCTGGGGCTGCCTGAAATGTCGGTGCCGTCAAAGTCTGTGGCGTAGGACCAGTAGTCTGCGGTGCCCGAAACTATGTGGTAGTCTCCCCAGATGAAGAGTTTTCCGTTGTCTCCTGAGCCGTTTTTGTCTTCATCGTGGTCCATGGAATAGAGGGAGCCTGCAATATCATAGGAGTTGGCTGAGGAATTCCACATCTTTATCTGGGTAGAGGAAGCAACCATAAGTGTTCCATATATGTCGGATGTAGTAGTAGAACCGTTGATAGCATAAGTGCTTGCCGAGTTTAAATAGAGAGTGGAACCCGTCCAGGTAGTGGATGAGCCGCCCACCAGGTTGAAGAACTGACCCTGCACCTCCAGGGTGACGGAGGAGGTGGCGGTGAAGCCGGCGGCTGCGGTGATACTGAAGTTTCCGGCAGAAGTGGCGTGGGAGATGATAGTCCAACTGCCTGAGGCGTTGTTAAAGTCCACGCTGCCGAAGTCAGAGTTCCCCGGGTTGACTGTGTGGCCTGAATCTGCGGCGTCAAACACCACCGTCCCCCCCGAGTGGTTGAAAGTGCCGTAGTTTGTCCAGTCCCCGCCCACAGAGAACCCTGAGGAGGCGGAGGCGGTGAAAGCAGCCTGGGCCCTGATTTCAAAGTCTCCCGAGATGTTGAGAGTGGGGTCTGAATTGTCGGCGTTGACCGTGACAGCATTGGCACCATCTCCTACATATATATGATTATTAACTGTGAAGACGCCTGAATCCAGATAATATGTCGGGGAACCAGAACCGGGAGCAAATTCCAGCTGATAATAAGTGGCAGGAGTAGCTGTTGCGCTGGTGGTGGCTGTGTACTTAAATACAGAACTTTGAGCTTCAAAGGTGCCTGAAATAACCAGGGGCGTGCCTGAGCCTGCCAGGTTCCATATTTGAGAAGAGGCCTGGAGGGTATGGGAGGCAGCTATGGTCATGGCGTTCCTCACCTCGATGTTGCCTGTGCCGGTCTTTTGGGTGGTCTCACTCCCTGCTCCGTTGCCGAAGGTAAGGTTGTAGAAATACCAGCCAGTATCTGCACCGAAGTTATGATCGCCGTCTAAGACAAAAGTACCTCCGGCCATATCTATGACGCCTGAGGTTCCTGTGGCATTTCCGGAATTTACGGTCACGTCTTGTGCGCCCGTAAGGGTACCTGCTTCCATAAAGAAGTTTCCGTCAACTGCGGCCGCATCCTGCAGGGTCCACTCCCCTCCTGAGCCTGCAAAGGTGAGGTTGTAGAAGGCAGAGCCCGACGTCCTGATGGTCTTTCCCGTGGAGGTGGCTGTGAAGGTGACGGTGGAGTTTCCGGGAGTGAAGCTTGAGGTGGAAGAAGCTATCCAGCTGCCTCCGATGTAGTGGGACTCGGTGGCAGAAGCTATGAAGGCAGAAGAGGAGGCCAGCTTGAGGGTGCCGTCCCAGGCATCTCCCGAGCCTCCGGGGCTGAGGGTGACGTTGCCTGAAGGCTCAAAAGTCTTGCCGGGCCACACGTAGAGTTCAGCTTCGCCGCTGACCGTGAGGGTGTCGGGGGTGCCGGTGGCTGCGGTGAACAGGATGTCTGCGTCGTCTGTGGAGTCGTAGAAAGCCAGGTGGGAAATGTTGAGAGGGCTCACTCCCTCATGACGGACGATGAACCTGTTTTCATAGAGGTTGAAGTCACTGATGCTGTCACTGGGAGACCTGGTGACAACAGCAGCCTTCTTGCCACCTCCTGTATCAAGATAAACCGTAAATACCGCGTCTCCGCTGAAGCCCACGTTATTGAGAGCATAGGCGCCAGTAGAAGAACTGCAGGTGGTGGTAACGTGGGTTGTCCCGTCAACCACCAGATGCACCGTCTCTACGGTGCCGATAGGAGTAAGGCTCTCATCTGCATACACGTGGCCGGAAACTGTGATATATTTCAAGCTGTCATCCCATCTGATTTCCCCCGGATCCCCGGAATCTGAGTCGTAATCTTCCCCGTCATAGTTCCCGTAGTGTCGGGCAAATCCCCAGTAGTCTGTGGTAGTGCCGTTGACCGTAACGTTGGATCCGGACCCTATGCCTCCCGCCAATGAGAATTTACAGTCGGAAATCTTCTTTCCGGAATCAGAGCTGATGGTAGTGGAAGACAGGGTTATCATACTTCCTCCCTCCTGCTGCAGCAGGAAATCTCCGTAATCAAGGGAGGAAATGACGGGTATGCCCGAGATGTTAAGACCCGAAGGGCCGATGTGTCTTATCTGATAGTAATTGGCCGTAGTGGTGCCTGAGGTAACGTTAAATGCATAACTACCGATGCCCTGATAATCCAGGGTAGTGGTGGCTGTGTCGATTCCTATAATCTCCAGCGTTCCGCCGCTGACCGTAATGATTGTGGAGGAGGCCATTCTGACCTGGCATTGTCTGGGAGTGCCTGAAATATCTGTGCCGTCAAAGTCTGTATCATAGGACCAGTAATCGGTCTGTCCTGAACCTACATGGTAATCTCCCCAGATAAAGAGTTTTCCATCGTCCCCCGCACCGTTCTTGTTCTCATCGTGGTCCATGGAGTAGAGGGAGCCGGAACTATCAACATTATAAGAGTCGGCTGAAGAGTTCCACATCTCAATGTCCGTGTTGCTGCCCACCATCAGGGTCCCATAGACGTCAGCTCCGGTAGTGGCCGTGTTTATGGTTTGGGAAGTACCATTGAGATAGAGTGTAGAACCCGTCCAGGTGGTGGAGACGCCTCCTATTCCATTGGTAAAGATGCCGTCTATTTCCAAGGTCCTGGAAGAAGCAGCAGTGAAGGAAACAGCATTAGTGATAATAAAGTTGTTTTCCACCTGCATGTCGCTGTTCTGCAGGGTCCATCCCCCTGAAGATGAATCAATTTCCACGTCATAGAAAACCTTTCCGACGACAATACCTCCGGCATCAATGACTCTGCCGGTTCCCTGAGCATCAAATTTTACCTGTCCATAATTAGCATCAAAATTACCTGCATTCGACCAGCTGCCTCCCACGGAAAACTTATTGGAACCTGCGGGAGCCAGGAAGGTGGCCGAGTTCCTGATTTCAACGTTTCCTATGATGTTCAGAGTGGGATTAGCGGTGTCCGCCCTGACCGTTACGGAGTTTGTCCCGTCACCAAAGTACAAATGGCTGTTGCAGGTGAAAGTCCCGGGGTCCATATTATAGATCGGGGAGCCTGAGCCCGGAGCGAATTCCAGCTGGTAATAGGTGGCTGGCGTAATGCTGGCATTAGAGGAAGAGATGTATTTAAACACGGAACTCTGCGGTTCAAAAGCTCCTGAGATGACGAAGGGCGTTCCCGAACCCGACAGGTTCCAGATCTGGGAGGAGGCCTGCAGGGTGTGGGAGGCGGCGATGGTAAGGACGTTCCTCACCTCGACGTTGCCTGCGCCTGTCTTGGCGGTAATCTCGCTGCCTGCCCCGTTGCCGAAGGTGAGGTTGGCAAAATACCAGGAAGCGGCTCCTCCGAAGTTGTGGTTGCCGTCCAGGGTAAAGGTGCCTCCGGCCATGTTAATCAGGCCGTCTCCTGTGAGGTCGCCGTTGACGTTGAAACTCTTGGAGCCCTGCAAGACGTGGTTGGACGAGGCGGTCATGTTGCCTGCCACATTGATGGAATTAGTGGAGGTGCAGGTGGTGGTGGCAGTGGAGCCATCCCCGAAGGTGAGATGGTAGAAGGTCCAGCTGCCCGTGCCTCCGAAGTTCCCCGAGCCTCCCGCCAGGAAGGTGCCGCCGGTCCAGTTGAGCGTGCCTGCTCCCGTCACGTCGCCCATCACGGTGAAGTTGTGGCTGGAGGAGGCGGTGCCTGAGGTGACGGCCAGGTTGTGGGTGGCAGTGGCCGCGTCCTGGAGGGTCCACTCCCCTCCCGTTCCTGCAAAGGTGAGGTTGTAGAAGGCAGAGCCTGACGTCCTGATGGTCCTGCCGGTGGAGGTGGCAGTGAAGGTGACGGTGGAGTTGGCTGGAGTGAAGGTGGCCGAGGAAGAGGCGATGAAGCTGCCGCCGATGGAATGGGACTCGGTTCCAGAGGCCGTGAAGGCAGACGAGGAAGCCAGTTTGAGGGTGCCGTCCCAGGCATCCCCCGAGCCTCCGGAATTGAGGGTGACGTTGCCTGCAGGCGCAAAGGTCTTGCCGGGCCACACGTAGAGTTCAGCTTCGCCGCTGACCGTCAGGGTGTCGGGGGTGCCGGTGGCGGCGGTGAACAGGATGTCCGGGTCATCCGTTCCGTCATAGACGGCCAGGTGGGAGATAGCAAGAGGATTGGGGTCTTCATGCCTGATAATCACCCTGTTTTGATAAAGATCCAGGTTCGTTACATCGGCCACCGGGGGTTTAGTGATGGTTACTGCCTTCTTTCCCTGGGCACTGTTATCTATGAAAACCGTGAACACTGCGTTGGAACCGAAGGCAATGTTATTGAAGATATAGAAGCCGGTGGAAGAACTGCAGGTAGTGGTGGAATGATCAATGCCGTTAACCACCAGATGTATCGTCTCTGTAGTACCTATGGGAGTAGTCCCCTCGTCTGCATAAACGTTTCCTGATACATCTATCTGGGTGGAACTGTTATCCCACCTGATTTCGCCCGGGTCACCGGAATCTGAGTCATAGTCTTCTCCGTCATAGCCTCCGTAGTGGTTGGTAAATGTCCAGAAGCTGGAAGGGTTACCTGTCAGAGTAACGTTGTTCCCTGACCCCACCCCCGTGGAGGTGGAGAACTTGCAGTAGCTGATTGTCTTCTCGGAATTGGCATCAATAACGCTGGCCGTCACCTGCATGGTTGTCCCTCCGTTAATCTGGAGCTGGAAGTCTCCGTAATCCAGGGAGGTGACAGTCGTGGTGCCCGAAAGATATAATCCTGAAGCGTTAATACCCCGAATCTGGTAGTAGTTGGCATTAATGGTTCCTCCTTCCGCCCTCAGAGCATAATTTCCTGTCGAACCCTGTACGTTCAAAGTGGTGGTGGCAGAAGGTGCACCTATGATATTGAGAGAACCCCCTGCCTCGAGCGTGGTGGTGGTATAGGTGGTAGTGGCCATCCTTACCTGACACTGCCTGGGGGAACCAGAAATATCGGTGCCGTCAAAGTCGGTGGCATAGGACCAGTAGTCTGTGTGACCTGAGGTAATGTGATAGTCGCCGAAAATGAAGAGCTTGCCGTTGTCCCCTGAGCCGTTCTTATCTTCATCGTGGTCCATGGAATAGAGAGAACCTGCAATATCATAGGAGTTGGCTGAAGAATTCCACATCCTGATGTCCGTGGAAGTGCCTATCTTCAGGGTATTATAGGCGTCAGCTCCCGCGGAAGAAGTGTTAATGGCGTAAGAACCAGTTTTGGTCAAGTATAAAGTTGAGTTTGCCCAATCGGTAGCAGCTCCACCAACTAAATTACTAAATTGGTCCTGAACAGTAATAATTAATTCTTTTGTTGTCTCACCGCCGGTAGAAAGAACCGATGGTTCAACCGAAGCATATTTTCGAACCCTGATGTCATCATACCTGGTATAAGATCCGTAATGATTGTGTAATGAAATTTCTCCGGCCGAAATGTATTGACTGTCCGAACAGGACTTTTCACTGCCGCCATCTATGTAAGATTTAAAACTTGAATCCTCAACTGCTATCTTGAAACTATGCCAAATATTAACTGTTGGTGCATTGCCATCTGAACCGCATCCGGCAAGAAACCCCCAGCTATTATAAGGGGGTTTTAAAAATGACTTACCTTCCCCGCTTCTCTGATCATATCTTCCCTTATACCCGGTATTGCCGGAATAATTTCCTCTGAAGCCGACTTCGCCGATGGCATCGGAACTTAAATAAAGCTTACCCTCAATGATTCCGTCCTGAAATCCAGTATAGGTGGCATCGGAACCGAGAGAGGTGTGGCCGTAAGGAGAAACGGTCGAACCTCCGCCGCAGACAAGATAACCATTCTCAATTTGAGGATAGACGCCCGATATCTGGTGTCTGGTCCACTTGCTCAAATCCCCGGAGAAATCGTCGAAGAAGATAAAGGTGCTGGAACCGTTAGAGGCGGTAGCGGCACCTGAATTCCCATAATAGACATAGATATCTCTATTGTCCGTACTAAGATTATCTTCTACTTTCACCCAGAAAGTAGATGTAGCCGATGTGGCAAAGTCTTCCCGCCAGTAACTCAATAAAGTGGTGCCGTCGTTATCGGTAAATCTGATGTCATCAAAATCTGCCTGACAATGGCTGTCGCAGGCAACATCGCCGCCGCTGGAATAACTCACAATAACTTTAACCTGATAATCGATCCCGGCATCTGTGGAGCTGGCAACGGTTATTTTCTTTCGGTAAGGCCAATTAGAATCATACCACCCTTTAGTTACAGAAAGAGATGAAGCATTGGTAATATCAAAATCGTTTTCAGCTAACAAATCATTATTTTGGATGGTCCAGCCTCCCGAAGAATTATTGAAGTCCACGTTGTAGAACCTCTTGCCGGTTCCGTCCCCTCCGGTGTCTATGG
>CAZEQH010000021.1:0-7124 GCA_964514375.1 uncultured Candidatus Saccharibacteria bacterium
TTTGCGAGAGGTCTTTGATGTTTTTATACGCCTTGCGGAGTCTCTTGGTCAGCTTTTCCATTTCTTCTCTTCTCCTTATCTCTATATGGGTCGTTTTTATAAGTAGGTAACCGAAGATGCAAAATAGAAGAAAAGCAGAAAGAGTTAATAATTTCAATCTAGTGGTCTCCATGAAAAATGTCAGCGCCAGAAGCACCGAGCCCATTACCACTACCAGAATTTCAGTCATAATGACCCTGACCTCAAAGAGATGATATCTCAGAATGGCCAAAGTGGTAAAAGCGACAAGGAAAAAGGAAAACAAAGGGCTCATCCAGAAATACTGTGACGTCCCTATGGATATAGGAAGGAACACGTCCACTACGAAAGCAGGGATACCGAAAAGTACGAATCCCATAAAAATATACCTGAACTGGAGTTTTTGAGTTCCTGTGCTGGCCCTATATTTCTGATAAAGGGGATTAAAACACAGAAAGGTATAAAAGCCTATAAGAATCGCGAATAAAAGATAAGCGGGTCCCGTCAAGGTGTGGAACCCTGAAGAAACGGTTATTACGTCCTTAACCCACAAATTCGTAAAAAACAGGATGAAGATTAAGGGAGTTATCAAAGCCAAATACCATCTCATCAGTCTCTTTATTCTATCCCTGTTGACGTCTGCAAAGACAGCGACAAACCGAAGACCGGTTATTACTATAATTGAGGAAAAAAAGTAGGTTATTTTAATCCACTCCAAGGCGCTTAAAAGGAGAGGATGGGTATAAAAGAACAGGGCCATTGACCAAAGGGAAATACTGATGGCAAAAAGAAAAAAGCTTGCGTTAAGAGCTTTCCTTTCCTTGCGATAAACAATGGCTCCCAAAAGCAGATTGGCAAACGAGGAGAAAATAATTAAAATTTCTTTGTCCATAATATTCTGTCTATTATTACATTTTACGAAAAAAAAATGCCCTTTTCAACAAAAAGTTTGAAAGGGGCTTGTTAAACTTTCAGGCGTCCTGTAACCGCTCTTCCACCTCCCCAATAGGTCACGGTGGATTCTATATTTTCAAAACCGAGGGATTCAAGGTATTTTACCAATTCTTCGGGATCTGGAAATTCTGATCCCTGTCTCTTCGCTTCTTCGGCAATTCTATCTATCTCTCTTCTGTATTTCAGCGATTTCAAACAAACCATTGGCTGTTTGAAAAACTCCACCACCAGGTATTTGATGGCATTCCTGATAAAGTTCTCGTCGACAAGCGGTGCCAGATATATCCGTCCTCCGGGCTTAATTACTCTGGCAAGTTCTTTTACTACTGGCTTCCAACCACCAGGGATATAACAGATTACCATCATCGATACAGCTGCATCAAAAAAGTTGTCCGTCCAGGGTAAAGGTTCCTCTAAGTTGCCTCTGAGAAAATGAAATTTTACGTTGTAGGATTTTCCTACTTCCTGGGCCCCTTCTGAGGCCTTCTTTATCATTCCCTGCGACCAGTCAATGGCGTATATGTGTTTCGGCGATAAAATTCTGGCTATATCTCCGAAAAGTACTCCCCTGCCCGGTCCTATCTCCAGCACTCTGCCGTTTTCCTTATTCTCTAATGGAACAAAACAATCTATTAGTTTCTGTTTATGGTCTTTAACTACATTTACCTTGTATATGTCAGCTGAAGAATATTCGTTCCATCCCTCAATGAGCTTACGCCTTGCGAAATATTCATCAAAAATTTCTTTTGCCTTTAAAATATTGAAAGTTTTCATTAAAAACACCTATGCAATTTTATGCTGATAAGAATCAGCTGCTAATCTTGATGATACTATATTGTTCCGTAGGGTCAAGGTAAATTCTTAGTTCAATCTCCAGAGGAAGAAATTCAGTACTGCTGCAAAACTCACCCAAAGCAGGTAAGGCAGCATTAAAAGAAAAGCCGTCTTGGATACCTTCTTGAATTGTACGGTGGTTAGAACGATAAATATCCAGAGGAGCGCGATGTCTATCAGCCCGTACAGAGACGACTGCAGGCCGAAGAAAAGATAAGACCAGAGGATATTCAGTGCTAATTGAGAAGAAAACAGCAAAACTCCTCCTCTCACGTAAGGGTTTACCTGTTCATCCTTCCAAACCAGATAAAAAGCAATTCCCATCAAAAGATAGAGGATTACCCACACCGGAGCAAAGAGCCAGCTCGGAGGAACGAATGAGGGTTTAATTAATTTATCATACCAGGCAGGAATAGCGGGTGCCGTAAATATGGAACCTGCCACGCCAGCCATTTCACATAAAAATATGGAAATTATCAATTTTGCTTTCATATTATTTGATTGGTTATGTCTATTATTAGATTATAATAAAAAATCGCCCAAAAAGCGATTGCTCTTTTTTCCATAAAGCCGAAAACCATATCTAATAATTCTCTGGTTTTTAAAATTTCCCTATTAACCTATGCTTCCCCGCCTCTTTCCCTGATAAATTCCTTCAGCTTTTCGTTCTTTTTATTTAATTCTTCCATAAGTTCCTTTCTTTTTTCTGCATTCTCTTCTTCTCTTATTTCAGCCTTTATTTCTGCGATTTCTTCCATCAGCTCTTTAATCGCAGTCTTCTCTTCTGAAGCTTCCGGTGATTCAGTTTCTTCGGGAGACGGGAAGGCCTCCATGTTTCTTTCTCCTGGCATAAGAATGTTATGTTATATTATTTTCATCAAAAAATCTTAAAGCACATTGATATGCTCAAAAAAACAAAGTTCTTTATCCCGATGGGAATTAATCGGGTATCCCTCCCGAGCATCCGGGGTCAGCCATATCGATCAGTCCATCGCAATCCTCATCCAGCCCGCCGTTGCAATTCTCATTAAAAGGATTTTCATCCACCGGTTCCTGGTTGCGTACGCAGTCTCCCCAGGATCCGTCCTGGTCGCAAGTTTTAGTTCCGGCGGCACATACTCCTAGTTCTCCGGTCCCGCAGGAAACTGTTTCTCCGGGACTGCATTCAGATGTAGGCCAATCGCAGTCAGTGTCTTCAAAGGTCATCAGCTGATATTCAAATAAATATTCTGTAGGATGCCAGCTCGTCATTGCCTGGTTTTCACAATCCACGTCTTCTGACAGCACCAGCCATATCTTGGCTCCCTCCGGGTAATTAGCGTCGTAAGGAGCGGGCATATCACAGGTATCCACCTGCGTATTCATATGCACGTTGCCTCCTCCGTTGGCAGTGTCCTTTCCCAGACAAATCAAACCATTGCCGGGCCAGGGATCAGGATAATAAATAAGCGTGTAGTTTGTCCCCTTCTGCAAACCGTGGCCGTTGAAGACAAAATCAAATTTCTCACCCGACATAAAGTACTGCATTTTTCCCCAGGCGCCTTTGTCTATGATTTCCCAGGTTTCAGGATTTTTTTCGTGCAGATATAGATGGGCTACATTGGAGTTTCCGGCCTGCCCGCTGGGACCCTTTGCTAAAGCCCCTGCCGTCACTCCTAGTAGGGCCGACAGAAATAAAACTCCCAAAATCTTTATCTCTTTTTTCATAAAGATTGATAGGTTATATTATTTCTTATTTTACGACCTTTTCTCCTCCTTATTTTAAAATAACCTGCTTTTACGAAAATTTCAACCGCATCTTTGTAAATAGAAAACAAAAAAACACTTTTCAGGTGTTTCCAAAAAATTAAAAAGAGGGAGGGGTCACTATAAAGTGACGATTATTGCAATAACGGTAATAACCGATATCAAAAAAAATAATATAAAAGGTTTTCCTCAGGGGGAAACGATTCCCTCCCCCTTTAAAAGAACTATATTTTACTGTATCCGGAGATTTTTTCACTGTCAATGTGGAAAACTCCTTATTCCTCTTCCAGAATAGAGGAAAAATAAAAAGTTATAGGGGCCAGCATCATCAGTGTACGCACCAGAAGTATTTTCCACCCCTGGGTGAAAATTAAAGCCTCAAAGATTCCGACTACCGCATAAATCAGAAATCCTATGCCGAATCCTAAAAGCTGTTTTTCTAAAGAAATTCCGGTTTTTCTAAAACTCCGATACCTCCTTGCAATTTCTGCTAGAATGAACGCCAAGCCGGGCAGAAATATGCCGATATTAAATATGTTGTTGGCTGTCTTATTAGGAACAATATTATTCCCCCAGTAGGTTAATTCTGTCGGAGAAAATCCGTAGCGGTAAAATGCGTATATAGCGGTAAGGGCTACGCCGATAAAAAATCCTTTAAACAAAATGTTCTTTATTCTGTCGTTTCCGAAAAAACTCCAGGATAAATAAAAAAAGGCCGGGATAAGATGGAGATAAGTAAGGGGGCCGATAAACCACTTGTATATGAAAATATTAGCCGTTTCCAAGCCGAACCAGGTAAACAGCGCCCTTACACCTATTAATATCCAGATGAGACCTAATGAGAGACAGAAATAATCAAGCCCGCGGCTGTAAGAGAGTTCTTTTTCCCTCCTTTTTCTAAAGATCAGATAAAAAACTCCCGTGCTGGTAACACCAATAACAAAGCAGACAAAGGCGTTATATAATATTCCGACGTTATTCATAGTGTCCTTATTTCTTTATAGTTTATTGTTCTTCATCCCAAATAGCCGATAGATAAAAAATCAGCGGCGGCAGCATGGAACCGATTCTGGCTAGAAGCATCAGCCACCCTTGGGCTTCGGCCAAAGCGTCAAAAAATCCCGCCAAAGCATAAACGAGAAATCCCACGTTAAACCCCAGCATCTGCCTTTCCCGGTAAACCCCGGTCCTTTCCCAATTCCTGAATCTCCTTACAAGTTCCACGATAATGAACAGAAAGGTCGGTATGAAAATGGCTCCCGTAAAAATATCATTGGTAATCCTGTTGGGGACCAGGGTACGCCCCCAGTAAGTCACTTCAGATGCCGAAAACCCGTACTTCCAGAAAGTAAAGACGGTAAAAATTACCACTGAGGTGAAAAGGATATTGAATAAAAGTTTGATTTTCTTTCTATCTCCGAAAAAGCTCCAGGAAAAGTAGTAGAAAGCAGGTATTATGTGAATGTAAATTAAAGGGCCTGCAAACCATTTGAAAAAAAATACATCAAGCTCCGGCCTTCCCATCCAGACGAAGATTACTCCCAACCCCGTCAGAATCCATACCATCCCGAACAGCAGGGTGAAATAGTTCACAAGCTTAATGAACTCCTTGCCTTTTTCTTTCCTTGCCTTTAAAAGCAAACGAAAAACCACCAGGGCAGTAAAGCCCGTAATGAAACATATAGAGGCGTTATATATCATCCCTATGCTGTGCATAGTCCTTTGCCTTATTCTTTAATTTCCCCGTGGATCATCTTTCTGTAATCACAGTATTCGCATTTCTCTCCTGACTCCGGAAGCTCGTCTGATTCCAGACACTTCTTTATTTCCACAATTGTCCCTTCCACCCAGGAAGCGTCCCCCTCGTAGGGAATAATGGAAAGTTTGAATTCCAACCTTCCGTCAAACTTTTCTCTGTTCCTGCCCGCATTGGCGAACATAAAATAGCCCGTATTCCCCACGTCAAACCCTTTCTGCCGGAAAATCCACTGGTAAACCTCCATCTGCCTCTTATAGCCCTTCTTGTATTCGTCATCCAGGGAAATCTCTTTGCTGGTGCTGGTGGATTTGTAATCCACAATGAATATTTTGCCGGTTTTGGGGTCGGTCCAGATGTCATCTATGATGCCGCAGATTTTCAGGTTAGTGGGTTCATGAATAATCCAGGCACCTTCATACTTGTAATGGTCGTCTCTCCAGTCAGGCAGGTCAGGGTGCTGAAGAGGTATGGCGTCAATGCCGTACTTTTCCATGAGGGCATGAGCTTGGCCGTTGGCACGTAAAATATCAAACTCATTCTTCATTAATTGGTCCACGGCGCTGTTCAGGGTCCAGCCCGGCATGCTCGGCCTCCCCAAACCCAGTCTCCTGTCCAGGTAAAAACACCTGGGGCACTCCACGAACAAATCAATCTTGGAGCGGCTGATGGAAAAAGGCATTTGGGAGCCCGGAACGTAAAGGTTGCTTTGTCTTTTAGAATATTTACTCATATTTATTTAAAATAACCTTATTTTGCTTAAAATTCAAGCAAAAAAAATTGCCTGAAAATATCAGGCATGATTGAAAATATAAATCAAATCACAAAATTAGATATCAATACGGAAAAAGCTCCCAGGGTGCTTAAGAAGAAAACAATCGTTATTATCCCGTAGTAATTTGAGTTGTTTCCGGGTTTTTCGGGAAGGTAGCAGTACATCTGGAAGAAAAAATAGATGTACATTACAGAGATAAAGAAATCAAAACTTGAGGAAAAGAAGCTTCCGCCTGTTTTCGTAATTGCTATCTTGGTAATACACGCGATAACAAATAGCGCCGCAATTATCGTTAACGAACCTATAAAGAACTTAATGATCGATTCTCTATCCAAATCAACCACCTTTCTTATCCTTATACTTAGGAAAAAATTAGTCAACAGTAATCCCGAATATTTTCACAAGCCCCAGCACTTCAGGATAGCTGAATCTGGCTTTGTTGCACTTGTTGTCTCCGAGGTTGAAGATATAGTTTTTAGCCTCCCTGAAATCAGCTTCGGTTAAATCCGTTTTATTAAATGTTGATTTTGTTAAATCGGAGCCCTTAAAGCTTCCTCCTGCGATTGAACTTTCGGTAAAGTCCACTTCATGCAGCTTGCAGCCAAGGAATTTTGTCCCGGGTATCTTCATCTTGTAAAAAACAGAATAGCTCAGATCGCTCTTTTTAAATTTTAATCCCACGCCCAGTTCCGTTCTCAGCTGGGACCAGTCAATGGCGCTCACCTTGCACTTATAAAACGAGCATTCTATCATCTTGCTTTCGGGAAAATTGGCCGCAGTAAAGTCCATCCTGACAAACTTACACTTTTCAAAAATGCATTTTTCCAGGCTACTGCCGGCAAAGTCGCAGGACCTGAAAGTACAGCCTGAAAATTCGCTTTCCTTCAAATTCTCCCCTGTCAAAACAAGGGAGTCAAAAACCTTATTATGGTATTCTTCTTTGGAGAAGATTTTTTCCATTTATTCTTTCTCTAACTTTAACAAAAAATCGCCTCTATGGCGAAGATTATTTCCTTCTCAACCGGGCCAGAAAACAGTAAT
>CAZEQH010000022.1:0-5961 GCA_964514375.1 uncultured Candidatus Saccharibacteria bacterium
TAATCTTCCTCCTCTCGCCTCAGAGCTTTTCCTTCATCGGCGTATTCTTTACTGAATTCTCCCTTTAGTCTGGTTGCAGGTTGCGGTGCTCTCAGGGACGCTGTCTCCCATGTTTCCTCTTTTTCCGGTGCCGCAGGCGGCTTCTTTCCCATTTGTGCAGTCTGGACTTCTTTGACTTTTGCAACGCCTATATCCTTACCGTCCTTATCTTTTAATTTGAAGAGGGATTTATAGCCCGGGCTTCTTACTATTTGGGAAGCGAGAGAGGAATTGGTCTTAAGCAGTTCCTCTAACCCTATTCCGCCTAGGTTTTCATTTAGTTGTTCATTGATTTTTTGTGTTGCCCCCGTTCCCTTAGCCAAGGCCAGCCTTCTGATATAGTCAGGCGCCTTCCATCTTACCAGGCTCTTTGCAAAAGCTTCATTTTTCAAAGCATCATCGGAAAAGTTATCTATTTCATTGGTTTTCAAAGAGTCTACCACTTTCTTATGGGCCCCTTCCTGTACTATCTTTGCTCTGCCCTCCTCACTTTTCACTAATTCTGATACGTTATCTTCGCCTATTTTTATGCCACTATCCAGCACCGCCTGTACGTTCTTATCTTTGAATCTGCCTTTTGTCTCGTCATATTCATCAGAAACAAGGTTCTTCCTGATAACTTCTCCAATGTCTTCGTCTTGCATAAGCTCGGGTCTATGCTTTACAATATTCTTTATGCTGTCGGGAGAATAAGCTGCCATATCGTTTTTAATGATACTTTTGAGCTTGTCATCGCCCAGCTCATCCAATCCGGCAGTGCCCTTTACCTTGGCTGCATAGGTCGCAAAAGCTATCCTGTCTTCTGCGGTATACATGTTGAATTTTTTCTTGGCTTCCTTAACATTGTCACCGTGATTGGTTTCCAATTCGCTGGCTGTGGTGTTAATCCTTTGGCTCACCTCATGGGAGGCAGTGGTTTTCACCGGGCGCCACGGCCGGAAGGCTCTGGCTCCGGCGCTTCCAATCCTTTCTCTCACGGTCAATTTTTCTCCTTTGGCTTTCTTCAACTCCATTTTAGCCAGATATCTTTCTGCCGCTTTTCCCCCCGCGCTTGTAATGCCTCTCTGTCTTACCGTGCCCGGCTTCCACATGGATTTTCCCTTATTCCAAACGCCCTGTGCCTGGTTCATTAATGCGCCGGCCAGCTCCGGGGTATACTGCTTGGCAAAGTAAGACACTATTCCCAGATAAACCAATAGGAACAGATAAGGATAAAGTATGTTTGGTGCCGCGAAGCCCCCTATGGTGATATTTGGAGTGAAGGGAATGATTTCCCCTATATATTTAAATCCTAATCCCAGCAGGAAAAGGATAATGATACCTGATATCAGCCACTCCGTGAGCAGCTTCAGCCACTTATTGAAATCAAAGAAGGGAATTCTGGTTGACTTTTTACCCATGGGAAAAACAGCCATGGCAAAAGCCACCGGAGAGAAAATAGCCAAAATCCAAACCATAGCGATTCTGGCCAAAAACACGAAAATTAGTACGTTCATAATAGTGGCGATGGAAGAAGCGATAATCAGCAGCAAGACGGTCATGGCAAAGCCTGAGTAAAATACATCAACCAATATCCAAATAGTGATTCCTACCAGGGCTGCTGCGTTGACGTACGGTATGAAGGCCGTGACTAAATAAGTTAGCGTCATAGCCAGATAAGTCCAAGAATAGTTAAGCAGGCTGTCCATTACGGGCTTCACTCCGGCGGTAATAAATCCCGGGCCGAAAGAAAGCAATAGAGTGTTTTGGATGAAGTGGGCGATATCTACCAAGCCCCTGACAAATAAAAGGCTGAAGTTTATCAATATGGCCACCATAATAAATTTCGGCAGCATCTTTTTGGCATTGTAGGATTCTATCCTCAGGATGTATGCCAAAGCAATAACAAGAAGGGCCAGAACCAGGATAACGTTAGCAATGCCAACCATAAAGCTCCAGCCGCTTGTGACTATGCCCGAGCTTAAACTGATAGGCAGGCTGATAGCCCATTCAAGTATCCCGGAAGCTATTCCCACATACAGCAAAGTACCCAATATAAGCATATACATTTGGATGACAAACCTTACCATGGAGTCGCAGACGTCCAGGGCGTCCAAAAAAAGCATATTAAGGTCAAACAGACCCACATCTCCTATCCCAAACAGGGCTAAAGCGGGCTTAAGATTAATTAAAAGCCCTCCTAGTATAAAAAAACCAAAAAGGAAAAGTTTGGCGTTACGAGGAAAATAATTTTTTAACGATTGGGAATGCAGCATATTATAAGAAACTATATGTCTGTTGCTTTAATGCAGCTGAGATTGGCGAAGTCTGTTGAGCCTAGGGCAGAAGGAATTCTATAGACAGGGACGTTCATAAAAACATCCTGGCTGCCTCCATCTACAGGCTCTGTACAGCCTGAGTCCGAATAAAAGCGTACTATGCACAGCCCTCCATCTTCTCCTGTTGTTTCATCGTAAAATTTACATACAGATTGAGGTTTAAACCATCCGGTGCTATCTTCACCGAAAGCAGTTCCCGCGCTCAACTGTATCGGAGGCCCTGAATCTTCGGAACAGTCATCTGACGGATAAACATATACCTTTGTACATTCCTTAAGGGGCTGATTCGCAGGAGGCTCCAGCGCCGTGAATACTTCTCCCGCCTCCGGAAGTTCGGGTATTTTAAGATTGGTCAAATCTGGGTTGATGGTGTTGAGTATAAGAAAGGAACTCAGCAGGAGCAGGAATCCCGAAAAAGCGCTGACTATCTGGTCTTTGGCATCCTTCATCTTATCGGGGCTGCCTGTGGAAGTTAAATACTTAAATCCCCCCATTACCAGAGAATAAAACACGGCTACGGCCCCCAGGGCTATCCCCCATTCGTAAAAGTACTGTATAAAGCCCGTCAGATCAGTGCTGTCGGTGAGAAAAGTGCCTTGAGGGGAAACCGGCCAGTTTAACTCCAGGGCATAAATGAAGCCGGCGCTCAAAAACCCTATTAAAAGCAGGGTTATTAATGCGAAGTTTTTATCAAAAGGAATCTTCATAATACTTTATTATAACAATAATTAATCTCCATTAAAACCTGCAGCTGTGCCGATTTCAACAGAGTCTATCACAGAGTCTGCTTTTTCTTGCACTTCGTCCCAGTATTTATCAAGGGAAATAAAAGCAACGGTATAGATTCTCTGTTCTCCCAAGTCCGTTCCCAGAGAGATTATCCTTTCCTTTGAACGCAAAGAGTATCTTTCATCTTTTTTATACTCTGCCTGGAAGATGAGGTCTCCCTCGTCTACCTGGTTTTTGTCCAGGATTTTCATATCCCAGCCCTGTTCCTGGTTACTTTTTTGCATATCCTCCATTATTTTTTCTAAGCTCTTTGCTTCTTCATAATTCTGCTCACTGACTATTGCCTGGGATATATTGCCTATATCAGGGGAGTAAGCCAGGAAAAGGGTTTGGGAATTAAAACCGGATTGTTTAGCAGACATTTCGTCAAGTTTGTCCTGAGGAGCTGTCATCCAACTGCCGGGGTATTGTAGTTTTAATCTCCCGTCAGGACTTACGAAATCTTTATAAGAACCGTTGCCTGTCTTGCCAGGTTCGTACACCGGAAGGCCTCTTTCTCTTAATATCTCGTTTATCCTTTCTATGGGGTTGAGCAGGTCGTGGTAGTCTATCTGCTTCGAGAAGTCTTCCAAGTCAGGGGATAGGGGAATTTCCGTAGTAGTAGTGCTCTCAGGCAGGGAATAATTTATCTGTTCGTAATCTATCCCCAGCTTGCTCATCTGGCGCTCCTTGAAATAATTAATCACAGTGCCGGTGAAAGAGAAAAAAAGGGTAATTACGGTTATTATCAAACAGATTTTTAAAATTTTAGGCATTTTTCTGTGTTAACCTCTGCTCTTATTTTATATTCTTTGCCAATTTTTGCCAATCATTTAAACTCAGTGTTTCAGCCCGCCGGGAGGGGCGTATTCCCCATATCAAAAGCTGTTTTTTCATAATTTCCTTATCTATATCCAGTTCATCCGACAAGTTGTTAATAATCTGCTTTCTGGGATGGGAAAATCCGGCTTTCGCCATCCTGAAAAAGCGGGCAGAGTCTGCTGCGGGTCTCATGGGTTTGGGGATAATCTTCAAAACGGCACTGTCTACTTCCGGTCTTGGCCAGAAGGAACTTTTACTGATATAAGAAAAAATCTCAGGCTTTCCGTAAAATTGGACGGAAACAGCCAGCAGGCTCATTTTAGGGGGCTTGGCGCATATTCTTTGCGCCACTTCCTTTTGCACCGTTAGGACTATCTGTTCCGGTATTCTTTTAGATTCCAAAAACTTCCTTATCAAAAAAGAGGTTAAATAATATGGAATATTAGCCGTTAATTTATACTTTTTAGGGAGAATCTTTGATAATTCCTTGTCGCTAAGCTTTAAGATGTCGGCCTCAATGATTTCAACATTTCTTACCCCCTTATTTTTAAGCACTTTCCTTAATACAATACAAAGCTTTGGGTCTTTTTCTACCGCAACTACCTTTTTTGTCTGTTCGGCCAAAGGGATGGTTAGGCTGCCTAGGCCCGGGCCGATTTCCAGAATATAGTCTTTTTTTGAGATGTCGGCAGCCTCCACTACCTTTTTCAAGACATTTTCGTTAATCAAGAAGTTTTGCCCCAATCTTTTGGAGGGTTTTAGGCCGTGACTTTTCAACAGTTTTTTCACAGTTATGGCGTCCATACTAATATATTAACATACTTAAGAGTAAAAGAGGGGCTTGACAATGCCGACAGGTATTGGAAAATGAATATAGGCATTAAAAAGAAAGATGTCTGAACCCTCGGAACATTTCAGAAATCAACTAAGGCGAGGACTAAAGCCGCTTTTAATAGCGCTTGTTTTGATTTCAGCCGTTTATATTTATTCCTATTCTAAAGAGAAAGAAACAGCTTCCCTGGATTTGTGTTTTTCCGACGACACCGCCCCCCAAAGCATTTTTTCCAGCCCCGTACAAAAATCCCAGCCCGAACTTCCTCAGATTCTATTGGAACAGCAAAACAGTTTCAGAGCCACTACTCCTCCCTTTACCATTAACCCCAAGACCTTGGGCGCTTTAATGGAGGGGAACGGTTTTGAAGAAACAGAAAAGAAAGGCATTACAGAATACACTGTGGAAAAAGGAGATAATACCTGGTCTATTGCTGCCAAATTCGGCATCTCTCTTAATACCCTTCTCTGGGCTAACGATTTACAGAAGAGCTCCTTGATTAAGGAGGGTCAAACCTTGGTTATTCCTCCGGTTTCCGGCGTCATCCACCACGTCAAAGACGGAGATACCGTAGGAGGGATTGCCGGGGCCTATAAAGCTGAGGCAGCTGATATCGTTGCCTTCAATCAGCTTTCCGATGCAGCAGACATTTATATAGGAGACATTTTAATAGTTCCGGGCGGAGAAATTACCGCCAAGGCCCCTGTCGCTGTCGCTTCTGCCCAGCCGGCTTCCGTACCCTTAGGCCAGAGTTATTTTATCTGTCCCATAGCCCTTCCCTGCAACATTACCCAGGGTTTGCATTATTACAATGCTATTGATTTCAGCCATGGAAAGTGCGGAGAACCGATTTATGCCGCCGCTGCCGGAGAAGTTCTGAAGGTGAAATTAACCGATTCTGTTTCTCCCTGGGCGTTTAATGGAGCAGGTAATCACATATCCATACTTCATCCCAATGGAGTGGTAACCACCTACGGACACATAGCTTCCAGTTTCGTCCAGCCGGGACAGCAGGTTTCCCAGGGCCAGATTATCGCCCTAATGGGCGGTCAGCCGGGCACTCCGGGGGCAGGCCAATCAACGGGATGCCACGTTCATTTTGCAGTAAGTGGAGCTAGAAATCCCTTTGCCCAATAAGTCCATCTAAATCTCTTTTATCCGATACATTAAGGCTTCCGACAC
>CAZEQH010000023.1:0-5646 GCA_964514375.1 uncultured Candidatus Saccharibacteria bacterium
CCGGCCTTGGCGCAGGCCAAAACGGCCTGATTCTGTGAAATATTCCTCCAGGGCAGGGACCCTTCCGTGGAAACGGGCAGGCATCCCGCCTGGTCCAGGTCTATCCTGGTTTCTTCCTGGTCTTTCGGGTCTGCATAAGAGCAGCCTGCGCCTGCTGAATTCTCATACCTGTCAATACAAAAGCCTCCATTCTCGGAGGTAATGAAAATCATGTCTGAGGGACATCGTTCCTGCGGCAAGGCCTCTCTGACAGAGGCTGTAAAAAACCGGTCGCTGGCCCTGATGCCCAGCGAAGTTAGAATGATAGCCGCGATAATGACCACAACGGTCTTTCTTAAAGACCAGAGGTATTTTACGATTCCCTTCATTGCCTCTTTTTCCTTTAGAAATTATTATTCAGGGGAATAGTCTTTTCCGATTATCACCATTATGTCTTCTAAAATGCCCTGGTCTTCTTCCAGCTGAGCGTCCTCCACTTTGAGCGCCTCGGCTACGGAAGCAGCTTCCTTGTCATTCCCCTTCCTATATTTTATAACAGTTCTCTGGTAATTAAAACCGTCGGCATTGCCCAAAGAAACCACCTTGAAGTTTTCTCCTTCCAAAAATGATTTTACCTCAGAGGCCAGTCCAGGGATACCGCAGCCGTTAAGCAATTGAAGGGTAAACTGCTCTTTATCAATGATTTGACTGTCGGTTCCGGAGGACTGTTCCCCTATAGGAGATGTCTGCGATATTTCTTCTCCGGTTATGCCTATCTGATTGGAGGAAACTTCGGCCTTAAGATTTTCCTGGGGAATTACTCCCATTTCCTGTGAATTTTGTTTTTCCGTAACTTGAAAATTGTTTTCCGAATCAAATACCCCCTGCAGATAAAAGAAAGTTCCTCCCGCCCAGACAGCTGCTACCAGAAAGAAAACGGCTGCCTTATAATATTTTTTCAGCAGGAAACCAAACCTCACCACCCTGTCTGAGGGCTGTTTTTTATCCTCGTTTCTTAAATCTACTATGACCTCCCTGATAGGCCCTTTAAGCATATTAGAATTCAATTTTATGTTATGGAAGGCAGACAGACGAGGGCCCGTTTCTGATAATCCCGCGTCCCGCCGTGCCAGCATGACGGCTTTCCTTATATAAGCCCTGATTCCTAGAATCATAACTGCCAGAAAAAGGATGAATCCTCCTACTATCCCTATAACCGGGGCTAACGGCACAACCCAAAAGTAAACTGTGGCCGAGGCTGTCTGATTGGCCTGCTGGCCGAATCCCAGAAGGAGTTCTGCCTTATATCTCCCCATCTCAAGGAAACTATCACCGCCTTTCCATTGGAATTCCCATGTTCTCTTGCTTTCCGGAAGTATGTTTCCGAATTGGGTATTCTGATTTACCGGAATTATTCCCCTCTCCTTACCCCACATATTATATATCCTGATATCTCCTATAGGCTGTATGTGAACATTTCCCGTATTTTCAAAAACTATTTTAAAATCAACTTCGGGTTTCTGATAAAGGTCTTTACCCGTGGAAAATTCCCTTATCCATCCCTGTTCTTTAACGTCGCCCTGTATGTTGAGGAGAATCAGGGAACTGATTTGAGAGGCGACGTTGATGGCCGTGCCCGAACCGCTGTTTGCTTCCGGAGGCCTGGTTCCTACCAAAATGGCCGCGTAGTGTCCTCCAGGCTCTGCGTCTTTAGGTACTCTTATAACAAAGGAGATTTCCTTGCTCTGAAAAGCAGGAATTTGAAAAGGACCGGGCTCTATGTTTATCCATTGGCTCAAAAATATTTTTGTTTCCGCACCCTTATCCTGGTTTTTAATAAACTCCACTCCCCCGTTCTCACCGCTTTTAAAATCTAAAGTTTGTACATAGGCGGTAAGAGGCTGGGGGTTATCATTAACCACCTTGATGTAACTGGACCAGTTGTCTCCCGGATCCATGTTTATCTTAATCAACGGAGGAGTAATGGCAAGGGTAAGGGAACTCTGGGCCAGGAGACTCCCTGGCAAAAGAAAGGAGGTAAAGAGTAGTATTAACGGAGCTATTAATTTCGTTAAAAATTTTTTCTTCATAAAAATAAGCTATTTACCGCAGGGACCTTATATCAACTGCGGAAACGGATTTTTTCCCGGAAGGAAGGCCCCTGTTTCTCCTCCTGTTTAAAATCATGGAAGACATTATAAGGACTAGTGTCAGGAATCCTCCTCCGAAGAGGGTCAGGAATCCCCTCGGCAGAACCCAGAAATAAATAGTATCCTGGAGGCTGCCGCTCTGATTGCCGTATTCTGCCACCAGCCTGGCCTTATACTTTCCGAATCCCTTTTCTGCGGCCCAATCCTGTTCAAACGATTGGGTGGTTAAGGGAGACACACTGGCTAATCCCCGATTAACAGGAATAGTCCCCACCTCTTCACCTTTTCGGTTGTAAATATAGATAGAGCCTGAAGGCTGAATGACTTTATTTCCTACATTCTCCACTTCCAGTAAAAATTTCACCGGAAGCTGGAAAAACAAGTCCTTTTCCGTTTGAAAAGTCTTGATTTGGGCATTCTCCACAATGTTTTCCCGCACATCCAGATTCACCATCAGCTGGGGCTGGTTCAAAACAGAAGCCCTCTGTTCTGCTTCCCGAGGGGTAAGGCCTTCTCCGAAAACAACTGCGGCGTAGTATGTGCCCGGCTCAGCCGTAGGAGGAATTTCAATAGAAAGGGGAATTTCCCTTTGCTCTCCGGCCTCCAACTCAATCATGCCGCGGCTTATCCTTATCCAACGCGCCAAAGAAGTGTTAACGGGCATTAAAGAGGGGTCTAAAAATTCCTTCTTTCCTTCCTTTTCCGAAATATCATTAACAATAGCATAGAGGCGTACCAGGGAGGAACTGTCGTTGCTGACATGCAGGGAAAAATCAAGAACGTCTCTGGCCTCAGCCTTTTTATCAATAATGGCAGGCGTCACCGTAATTGCAGCCTGTACAAAAACGGGAAGAAAAATAGAAAACAGAAAACAGAAAAAAAGGCAGATGGAAAATGATAATTTTCTTTTTTTCATCGTTTGGCTGCAGTTCATCTTCTCTTTTCTCTTATAGTGCTCTAAATTAAGTTTAAGCAAAAAATAGAAAGAAAATCAATGCTCCCAGCAAGATAGCCGCCCCTATAACCAGTACTGCTATAAGAGCCAGGTGAAGAGCGGGCGAAGGTCCTTCATATTTCTGGACATATCTTACCTTCCCAATGCCTGCTTTAGTCAATACTTTCTCCACAGCCTTGTTCTTATAGGCCCTCACAAAAAATAGAAGAAGAACGCCAATAAAGATAAAGGTGAGTAGTGAAGGGATAATTATCTGCCAGGGCATAATCCAGAAAGTTTTTTGAGTATAAATAGTCTGCCTTCCCGCTCCTCCTTCGGAGGCAAATGTTCCGAAATTAACCACCAGGGATGCTTTATATTGGCCGAACCCCAATTTTCCCTGCCAGGAATTTTCAAAGCGCCTGATACTGTCCGGCAGGACATTGGCTCCTCCTTCATTCATCTGCAGGGTGGTAACTTTATCTCCCATCATGTTGGTTATTTCAATGACGCCGTAGGGCTTGATATGGACATTACCCATATTGAAGATGCGGGTGAGAAAATTAATCTCAAAGGGCGTTGAGTAAATGTTTTTGTCGGTACTGAATTCCCTGATTACCGCCTTTTCAACTATATCTCCCATCACCTTCAACAAAACCAAAGAACCAGTCTGCTGGCTGACAGCAATGGCCACCCCTCTTTCCTCTTCCTGTCCGGGGAATCTGTTCTTCGGAGGAATAGAACCGAACAGCACGGCTCCGTAATATCCCCCGGGCCCGGTATCACCGGGTACCTTTACGGTAAAGGGTATTTCTTTAGTTTCTCCGGCCGCAAAGTCTATTCCGTCTTGTGTAATATTTATCCAGGCGCCTGAACCGTAAATTTCAGAGCCTGCCGGAACCAATTCGGGCTGCCCTGTTTCTCCTCCGGCCTTAAAATCCCTGAGATAAGCATAAAGCGTTACGGCATCACCCGTAACATTGGTTACCTTAATAGAGCTCTCTATAATATCTCCAGGATTAACCGTTTCTTCCACCCTGATAGGGTTTACCTTTACTGCCTGAGCCCAGACAGGAGACGAGGCAGAAAACAGTAAAGCGTAAATCAATATTGGCAGGAACGACAATTTAATAATTTTTTCTGGTTTCATTTTAATATTAATCCTTTTTAATTATCCCTAAAAAAGCTCCCAACATTAAAACAAGTTGGAAGCTTTAATCGCGTACTCAGCCAATAAGCTTTTTTGCTTTTTAAGCAATTAGTAACTGGGAGTACAAATGTAGGTCAAGGTGTTGGTATAATCACCTGCCTCCTGCAAAGCATTGATTTCTATTCTGTAGGCCACCTTTGCAACTCCGACGTTCTGGGTGGAACCGTCAGCGGGACCTGTGGAGGCAAAAACTGTAAAGGGATCCGTAGAATTGAATCCTCCATATTTGGCACTAGAGAAATCAGGACCTCCATCAGCTAAAAGGTTGGCATCGTCAGAGGTTATTCCCATGTGACCATAGGTATTCTCAGAACCCAGAGTTCCGGCCGGCGTAGTCCAGGCAATAGGCGTAGTCTGAGCAGTACCGTCCTGGAAAGAATCTATATCAGAAGAGGCCGCACTGGTCAGGTTCTGGCTCTGTTCCACCGTCACGATAAACCCATAGTCAGCATTGGTAGTCACGGTCAGCTGTTGAGCTCCTATCTCAACGTTAGCTACTCCGGGCTGAACCGTACCGAAAGGAATGGTGGTGCTGGTGGTAGTAAAGGTCGTGCTGGAACCGTTGACGGTCGTGCCGGTAGCCACCGGGGAAACGCTGAATTCCAGAGTAGCATCCACCGAGGCTGTCACTGTTACCTGGTCTATGATGGCCACCATTACCTGAGATTCCTCCAAAATGGTATCACTGGCATTGCGGTTCCTCAACCAATGAGTGTAGGTATCAGCCACACCGGCTGCCGCTACTTTGGCCGGGCTGACTACGTCAACCACTTCTATCCAGGTAGTGGTAGCTGCTAAACCAGTGGTATACTGGCATCTTATCACCTGAGCCGTAGGCTTACTGGCGGTACCGCCACCAGGACAAGTAACGTCGGTAGCCGGGGTCACACCAGTCAAGTCAAAACCACCGTCAAAGGTAATTTCAAAATAGCCGTTATTACCAGGATTTTGACCGGTAGTAAAGTCAAAGGTATGGGTAGTGGTAGCGCTGGGAGCAGAAGAACCCATGGTGTCTGACGCATCTGTCAGACTGGTAGCCTCAACTACCGGCACAACCCCCATACTCAATACCAAGCACAGAATCATTACTGAACCAATCGCTCTACAAACTTTCGATCCTTGTGTTCTCATCATAATAGAGTTAAAACATAAATTTATACTTTAAGAGATAAGACCTCGACCTTTCTTTCTCCACTATGATTATTTCACATAAGAGAAAGATTGAAGGGCCTTATCCTCGTCTGTTGTTATTATAACATAATGTCAATTGAATAACCTGTGGAAAACTTCCTGGTTAAAATAATCTATTTATAAAGCGGAAAATCAATGCTGTTTTAGAAATTATCAACTATGTGGAAAAAGGTTTTCCACAA
>CAZEQH010000024.1:0-5537 GCA_964514375.1 uncultured Candidatus Saccharibacteria bacterium
AACACATCCGTTCAGATACGCCATAACGGAACATATGTTCTCTTATGGCGTATCCACGTTTCTCCTATCTGCGGTCTCCACTCCCCTCGCCCAAAATAAAAAGAGGATTTCTTTCCTCTTGTTTTAACTATTGTCGGAAATTTTTGTTACAGGATAGACACTTTACAATGGTGACGGTCGCTTCGTCGCCGTACGGTGTAAAAGATGAAACAATTCTGCCCTTTGTTCCATTACAACGCGGACAGGATATTGAAATAATGCCCTGCCGGTCAACTTCCTTAACATCATCGGTAATAACAAGGAGTTCATTGTCTATAATCTCTTTTTTCCCCAAGACATCTATTATTTTAAGATCCTCTGGATTCAAGGTTGCAATGTGGCCATTGATACATACGCCAACTATTTTCCCTTCCTTCTTCTTGATTTCTCTTATTCTATTGCCGCATTCCGAACAAAAAATTAATCTTGGATCTTTCGTGCAATAACCACCTCATATTTTTATAAAGAACTCATCTCCGTGTATAATATAATCTATAATTATTACTGTCAAAAAAAAGCATACTTATATAAATAAATATGCTCATTGATTAAAAAAAGAAATAAGTCCTTTTTCTTTAATTTTACTAATCCAATAACCATGAATCGAAGATGGCGTGTGTTTAGTTTCTATGAAAAACCATCGCACCCCTGCGCTTCCCTGGAAAAGTTTTATTAGCCTAACAGCTGTCTCGTATGAAGATATTCTAAGCTCCGCCTCTTTTATGCTTCTTGGGTCTGCCTTATCCTGTTTATCCCTTTTTGAAAGATTTTTAAGTAGTTCCTGAGGAGAAGCTTTTAAAACAATTCTGTTCCCTGCCCTTATATAATTTGTAAGAAAACCATTTCTTATTTTTTTTATAGTATCATCTCTCGCTTCTATACTTCCCCTCTCTAGAATGTAAGCTAAAGACCTTATTTCCGAGGAATCTACAACAATGATTTTCCCCTGTTTTAAAAAAGGACAAATAACATTCTCATAATTCAGATGAAGGGCATCTAGGAAAAACGAATTATGTTCTAGAGAGTCTTCTCTTAGATTCCCGGATTTCTCCAACTCCTTTCCGATTTCTCTGGATCTATCAGAAGCATCAAAGCGAGTTGGTTTTACAAGAATAACGGCCTCTTGCCCTATTTCCTTTTGCAATTGGAGCGTCAAAATTTCAGAAAAAGTACTCTTTCCCGATCCATCAGGCCCATCAACGGTTATCAATAAGGATGAGGTATCGAATATATCTTTATTCTCCACTTTAGCACCTCCTGGATTATTAATTTGTAAAGAGCTCTTTTTTTTACTATAATACTATAAAATATTTATAAATTTTGTCAAAAAAAGAGGTTATGGAAAAAAGAGAAATAGAAATCAAATTACTCTTTACTGATAAGGAAGAGATAATCTCACTCCTAAAACCGAGGATTAAATTCCTTAAAATACTCGAGGTGAAAGATAGTTATTATGGGTGGGATAATTCTGAAATCAGCAACAAAGATCGCTTGATAAGGCTGAGGAAGATAAAAGGTAAAAATGCAGAATTAACCTTGAAGGGAAGAGACGACAGTAAAAACAACGTGCTAAATCGTTTGGAATTGAGCACCGTAATCAATTCTCCAAAGATAATGGCAGAGATACTCAAAAATATTGGATTAAGAATTCTCTCAGAGCACGAAAGCAAAAAAGAATATTGGCTATTCGATGGGGCAGAGATTGTTTTCGCTTATTTTACTAAACCAGCAAAATTACAATTCATGGAGATAGAAGCTGATTCGGAAAGGAAAATTGAAAAGATATTAGATAGGCTGCAAGGTAAAGTGAAAAACCTTGACGAAAAGATATTTCGCGTCTTTGATGTAGCAAGGGGTATCGGCAAAAATTAACTTTTCTTCTCGAGATAAGAACTTAATACAGCAAGACTTAAGCCAAAAATATTATTTGGTTCTTTTTTTACTATCTTCTTCAACCGAGACAAAGATATCCACTCAACTTCTCTGGTCTCTTTTGTGTTTTCCTCTAGAGAACCTCTCACGTAATTACTTATGAAAGCTAACGATAGATAAGATCTATCTCCCCTTAACTGCTGCTGACAGAAAAAAGGTTTATATACGGCAATATTATTGCCGTTTTTTTGCTTAATGTATCTAATCACTTGATGCCTCTTATCGATTTCTGAGGTAACTCCGGTTTCTTCTTTTGTTTCTCTGATTGCGGCGTCTTGCGCGAGCTCGTATTTGTGAATCAAGCCAGATGGAATCTCCAATTTATCCATATTTTGAGGATCAATCCTTGGTTTATGCCTCTTCTGCACTAAAATCTCTACTCTCTTTTTACTCTTTCTCTGTACTAAATTAGAGACTACGGGAATACAAATAGACAGGTTGTCAAAATCAATGTATTCATGCCCGAGAGATAGATAATAATCTTGGTTTTGTAAAAAGCTGTGCAGCGTAGGGCAATTGTAAAATATCTCTTTTTTCATCATCAAAATATCATCAGGAACATTCAAATCGTTTTTAATTTTTAGCATAAAAGTACCCTTTTTACCTGCGTTTTTAACCAAGTCTTGAAAAGAGTATTGTGTGCTCCACCTTATTCCCTTAAACAAGCCTTTCCTATAGGGCTTTCTGACGCCTATCAAATAAATTCCCCCATTCATTTCTGGACCAAAAACGTATTTCTTTTGTTCCAATCTGGTAAAGGCAATAATCAGGTCTTCCTCGCAAATAAAGGGAATATCCATCGGAATTAGCAGTGCCTTATCATATTGATGGTGGGTTGAATTCAAAAGTTTTGAGAAAATAGCGTCAAACTTGTCACTCTGTATCTGACGGTAATTTTCCTTTTTATTATTGAGCAACATTGCCTTTATTGAAAAATTTCTCTGAAACCACAACAAATCATCAGGCGTATCAACTACAACCATTAGATCGTAATAATTTGAATCCTTAATTTTATTTAAAAGGTCACTGAGGCAAATAATTGAAAAGTCATAAGCAAACTTTGCCGAAGTTCTCTCAGCAATCCTTGTTTTAACCTTACCTAACTCAGGCTTTTTAGCGTAAATAACAACTACATTTTTCTCTTTTTGTTTTGTTTCCATATTATATTCATTTCTTCTGCCAAGTTGTAAGACCTTTGCCGGGAGCTTTTGAAAGGAAAATTCGAGAATCAATGATAGATTTTGCTAAACTATCACCATTCTCTTCTTCAAGGGATTTATTAAGATCAATCTCATAATCATCCATATGGCACGGTTTGATTTTCAAATTGGGCGTAACGAATATTTCATTGGAGCGATAACATTCTCTACAAGCCCTATCTTCTCCACAACCTATCTCGATAGCCACTCCGCTGCATCTTCCATAGTTAAATCTTTTAATTGGTAAATAATTTGGCTGTCCCCTGAAAATTTTTTCTTGTTCTGCTATCTCACACCCGATACTGACCAATGTTTTATTGATTTCCTTTATAGGAACCGATAATTTAAGATGGTCTTTTGATATAGGTTCAAAATTAAGAAACTTAAATTTAAAAGCAAACTTATCACAAAATTCAAGGAAATCTTTAATTTCGCTCTCTGAAAAATTGTACCCTTTGATAGGAACGCACTTTAGCTCTATGGCTGTTTCTCCGTTTAATAGAGATAAAGATTCCAGGTTATTGCGAATATTTTCAAACTGTTTCTCAGTTCCGTTCGTCATTCTCTTCCAGGTGTCGAAATGGACAGAGTGTATAGAAACCGCTATCTTGGTGAATTTCTTCCCAATTTTTTTTATAAGACTATCGTTCAAGCCTACACCATTAGTGTGGAAAAAAAGCTCGTCAAAATTAAAATCACCCAGAAAATCAATAATTTCGGTAATATCTGGATGCATGGTAGGGTCCCCTCCGGTTAACGACAATTTTTTAAGTCCTGAAAGGGCTAGTATTTTTATCAGTTTTTTAAACTTCTGTGTGTTGATATGGGTTTTATTTTTCTGGCAAAGCGGTAAACCTTCATTGGAGCAAAAGAAGCATCGCAGATTGCAAAAATCAGTCAAACTTACCCGAAGTGGAAAAAACTTCAAGCAATAATCTAATGTTATTTTTTCACCCATGACAAAAATTAAATTCAGACTCTTTCCCCCAACCAGTTGTTCCAATACCTGGAGGCAACATAAGATATTCCCTGGCCATTTTGAATAGAGATAAAAGTTGTTGATGGTCGTTTGTTCTGGTAGCATGCGTTAAATCTATCTTAGTATCAGTTACCAGGCATGGTTTCAGATATAGTCCCCTACCATCCTTAGTTGGCTTAATAAAAGAACATGCTATGTCATAACAGCTATCACAGGCCTTTTTCAATCCACAACCAAAAAAACTATGAACTCCCAATGGGGCATCTTTATATTGAAAATTGATACTTGGTATGTAAACGTGCTCCTTATTTCCTTCTGACGTCACGGTTTCGAATTTACATCCTATTCTCTTTAGCTTAGTAAAAAATTCATCTCTACCCACCACATATTTCCTTTGTTCTCTATATTGAGGTTCAAACTGAAAAAATTTTGGGTGAAATCCGTATTCACTACATTTTTGGAGGAAGAACTCAATTTCTGGTTCGGTATCGTTTATACCCCTCATTATTACGCTTTTGACGAATACTTTATGGCCAATGCTCTGCTCCGCTAAATAATTCAAATTTTCCATTAATCTTGTATATTTTTCTTTTTGTATCTGAGGAGAGAATATTTTGTTCAAATTAGTCATCTTATTCCAAGTTTCAAAATTAAAAGAATTAACCGAAACACCTATCCGGGAAAAATTTTCCTTTATTCCGTCTATAATACTTCTCTTCAACTCAATACCGTTACTGTGAATTGCAAACCTCACTTCCGGGTGCTTCTTTGTCCACTTTAGCAACTTAAACTTTTTGCCTTGGAAATCAGGGTGTATGGTGGGTTCTCCGCCACTGAAGTCGATAGCCCTCACGGAACTTGCTTTGAGCATCATCTCTGATAGTTTAATCACTAGATCTATATCGGCATGATTATATTTTTTATCACTATAACTTGCTCCTTCGTTAGAACAAAAAATACACCAAAGATTACACTTTGGTGTAAGAGAAAATCTTAACCTTGTTTTTTTTAATATGTTATTTAATTGCTTCCGAGTAAGTTTTTTGTGGCCCTTTGCTACTAGTGAGGTCTTTAGCAAATTAAGGTATTTTCCTTCTTTTGTTTTTCTGATAGTAGCTTCTGCCTCCTCCTTACATTTCATTTCATAATTATCCATAATTATTAAAACTACAGTTATGATACAGGATTTAAAACTCCGACTTTTCTATACAATTTTTTCTGAAATTTTTCAATGGATAACTCTCCATGAATAAAAGAAGTTACTTAAACTGCCAATTATTTTTTGTCCGTTTTCTCTCTTGCAATTTCCTTCTCCTCCATTCAATAGCCAAAATAAAAAGCCCGGAGGGGCTTCTAAATGTCTCTTTATATGCTATTTTTCAAAGGGA
>CAZEQH010000025.1:0-5319 GCA_964514375.1 uncultured Candidatus Saccharibacteria bacterium
ATTTTGCTTAATCCATCGAAAAACTGGTCGTTGTTTTTAAATAATATCGCTTTAAAGCCCAAGTCTTCGGCCGCCCTTACATTCTTCTCATTATCGTCCACGAACAGACATTCCTCCGGTTTTGCTTTTATTGCATCAAGTACATGACGGAAAATTTCCGGATCAGGCTTTAAAAATCCTATCTCAGAAGAGTTGAATATATAATCAAAGTCTTTGTAAATTTTAAACCTTTCTCTCAGCAGTTTGTCCAGGCCGGAGGTGTTATTGGTTAAGGCATAGATTTTAAATTTTTCCCTGTTTTCCCTGATCCAGGAGATAAGAGGTTGATTTACCCTCTCTTTTTGGAATAAGGCCGTAGTAATCTCTCGGTATTGCCCATCATCCATAGGAACATTGGTTAAGTAGTCATCTATAACGAACTCTTCTCCGGTGCTGGCGTGCCTGAAAGAATCCCTGATTATTTCTTTGGTGGTCCCCTCTTTTAGAGACCATTTCTTATCGAATTTGGAAAAATCAAAATTTCCAATACGGATAATAACTCCTCCTATATCGAAAATTATATTTTTAATCTTGGCTTTTCGTTCTTCCAGCATTCTAATTTCAGGTTAACTTTTATACGGCCATTTTTCAACAATTCCAAAAGCCCACCCTGCACCCAGTGTGCTACAGGGTTTTATCATGTACCCTATGTGGTATAAGGCCAATACGCCCCAAATATGCATATGCATAATTCAGGCGTATCCACTGAAGAAAATAAAAAATGGCTGTTTGGCCATTGACATTAAATCTGATTATTATATAATGAAATATCACGAGGGAGATAAGGTTATAGGTTTCGTCCTCTAACCAACACTCCCGTTTTTTTATTTTCCAAGCTTTTTCTTAAATTTAGGAGTTAGAAAAAACATATCTCTCATAAAAGGCTTCAAAAGATAAGAATATTTTCTCCTGTTTGGGACAATAAGCCTATTTAATTTATTGTTATCTTTCAGGTGTTCCAGTAAACACCTGAAATCTCCATCACCAGAAACAATTACGGCTTGATCGTAATTATTATATTCGATCATTGTATGAAGAACTAATTCAGAGTCTACATTACCCTTAATCATTGTTTTACTTTTCTTTTTAATCGCTAGAATGGGTTTAAAAATCAAGATAAAATTTTCCTTCTGCAACTGTTTGTATAGATGTTCATTTCCCGGTATGTAACCTATAAATAAGAATGCTTTATTAACCTGAAACTTATCTTTTAAATAAACTCTAAATTTAAAAAAATCCAATTCCCAACCCTGTTCTTTAATGCCAAGGTAAAGATTGTTGCTATCAATAAAAGCGTAGTTGTTCTCTTTCATAAAAGAGAGAAGATTATTATTTAAATTTACCTCTTTTCCAATCTATTTTCAAATAAAAAAGGGCCGTATTGGCCCGCTTTTCATTTTTCCTTGTCGCCGGATATGTTCCTGACGTAATCTAAAATATGCTCCGGAATGGGACCTCCCGAGTCGTTCGGCGGTTCTTCCCGACCGGTTCTCTCCAGAATAGAATAAACATTTATTTCGCGGAACATTAGTGACAGATTCACAATTGTGGAAACCGAGAAACTCGGAACGATATTACTTATTTCGTCAATTTTATTTATTACATCAAGGTGAAAGGACAATGTTGTAATTTTCCTCCCGCGGCATGGATAGATGTTCCCATTAATGCCTCTCTCTTCCAGTATGTCGTTGAGGTTCACCTCTGAAGTTAAACATCGCTCTACAGATTTCCACATCGATCCGCCGTCTTCCTCTATTTCTTTTAGCTTCTCATAAAGGTACAGCCAAAAATTAATACTCTTTCTTGCTTTCTTATTCCTCTCATTAGTCATTATTATCAACTTAAAGAGCTTGAATTGTTTATCTTATAAAATCGCTTCGTAAAGTCAATCGAAAACAAAAGGCACCCAGATAACTGAATGCCCTTTGATTAATTTTTTCCTATTTCTTTTTACTTTGTTTGAAGCTTCCAGTTTCCTGAAAGACTCAAAAAAATAGAAATAGGAAAAAATAAAAATTAGTATTTCCGTCTATCTACCAATTTCCGGTATTCCGGCCATTACGTTAATGTAATTCATTCTTTGGTTTCTTTCCCGTTCAGTGGGAAAGATTTCGATCTCTTTGGTCAGTGGATTATCAAATAACCACCAACCTTCCTTTTCTTGTCTTGCTTCCATTTTTTTATCATCCGTATTAGTTATGATTATATTATATAATATATTATTAAATTTGTCAACCTTTCGGTGCAACTCAGGGTAAAACAGGGCAGGCAGGACGGGCAGGACAAATAAAAAACGACCTCCCGGTCTATAAATGGTCCAGGTGGGGAGAGAGAAGGAATGATTTTCATTCTGGCTCTCCCCTACCCGGTTTATTAAGTTGTAAGCGTGATAAAAAATAAAAAGAAAAAAATAAAGATTTAGTTCTCTATCGCGATAAGAACGAAGTGATCACATTCCGTACATAGCGTTTCTGTCATACAAATATTGCACCGATGGTATCCCCATCGGGTGTGATAGAAGCTTTCACTATATCTTTCGCTAATTCCTAATTCTTTTGCCGCTTCGTCAAGATCCTTGTGACATTTTTGGCATATATATAATGTCCCAGGGTTTCTTTTTTTAGGTTCTCCCATTTTTACCACTTTTTCATTATAACACGTTTTTAAATTTTTGACAATATGTCTAAACGAAAAAAAAAGAAGGGTATGAAAAAATCCCTTCATTAATTTAGAATTTTTATTTTAAAGAGCTATTTTACCCAATAATTTTTTTAATGTCTTCCAGAGAATCAAGCAGGGAAATTACCTCATAGGGAATCTCTTCTTCATCTTCTTCCCCAAATAAATCCGTAAGCTCATTAATTCTCTTGGCTATCTTCTTTTCCTGGTAAAACGCTTTTAAATCTTTCTTCAAACCGTCAAACAATTCACTTTTTGAAGGCATTCCAATCATCCTCCTGGCTTATTTATACAAATAGAAACGGATGTGTCAACACTTTCGGAAAGCCGAAGGTTCGGAGTTAGAGGTTCGAGGCTCGTAATCCATCAAAAGTAAAATAGACAAGAACTTAAAAGAATTTCAGGACAATTTTGCTTGGAACTTTGATCCTTCGGAAAATAATGAAAAGAAAGATTAGTTTTAATCTATAAATTTTTTCATATTACTTACTTTTTTGAGAGCTTTAAAAGATTTAGAGAACTCAAAAGAGGTTAAAACACAAAAGTAATATGGAAAACAAAAACCCGATACGTAGTGTATAGGGTTTTTGTTTCTTTTTCCAATTTTCTTTAAATCTTTTTTGAACTTTCCAGTTCCCTGAAAGGCTCAAATAAAATAGAAAATTGGAAAAAATAATTATTTAGAATTAAAAGGAGTTGATGATATCCCCTTTTTCCTTAATTGTTTCCTTAGCAATCAGTTCAAGATAGGTCAGAAGATACGTTTCAGCCCGAGTTTCCTCTTGTAAATCAAATAAATAATTTACTTGAGCTCTTGTCATGATGATTCCCCGCCATTCCCTAGAGAACTCCTGCGTAAGCTTCTTCAATTCTTTCCACGCTTCTACATTTAAATCTGATAATGATTGGCTTTTATGTCTCTCGAGCTCATCTATCCAGGGCTTTATTTTGCTATTCCACTTATTTAGCAGCTCTCTTTCTTTATTGCATAAATCTTCCGTAATATCTTCGATTAAGTCTTTCAAATTTTTCACCTCTACTTAACTAATCGCGAAAACGTGCAATAGAGCCAGGGCAATAGCCGATATTACTGAAACTCCTAATCCGAAAATAATCATAAATTCAAAAAATTTTCTTTCGTTTTCCGCACTTTTTCTTTCTTCTCGTAATTTCCTATCAAGGTAATTTTCCATTACTTTCACTCATTATTATTTTTTATAGATCTATTGATACTTATATTATACCATATTTATATAATTTGTCAAAGTAAAACGCGAAGTAATTCTATACCCTTTAGAGTCATGATGCCAAAGTAAATAAAAAAGAGGGTAAAATAATACCCTCGAATTAATTTAGATTTTAGAACTCTTGTACTCCAATCTTTCTCTGCAGCTCTTTCTTGTTACAAATGGCAATGTCTATTTCATCTGTAATCTTAATGTATTCCTCCACGAATTTTTCCTCGTCCATTTCCTCCCTTCTCTGCTTCAGCGCATGCAATTCGTCGTAGAGTTCGTCGAAACGTTTATCCCATTTCTTTATTTCTTCTAATGCTTTCTTATTTTTGAAAACCATTTCTATCAAATCCTTACATATCTTTTCAAAGAACTAATTTGTGCCGTGGATCTCCATAAACAGCCGATATACGGCAGGGTCCTGTTTTCGAATCCTGCAGAGGAATCTTTCAGCGTTTTCCGGCTGCCCGTTCTTTAAAAGCATCCCCATTACATTCTCTATCTCTTCCAGGCTGACGGCTTTCTTTTCCAAACCACTATCCAATTGCGGCATGCTTATGTTATATAACAAATTTTTATATTCATCAACTATGATTTCCATGTAGATTCATCTCGAATCGAAAATAAAAAAGAAGAGCATATAAGCCCTTCGATAGTTAAGTTGTTCTTTGTTCAATGCATTTGGCACAAACACCCTGCGCCCTGGGGAATCTTCTGCCGCATTTTATACAGGAAACATAAAACGGCTCCTTTTCCTGAGATACTTTAAGTGAGGAAAATTTAAATTTATCCTGGTCTGCCGGCAAGTCATACCTGGAACTGACATAACACGTCGGACAGTAAAGCCCCCTTGCTTCTCTTCCGCATCGCGGACACCTCATTATTATAACCCCTGATAGTTTTTGGTTGTTAATTTATCTACCCTCTTTTTAGTCCAAGCCCTGTGCTTTGTCAAAACAAAAATCACCCAGATTACTGGATGACTTTTGTTTCTTTTTCCAATTTTCTTTGAATCTTTTTTGAAGCTTCCAAGAGATCGAAGGCCTCAAAAAAATAAGAAAATTGGAAAAAATATAATGGAGAAGATACTTTTAAGATCGGTTTTTTATCTCATTTAAGACATTTTCGAGCTTTAAAAGCCTCTTCTCTTCTTTGTAATCTTTCTGCAGTTCCCAGACTATATTAAGCCCGGTTTCTGCAAATTTTTTTATGAACTTATCGTTAGCCGTCATAATTACATTATATAATATATTATTAAATTTGTCAATATAAAATCGCCGTGAATTTCTTTACTTTTTCGATATCAATTCTCTGCTCGTAGCCCTTCACGTTTACTTCTTCCTCTTTAGCTCTACCCTCTTTTAAG
>CAZEQH010000026.1:0-5015 GCA_964514375.1 uncultured Candidatus Saccharibacteria bacterium
AGCGGATCTTTTTGCTTGGCTCCAGATATCTGTAATTAAAGAACGACATAATATCCGGATAATCTTTCAGCACTTGGTTAATCTCGTAAATATCTCCATCGGAAAGCCTAGAAATCTGTTTCTTATTCAGATTTACTATCTTCATTGACTTTTCAAACACCGTAAAGTGTTGTTCCAGACCCATTCCACTTAACTCTGGCAAAAACTTTATTATTTTTTCGGAAGTGTATGATGGATTGTTCGTAAGATCTTCATAGGAAAAGAAGATGTTATTTCTTAGTTCCTCAATGTTACGAATCTGGTACCTGCAACACATAATCCAAAATTTTGCAATGTTGAAAAATGAACCCCTGTTTTTTGAATGACGCCGACTTACGCCCTCACAAAAGGCATAAGGATTCCTAACCGAAACAATAAAATAGCTTTCAGGAAAGTTCTGTTCTAGCTGGGAGGCACGGACTAAGTGAGGTGGACTTTTTTCCAGGAGAATGGTCTTTTTCAAATCCCACGCTTCATACCATACCTGTTTTACTTTTTCCCAAGGTATAATTTTTGAAGGGTTCCATCTGTCTTTACCAGCCAAAATGTGTTTCACCAAACCCTTTCCCTCTCTGGAAAAGGCTGCTACCTCCGGAGAAGTCTGTACGATCCTCCAGAGAAGTGTTGAGCCGGAGGCTGGTGGAGAAAGTATGAACAGGTGTTTATTTTCCATTGCGAACTCTCAATTTATTGGAAATACCGCAAGGCCCTCCTCCTCAACTCTTTTCCTGATAACATACGCCGGACACGAATAAATCTTTCATACGTTCTTCAGATTCATGTTTTCCTTGGCCGGAATTTTCGTGACACCACCCGCCTTTACATGTGTCCCATTTTTTGGAGTTCACTGTAGTATTTTCACTGACGATGAATGAAAGAGCTAATTAGTCCATATTGTTTGAGTTTTTATACAAATGGTTTAGAAAATTGTGCAGACGCAGGTCGGCGATAATATTCTTGGTGAGTAATTCTTTGATAATTCTATATCCTGAGTAATATTCCCGATTATAAAAGCCATCAAAATTCCCATTTTCGACATATTCTTTGTAAATACTGCGGATTACACACCCAATAGTTTTTTTCAGTATGGTATTATTTTGATAGGCTTTGCCTGCAGCAATGACCTTATTTGCAAACACCGGGAAAGACCGAGCAGGAAAATGAAGAATTTCTATATCAGGGCTGTCTGTTCTTTGGTAGCCTTTAATCACATCAATGGAGTGATTCCCTTGATGAACTGAGACATTTGGATGCCCTCGGTGCGCAACCTTTCCGGAGAGTGGCCTCCCCAGCCAGTTTACGGATTTTTCCTGCTTGAAGATCATTCTTTTATAAAATGGCGGAGAATATAATTTCACGGGAACAAAATTTGAACGCCTGAACTTCAGGCTATTAAAAACATTCGGTATCGAACGAAACACATCTTTTAAATTCATTCCGGTTCGAGGATACCAAAATTCATCGGCATCGTTATTTATAACCCAGTCTGCGCGATATTCCGAATAGGCTTCACGTGCCATCCTTGTAACATATTTAAATTGGGAATGGGTATTATCATCGCTATAGCCATATTTAAGAATACCTTTTTTCTCATATTCTTTGAGGATGTTCCTTGTATTATCTTGAGACAGATTGTCTGTAGCTATAAAGAAATCAACTCCCATGGCTTTATGAAATTCAATGTTATGCTGAATAATGTCTTCTTCGTTTCTTACATAAAGTGTCATGATAATCTTCATAATGTCATTCTTTCATGTTAAAAAACTTCTATCTTTAGATCAACGCTTCTTCTTACGACTCGAAAGACCCTTGAATTCTTGGAAATGGACACAAAGCAGGAACTTCTTCATTGCCTGTGGGCCTTGAATTGACTGCTTTCTATTTTTAACAAATCCTTCTTCAACTTCAAGATATGGAAGGAATAACTCTCTTGAGCGACGGCAAACCGGTTTTTTTCGAGATATGCGTATATTTCTCTGCATCGGTCGGGTACGGGAACGGGGTGGTTCTTCTCATGTTCAAGCTCACGACTGAGGAATCTTCTCATCTTATTCAAATCAGGGTCCAACCCCAGTTGGATCGCCGCCTCAGCAACGTGATCGATATAGTCACTTTCATTCTCCAGGCAGAACTTGATTAGGGGAAATCTATATTTTTTATGCAGTCTTATTAACTTTTCGTTATATATGTTCCAAAGCTCCAGGCCTTCGTCTACGCTTTTCTTACTCCTTTTTTGGAGAGAAGCAGCTACAAGGAGGGGGTGACGGTATGTGGCTATGAAAAATATATTCTTTTCAATTACCAGCCAGCGCTCAAGCAGGAGTAAAGATCGAGGATCTTTGATACCAGATACTGCATTGGCGGGGAACGAATCAAGAATTTTTCGAAAATCATTTTTGTCTTGAGCTGTAATTTTTATTTTGCCGGGCGGATTATCCCAGGCACCGCCGTTTCTATTGAGAATTCTTTCGTGCAGTAAGTTAACCGCTCTTAACTCCTGGTTTCCCTTTTGGTTATGCATATTATACTTACTTACTTCACCGAGATACAACCCACAGACTTCCAAACAACCAGCCAAACAGCTGGTCCCACTCCTGTGCATACCTAATACGAATACGAGTTTATTGCCTTCTGAAAAGCTTTCGTGATCCTGTACATTTCCCATCAGCCAGTTGATAAACTGATCATTATGTTGAAAAATCAGTTGATTCAGTGTTTGCTTTATGGCGCTATTGTGAGCTCCAATTGCCTCTGTTTTTTCCTCCCCCCAAAAGTAGGTCTCTTTCCTTGAACCGGCGCCATGGTGATATATAAGGTTTCCATAGAGACCACCCAATATATAGTGCAAATCATTAACGTTAGATCTTTTTAACTTTGCTATAGTCTTGCCCTTTTTTTCTGCGATAATGGTGAACGAGGCAAGAGTATCCTTCTTTTGATCGGAAATAATGTCAATCCTGTCAAATCGCAGTCTGTTTTTTTTAATAAAATCGGTGGTAGTACAAAGACAACTTGGATGTACGTAGGGGCATACGTGCCCGGCCAGCTCATCTCTCCACACGCCACAAAGGACTGTTTGCTCGTTTAGATTTCCTATAAGCTCAGTCAGCCAGTTATCTCGAACAGGGAAAGCATCAGTGTCCATAGTAACAATAAACTTGAGCTGATCTTTTTTTGCAACCTCATAGAGCCGTTGCAATGGTACCGCATGAATGTGTGCTAACTTCTCTCTTGGGTCTGCCTGGAATAGCTTAGCACCGGGAATGGCTTCAACCAATGCAGGAACAGATCCGTCCTCGATATTGTTGTTCCAAACATAAATCCTGTAATTGGGCCATTTGGTGTGTTGAATAATTTTTTTCAAACAAAGATCAAGCCATTTTCCCTCTTCAGGGTCTTTTCCTCCATTAACGATCAGGATGCCCACCAGGTCCGTCTTTGCATGGTGGGTTGAAGACCCTGATGGAGATTTCTTTTTTTTCAGTCTATGAAAAAACATAAGGAAGGACTTTCCTCAAGAGGCCTACAGGCTTTTCCATGAAAAAGTTATCGGGAGGGGGACCAATCCGTTTCTGCGAAATGAGACGTTTTTTCCCACCCCGTAGACATCGGTAGAAGGTACCTGTATGATTGCAGCTTCTTCGATATTGAGGAGCATACCACCAAAAGAACGTCTGAATCTGATCTGGAGTAGATAGTCCCCTCCCGTCAGATATCGCGTTATGCCGCGAACCAAAAAGACAGCCTGCCAGTCACCGTATAAGTCTTTCAATCCGGATTTTGCGATACCTGGTCCGATCCTTGACACAATAATACCATCCAGTGTGCTCAATAGAATCGCTATTTGCAAAGTTTTGATAGGCTTCACAGCAGTGCCTTCGATGACAATTCGAAGGTCTTCTGTACCCTTGTTCGATATTATTTCCGTCTCAATCTTCTTGACCGCAAGCCCTTCCTCCTCGTTTACAAATTCCGAGTTATTCTTACTCTGCGACGTCGCTCTCGAAAACACTTCCCGCTCATATTTATTGACCACGTCATCTGCCGAGCCGTTATCTTTCACCCTCCCGCCATCCAGCCAATAAACTTCCCCACACAATTTTCGAATGGAACCCATCTTGTGACTCACAAAAAGGACGGTACGGCCGGCTCTTGCCACGTTTTCCATTTTTCCCAGGCATTTTTTTTGAAAGGCCGCATCCCCCACGGCCAGGACTTCATCAACCAGGAGGATTTCAGGCTGCAGGTGTGCCGCCACCGCGAACGCAAGCCTCACTCTCATGCCGCTGGAATACCTTTTTACCGGCGTCTCAATAAATTTTTCTACCTCTGCAAAATCAACGATTTGATCAAACATTTGGTCAATTTCTGCCTTCTTCATCCCCAAGATCGTACCGTTTAGGTAGATATTCTCTCTCCCGGTGAGCTCGGGATGGAAGCCTGTTCCAACTTCGAGCAAAGAAGCAATTCTACCCTTGATGACAGCTCGGCCTTCAGTTGGTTCTGTGATACCTGCCAGGATTTTCAAGAGGGTGCTTTTCCCTGCCCCGTTGGATCCGATAAACCCGACGACTTCGCCTTGTTTAATGGAAAAAGAGACATCCTTCAGGGCCCAAATGATATCATCCGGTCCATTTGGGTCATCGGTGAAGGTAGAAAGTTTCTTAAGACTGCGAAATCTTTCCAGCGGGCTCCTCAAAAAATGACCAATGGCACCCACCATGGTGTCATTCATCTCTTCTTTAAGGCCTATGCGATACCGCTTGGCCAGTTTTTCAGCGTTTATAACTGTATCAGACATTGTCCTTCAAGCTCCCCCTATACCACATCAGCGAATACCCGTTCCATGTGGCGAAAATAGAGACACCCGCCAACGGCAATGATCAGCGCAGTGATACTCCCTATTCCAATCAAATCCCAGGGCATGGGCCGTGTACCCAGGAGAGCGGAACGGAATCCTTCAATCACTCCCGCCA
>CAZEQH010000027.1:0-4962 GCA_964514375.1 uncultured Candidatus Saccharibacteria bacterium
AAAAGTTCGCTGAAAAAGTAGACAAGCTCTATGTTATCTGTCTTTGGGAAGGAAAGCACAATCTTCCGGAAAATACAGAAGTCCTTTCTCTCGGTAAGGAAAGAGGATGTCCTAAAATAGTACAGTTGGCAAGATTGCAGGCTTTCCTTTTTAAACACCTTCGCGAAGTAGACGGTGTTTTTGTTCATATGTGTCCTATTTACGCCATAGCCAGCTTCCCTTTGGCGAAGCTGTTCGGCAAGAAAATGATTTTGTGGTTCACCCACGGGACCGTCGGGTGGAAGCTGAGGATGTCTTCTCGTCTGGTGGATAAAATTCTGACTGCCTCTCCGGAGAGTTGCCGGCTGAAAAACAGAGAAAAAATAGAGATAGTGGGCCACGGTATAGACACAGACCTTTTTCATCCGTCGGCTTCCGGACACGCATATTCAGGAACCTTTAACATCATTTCTGCCGGCCGCATTTCGCCCACCAAAGACCAGGAGACTTTAATTAAGGCCATTGATATTTTAGTAAATCAGAAAGGCATCACCGACATCGCCGCAAAAATCGTCGGAGCTCCCCTTGATGAGATAGGCGAGGGCTATCTCAAGAGATTAAAAGCTCTGGTAAAAGAGAAAAAACTTGGAGGTTACGTTAATTTTTCAGGAAGCGTTCCCCATAAAGATATGCCCGAAGTTTACCGGCATGCTGATTTACTTATTAACTTGAGCCATACGGGCAGTATAGATAAAGTGGTATTGGAAGGTATGGCTTCGGGGTGTCTGATTCTCACCTGCAACGAGGCCTTTGAAGACTTATTGGAAGATAAGTATCTTTTCCAAAAAAAGAACGTCGGAGAACTGGCAGAAAAGATTGTTTCTCTGAAGTCCGCGGAAAGGGATGCAGGCCTTCGTGAAGAAGTGGTCAGGAATAACGGCTTGGATAATTTGATTGGAAAAATCTTAGGATATTTTAATTAAATGAAAATTTTAGTTACCACCATCCAGTTTCCCTTTCCGCCTACCGGCGCCTGTCAGATGGACAGGGCTTTTGGAATTTTACAGCTCAAAAGATTGGGTTTTGAAGTAAAGGTTATCGCCAAAATTGCTGAATACCAGTCGCTAGAAGAGGTAAGAAAAGTATCGATCCGCGAGGGGATAGAAATTATTCCAGTGAGCTATAAGTTTGACACCAAATTCTCCAAAGCCAGGAAATTGAAGGAATATGTCTTGAGGTTTTTCAGGAATCCCCTGGTTCTGGACGGCTCGGCTTCTGAATTTGACGAGCCTGAAATCAAAAAGGTTTTCCAGGAGCAAGTTGAGGGTTGGAAACCTGATTTGGCCTGGTTTGATACTACCTATACCTGGCCCCTTTACAGTATGGCCAGAAGACACAAGATACCGATTGTCGTTCGTTCCCTTAATTTTGAACCAAAATATTTTTTGGAGGAAAACGGATACGGTCTGATTAATTTGCTGAGGGTCTTTCCAAAACACTGGGGGGAGAAGATAGCTGTAAGAAATAGTGATTTGGTTTTTGCCATAACTCCCAGGGAAACAGAAATCTACAAGGGTTTTGGAGGGAAAAATATAGTGACACTCCCTTTAAGGGCCCTTCCAAGGTTTCTAAAAAAAGAAAGAGAGGTCAGAGAGAAAGAAAGATTGGACGTATTCTTTATGGGCTCCACCTACAACGTCTTTCATATGAGAGCTGCCGCAGAATTAATATTAAGCAGGATAGTGCCTTTAGTAAGGGAGAAAGCTGCAGGTGAATTCTTTTTCCATATCCTGGGAGCAAAATTCCCTGATGGGCTTAAAAAGTATCTAGGTGAAGACGCAGCCTATGAAGGATACGTTGGCAATTTAGACTTATTTTTGCAGGATATGGACATCGCCTTGGTCCCTTCTCTTTATGGAGCCGGCATGCAGCAGAAAATATTTGAACCGTTATGCAGAGGAATTCCCACCATAACCTCTCCTCGTGGCCTGGCAGGGTATCCTTTTGAGAACGGAAAAAACGTCCTGCTGGCCGGAAATCATAAGGAATTCGCAGAACAGCTGCTCAAATGCCGGGATATTCATCTGAGAGAAGAACTATCGAGAAACTCTTTGAAAACATGCAGCCAACTCTTTTCCCAGGAAAAACTGGACTTTATGGTAATGTCTAAAATAAAGGAATTGATAAAATGCTAGCTGATTTTTTCTCATTTTTAACCAAAAAGATAACCTCGCCGAAAGCAAAGAAGTTTTTTGAGAAATTAGGCATTTACGGATTTGTTAGAAAAATCTACCGCTCCTTCCTTTTAGTCTGGGGCAGGAAAGGGCTGCCCTTAAAGATAGAAGGAGTGAACGCTAAGCTTATTGTTTCTAATCCCAACGAGCTCAATCTATACTATTCTCTTGATAATGAAGGAGAATTTATCGGAGAGGTGTTAAAAAGGGTTAACGAGAACACAGTCTTTTATGATGTAGGAGCTCATGTAGGATTGTATTCTCTTAGCGTGGGAAGATGCAAGATTCCTCCCAGATTTATTTACTGCTGGGAGCCGGAACCCTTAAATTACAAGAGATTGAATGAAAACCTCAAAATAAACAAGATAGAAAACGCGAGGACATTCCAGGCAGCCCTGGGCGCAGAAGATGCAATACTTAAGCTTTATACCGGCGCCAGAGAACCGGGCTCCCTTACGCCCAATCTCACGAGGGAATCTCAAATTTTTAAGGAAGTGAAAGCATGGAGAGGAGATAACTGTGTTTTAAAGGAAGGCCTTTTCCCTCCTACTATTATTAAGATAGACGTGGAAGGATACGAACTCAACGTGCTAAAAGGCCTTAAGGAAACCATCAGGAAAGCAAGAACCGTCATTTTTCTGGAAGTGCACCCTGAATTTTTGAAAAATCTGGGATTTAAAAAAGAAGATGTTTTTGCTCTGCTAGCAGGCCTGGATTACAGGAACGTTTACTCCGCCCTGAGAAGAGACCAGGAGCACTGCATATTTGAGCCTAAATAATACTTATGTGTTCTATAAACGGTTTTAATTTCAGAAATGAAGAATTAATAAAGAAAATGGTGGGGCTGACCCGTTACCGCGGCCCTGACCAGGAAGGTTTTTACTTTGATGAAAATATTTCTCTGGGACATGCCCGGCTTTCCATTATTGACCTTTCGGAAAAAGGCAGGCAACCCCTATGGAACGAAGATAAGTCCGTAGGTATTGTATTCAACGGGGAAATATACAATTTCAAAGAGATAAAAAGGTATCTTGAGAATAGGGGACACCTGTTCTCCTCTGATACCGATACGGAAGTAATTCTTCATCTTTACGAGGAGAAAGGAGAGAACTGCCTGCAGGAGCTAAATGGAATTTTCTCCTTTGCCATTTACGACAGGAAAAAAGAGCAGCTTTTCCTGGCCAGAGACAGGGCAGGCGTCAAACCCTTGTACTATCATTTTCAAGAAGGTAAATTTATTTTTTCTTCTGAAATAAAGGCGATACTGGCCCACAATATCTCAAGGGAAATTGACGCCCAGGCTCTGAATTATTACTTTAAGATGTTCTTTGTACCCGCACCATTTACTTTATTCGAAGGAATTAAGAAACTTCCTCCGGCGCACTATTTACTATTGAAAAGGGGACAGCTTACTATCAGGAAATACTGGTATCTTGTGGAGCTTCCAGAAATAAAAACTGAGGCAGAAGCTAAAGAAGGAATAAAATCTCTTTTGCGTGAATCTATCAAAGGCCAGCTTATATCAGACAGGCCTGTAGGTATCTTTCTGAGTGGCGGAATAGATTCCAGTGCCGTACTGGGTTTGGCAGTTGAACATATGCCGGAAAAAGTGAAAACCTATTCTGTAGGATTTAATATTGATGTTGAAAAAGAAAAATTTAATGCAGATTTCAATCTGGCCCGTCAGACCAGCCGGCATTATCAGACCGACCACCACGAATTACTAGTAAGCGGAAAGGATGCCGCCGATAACCTGGAGAAGGTTGTCTGGCATATGGAAGAGCCCGTACCTAATCCCACCCAAATCCCCACTTTCCTGCTGGCCCAGGAGGCGAAAAAGCAGGTGGCTGTGGTATTGGGAGGAGATGGGGGAGATGAGCTCTTCGGAGGGTATATGCGATATTATTACAGCAGATTGATAGATTATTATCAGCTTTTGCCAGGAGTTTTAAAACAAAACATTTTTCCCGGCCTTCTGGAATTTTTCTCCGGTAAAAAAGGATTGAAGGAAAAATTAAACACGCCTCCGGGTGTTCTCCGCTACCTTCTCTTTATGAGTCAGAAAGGAGAGATGTTGTCCAGAGTTTTAAGATTACCCTGGGAAGATAGGGGGGCAGAAAGTTTTCTAATAGATAATTATCCGGAAAGTAAATTCCAGGACCCTACCAAATACTTAATGTTTCTGGATTTTTCCACCTGGCTGCCCGACGAATCCCTGGTACGGTCCGACAAAATGACCATGGCCTTCGGCCTGGAAGAAAGAGTACCCATCTTAGACCACAGGTTAGTGGAATTTGCCTTCAAAATACCGACCAAATTTAAGGTAAAAGGTAAAAATAAGACCAAGTGGATTTTCAGGGAAGCCATGAAAGAATATCTGCCCCCTCATTTGAGAACTCAAAAAAAGAGGGGATGGGTTTCTCCGGCCGCCAAATGGCTGCGGAAGGAGTTAAAGGATTTGGCCTATGGAGTACTTTCTCCAAATTATTGCCAGGGTACGCAGGAATACTTTAATTTCAAAGAGATAAAACAGATTCTGGATAACCATATTTCTCAAAAGGAGTATAATCTGGATATCATCTGGTCTCTCTTGACTTTCCAGATCTGGTATAAGAAGTTTATTAAGGAAAAGCTCACATGAAACTGGTTTATATTGCCAATGCTAGAATACCGACAGAAAAAGCCCACGGCATACAGATAATGAAGATGTGCGAAGCCTTCGCTTCGCTTAGAAGCGGATATACGCAGA
>CAZEQH010000028.1:0-2977 GCA_964514375.1 uncultured Candidatus Saccharibacteria bacterium
CGCTTTTTTATTCTTCCATAGACTCTTTTCACAACTTCTTCTGCAGATAAACCTCTCTTTATTTTTATTTTCAAAGTGCATTTATCCCTCCTTTTCGTTTTGTATCTTCTGTTTAAAGAAATTAAATTAAAAAGTCAAAAAACCGCCCTATACGCTATCGTGTCGGGCGGTTTTGAATCTTCCAAATAACGGACCTTTAGTTTCTTCTTTCCAGAAACTTTATGTAGTATTCCTTAGGTTTTGAATATTTTTGTTTCACTTTTAAAAATTCCTGGTCTATTTCAGATACTCTCTTTAAGGTCCCGCCCTCCAGAAATAAGGGGTCTACCACCCGCGATTTGCAGAAGGTATGCAAATCGTAATCTTCACTATTCTGCGCCTTATATTCGAATTTATTATCAGCCCTATCAACTAAAAATTTCAAATCGTCATCTTCGTCTGTAGCCGGTCTTATCTTCGCCCAGGCCTCCTCGTCTGTGGTGAATAAATCTTCCTTGGTGAGTACCTTCTTGTCCACGGCGTATTTTACCAAGTCTCCGGTGGTCTTAAACATCACCGCCGTTTCCAGCCCCGACCAGAACCAGTTGTTTATCTCCAAAAACAAACGAGCATATTTCCCGGCTGTTTCCCTACTCTTAAAAACCCAGAGGTCATCAACGATTTTAAGGTTATCCAAGAATTCATCAATCTCTTCCTGGCTGGCCTTGTCGGTTACCTTGAGCTCTCTGAGAAAATAATCAATCCTGTCTGCGCACAAATCAGGCAGTTCTTTTTCTTTCAGGGGAAATTTTGAATCGTCCAAAATATCTTTGTAGTCAATCCCGTGTTTCTTCAGAATTTCGGGGAGCTCTGAATTCCCAATGAATTCTTCAAAGCAGTCGTCCTGGAAGTTCTGCTTTGCTCCGGAGCCGTTGCTGAAAACGTAATCGGCCACGTGAGAAAAAACTGTGTGCGAAACGTCATGAAGAAGCCCCGCTATCTGTTCCAAGAGAGTAGCTCCGAATCTCTTCAGCAGAATGAAAACTCCGAGAGAATGCTCGAATCTGCTGTAGGCGGTGCCGGGGAAATACGGCTCAAAATAGCCGTGCTGGTCCACCCCCTTCATCCTCTGGATGCTCGGCGACTCTATTAAGTCTAAAATCACCGGCTCATTTATTTCTACTGTCCCATAAACTCTGTCCTGATATTTCATATATAGTAATCCTACTAAAAAATCGCCCGACCCGCCACTGAAAGTGTATATATAGGGTACAGGGCAATTTTGAATCTTCCAAATAATCATCTATCCTGAAAATTTCAAGGAAAAAAATAAAAAAGCAGCCCGGCTATATGCCGGACTGAAACGCTATTAATAAATTGTCCAAAAATCCGTCCCTGTCGTAGAGTATCCTGAATCCATTGGTGATTACTTTCCTCGTGCCCTCGTCCATCGGATTCGTTGCCGTCCATTGAGGCGTGGTTATACCGAATTCTACTTCCGGGCCGCCCGAGTAAAATACCCTTTTGCTTTGCGCCAGACCGTAATCTTCATACCTGATTTCCTTAACCCTGCCGAACAGCTTAATCCATTCATCGCTGTCGAGGTAAGCGTCCGGATTGTTTGTGATGATAACAAAATCGATATCGGAATCTTCCCTGGCCTCTCCCCTGGCATAGGAACCCACAAGAGCAAGACCTATGATGTCTTTCTCCGATTCTGCAAAGGCTTTTACCTTTTGAATAATCTCTTCCATGTTCCTCTGCCTTAAAAATAACTCCCTCCCTGGAAATTTCAAGGAAAAAAGCCCTGATAAGGGCCTTAATCGTTAAACGGCACGCAGTAGGCAGGCGAGTCTCACAGGAAACATGAAGGTGCTTTCCTTATGAGCTCGCCTGCTCGGCAGATCTATCCCGCACACAGTTTCTTGTCTGCGGGTCCCCGCTACCCTGCGATGCGCGACAGCAAACTTTTTGGGCAAATCTTCGCGATTTGCATCGCTTTAGTTGGCGTCTTCAACCTCATTGGCGTTGTCTACCTCCCCTTGTTCTGCTTGATCCGGCCCACTATCACTTTGCTCAACCTGCAATATCTGTCCGTTACCGGCATCAACCTTGACCTCCTGGTTTCCTATCGTTACCTCATATACCAGTGAGCCGTTTTCATCGCCCAGCTTTACGCTTGAAGCAGTTCCGCCAACCTGGGTCTCGGCCGCTTGTTTGGCCTGGTCGGCCGTGATTGTGGCCAACCCGGCTAAGGCCTGGCTTTCCGCCTGCTCGCTCTGACCCTCGGTTGTGGCTTCATCGACGGTGATGCTGCCTTGATACGAAGGGTTCTGAACTTCCTGCTGATTAGCGGGCGGCGCAGTTGAAACGGTATTGCTGGTCTGCGCCATTACGTTGCTGTTTTGCGCCATTACCTGGTAAGCGCCTATGGCACCGCCTCCCAAGAGGAGTCCTATAGTAAGCATGGCTAATGTTTTTTTGTCCATGTAATTTAGAGTCCGTTGGTTAACTTGTTATTAGAAAATAATCTTAAGCCGACCTTTACTTATTCCTTAAAATCATTTTCATAATGCAAACGTAACAGAACCAAATGAATAGGGGGTGAATAAAAAACACGCCCCGTTAACCGGGGCGTGCTCCAGATTCTTTTCTACGAAACGGAGGGAAAAATAATAATAACTGCAGTACCGGAACCCGGCTTGCTTTTTATTTCAATCGTCGCTTTGTGCAGCTTAACAATCTCTTGCACAATTGAAAGTCCCAATCCCGCCCCGTCTGTTCTTTCGGTGTGGGACTGGTCGGCTTTATAAAATCTGTCGAAAACATGTTTCAAATCATCCCCTGAAATGCCTATGCCGGTATCAGAAACCTTCAGTTCGATTCCGCTTTTAACTTTCTTCAGAATCACCATCGCTTCACCGCCTGGTTTGTTGTAGTCAATGGCATTTTTAATTATATTGTAGAGCAACCTTTTCAGATAGAGCTTATTTCCCTT
>CAZEQH010000028.1:3077-4362 GCA_964514375.1 uncultured Candidatus Saccharibacteria bacterium
CAATAACTCGCGACTCAATATCGGCTTCATTCTCATAGCCCGTTCCTTCGTATTCCAAATTAGAACTAATATCCCTAACAAACAGAGCAAAGACCACTATACTGAAAACGAGGAGGATTATCAGCACTCCGCCCGTATAGAATGACGTTAATTTCAAGCGAGCCCACAAAAACGGCTTATTCTTGAAATTGGTAGCCCACCTCGCGAATGGTTTTGATATATTTTTCATTTTTATCATTCAACTTCTCGCGCAGTTGCTTTATGTATACATCGACGATATTGGAGAAGGAGTCAAATGCAAAATCCCAACAATGATCCAGTATTTGCTCACGATTTACAACCCGGCCTTTATTTCTAACTAAATACTCAAGCACTGCGTATTCTTTTAAAGTTAATTTCAGTTCTTTGCCGTTTCTTCTAACCATATGTTTGGCATTATCTATGGTGACATCCTGAGCACTTAAAATTTCTGCTTCCTTTTCTTTCGGTCTGCGTAACAATGCTCTTATCCGGGCTAATAATTCTTCCAATTCAAACGGCTTCACCAAATAATCATCCGCTCCGCTGTCCAAACCCTCCACCCGATCATCAAGCTCACCCTTGGCCGTAAGCATAATTATCGGCAGATTGATATTTTGTTTCCGCAAATCTTTGCAAACTGTGATTCCATCCTTTTTCGGCAGCATAATATCCAAGACAAGTAAATCATATTCTCCGAAAATAGCGCGTTTTTCTCCTTGTTCCCCATCATAAACACAGTCAGCTGAGTAACTTTCTTGTTCCAGCGCCTTCTTAATATAACCGGCTAGTTTTTGATTATCTTCGACAATTAGTATGCGCATATTGAAAGATTATATAATACACATGAATACTTTATGAATCCTTAAAAAAACAGATTCCGTTAACCTATTTCCATACCTAATACATACCTGGTATTTCTGCTTTAAAAATAACTCCCTCCCCTGAAAATTTCAAGGAAAAAAAGAGGTCACTCATTAGTGACCATTGTAAAATTACTTTAATGCTTTTTCAGCCCTGCGCTTTCTGCGAGCCTTGATTTTCTTGAAGGCCATACTGAGCAGCATTACGATATTGTCTCCCGCGACCATATCGGGCGGAATATAAACCGAATAATCATCTTCCTCTTCTTCTATAATTAACCACCTCTTTCTGTATATAATTATTGAGAACTGATTCTACGATAGTATTTTCACATTACTTGTCAAAATCTGAGAATTTCAAGGAATAAAAAAAGCCCGTTTCTTTTGTATTAAGAAAGGGCTCG
>CAZEQH010000029.1:0-4158 GCA_964514375.1 uncultured Candidatus Saccharibacteria bacterium
TAAATTTGGATTTTAACACCAAGGGTGTTAATCTTTGTACCCGAAAGGAAGATTACTTTCTTCGGGGCAACTTAAAGAGACTCTACCAGACAAAAACTCCCTAAAAGGGGAGTTTTTGTTTGATCTCTCGGAGATGGATTATATCCGTACTAGTTGAAACTGGATAGTCTTTTACCCAAAATGTCCCTTGTTTCTATCTTGGTATTTAAGAATTAAAACAATTATAGTCAGCCACAGACTTAACTGAAGAGCATAATTGACTGTAAAGAAAACGTCGTTGATAACGATTGCCCTAATCAACATTAATAAATTGCCAGCTGCTATCAATAAAGACATCCATAAACTAATATCACGGGCCGTTTTATTTTTGAGTAGCTTAATAATCTGCGGAAGCGCCGAGATGATAAAAATGACGATTGCGACCGAGGAAAGGATATCTAAATGATCCATAGTTCGCATATTCTAATATGCTTTCTTATTCCTTAGGATGGATTTGGTGGACCCGAGCGGATTTGCCTTGTACCATAACAAAGTTCGGTACAGGGTCTTCGGCCGCTAAAACGGCCTTCGAAACCTTATTGGTTGTGGACCGTACCAGACTTGAACTGGTAACCTCCTCAATGCAAGTGAGGCGCTCTGCCATTGAGCTAACGGCCCTTACGGCCAACTGCCTGCCCCGTACCAAACCGCGGGCTTCGGTTCGGGGAGCTACGGGCCCTCTTCAGTTTATGAGTTGATGAGTATAAACACGATGAACCATCGCTGTGCGCTGTTTCTTGAAAATATTGGTGGGCGCAGAAGGAGTCCCTCCTTCGCCAAGGGCTTCGGACGGGCACAGCTAACCTTCCACCTCTTCTTTATGAGCCATCGTCACACTCTGTCTCTAATCAAATATTGGTGGGCGCAGAAGGAGTCGAACCTTCCACCTCTTCTTTATCAGAGAAGCGTTCTACCGCTGAACTATGCGCCCACAAATATTTAATTAACATTGAAACGTTCTACCGCTGTCTTGCCCTGAGGACGTTCGGCTGAGCTCAGTCGAAGCCCCTGTTGAAAGAAACTATGTGCCTTTCTTTAAGGACAAAAACCCTTTTCTCTACGGGATCATAAAACGAAGATGCTTTTCCCTGAGCAATGATTTCAAGGCTTAATTTTCTAAATAATCCTTCCCATTCTACACGTTTTTTAAAGGAGGTATGGCTCTTATTGCCGAAAAAGTTGTCGAATGAAAAGCCGTGAATGCGGCAGAAAATGCTAGATAGAATTCCTTCCGGCAAATCCTCAAATATTATTATTTTTCCCTTGGCTACCCTTACCGCTTCCTTCAGTAAAGCTTCCGGGTCTTCCGCATGATGTAGAACATAAGCTATCAAAACTTCATCAAACTCTTTATCGGAAAATGGCAGCGTTTTTCCGTTCGTCATTTTAAAAGGGATGGGAAATATCCTCCGGTCAACCACATCAGCCCCTATAACGTCCGCCTGGAAATAGTCTTTCAGGGTCTGAGATATAATAGCAGAACCGCATCCCAAATCAAGCACTCTATCGCCCTTTTTAATAAAAGGAGAACAAATCCTACACATTTCTAGCGCCGCTCTTTTATATATTGGTGTGAGAAGGCGGTACCACATCGTCTTTCCTATTTTTTGCCTTTGCTTAAGCTGGCTGATACCAAACAGGGAATCAATTTTTTCAGTGAAGAGGTCTTGATTTTCAAAGAAAGCTTATAGTCTCCGGAATTAATAATAATTTCCTTATTTTTCAAAAGAGAATTATTGATGAAAGTCGGATAACCAAAAAGATTTCCGAACGGAGGAACCACTCCTAATTTTATACCCTTAAACTTCTCCTTGAGGGTTTTTTGGGAAGCGAAAGTTATCTTTTTAACAGGTTTACCATTTTCTTTTTTTCTCGCTGCATTAACTGCTTTCTTAAGCTTGACTTCGTCTAACTTTTTATCTGCCGGCAGGGAGACTACAATTATCTGCCTATCTGCTTTCATCACCAGGGTCTTGGCAACAAGATTAGGTTTTATTTTAAGACTCTCTGCTTTGTTAAAGGCCGTGTAAGCCTTCTTATGCTCAACTATCTTATAAGCTGTTTTATTCTTCTCGAGGAAATTTAGTACTTTTTTAGGGATCGGCATAATAGGATTATTTTAAGTTAATTTCAGTGAGTTGGCAACCCTTCTCCGTTCTTCGAACTACGGAGAGGCAAGGCCCTCCTTCGCGTAAGTATAGGAGCAGCTTTTTCCAGTTGACGGGTAAAAAAGGGGTTTTAGTAGGATTTTATAATGTGTTATAATAATAAGAGACGATAAAAGGTCGCAAGATAATTTAAAACAAAAATAGACTATGTTAGGAGACTGGTCCAAAATTACCATAGAAGCCTTACAGCAAACTTGGCAGGGTTTCATATTATTTCTGCCAATCCTTATTTTATCCTTACTGGTTTTTATAATAGGATGGTTCATTGCTACCGGCTTAGGGAGATTGATAGCGGAAGTATTGAAGCGCTTGAAATTTAATCAAATTTTTGAGAAGACCGGATGGAAAGACGCCCTGGAAAAGGCGGACTTTAAGGTTAATGCATCAGAGTTTATAGGAGGTGTGGTCAAATGGATATTGGTCATCGTTTTTCTGCTGGCTTCAGTGGAAATATTAGGCTTTAATCAGTTTGCCTCTTTTCTCGCCGACATTATTGCTTGGCTGCCCAATCTGGTGGTGGCAATAGCCATTTTCGTGGTGGCTATAATTCTGACGGATATTCTGGAAAAGGTATTTAAGGCAGGAGTGCAAAAGATGGACATCGGATATACGGGATTTCTGGGAACAGCCATAAGATGGGCTATCTATATTTTCGCGGGTTTGGCCATCCTGCTTCAGTTGGGAGTAACGCCTACCATTATAGACACCCTGATTAAGGGTTTTGTGGGCATGGTGGCATTAGCCTTAGGTTTGGCCTTTGGCTTAGGAGGAAAGGAGACAGCAGCTAAGATTCTCGAAGACCTGAGGAAAAAGATTTCCTAGTTTATAAAACCCCGCAGAGTTCCTTCACGGAGCAGGGATGCGGGGTTTTATCATAATTTAAACCCTTGACAAGCTGTTCTATTCTGATAAAATGGGTGCAGTTATGCAGCAAGATAATAGATTAATTGCGAAAACTAAAACAAGAAGCGTGTAGGTCCTAAAGGATTTAGTTTCTGACACGAACCGCTTCTTGAAGGCGGTTTTTTAATTTCTCGGGCAGGACAGAACGGTAAGTACACTAAAATTTAAAAAATGTAGAGTAAAGGGTCTAATTGTTAGCAAATTATTTTTGCTTTATAAAATTTTGGAGGGCAAGAAACCCTACGGCAGATGGTGGATGCCTTGGGAGGTTGAGGCGATGAAGGACGTGGCGTGCCTGCGATAAGCCTCGGGGAGGTGGTTAGCAACCTTTGATCCGGGGATGTCCGAATGGGGAAACCCAGCGCGATTTAAAAATCGCGTTGTCCTATATTGTAAAATACGGGACGCAAACCCGCTGAAGTGAAACATCTCAGTAAGCGGAGGAAAAAAAATAATTCCCTTAGTAGCGGCGAGCGAAGAGGGAGAAGCCCAGAGCTATCTAGCAGCTTTTAAAGCTGATTGGATGGCAGTTGTAAGTGAGATACGTTCCAGAGCGCAAGCTTTGGACAGAGAGCTATAAATTGTGAGTTGGTTAGCCGAAGTACCCTGGAAAGGGACGCCAAAGACGGTAACAGCCCGGTAGACGAAAATCGTCACATGCTCTGAGTATCTTTACTTGAGTACCGCTCGGGGATGAGACCCCTGCGGGAAGCAGGCTAAACTACTAGCCAAGGCTAAATACTTAACCTCACCGATAGTGTACAAGTACCGCGAGGGAAAGGTGAAAAGCAGGGAGGAGATCCCGGTGAAATAGAACCTGAAACCATCTGCTAACAAGAAGTCGGAGCCCGCCCTAGGCGGGTGACGGCGTACCTTTTGGAGCAGGCACCAACGAGTTTGTTCACTCTCTTTGGTCTAAGTCCTTATGGGACGGAGGCGTAGAGAAATCAAGTGTGAATAGCGCGCTTCGTTCCTCCTAACGGTGGAGCGAAAGAGAGAGTGTTCGAGACCCGAAGCCAGGCGAGCTTGCCATGGCCAGGGTGAATCT
>CAZEQH010000030.1:0-3816 GCA_964514375.1 uncultured Candidatus Saccharibacteria bacterium
GCCGGCGGTGAAGATGTTGCCGGTTGAGGTCTCTGTGTCTGAGAAATAGGCAATGGTTCCGCCCACTACGATGGCGGCCACCGCGCCTATCACCGATAAGCTGATTAAGATTTTTTTACTCATATTTTTGTTTTGTTTTTCCCTGTCTGAACTTTTATTAGATGAAAATCCAGACAGGTTGGTTAATTTATAATTATTCTAATTCTGTTATTTTAAGCGGCTCGCCCTAGGCATCTCCCAGGGACTTCCCCGTCCTTCAGAGAGGAACTAGGGTAAGCCGCCATCGACCTTTATCAATTCCTTAAAGGAACTTAAGCTTCGCTTTTTGAAAACAAAAAGCGAAGCCTAAACTCCGCTGTTATTGTTTAAAAGTATAAGGGAAAACCTCTTTCTCGCAGGGAGCTTTCCGTAAAAATTTATTTATCCCCCAAAAAATTTGGAATTCCACGTATGAATGTCTTTTCCTCCCATAGATTAATACCAGTTTTAGTTATAAGGGTTCCAAACGGGTACTGTCAACAAGATTCTTCAACAGTTTTTCAACAAGTTTATCCACAGACACCTGTGTATATCTGCCTTATTTGTCCTGATTTTCCGCTTCCGCGTAGGCCTTGAAGAAGGATACCCAGGCCACCCACAGCCACAGGGCAAAGCCCAGAGCAGACAGGATATATTTGGCTGAAGAATGGGAAAACGCCTGGCTGGCCGCGGCCAAATATACGTTCTGTCCGCTGGTCTGGTTCTCGGTGGTCAGGCCTCCCAGGTTCACGTACTGGGAAAATCCGGTCGGAGGAACGTTTCCTTCGGGATTGTCGTCTCCCAATATGCTGAGGTCAACCGGCTGCCCTGATTCGGGTTCCGGTGTTTGTGCTTCCATCTGAGACTCCTCGGGAGCAGTGGGCTCCTCGGGCATAATCCTCTCCACCTCCTGGCGGATGATGGTTATCTGGCCCATAAGAGCTTCCAGCTCCTGCTGGATGTCATCCAGGGAAAATTCGCCGGTGGTGGTTGGCCGTTCTCCTGCCACCTCTATGGTGGAAGTGGCCAGTTCGGAAGTCACCGCATTACCTTTCTGCCCCACGCCTGAGGCCTGGGCATAATTAATATAAAAGCCGGGAGCTGCCGCCTCCCCGATAGCCACAGTATAGTCTATCACTATCTTCTCGCGCGGGTACACCAATCCCAAATCCCAGGAATAGGTGTTAACTATGTCTGAATTCTCATTTTTGAGGTTATCTTCCACGACAACGTCGTTGGCAGGTCCGTCTGAGTTATTAACCAGGGTAATCTTATAATCAATGTTGGCCGGGCCTGTTATGGGGCTTTCCGCGTTATTCACCTTCTTTATCTCCAGTTTGGGCAGAAACCAGAAGGGTGCCGTATATTTATAGGCCTGGACCGTAAGGCTGTCTGAGTTATCTTCATTGTTCCAGTCCTCTTCATAGCTGCCGACATTTGACTGGTTGGTCAAATAGCTGTAACCCGTAGGGATGCTGTCTCCTACCTGCGCGGTGTATGATACAGAACCCGTTCCTCCCGCCGGCACCATGCCTATATCCCATTCTATTTCCCCGGGATTGCCTATCACCGTGCCTCCGCCTGCATCAGTCACCGAAAGATGGTTCTCGTTGAAGTCATCGCGAAGCACCACTCCTGTGGCGGCTGCGTCTCCGTTGTTCCTGTAGCTTAAGGTATAGGTGATGCTCTTGCCGGGGCCTACCGGATTATAACTGGTCACGGCGCTCTCACCCAGCCAGAGGTCAGGCCTGCCGAAAGCCAGATCTCCCTGCCAGCTGCCAAAGATGTTGATTACGATGGAAAGCCAGTTGGCACCGGTAACGTTGGAGTTGAGTATATTGAGGATATCGGTCATGGCGCTGGCGCTTCCGGTGTTGATAACCGCCGTACCTCCGTTTGTCTCCGCCGTGTTTCCGCCGGTGGACACGTTAATCATCACGCTGTTATTAATGAAGCCGGAGTTGTCTTGCACCACGTTATAAGCATCGCCCTCCGGTGCCTCACCGAGTTCGTCCTCGTCCATATTATATATCTTCACCCCGCCTCCGCCGTTACCCGCTATTTCAAAGCCGGGCGGCAGGCTGTAGATGTTACCGCTCCACTCACCGTAGTTGTTGACCGCCATAAAGAACCAGTTTCCTCCCTGGATATTGCTGTTCATAACATTGGAAATCTGGGTATCTGATTGGGCATCACCCGTAAAAATATAGCCGTTTCCGTCTCTGGTAATAATGGAGTTCTGACCGGTATCCACGGTTACGGAAACCTCGTTGTGAATGCCTCCCTCGTTGGAATCAGTGGTCTGGCTGGCGCAAGACCCTCCTCCGCATGGGGAGCCCTGCTGTTCAGAATAGGCCTGCATAGCCGTCTGTCCGGGCATGATAAGGTCTCCCACCCAGTCATCAAACACGTTAATGATGTATTTGGTCCAGTTGGTGCCTATGACGTTGCTGTTTAAAATATTGAAAATATCCACTGCCACGCCGGCGCTTCCCGTGTTGATGATGGCAAGGCCGCTGTCTGTGGTTACGGCGTTAGCTCCCGTCAAAGCGTTGATGATAACGCTGTTGTCTATCATTCCTGAATTGTTGCTCACGATATTATAGTAAGTGGCGCCCGGCTCCCCTCCTAAACCTGGATTCAACTGGTCTGAGATATTCAAGTCACCGGCTGTGGCTCCGAAAAGGTTAAAAAGAAAGTGGGAAAAATCAGAATCCGTCACATTGCTGTTGGCGGTGTTCATCACGCCCACCACCAGGCCGGCATTACCCGTGAATACCATAGCATCGCCGTCGCCGGTATTGGCCGCCGTATTCTCGCCGGTGTTAGCTTCCCCTTCAGTCTCATTGGTTATCTCGGCCGTATTGCTGGCTACTTCAGATACCACGCAGTCCTCCCCTTCGCATTCAGGCTCTGTCAGAACCTCAGGTACGTCCCCTTCTCCTAAAACTTCTTCGGAAGAGGTACCATTCTCTTCTCCTCCCATTTCAGTGGTGGTGGCAGAAGTTTCCGTGTTGGTTGATGTTTCCTCGGTGGTAGTGGTATCGCTGCCTCCTCCGCCCATTTCCAGAACCGTAGAAGAGCTGTCCTCTCCTTCTGTTTCTACCTGTTCCTCAGGTTCTCCCGTACTGTTGCCGGAAACTATCTGCTGGCCTGCTCCTTCGTCGGGCAGGACCTCTTCCTGAAGCTGTTCCGTAGATTCCTCTATTGAAGATTCTACCGTCTCTTCTTTTTGTCCTTCATCTCCCTCAGAAGAATCTCCGGTTTCGTTCCCGGAAGATGTCTGGTCGGTTTCCTCGCCATCCTCTGCTATCGCAGACAGGACAGGAGAATTAAAAGCGACCAGGCTGACGATGAGCAGTCCCGCTAAAAATATTTTATTTTTGTTTTCACCGTTCATAAATTTTTAATTATTTAAAAGAAATTAAAAAGATTTTCAAAAACAGACGCCAATCCCTGTAAAAATACCTCCCACCACGTTTCTGTAACCTGGCTGTCTTTTTCTTCGGGCATAGGTGTGTTATCGACATTCAATTCCTCATTATTTGCTTCCTCCCCGGTTTGAATCTGCTGCTCTGTATTAACTTCATCTCCGTTTGCCTTGGTCTCCTGAACGACTAAGGCCTTCCCTTCATCTGTGGATACGTGCACGGGCTCTATCTCTTCACCGTTGACTGTCTGTTCAATGGTAATTTCCGCTTTCTGCTCCCCTTCTGTAACTTCACCATGAGAGTTATTGCTGATGACGTTGTTGCCTGTTTCGGTTCTCACCTCAAGCTGGCTGACAACCTGGCTGGA
>CAZEQH010000031.1:0-3130 GCA_964514375.1 uncultured Candidatus Saccharibacteria bacterium
CGGTTAGATATTCAGTTCCTCTATATCTCCCCTATTAAGGTATTCCTTAATTTTAGAATATTCCTCCAAAACTATTTTTTCATTCTTCTTACCATTGAACCAGTTGTTTTTGTTGAGACCATCAACATTATAAACCGCTAGGCACAATTTAATATTCTTTGGAAAGTGTTTCTTTATGGTCATCAAGGCTCTCCTGGAATGATAATCCTTGGTAAGCACCATTAACTTTTTGACGTTCTTAAATCCAATCTTATCCTCAATAACCATCTTAGAAAATAATACATTTTCCAGAGAATTTGTTGCTTTGTCTTCCAAGATTATATCCTTAGCTTTGACGCCCAGTTTAATCAATCCCGATTTCATATCCCTTGCCTCACACTTTTTTGTTACCCGGTTGATTCCCCCGCTGATTAAAATTTTCGGAATTAGTCCCTGCTTATATAGGTTATAGGCTTCAAGAATCGCTTCCTTATGTCTTGTGCCAAACACGAACAGCAAATCTGCCTTCTGGATTCTCGGCTCCACAAAAATATATTCTGTTATATCTTTAACATTCATCTTCATAATCTACTATCCTAGCATAAAAATCACCTTGCGGGTGATTTTGAAGCTTCCGAATAACGCCTTTGTTACTTTAAAATAAAAAAGGCTCCTGACCCCATTTTCCCCCCTCTTTGGATTCTCACTATGGAGCAGTTGTTTTGGCAATACCAACGAACTCTCTTACTTTTTCAATGTCTTTAAGGTCGGTTCCTTCTTGGTCGGTCTTGGTCTTAGAATCTACCCCGGCCGGCTTAACCTTTTTGATAGCTTCGGCTACATTATCAGGGCCCAACCCTCCTGCCAGGATGACGGGAATTTTCACAGACTCAACAATTCTTCTGCTTATATCCCAATCATGTATTTCTCCGGTATTCCCAACCTGAAAATCATTATCTTTGAACGTATCAAGTAGCAGGTAGTCGGCCGCATTCTCGTATCCTTTAGCAACCTCAATACTGCTTTCGTCCAGTACCGGGATACTCCTCATAATTTTCAGACCAGGAAAGAGCCTTTTTATCTCCCTGACGTTATCAGGTGAAAGATCCTCCGGCACTACGGCCAAATGCAGGATATCCGGTCTTACTTCTCTCACAAGCTTTTTGATTTCTTCCAAGTCAGAATGCAAATACAGGGCTACTTTTTTTGTCTCCCTCGGAAAGGCATTAAAAAGTTCTCGCGCCTCCTTGAACGTTAATCCTTGCTTACGTTTTTCCTGCCCCACCAGAACCCCGATATGGTCAACCCCTAATTCAGCTAACTTCTTGGCTTCCTGGGGGTTGTTCGCTTCATAAATTTGTACAATCATTTTATTTATTTCAACTTATTGGATATGAGCCTTGTCGCGCCGAGCCAAACCGCCCAATAAGCTGGTAGAAAAAGCCACATCCAGGGCCCCTCAAATTTTTCTATACGGAGAAAATTGTTGACATAAAAATATTCAAAAACAAAGGCGAATACCATTACAATCGCCAGGAACAGCCAGGCTCTTTTGATGATTTTGTTTACGAAATAAAAAATTATCAAAAACCCGACTCCGAAACCAAAAAATAACGAGGGACTGGACCTCATTTCTTCACTGCCGCAGATGTCATGCGGAGAAGCCAAAGACATTAGAAAAATAATGAAGAACCCGGTGAAAATATAGATCAAAAAATTCCTGATAGAATCTTTCATTTGTTAATTCTATCACTGCGCTCCGCTCAATGTAAATAAAAAAGATGGTGGATAAGCACTCTTTTGATTTATCGATATTCAATAATATCCGCCGCCCAATTTAGCAAGCCGCAGACAATGCCACCGCCAAGATTTTTTCTCTTTAAGATTTCTAAATATCATATAGGAGAGGAACAAGACCATCTAATTTTTTCGGCTTGAAGATATTCCATAAATTCTTTTAAATAATCGTAAAAAGATTTTTTAATTTTTCCGCTCCATTTTTTTTCTCTTTCGGGCCAAAAACCAATTACCTCTAAGACATTCTCTCTTTTATTAAATTTTAATTCAATTCTTCCAACAAACTTTGATCCGAAAAGTATAGGTAAAGCATAATACCCATACTCCCTAGCTCTTTTTGGTTTGTAGGCTTCCCATATATAGTTGAATCCAAAAATACTCTTTATCATTTTTCTATCCCACAAGAGATTATCTAAAGGAGGAAGAAAAGATATTTTCGGAGATAGGTTTTTATTCTTCAGATCAGAAAAAGCCCTTAGGTCTACCGCTCTCGCTACATAATGTTTCTTGACATCGTTTACTTTTATTTCCACTAACTCATTAGAGTTTAGTAATTTTTGAATTAAGGGAGTTATTTCTTTAGAGATGCCCACGCCCTTCCAACCGCTTCCTGTTCCAGCGGCTGGTAATATACCTACCGCCTGTACTCTCCTTAAAACACTTTCTTCCCTAACTTTCTTTTTATCTCTCCGTTTAATATATACAAACTTATCTCCATAAACTCTAGTGGGGAGGTCATAATATTTACGTCCATGTTCTCTATGGGAAATTACAAGTTTACCAGATCTCCAAAGACTATCTAGGGCCACCCTACTCCAATTAGCTGATTCCCAGAAAATATCAACCTTTTTGTTTTGGTCAATTTCCCGAGAACATAGGGGTCCTTTGTTTTTTACCAACCTCATTAGTTCTTCCAATTTTTCCTTATTCTTATATAAAAATTTATCAAGCTTTCTTTTACGAGAAGGCGGAAATCTTCCCTTGCAAAGGGCGCAATCCTCTATGGGCACTACTGATAGCTCTTTATCGTATATCTCTATCCCCTTTCTTTGTTTATAAAGCCAGTGATAATAATCGTTGGGATGAGTATTTCTGACTCTTGCCTGGAGAAGAATATCAATATTTTTCCCGCAGGGATCCTGAGGGTCATATTGTAAAGTTCTGAGATGTTTGAAAACTTTTTGAATGCCCGCTTTACCTTCGATTTCTCTAGGAGGAAAAAGTAGTTGATGAAATAGAAGAAATTCCCTAGCTGATTTTTTTGAATATTCTATCATTATTTTTCGGTTCTTTGTTTTGTCCCCATATTTGTAGTTGAAGTCTATTTGCGTATCGATAATTTTTTTCTATACAC
>CAZEQH010000032.1:0-2891 GCA_964514375.1 uncultured Candidatus Saccharibacteria bacterium
GGGTAGTCTCAGTGCCTGCTCCGTTGCCGAAGGTAAGGTTGGCAAAGTACCAGGAGGCGGCTCCGCCGAAGTTATGGTTGCCGTCCAGGGTAAAGGTGCCTCCGGTCATGTTAATCAGGCCGTCTCCGGTGAGATTGCCGTTGACGCTGAAGCTCTTGGAGCCCTGCAAGACGTGGCTGGATGAGACGGTCATGTTGCCGTTGATTGTCGCAGCGCCTGCACCCAGGCAGGTGGAAGTACCGGCCGTACCGTCCCCGAAGGTCAGGTGGTAGAAGGTCCAACTGCCGCTTCCTCCGAAGTTCTTGTTTCCCTTCACCAGGAAAGTACCTCCCGTCAGATTGACGCTGCCCGTTCCCGTCACGTTTCCGGACGCAGTAATGTCCTGAGTCCCGGAAAGGGTGCCGGCACTGAAGGTCAGATCAGAGTCTACTTCAGCTGCTGCACTGAACTGCCATCCTCCTCCGGAACCGTTAAAGGTCAATTTTTCGAAATGGGAGGAACCAGGAGTAATGGAAAAGCCCGTGGAAGTAGCGGTAAAGGTAATTGTCTGACCAGCTGATTTGGAAAAATTCCCCTGATTTATCCAATCACCTCCGCAGGAAACAGAATTGGTGGCCATGCCCAGAGTGGCTCCGGTGGAGATAAAGATGTCCCCTCCCGGCTGGGTGGAGGTAGCGCCTGGGGCCGTCATCACATTGCCTCCGGGGACAAAGGATTTACCGTCCTGAATGACGAGTTTGGCTCCCGCCTGGACAGTAAGGTTGCCGGAGGAAACGGAATAAGGAACAAAGTCGCAGTATGCAGGAGAATCTGAATCACAGTGATTGAGATTGCTGTTGGTTATTTCCGAGATACCGGCCTCTGTTTTCAGCCATACCCTGTCTTTTCTGGGATTAAGGGTAATGTCGTCATAGGTATTGGCTGCTATAGTGACAATCACTCCTTTATCAGTGTTGCTACCGTTGGAGTTGAATAATACGGAAACGGGCTGATTAGCCCACACCCCCACGTTAGGGAAAGTATAGGCACCGCTGGTGGCAGAACAGGTGGTGCTGGCCATGAACATGCCGTTGGCCACTAAACTTATATTCTGAGTGGAACCGTCGCACCCTGACCATACGGTAGTTCCTTCATCGTTATAAGCGTTTCCAGAAACAGTGATACCCTGAAGGGCAATCTTGGCTACCTGGTCGTACTTGCCAAGGTCCATGCTGTTGTGATTGACCCTGAAGCAGTAAGTGCCGGCCGAATAATCGGTAAACTGGAAGTTGTATTCCACTTCGGTAAATTCACTGGCTCCCAGTACCTCGTTTCCCGTCTGGTTGGAGGGATACTCCACCATATAGCCGTCTGTCCAGCTTCCTTCCGAAGTAAGCTGATTGGTAGTGCTGGCCTGGTCAATAAAGTAAGAAGAGGTGGCCATCACAGCCGGCTTGGGGTCTTTTTCGGAATAAGACCAGTCTGAGGTATCTGCAATAAAGACGTCCACCTCCTCGTCGGTGTGAGCGGTGTCATCGGGTGAGTCGTACCTGTCCTCCTGAATGTAGGGCTCCACCTGGGTTGAAGTAAAAGGCAGGTCTTCCCAATTGGCCCAGCCTCCGTCTCCCCCGTCCATGGCTACCAGGTCAGCGATACCCCAGACGGGCGTACTCCCGAAATTATGATTTTCCAGATTGTTATGGCTGTACTGCTGGATGGTATCTCCGGTACGGAAGGCACGGAATTTCTGGCTGTTGAAGTTGTGCGTCCCATCCTCTATTGTCACGAAATGAATGAGTTCGTCTGCGTGGTCATCCTGAGGAGTACATTCAGCCGAGCTCAACCCCAGTAATATGTTGGAAGTCTGGGTAGCGTAAGGCGGAGTGCCATTGGAAGCGGCTCCCCAGATACCGGTATCTATCCAGGCATCTTCGTTATCAATGGCGGCGTTGGCAAAGTAATAATGGGAAGTAGTTGCCCATCTGGAGTCCAGATTCACGGAAACCGTATTGCTGCCTATGGCAGTGTAGGTGTTGGCATTGACCCCGCTGGAGGTGGCTTTCATAGCTTCTATCTTGAAGGGAAGATAGCTGTTACTGGAATCCCAATACCCTTCTTCCACCACCATCATATAAACAATGTTGTTTCCTGGCATAGTTCCGGTACCATAGTTCCTTTCGGGCAGGGTTATCCTAATCTGTACCTGGTCTGAGGACACACCCCTGATGTTTACGTCAAAGGGAGGGTCATCCGGAGCCCAGGAGCCATTGGGCTCTGCCGTCACTATCACCACAGGATTCTCATATATATTCAGGAAAGACTTGGTGGTCCAGGTGGTACCTATGTCGGTAAACTTCTGGATTTCCATCTGGAAATCGGTAAAGCCGAGCTGGGTAGGCACATCCAGAAATTGAGTAGGAGGTACGGAGGTACAGTTTTGATAGCTGCCCAGAGAAGCTACCTGCAACCGGTAGTCGTAGCTCTGGCTGGCACTGTCTCCCGGATTCTTAAGAGAAAATCTCACTCTCAGGTTTTCGTTCTTGTCCTGGCCGATAACGGCAGTATCCTCGCTGCCCTTCCACGAAGAAGTAGCTTCACCGCCGTCATCGTTCCTCCACCGGTAATGAGCCAGTTCTATGGACACGCAAACACTGTCCGGCCACCTGATAAACCCGCATTCAGAATCAGGGTCGTTGTCAAAATTCTCTCCATCGTAATTGCCGTAAGTATTTTCAAATTCCCAATAACTGCTGGGGGTGCCGTCCCTGGTAACGTTGTACCCGGAGGTAATACCCGACGAAGTAGAGAACTGACATCCTGTAATGGTCTCCACGGGATTGATGTCTATGGTAGTGGAGGCCACAGTCATCATACTTCCCCCATTGATCTGCAGCAGGAAGTCTCCGTAGTCC
>CAZEQH010000033.1:0-2618 GCA_964514375.1 uncultured Candidatus Saccharibacteria bacterium
GTTTATTAAGCGTGCAAAGGGACAGCTGAAGAAACAGGGAGGTAAATATATTGAAAAGTAATTTCTGATATAATCAGATTATGAAAGTCATACACAAAGATCAGACCGAAAAAATCAAGAACAGCGACGTTTGTACCGCCATCGAATATCCGTTGGGAGACAAGGACATTAACGGAGCCGTTATCGAATTAAGTGGCAGATATCCGGACGAGGGGAGGGTCGTTAACTTAAAATGCAAAGAGTTGGCTTATATCATTGAGGGCTCTGGCAAGGTAGTGATTGAAGGAGAAAAGGTGGAGCTTCATAACGGCGATTTAGTTTTAATTGAACCAGGGGAAAAGTACTTTTGGGAAGGGAACCTGAAAATGTTTGCTCCCTGCATCCCAGCTTGGTATCCGGAACAGCACAAAAAAGTTAGGTAGCTGAATAAATTTCAGCTTTTTGACTTCTAGGGAAAAATATTTAGAATATTTGTAGCACATCAAAATACAACGAGATGATTGATTATGGAATCAAGTAAAAAAGAACTGAATGATATAAGCCCGGAGCCGAAGGGAAAAATTGAGTTCAATTCAGAATTTATCCGAGAAGTTGTTAAGAAAGAAGTAAAAAGGATAGGTATCAATCAGGAATACCTCTTGGTTGTAGCTCTGAATAGTGAGAATTCTTATTTCGTAAGGAGTGTAGCTTTAGATTGTATTGAGGACGATAGCACTCTCTCATTATTCATTTTCAACGTTAACGACTGGAGGAAAAATGCCATGGTTTTGGCTCTTGAGGCCCTAAATAAAATAAATGACCAAGACATGATTATTGAAATTGCCCTGTCAGATTCAGATTACCATTTAGGTCAAGAGGCTGTTAAGAAGATCAAGGACGTAGAAACTATTAAAACGATTATTGCTACAAGCAAATGGTATGGAGATCAGATTAAGTGGATATTGGAGGATAAAAGCCTCAGTAGTGAAGTGATTGCCGCAATTGTTGAAGGTTACGAATATTATAGAATTTACGACCATTTAATTCTTAAACACCCCAATACCGGACCGGATACACTGGAGATATTTGCCAAAGATGAGTTCTATAGTACCAGAAAAAAAGTTGCCGAACATCCTAATGCCAAAAAGGACACGCTTGAAAGACTTGCTCAAGATGAGGATGAGGAAGTCAGAAAGATAGCCGAGCAGAGACTTTTGCAATTCTCTTAATAAATAGTTTTTGAGGTTAAAGTATCTTTAGCCTCTTTTTTATTGACAAGCGTGGGAAGTTTCAGTATAAGAAACTATTCAAATTAGTTCTTAAAAAGGTGATAAGAGATTATTGCTTATATCTACAACCCGATATTAATAAAAAATTTTTCAAAGAATTTAACAAAGTTGTGTAAAATTCTGAAAGTATTAATCGTTGGTTATTTTTTATAAGTAGTATATTCGGGCCTCATCTGTCAAAGAGAGGTCTTTTTTTGTTGATTAAATGTGTTTTGACTTTTTGTAATTGTCCTGTTAAACAGGAGTTAGCAAAAAGGAGGATTGATGTTCTTTGAAAAAAAATTCAAATAAGAAAATTTTGAAAATATTGAGAGAGAAAAAATTGTATGAAAAAGAAAGCAGTGCAGTGGTGCTATTCACCGACACTCAGATGAGTATTATAGAAAAAGATAAATTAACAGAATCTTTGAAAGGCATGAGTGAGGAGGAGATACTTGAGTTGCTTTACTCAATAGGAACGCAGCACGATTACTATTCGCATTGTAAGAATACTATTGAGAATATCGGCGGTTTCGGTTTCTCCGGATTGAACAGGGAAGAAGCAATTGAATTCTGCGATTACAAGGCCAAATGCAGTAAGAATTTTTGGGACACTCTCAAAAACGAACATCTGGTAGAGCTGACACCGGAAGGTGAATACCACATAATGAAGAAGCTTATCGAAGAGGGAAAGATAGAGTGGAAGAACAAAATCTATTTCTAATATACGCTGAAAATGCGTATTTTTTTTGAATAGATTTTGACTTTTTCAGTAAAAATATTTAGATTATGAAGTGCAAAAGCAGTTCTTTACCAAAAAGGAGGTGAAAAAAAATTGCCCGAACATCTAAAAGAGTTTTTTGCCGTGACAATGAACTCGGTTTATAAGGTGGCTGCCTATGGCGAAGATGATTGTCCATATGCAGAAAAAATTGCCGCAAGCAAAAATGGAGGCAGCATCAAACTGGGGGACAGGATTGATAATGCGCCCATGATGGCGATAGCCAGGCGCCTGCAGTTTTATTATCCTGAGTCACACAGTATAATTTCCCCGGTAATGGGGGAGGAACGGAGACTTGAGCACGTTAATACGGCGTGGTGGCGAGGCGGTACTTCTTCAATCGTGGCCTTATTCCTGAAAGAAAAAGGAGCTATGTATTGTTTTGAGCAAAAAAACTTGAAGCCGTGCGATAAGCGATGGGTCGACAAAACCAAAGAGGTTATGAAAAAAGTTGGTGATGAGCACCCTAATGTTACTATCTGCTCTTGGCCCGGCCTATGCCTGATACCTTTCTGAGTTCTGCTAAATATTCAATCGAGCCCTTTCTTAATACAAAAGAAACGGGCTTTTTTTATTCCTTGAAATTCTCA
>CAZEQH010000034.1:0-2609 GCA_964514375.1 uncultured Candidatus Saccharibacteria bacterium
GAGCAGGCGCTCCACCCTCCCCAATTGCAGTCTGCCTGGCAGGTTCTCTGCTGGGTGCCTGTACAATCTCCTGAACCGCAGGACTGGGATTCTATCTCACCCGGGGAGCAGATGCCTTCTGCACAGGTGCCCCAGGTGCAGTCTGCCTGGCAGGTCTGGCTGCCGCAGTTGCCGCATGGCTGGGTGGCTCCCGGAGAGCAAACGCCTTCCCCGCCGCAGGCTCCTCCTGCACAGGTGCCGCAGTTGCCGCAGGAACCGCCTTCACTGTCACAGTTTCCCCACCCTCCCCAGCTGCAGTCTGCCTGGCAGGTTCTCTGCTGGGTGCCTGTACAATCTCCTGAACCGCAGGACTGGGATTCTATCTCACCCGAGGAGCAGATGCCACCTTCTATACAGGCTCCTCCCGTACATGTACCGCAGTGAACTCCGCAGGAACTGCCCTCTGAAGAGCAGGCGCTCCACCCTCCCCAATTGCAGTCTGCCTGGCAGGTTCTCTGCTGGGTGCCTGTACAATCTCCTGAACCGCAGGACTGGGATTCTATCTCACCCGGGGAGCAGATGCCTTCTGCACAGGTGCCCCAGGTGCAGTCTGCCTGGCAGGTCTGGCTGCCGCAGTTGCCGCATGGCTGGGTGGCTCCCGGAGAGCAAACGCCTTCCCCGCCGCAGGCTCCTCCTGCACAGGTGCCGCAGTTGCCGCAGGAACTGCCTTCTGTAGAGCAGTTAGAGGTGCAGGTGTGGGTTCCCAAATTACATTGATAGATACCAAGACAATCCCCTGAACCGCAAGCGGAACAGCTTTTGGGCGTCACGGAAATCTCCTGCCAGTTTGAATTATAAATATAGACTTTGTCTGTGGCACTTCCTACCATGTACCAAAAGCTCCCGTTCCAGTATATTCCCTGAGGAGAAGTGTCTTCACCTCCTAAATAATAGCTGGTGCCTGTATAGTTCCAGGAAGAATCATATTTATAGACTCGGTCCGTAGCGTCGTCCAGAGCCCAATAAGCGTTGCTGGGGCCTATGGCCACATCCCTCGGCTGGGAAATCTCATTCAGTATATGCACGTCTGTCGGGAAGTTATTATCAGCCACATTGGCGACCCTCGTCGTATTGTCAGTCCAGACGCCGATTACCCGGTAGTCTTCTATCACTCCATATATCCGTTTAAAAGACCCTATGGGAGAGCCAATCAGCCATGTATTCCAATCTCTGTACGCCCTCATGTCGTAATATATGTCACTGCTCCAGTCTGCATAGCATACCAGCCAGGCATCCCCGCTTAAATAAGGCGAAACGGCGTCATCCTCAAAATTAAGCCCCTGGGGCGGAACATCAGGCCCGAAAGGCTGTCCTGCGCCTATATAATGAGACTCTCCAGTGTAGCCCCAGTTAGAATTGTATTCAAAGACGCTTTTGGTGTCGTAACCTGTCAGCCACCAGTTACCGGAATCGTCCTGAAAAACATCTGTGGGAGTGGTGTCCTGAGCGGCCACAGAAATAGGATATTCTACGCAGGAACTCCAAGCACAATCATGTTGGCAGACCTGTACGCCGTTTCCGCATTCCCCGCAGGACTGGGTGCTGCCGGGATTGCACTGGGCTCCGCATACCCCCGCACAGCAGTGGGTAACGGGCGCAGGGCAGGGAGGGTTATTACAGGTACAGCCCGCCGTGCAGGTCCCTCCCAAGTGAGTAGAGTCAAGCACACAGTCATTATCGTAATCCACCAGTTTGGTACCACTGCAGGAATCATTACAATTCCTGCCGCAATAATAATCGTAAGGCCCGACGAAGCACCCAGAGGCCGAATTGCAGTCAACCGAACAACACTGACCCTGGCTGGGGGCGGAGAGAGACATAACGCCACAGTAGATTTCGTTATGGTAGCAGTACCAACCGGACATAGCATTTAAACAGGTAGGACCAGCCCCCTGATACCAATAAATACGAGCTCCCACGCTGCCCATAATAAAGTCACAGTAAGAAGCCGGAGGAGAACAGGGGGCATTATCATAACAGTAATAATTGCAGGTGCTTGTCCAAAGGCAGTCATGAAATCCGCAGAGGCCGCCATTGTAGTAACAGGTGTTGCCGTTGGCCCACTGGGCGGGACAGGCGGTTGTCAAGCAGCTGCCGTAGCAGTAGCCGTAACTATATTCACAGGTATCTGCCCGGGAGGAATAATTAGGCAAAGCCAAAAGAATAATCGCCAGAAAACAGAAGAAAAACAATCTGATGATTTTTATGTCTTCCACGTTTATCATTTTAATGTCTGCTTTATTTCCATTCTTTAGGATGATTAAGTCATTTTATCACCAAATCATCCAGGTTGCCACTTCCCGAGAAATCTTCAATGAACTCGAAAAGTAAGCTTTCAACAGAAAATGGAAGATTTATGCGTTAAGGTGAAACCTCATACCACTTGGGAACACGCACCTTCAATAAAACCTGGTGCTCTGCCTCATCTATCCTGCCCGCATCATCTTCCACTTGCAGGACAACCGTTCCAGAATAATTGTCTACCGTGGTAAGGGAAGAACAGGTAATGGTAGAATTATTCCCTACATCTGAGGCAGGGGTGCCGTCTTCAAAATACCAGTCGCGCCTTA
>CAZEQH010000035.1:0-2462 GCA_964514375.1 uncultured Candidatus Saccharibacteria bacterium
TTCAATATATTTACCTCCCTGTTTCTTCAGCTGTCCCTTTGCACGCTTAATAAACTTTCCGAATTGGCGGTCCTTTTCCCTTTTTTCTGATTTTGTCATCTGATAATGCTCGGCTTCCTTCTTCAGATTGATATAATTGAAGTATTTTTCCTCATCAATGTCACCGGTTTCCAGGGCCGAAAGAACCGCACAGCCGGGTTCGTGCGTGTGGGTACAATCCGGATATTTACAATTTTTTGCCAAATCGCTTATTTTTTTAAAAAAATCATCTATACCGGCTGAGGAATCTATCATGCCGACTTCACGCATCCCCGGATTGTCCACCACCATGCCTCCGTTTTTCAGGAAATACATTTCCCGCCTCGTTGTTGTATGCCTACCCCTGCCGGAACGGATGTTGATATCGCTGGTTTTTATAATTTTTTCTCCCAGCAATTTATTAATTAAGGTGGATTTCCCTACTCCCGATGACCCCAAGAAACAATAAGTTTTTCCCTCCTCTATGTAGGAGCTTAACTCTCCCAAACCGCTATCGGATAGCGTGCTTGCTAAAATCAAATCAATATTTTTAAATCTGTTTTTTATTTCCCCTTCTTTTAATTTCAACTCTTCCTTTGGCACCAAATCTGTTTTATTCAACACCATCACCGGCTTTACTCCTCCATCTTTCGTTAAGGCAAAATACCTTTCAAAACGGTTCAGGCTGTAATCCCTGTCAACCGCCTGGACAATGAAGGCGACGTCGATATTGGCTGCAATAATTTGAGTTTTATTTCTACCGCCGTACCTTCTTTTTATTACCGCTTTTCTCGGCAGCACGGCGTGAATCACCGCGTGCTCTTCGTCGGGTATCGCAATCGCCACCCAATCACCGACCGACGGATAGTCTTCTCTTGATAGTGCTTTAAACATCTGCTTTCCCGTTATCTTCGCCAGATATTCACCGTTTTGATTCTTTACCCTGTAAGCTCCCCTATATTCGGCAATAACCCGGGCAACCTCAAAACCGTCTAATTTTAACCTCTTTCTATTAGACTCAAAAAAGTCGTCATAACCCAGGCCTTGTATTGACGTTATTCTTTCGCCAGTCATTTCAGTTCATCTGTACAATATCAATGTTATATAGTAATTTTTCAATCTGATTCCCCGCCAAATCCTTTATTCCTTCAACTATTATCGTTATTCTGGTTTCCCGGCCGATTTCACCTCCTTCAATTTCCTGCTTAAAGATTAAAGAGGCTGTTTTAGTTTTTTCATCGTATTCTATTGTGCCGGGCACCTTCTCGCCGATTCCCTGCAAGGCGTAGAAAGTTCCTTCTGTGAGAGTGCTCTCGTCTATACTGCGGCTGAATGTCACGGAGATTTTGTCCAGGAGGCCTCGAACAATTTTATCTTCCTGGACAAATCCGCTTTCGGTTCCTTCAGGAACTCTTTTAACTACCTCAAAGAACGGGTTCTCTTTCTTAGATGCCTGAATCTTCTGGCGGCAGCTCTCTTTACCATGAACCAAACCATAACCCACTATTTCATTACAGGCTTGCTCTGCTTTCTCAAAGTCCCAGAAAGAGATAACCTCAGCTACATATTCAAAACAACTGTCTTTTTTGGGGACATTTTCCATGTCCCGGCATAATTGCATGGCTTTATTGAAATCGGCATCGCTGGGATGGTCGTAGGCCATAGTGTCCATCATCTCATAAAAATTGCAGATGTTCTTTCCGTAAATCAATCTGCACTTGATGCCGGAATCCAGACTTGCCCAAAGCCCGATAAGCAATCCCCCAATGGCTGCAAAAATAACAGTAATTTGAATTAACCTGTTCATCGTTTACTCTACCTTTAATTCTAAAAGAATAAAATAACCAGTCAGGACTCTGCCCTCCCTTGCATTGCTTTACAATGAGACAGTGAAAAAAGTGAACGATTATTCTTCAATTCTGAAAGAATTGACAGGGCGCGAAGCGACCGATTATTAAAACCGCCCTATACACTATCGTGTCGGGCGGTTTTCGTATCCTATACAGCTCCGGGGGACGGACGATGTTAGAACCAAGATTATGATAAAAAGCTTGGTTTTGTAATAAAAAAAGAAGGTAAACAATAAACCTTCCTTGATTTTAAAATATCTAATAATTTAATAATAAGAACGCAGTAAACAATACTATCCCAATAAGACCTGCGAGAGAAAGAGAAGATACTAAAATATTTGCTGGATTACTAAGAATTATTAAAAACTGCATAAAAATCCATAAGTAAAAAATGGGAATAACCAGAATAAAATAGGTCTTTAAGGTTTTTATCTTTTCATATCTTTCCATTTTTCGAGCCTCCTTTCTTTAATTTTTTTGTTTTGAGTTGCCAATTATCTAATATCAGAATTAAAATCTTTGTCAATTATCATATACAAAAAACCCGAGCTCTTGGCTCGGGATGGCGGTCTTGCCGCTCTGTAGCTTTAACGT
>CAZEQH010000036.1:0-2031 GCA_964514375.1 uncultured Candidatus Saccharibacteria bacterium
ACAATATGTGAACATCAATTGTATTTATTATCATTATCCAAGGTTATCGAGGATCGCTATAAATATGAGTATCGTAAAAAGAGAATAGCAGATTTGTCACTTAAAAAGGCCCAAGTATTTGTTTGCTTAAAAGGAATTGAGACAACGAAAAGCATGATAACCAATGGCGCAGCGTTAAGTATTATTGATGAAGCGATTCAGGTTATTCAGTTATCGTTAGGTCTGGTTGATAAAATATTGGAAAACTTGCGAACTGATATGAAACCTGATAAGCTGCCCGATGGTGAAAAGAAAGGCGTATGATATTTTTCTATCTTACCCATCATGAAGACTTATAGAAAAATTGTAATCTGCTTGGTCCTTTCGATGTTTTCTTATGCTACAACAGCTCTATGTGGCCAAATATATAAATGGGTTGACAAGGACGGTGTAACGCACTTTACAGATTCGCTCACAGATAGTTCGGTTATTGAAAATTATGATGTTGAATACAGATATGTGAAAGATAACGATGAGGTAGCGCCCCCTGATGAAAAGGAAGAAGACGAGACAAATAGGAACCAAGAGTCAATCGATCAACAGCGAGAGAGCCTCCCTAACCAAGAAATCCCTCCATCCCCAAAAGCCACAAACTCTGCAGAGGTAAAGCAATCCACTCGTATTAATAGTTGGCATGTCCAAGAAGAAAGGACTGTTATTATCAACAGCGGCAGAATCATTAGAAGGACAAGTAGAACTAGAAATGTGGTTTTTCGAAAGGCTGTGCCAAACTTGGTAAAATCAAAAAGAACTTATCCCAAAGTAAGAAATCCTAATATTTTGGAAATGCAAAGACAGAATGCGTTGAAGAAGCAGAGGGATGTCCAGCGGCTCCAGAAAGAGCATAGAGCTAAAGTGGAAGCGTATAACAAGAAGCTCAAAGAATACAAAGCTGCATACGAGCGGGAAAAGCGGAAAGTTGATCGGTACAATGCGATGGTAGATGAATATAATGCCGGGATTAGCGAAAGCAAAAAGAAGGCACAGCCAAGAGGCGGTTACAGTATGAGAAAACCATATCTTGGTGACCAAGACCCTAATAGATCATATCATGAGAGACACCCGGCTCAAAGAGGCTGGGGTAACTAATGGAAATAGCTAACACCCTTCACGGTACGATATAGCCAATTACTTGTATTCTTATTGTCAAATGAATAGCTATTTCAAAAAAATTAACCTTTTTCATCTTTTTGTCCAAAACCTATAGACTGAGGGCTATTACTGTCTCATAGGTGATGGTCGTCGTTTTCTGAACGCCTCACAACTGATCCCAGTTCAGAATGGCCACCAGCCATAGCGCCAGACCTCGCCATTTGCGCCACAATCGACGATCTCTACTTGCCGCATGGGTTTTCTTTTGCGTCTATCAATTTTGAATCCACCCGAGATTCGATATTTGGAATGAGAGGTTTGGACAGCGCTGTCCAAAGAAAGTCGCAGGTAGCAACTTGGATACAAGAAAAAACGCATAACCCACCATTATCAAAGGGTAATCAGACAATATTTTTCAGACATTTCCCCTTTAAAGATATCCGCCTCGCTCCTGCCTGGGAGTGACACTGGTACTGAAATAGATGGTTTACTCAGAGGATTTGATAGAGGGATCGGATTTGGAGGGGGAGTGGAATGGACACTCTTCACAAATTCTGTCATCTCTGCACTTGGAGCAGACCTCTCCTGGTTTTACCTCTGCCATCTTCACGGCTGTCATTCCGATGAGCATCTCCAGCGATTTGGTCATGGGTTTTCCCATATACCATGCAAATCTGCGTAATTTCGCATTCCCAAGTTGTGATAGTTATGGTGTGTATGCCGTATTCTTACTCCTTTCTGTTAATGGGTTTTGGATAGACCTATCCCGATTCTCGAATCATTCGAGATCGATGGGGTGGGGGGCTATAATAACTTTGAGACTATTTTTCTCTCAATGAGACTACGGGGTCCTGATTACACACTGGTGGATGGGGATAAGGGGATGACCATGATAAAATA
>CAZEQH010000037.1:0-2000 GCA_964514375.1 uncultured Candidatus Saccharibacteria bacterium
TAGGAGACAGCCATAGTTCCCTCCGTTTTATATTCGGCATAACCACGCTAAACTTCAAACAAAAGTGCCTCATCAGGAATGATATTCAGACTGGAAACAGATGCCACACGCATTTGGGCAGTCCTGGGCACAAGATCGCTCTCAAGTCCTTACTCTGCTATTCAGTTTTCTTGATCGCGTGCCAGATTTGATATTTTGAGGGATCTAAAAGAAGTGAAGTTCCAAGCCAATGTGCCGATGTTTGAAATGTGAATGGTTGTCGAACCCTGAACAAAGCCCGGGAGGATAAAATGGACAAAATATTTTTCGTGACAATACTGGCTTTTTTACTTTGCTCGCTCTTGCCGGTTGCGGCACTCGCCGCGGATTATTACCAGCAGAATCAACAGAATTCACAGCAGGGCTATCATCAACAGAACAATAGTCCGCCTTCTTACGATTACAGAAGTCACGCCTACGATAATTACCAGAGGTCTCAACAGAGATACCAGCAGAATCCAAGCCCTCAAAATTATCAGATTATGCAGCAGAGACGCCAGATCTGGCAGATAAGGGAAAAGCAGTACCGGAAGAACAACTGGGATTGATTCTGTTCAGTAGAGTGGATAAACTCATCACGGTTCTAACAGAAAGGTGCTATCCTTTATGGCCAGACATCTGCGCCAGCCGATATCTTGGGTTTTCCCTATTAGAAAATAGTATAGTATGTACATATAGTTACATCTGTCTAGCGAGAAGAAGCCACAACATCAAGCCTCGACAAAGCAATCAAGGGATTTTGCGCCACACCACCAAATTATGAAAGGCGACTCTGAATACCAATGGAAAGGGGGATGATGACCACGCTAGTTTTGAAACCTGCCTCGGATTAGAGGTCGTGATCGCCTGCCTAACTGTTCACTCTACAGAGAATAAAAATTGACCATCACCACTTTTTTTTTAAAAAGCTAAATCCCTTTCCAAACAAGGCGATAATTATTATCGCTACAAAAATAATCACTGCTGGAATTATCAAAATCTTGGCGGTCCAGAAGGCTATTCCTAATAGAGGTAATCCGAGAATCACCGCTAGGATGATGAGGAGCCCTATCAGAAAATAATATAACAAACCCCTTGGTGGTGTTTCTTTTACTTTTACTCCGCCATGTTGTGACCCAGGGTGTCCAAACACTGGGGGTTTTGTTGGAGTATTTGCGCTCTTGAGGAATTCAACCTCTGATTTTATCGTCCTATAATTGGCCTGAGCTTGCTTTAGCTGGTACTTTAACGGATCTACCCTTGTATCATAATCCTCTTTTAGAATAGCACCATTCTTATATAGCTTCGCTTCCTGATCCAATAAACCCTTTAGTTTCTCAATTTTATCCTGAGATATTTTTAAGTCAGGACCAAGCTGCTCAATTCTTGATTTGATGACTTCTCCGAGTTTTTTCATTTCTGGTTCTATTTGCGCCAATTTTTCTCTATGCTGGCATTCTGTCGAGTTGAATAAATCTGGGTCTGTTGTGTCTCTCATTTTTCTCAGGTTTTCCAATAGAGTTTTCGTTTGCATTAGTTCCGCTTTGAGTTTGCGGTGTTTGTTCACCAGCTCCCTTTCATCTGTTTCCATTTTCGCCCTCCTGCACAAAACTTTTCGATTAAGAAATCATGTAAAAATGACCTTTCTGGCGTCTTTAATTACGGCGCTTCATCTTGATAAGCAACTTATTATCACTTTGGTTCCTCTCAACTCAATTTTCTTGAGAAAGGTTCTACCATGACAAGAAAAATTCCTGTTTTCGCTCAATAAACGGGAAAGAATACTGATAAATCCACTGAGAAATGCCACTTTCCCAATGAACCTGAACAGGGATATTCAGGCTTACCGCGTACTCGATTTCAAATCTTGTCCCGCCTGTATAGCCTCCTTCTTCACTGATGAAGGCATAGAGCATGTCGCACGCCTCTACCATTTCTTTATTCCGACGGTAATATCTTTTCGGCACCTCGAACCAGGCCCG
>CAZEQH010000038.1:0-1775 GCA_964514375.1 uncultured Candidatus Saccharibacteria bacterium
CCATAGACACCGGAGGGGACGGAACCGGCAAGAGGTTCTACAACGTGGACTTCAACAGCGCCTCAGGCGGGTGGACGGTGCAGAATCATGGACTGATGGCAGAAAATAACCTTGATATTACCAACGTTGCCTCGCTTAATTTCGCAGCTCTTACCTGGTGGGATTCCAGCTGGGATTACCAGATTCCTATCACCGTCGACAACCTGTCCAATCCGGACAGCCTGACGGATTATCAGGTGCTGGTGGAAGTGGACAGCTCTGAAGCCAATTTCTGGGACCATGTCCGTTCAGGAGGGGAAGATGTCAGATTTGTGGCATCTGACCAGAGCACGCCCCTTGATTTCTATCAGCTTTATTTTTCCTCCTCGACTGAAGAAGCCAGATACTGGGTTAAGGTAAACAGCATTCCTTCTTCCAGTTCCACTCAAATCTACCTTTACTATGGCAATAGCACAGCCAATTCCTCGTCCTCTGTAGAAAATGTTTTCAGCTATGCTAGCCGGGTAGACAGGTTTTATGCTTTGGGCAATATCAACCCCAACAATCAGGCCAGGGCGGTTACCTTCTTTGATAACAATGATTTTGAGATAGCGGGCTCTTCGGACGGCGATTGGGATACGGGGTCGGCTGAGAACCCCAAGGTCATATCCAGCACTTCAGACGGAGAGAACGCTCAGGCCACCAAGCCATTTGTGATTTCCACCAATAATAACGTGAACTCAGGAGAACTCTGGACTCCAGCCTCCTGGCAATCCAAGCTCTTTGTTACAACTTTCCCCAGGACGGGAACCAATTTTGCCTTCTATAATCCCTCCCTTGTTTCCGCTACCGTAACCCTTTATAAGGACGGAGGCTATGCAGACAGCTTCAGCCTGGGGGCTGGAGGTTACACGGAAAAACTTTATTCCCATACAGATAACGCCCATTGGAGGATTGAATCTACCCAGCCTATTTTGCTCTTTCAGTACGCAGCCAGCGGGTCTGACCAGACTAACGTACTGCCCCCGGATACCGTGTGGCATGGCATCCTCCAGAATACCAGGGTGATAGCCACGGAAGACGATACCAACGTAACCATTTATTGGTCTGACAACACTTCGACCTCCACGGTAATGAGCTCTACCACGGTATGGCAGTTTGGTGCAGGCGGCGGATTCGGAGGAGCTCCTTCCGGCAGACTGGTGGCCGACAAGCCCGTCTTTGCCATCTCCTACGGAGACGGCGGAGGCAACGAACTTGAATCTTGGTACCCGGATGTAGAATTGGATACCAAATACATTATTCCCAACAGCTACAACTACCTGGCCTGTTCCGCCCCCTACGACAACACCGTCATTACGGTTTCCGATTTGGACGGCGCCCAGGCTACCACTACCGGAGATTTAGGCGACAATGGGACAGACTATCCTCACCATTGGCTTGACCCGACCGACAGGACAGGAGAATTTATTATTACTTCCACCAAACCCGTCTATTGCTATTACGACGAATTAAATCAGGGGGATGAAAGGAATGCTGCCAACCAGGCGACCAACAGGAAAGGAACCTGGCCCAGGCCAGAAGCCATAACGGGCAGTACCCATCCTCTGGTAATAACCGTAGAAGGGCAATTCGACAATTCAGTGGGAGGCTTGGCCACAGACTGGTCAAACTCCATTCTCTATCTTAATTCCGGCACCAGTTATCTTATCAATACCCCCAGTACCGGAGCTGATGTTTACGATACCATTAAAACTGGTGATTCCACGGACATCAGGATGTGGAATTCTGTGGCC
>CAZEQH010000039.1:0-1655 GCA_964514375.1 uncultured Candidatus Saccharibacteria bacterium
GGAAATTCCCCTGCCTGGATTTTGTTATTTTTGACAAATACATAGGACATCTGGGTTCCTGGATAGAAAGTGCCAGTTTTACTTTATTCCTCCTGCCTGCCATTATTTTTGAGAAAGCTGATATTTTTTATACCAGAGAAAAATTTATCCTGCCGCTTAGGATTTTTAAAGGCAATTTTTATTTTGAAGCCCACACCTTCCCTAAAAATTATTTTCTCTACTCTTTCTTCATAAAAAAACTTAAGAAAATAGTTGTTATTACAGAAAAGCTGAAACAAGCCTTTGTTAAAAAAGGCATAGCTGCGGAAAAAATACTGGTGGCTCCGGATGGAGTAGATATTGAAAAGTTCGATGTTCAATGCTCGATATTTGAAGTAAGACAAAAACTGGGTTTGCCTCAAGATAAGAAGATAGTGCTTTATACGGGCCACTTATATAAGTGGAAAGGAGTTCATGCTTTGGCAGATAGCGCAAAATATCTGCCTGAAGAGGCAGAAATATATTTTGTCGGCGGCACTAAAAAAGACATTACAGAATTCAAACAGTACACCTCGAACCCGCCTCAAGGCGAGGCAAGCCCCGAAGCTCGCTTTGCCCGTCCGGAGTCCGCCCTTGGCGAGACGAAGGAGGGAACTTCGAACCTTCATATCATCGGCCACAGGCCGTATGATGAAATCCCTTATTGGCTGAAAGCCGCTGATGTTCTGGTACTTCCCAATTCAGGTGAGCATAATATTTCTAAATATTGGACCTCACCCATGAAAATGTTTGAATACATGGCCGCCGGAAAACCCATCGTGGCTTCAAATTTGCCTTCGATTGGTGAAGTACTCAATGAAGAAAACGCCCTTTTGGTGGAATCTGACAATCCTCAAATATTAGCAGAAGGTATAAAAAAAGTTTTACAAGATAAGGATTTTTCTGCTAAAATTTCACATCAGGCCTCCAAAGACGTCCGGCAGTACAGTTGGATGAGGAGAGTCGATAAAATTTTAAAATTCCTGAAAAGATAACATGAGTCTTAAGGTTATAATATTAGCAGGAGGAAGAGGTACAAGATTATCATGTCCGGATAGGGGTGTCCCTAAGCCCTTGATAAAAGTAGGAAAAAAGACAATTTTAGGACACCAGATTGATTGGCTTGATTCATTCGGGTTCGGCGATATCAGGCTTTCTTTGGGCTTCCAGGCTGAAAAGATAATGAATTTTCTCGGCAAAAGCCGGAAACCCTACGAATGTGTGGTGGAGGCAGAATCTTTGGGAACCGGAGGAGCTATAAAGTTTGCCAGTTCCGACCTAAAGGAACCTTTCCTGCTCGTCAGTGGAGACATCTTAACAGATTTGAATTTGCAGAAATTTGAAGAGAGTTTCAGGAAAACGTCTGCGGAAAACATGATTGCTTCTTTTAAATGTGATGAACCGAGAGATTTTGGTCTATTGGAGATAAAGGGAGATAAAATTACCAATTTTTTGGAAAAGCCAGAAGAAATTAATAAAGGAAAAGATTATTACATTAACACCGGCATATACATCCTTTCCCCGAAAACCTTCAAGAAGTTTCCAACAGATAAATTTTCCATAGAGGAAAATATATTTCCTTCTTTAGCGGAAAGAGGCCAATTGGCCGCTTTTGTACACCAGGGATTTTGGATGGA
>CAZEQH010000040.1:0-1534 GCA_964514375.1 uncultured Candidatus Saccharibacteria bacterium
GCCAACCAGAACGGAAAAATCCTTTCCCACCGCCCTCCTGGCTTCTTTTAAATCGGAGGTGTCAGGGGCGTCGCCGGTCCACTTGCCCGTGACTATAACTGCGTCAGAACCCTTCTGTACGGCTTCTCTGGCCGATTCTGCAATAGTTTTATCCTCAAGCATCCTGGCGTGTTTAACGTGAATATCCGTAAACAGGGCAATACTCTGGGCACCAATTTTCTTTCTGAAAGCAGTCACTTTATCGGGCTCGGCCAGTATCTTGCCATACTCGGTTTCTACGCTGTCCACGAAAACGGGAACTCTGATGAATTTTCCCCCAAAAACTTTAGATAAGGACAGAGCTGCCTTATAATCGTTCCAGAGCACACTCATGCCGAAAGGAACATTTATATCGCCTGTTAATTTCGACATCAAAAAACTCATGGCTCCCGTAACTTCCGGCTCTACAAAGGTCTTGTGAGGAATATCATAGTTATTCTCAAAAATCACGGCATCCACTCCCCCTTCCTGAAAGGCGACCAGGTCCTGCCTGGCGTTTTTCAAGGCCGTGCCGAAACCCGGAAAATCCTTATACCCCAAAAGCGGCGGAAAATGCAAAGCCCCGATTATAATCTTTTCTTTTTTCCCAAAAATCTCCTGCAACTTATTCATACAATTTAGGAATTAAGTTCATGTATTATATCCGTAAGAATGTTTGAATAATTATTAATTACTTTTAGGCTAATCTTCTCCAGCTTGGATTCGACATGGGCTAATCTCGGTTCTCCGGGTCCTAATACCAAAGTCGGGACACCAGCCTTATTGAGTGATGTGGCTTCGGTAAAAAACCTGCTGTTACTCTCTTTATAACTTATATGGGATTTTTTAAAAACCTCTTTCACAGCAACTAAATATTCCTCAGGAATATCGGCAATTAATGGATCGAAAGAAAAACTTTTTACCGAAACACCGACGGGCAGTTCCGCTCTAACTATATCATCAAATAATCTTAAATAAAATCTGTTTGCCTTGACTGTTCTTAGATTAAAGCTCGCCTGAAAACTCTTCGGTAGCTGGTTTTCCTTTATCCCAGACCTTAAGACGGTAAACGTCCCTACGGTACCGCCGAATTCCCTACTTTTTATTTCTCTAGCTTGAGATAAGAAACGATTTATTACCGTAATTACGGGAGTCATGTTTTCTATCAGGTCCCTCCCTTGAGGATAAGCGCTGTGCCCTGTTTCTCCTTTGGCTTCTACCGTATAAGCCATTACTCCACGAAACTTTGTCTGTATATTCAGGTTGCTCGGTTCCCCGTTGATTCCAAAGGTTATTCTTTTAATTAACTTCTTGTTTCTTTTCAAAAAATTCTTAATGCCGGCAAAGGAGTGCGCTTCCTCATCTCCCGTTATAAGAAGTACAGGAGAAAATTCGCCATTCTTTTTATATAATTTAATAAATGCGTCAATCATTGCGGCCAATGAACCTTTCATATCAACCGCTCCCCGACCTATTATATGTCTGGAAGTTGTCTTTATATTATGTCCACCAATAT
>CAZEQH010000041.1:0-1522 GCA_964514375.1 uncultured Candidatus Saccharibacteria bacterium
GTGGTCTAAGATGGGCACTCTTTCCTCCAGGCCGAAGGCCATGGTCATCTTGTCAGACCGTACTAGAGACTCGTCAGGCAGCCAGGTGGAAAAATCCAGGAACATTAAGTATTTGGTAGGGTCTTGGAATTTACCTTCCGGATAATTATCTATCAGAAAACTTTCTGTCGCCTTATAGTCCCAGGGCGACTTCAGAACTCTGGATAGTATTTTCCCTTTCTGACCCATAAAAAGAAAATATCTTGAGATACCGGCAGAAGTATTTAACTTTTTTTCCAAATCTTTCATTCCGAGAAAAACTTCCAATAAAGAAGGTAGAATTCCTTTCTTTAAAAAGTTGGGCAGAAGCATCTGATATAAATCAACAATCCTGCTGTAATAATAACGCATATACCCTCCGAAAAGCTCATCTCCCCCGTCTCCTCCCAGAACCACAGCCACCTGCTTTTTCGCCTCCTGGGCCAGAAGGAAAGTAGGGATTTGAGTGGGATTGGATATGGGCTCTTCCATATGCCAGACAACCTTTTCCAGATTGTCGGCGGCATCTTTTCCGCTCACCAGTAATTCATGGTGATCGGTATTATAATGCTGGCTGGTTTGGCGGGCTAGATTGAAATCTGCATTGAATCTTTCTCTTTCCACATCAATGTCAAACCCCACGGAATAGGTTTTCACCTTTCCTGGAATGTGTTCGGCCGCCATACCCAGAACCGAACTGGAATCAATGCCACCGCTTAAAAAAATACCCACGGGTCTGTCTGAAATGAGCTGAGCTTTCACAGAATCGCGGAGAATAGACCTTATTCCCTCTTCGGCTTCCGCCTCTGTCCTTATTTCCGGAAGCTCCGCAAGATACCAGTATTTCCTGATAACGAGACTCCCCTTCTTCACCAATATATAATGCGCCGGAGGCAACTTCTTGATATCCTGGAACAGGGTGTGCGGTGCGGGCACAAAAAATATCTTAAAATAATATTTTAGTGCCTGGATGTCAACCCTTCGAGGAATCCCATGAGTCAGAATGGCTTTTATCTCAGAAGAAAAGATAAATTTGTTATCTTTAAAATAGTAATAAAGGGGTTTAACCCCCACCCTATCTCTGGCCAGAAAAAGCTGCTCTTTCTTCTTGTCGTAAATGGCAAAGGCAAAGATTCCATTCAATTTCTGAAGACAGTTTTCTCCCTTTTCCTCATAGAGATGAAGTATTACCTCCGTATCCGTATCAGAAGAAAACAGATGCCCCCTGTTTTCCAAACGCCTCCTTATTTCTTTAAAATTGTATATCTCCCCGTTGAAAACAATGCCTATGGACTTGTCCTCATTCCACATGGGCTGTCTTCCTTTTTCTGACAAATCAATAATGGAAAGCCGGGCATGGCCCAGAGAAACATTATCATCACAATAGAAACCATCCTGGTCAGGACCGCGGTGATGGGTCAGCTCTACCATTCTTCTGATTAGTCTTTCATCTCTAAAATTGAAGCCATTTATGGAACACATAAAAAGTATTATTTGCTTATTT
>CAZEQH010000042.1:0-1519 GCA_964514375.1 uncultured Candidatus Saccharibacteria bacterium
TGCCCAATAAGTCCATCTAAATCTCTTTTATCCGATACATTAAGGCTTCCGACACATGTCGGAATTTTATTTTCTCGGACTGCTCCAGATCGGCGATAGTTCTGGCTACCCTCAGTACCTTATGGTATCCCCTGGCAGACAACTTGCCCGAGTCAACGTATTTCCTCAGGAGATTTTGGCTGGATAAATCAACCGGACAGTAGTCTTTAATGTGAGGAACGTCTATTTCGGCGTTGATTTTTTGGGTTTGGAATCTTTCCAGCTGTATTTCCCTGGCTTTTTTAATCTTTTCCCTTATTTTAAGACTTATCCCTTTATTTTCAGGGGCTATCAGTTTTTCATATTTGATGTTGGGAACGGTAATAAAAAGGTCAATACGGTCCATCAGGGGGCCGGACAGCTTTCGTTGGTATTTCTGGATTTGGGAAGTGGTGCAGCGGCATACCTTTTCAGGGTCCTGGTAATAGCCGCAGGGGCAGGGGTTGGAGGCAGCCACCAGGGTGAAGCGGCAGGGCAGGGTTACGGAATACCGCGCCCTGGAAACGGTAATCTGCCCTTCTTCCAGGGGTTGTCTTAGGGATTCCAGTACGTCCCTGTGAAACTCCGGGAATTCATCCAGGAATAATATTCCCCGGTGGGCTAAGGTAATCTCTCCGGGTTTTAAGGGAGTGCCCCCGCCTATAAGGGCTGTTTCAGAAGAAGTGTGATGAGGCGCCCTGAACTGTCTTTGTCTTATAAAGGGCTTTTCCTGGGGCAGGAGGCCGGCTATGCTGTATATCTTGGTCACCTCCAGGGATTCCTCCAGAGAAAGCGGGGGAAGTATAGAGGGCAGGGCTTTAGCCAATAGAGTTTTGCCTGTCCCGGGAGGTCCTACCATCAGCAGATTATGGCCGCCGGCCGCCGCTATCTCCAGGGCTCTTTTGCTGGATTCCTGTCCCTTGATATAACCTAAATCAAAAGAAAATTTATTGTCTTTGATAATTTCTTTAATGTTTGCTTTCCGGGGAAGTAATTTTTTACCGCCTCCGAGGTGGTCAATGACCTCCCTTAAGTTTTGAGCCCCTATAACCCTGATGCCCTTAATAAGAGACGCTTCATTGGCATTATCTTTCGGGACTATCACTTCTGAAAATCCTTTTTCTCGAGCCAATATGGCAAAAGAAATGACTCCCCTGATAGGCCTGAGCCTGCCGTCAAGGGCCAGCTCCCCTAAAATAAGTTTGTCTTTTATATTAAAACTTATCTTTTTATTAGCCAGCAAGTATCCTAAGGCAATGGGTAGGTCATAGAGAGAACCCTCCTTTTTCACGTCGGCCGGAGCCAGAGAAACTAAAACCCTCACCGGCTGGCGGTGAGGAGATTTGAAACCGGAACTCTCTATGGCTGCCCCAACCCTTTCTCTTGATTCCTGGACGGCCTTGTCAGGCAGGCCAACGATTTCAAAGTAGCTCAATCCGTATGAGGCGTCCGTCTCAACTTCTATTACTTGAGCATCCAATCCGGTAACGGCGGCTGAATA
>CAZEQH010000043.1:0-1502 GCA_964514375.1 uncultured Candidatus Saccharibacteria bacterium
CCGCCTTTGGCTAGGTAGAGCATATCGGTGCCGGTGTATTTCTGGCTCCAGACGAGAATGTCGCAGATTTTGTCTTTGATGGCTTTTTTCATTACTCTGCTTCAAAGAATAATCTGAAGGTCTTCAAAAGGATGCTGAAGTCAAGGATAAAATCCCTGTTCTTTATGTAATAGAGGTCGTACTCGAATTTTTCCTTGCTGTCCATCACAGAGCGGCCGTAGCGGAATTTTATCTGGGCCCATCCCGTGAATCCGGGTTTGATGATGTGGCGGAGATAATAGTGGGGGATTTGTTTTTCCAGCTTTTCCACGAACTCCGCCCTTTCAGGTCTGGGACCTACTATAGAGATGTCGCCCTTGAGAACGTTTATCATCTGAGGCAGCTCATCCAGGTGGCTCTTCCTGAGGAAGTTTCCCACTACCGTTACCCTGCTGTCATTTTTTTTGGCCCAGACAGCCCCGTTTTTTTCCGCTCCCACTTTCATGGAACGGAATTTATAAAGAGTGAAGGGCTGCCTGTCTTTACCTATCCTTTCCTGAGCGTAAAGAACAGGTCCTCCATCTCCCAGCTTGACTGCCAGGGCAATAAGCGGCCAGAGGGGTAGGGTGATGATTGAAATAATTACGGCCAGGAAAACGTCGATAAATCTTTTTATCTTGTCATAGAATCCCTTTTCTCCCTCTCTCATATTTTCCAGGAACCAGGAGTGGGAAATGCGGGAGACGGGTATTTTCTGATTAATAATCTCATAGGCCTTGGCAAAGTCCAGGAAGGTAACCTGGGCCGGCAGGCAGAAATAAAGCGCTTTCAGTATTTTAGGGTCTGATTCCAGATCTTCCGGGAAGATAACCGTATCTATGCTTTTTTTCTGTATCTGGGGAAGCAAATCCTTCTTCTGGTCCACCTCAACTATCTTGTACCCCAGGTAGGGCATTTTATCTATTTCTCTTTTCAGCTCCTCTATATAGGGCCCTTTCCCAATAACGGCCGTTCTATTTAAAAAACGCACTGAAAAAAGTGCGTGGAACAGGTTTCTCCAGCCCCAAAAAAGGAGGCCGAAGATTAAGCCGTTCAAGAGCAGGTTAGTTTTGGGGGTGATGCCGAAAATGGGAAGGGCGTAAAAGAAAATCATCCCCAGTCCCAACCCTACCAGCATGGCCGCAGTGATGCGGGCGTAAAAAGATGTTCTTGTCTTTATAACGTGCAGGTCATATAGGCCTGCTATGTAAAAGATTACCAGCCAGATGAGGTAGACAATGGAAAAAGGGATTACATGCATGGCAAAAACCTGGTAATTGAACTCGCCGAAGTAACTGAAAAACAAGGTCATCAGCAATGAGATATAAAGTAAAAAAATATCCCCTATGAAGAGAAAGATTTTTTTCAAAGTCAGAATCTTTGACATAAGGTAGAAGCTGATATAGAAAGGAAATACAACTAATTAAGTTTAAAATGAAAAAGGCTAAAAGGCAAGTTGTAATAGATGCTTTTTAATTTACAAA